>JBBSGI010000006.1:0-90921 GCA_038254365.1 Propionibacteriales bacterium
CCTGGCCGAGCAGCACGACGAGTGGACCGAAGGCCGCCGCTACCTCGGCCTCGAGGTCCTGGCCAAGTCCCGACTCGCCCTGCTCATCACCGCGAACACCGACCACGAACAGGAGGCCCTGACACCCGCCGCACTCACCGCTTAGAGTGCTGCAACCGGATCACGTGGTGCCGTCCTCATCCACCACCTCCGTGGACTTGACCGCCGCCTCGACAAACTCCGAGGTGAACCGCTGGACCCACCGATAGACCGAAACGTGATCGACCGTGACGCCACGCTCGGCGAGCAACTCCTCGACATCGCGGTATGACAAGCCGTATCTCAGGTACAACGCACCGCGAGCGAGATCACCTCTCGAGGAAACCGGAAACCAGCGAACGGGGAGGCTGAGGACGAACTCATCACACCAGTCTCCTGCCGGACCCGATCGAGCAACGCAACAGTGACCTCGCGAGTACGCAGCCGCCCGGTCCGTGGTCACCTCGACCGGCAGGGACCCGGTCGTCAAAACCCTGGTGAAGAAGATTCGGGCGGTGGCCAGGTCGCGTCTGGCGGACAGCCACACGTCGATGACTTGCCCATACTGGTCGACAGCCCGATACAGGTACGTCCACCTTCCGTTGCGTGTCACCAATTGGGGTCCATTTGCGCAGAGCGACGCCGTATCCGTACGCTCTGCGCCGCTTTCACGGTCTGCGGTGCTGTCGTGCCGCTCAGGGGGCTTCATGCGGCTCGACCCGTTCGCCACGCTGGGTGGACGCCGACTACAGCGCACTCCCTCCGGCAGCGCAGTCCAAGCTTAGTAGGCTCGCGGATTCTGACCTGCCGATTCCTGCACCGGAGACGTCCGTGGGTAGCGGCGGGTCTGCCACCGCCGGCGAGGCCCTCGGGCCTCTACTCGGCCTTCTCGGGCTCGTTCAGGTCGACAACCAGCTGTATGACGCGAACGGCGAACCCCGTCAGAGGAGCGATCCCGCAGCCCGGCCAGGGACCGGGTAGTGGGCTGGGAGTAGCTTTCCGAGCATGACTCGATGGTTTGGCCGGTTGGCAGGGTTGTACGTGCTGTTCGCTCTGATCGGCAGGTTTGTTGAGGCTATGGGCGCAGTTACTTGCGAATGCGACTCCAACTGCTGGTGTAAGCGCCCCGGGGTTGAGTTGTTTCGGTGGGTCTTCCCCTACGGCCATAGGTGCTCCTGACACCCGACCTCCTCCGCCCGTCGGCCGTTCTCAGGGGCCCGGCGCCCGCCGGTGAGTGCAGCCAGAGCGGGCCTGGCCAGGTTCTGGCTACTCGGCGGCGGAGGCGCGTTGGCTCGCCACGCCGAGGACGTCCTCGACGCGGGGTCGGTCATCGGGTGTCCGCGGACGCCACAGGTCAGTCACGGTTCCGCCGACCACGACTGCGTCGCCGCCGAGTTGGCGGGTGTCCTCGACCGGTTTCGACCAGCGTTGGCCCGCTCGGTGTGCCCTTGCGTAGGTGAGCAGGGTGCGCGGTGAGTAGGTCCGCCACAGCGCCGCACGGCCCAGGCCGAGGAGGTCGTAGGCGACGCGGTCGGTGTCGCTGAAGACCTTCCCGGGCCATTCGAGGTGGCGTGCCACGGCACTGAACCGATCGGGTGGGCTGAACCCGATTAGGACCAAGCCGATTCGAGGATCGGTGTGTTGCTGGTGCATCTGGACCAGATGCTGCTGGCAGGGCAGTCAATGACGGTGACGCATGAGCACCATGACGTTCACGTCGGCCAGGTCGCCGAGGTCTATGACGGACCCGTCGGCGGTATCGGTCACTGTGACACCTGCCAAAGGGATCGAGACGTTACGTCGCTTCGACACTGGGGACTCCCCTTTCTTCGCGCAGGTCGGCGTGCCGTGCCCGCCTGCCGGTCCACTGTCTGCGGACGGCGGCCAGACCGCGAACCACCCGAGCCACGGGCGGACTGGCCAGCCGGGTGCGGAGGTCGTCGATCGCGGCGTTCCAGCCCGCGTCGGAGTACGTCGGGTAGGGGTGCGTGGTGCCGGCCAGGTCCCGGGTCTTCATGCCTTTACGGATGGCAAGCGTGATCTCAGCCAGGCTTTCGCCCGCCCGGGGTCCGACCACCGTCGCGCCCAGAATGCGTCCCTTGCGGTCGACCGCGAGACGGGTGAACCCCTCAGTGGCGGCGTCGGTGATCGCGCGGTCGACCTCGGCAAGGGGCCAGGACAGCAGCCGCATCCCGGTAGGCGGCGTAGCCGTGCTCACTCCGACAGCCGCTACCTCCGGGTGCGTGAACGTCACCCGCGGCACCGTCGGGTCGACACGACGGCGCAGCCCCAGGACGGCGTTGGTCGCGGCAATGCTGCCGTGCACGCCGGCCACGTGGGTGAACTGCGGGTGGCCGGTGATGTCGCCGGCAGCCCAGAGCCGCGGGTTCGTCGTGCGGAGGTGGTCGCTGACCCGCACGTGCCCGCTGCCCTGCATCTCGACGCCGGCGGCGTCCAACCGAAGGGCTCCGCTGCGCGGCGACCGGCCGACAGCCACCAGGAGATGGGTGAACTCGACCGTTGCACCGTCCGCGAGATGAAGGGAACCCCCCGACCTCGACCCAGGTGGGGAGGCGGACACCTTGGAGACCGGTGTGCCGGTGAGCACCTTGACGCCATCTGCAGCGAGGGCTTCCTCGACGACGCGGGAGGCCGAGGGGTCCTCGCGGGCGAGCAGCCGATCGATCCCCTCCACCATCGTGACCTCGCTCCCGAGCCGGGCGAAGGCTTGCCCGAGCTCGCAACCGATATTGCCGCCACCGAGCACCGCAAACCGGGGTGGAAGCTCGTCCAGGTCCCAGACAGTGTCACTGGTCAGGTACCCCACGTCGTCGAGCCCAGGCAGTCGCGGGACTGCCGGTGCGGAACCAGTGGTGATGATGGCCTGATCGAACCTGACCTCGCGGTCATTCAGTACCCCCCGCTGAGGCCCGGTGAAGGTGAAGTCGCCGTGCTCGACGTCCACCCCGGCCCGCTGCAACCCGACCGGCGAGTCGTTGGGCTCGATGCGCCTGATGGCCGACCGCACGTGTTGCATTACGCCGGCGAAGTCCACGCGCACCCCGTCGGCGTACACACCGAGCCGGCTGGCGTCGCGAAGCGTCGCTGCTGCCGCTGCGGCCGCCAGCAGCGACTTCGACGGAACGCACCCGGTCCACAGACAGTCGCCACCGGTCCGGTCGCGCTCGACCAGCAGCGGTTGCGCGCCGAGGCTGGCGCCAGTCTTGGCGCTGACGATCCCGGCGGTTCCGCCTCCGATGACCAACAGCTCCACCCGCTTGCTCACGGTTGCCCCCCTTCGACGGTGAGCTGGTCGAGCAGGTCGTGAATTCGGGCGACCGACGCGGCGTCCGGGGTTCGGTCGCGCGTCCAGCCGGCCAGTGCCCGGCTCAGCTTGGTGTAGTCGGCCATCTTGGCCGAGCACCGTTCGCAGGTGGCCAAATGCGCCTCGAGGCGGCACCGGTCGGCCGCGTCCATCGTGGCGTCCGGGTCGGCGTCGAGGTATTGGCTGAGTCGGCGGGCCGCCCACCGGCAGGTGACCATGGTGCGGATGTAGTTGATCACGGTGTCCCCCCGGTTCCGGTGTGAGTACGGCGCAGGTGGGTGCGGACCCGGTCGCGGGCTCTGCTGAGCCGAGACATCACCGTCCCCACGGGCACACCCATCACTTCTGCGGCCTCGGCGTAGGTCAGTCCGTCCACGTCGATGAGCAGCAGCGCGGTGCGGAACCGCGGATCCAGAGAGCTCACCGCGGACTCGAGGTCCTCACCGAACATGTTGTGCAGCACCGCGTCCTCGGCACTTGGCGGCGAGCCGGCTTCGAACGCCGGCCGAGCCCCCGGCAACGTCACCACGTCCTCAACCGGGGTGGGCCGCCGGCGGCGATGGAGGTTGAGGTTCGTGTGCCGCAAGATGGTCAACAGCCAGGCCCGCGGATGCCGTCCGTCGAACCGCTCCACGGCGCGGAAGGCGCGAATGAGCGTCTCCTGGACGAGGTCCTCGGCGTCTGTCTTGTTGCCGGTCAGGGTGAGCGCCACCCGGAGCAGCACCTCGATCTCGGGCTCGACGTGCTTCTTGAACGCACGCTGTCGCGCTATCGGCACGGGAGGCCGGGCGTTCTCGCTGGCGTTCACCACAACTCCACAAACACAGTGGTCAAGGCACATCCTTCCAAGCCGTCCAGGACGCCGACCGAAGCACCCTGGTCGGCGTCACCGCGGTCGGTCTCCCAGGGCGGGGAGGCCTCGGGCTGGCAGTCGTCGTCCACGCGGGCGTGCGCATTGCGACCCACGTCCACCGTGCCATCATGGATGCCCTGCGCGACCTCGACTCGCCCGACCCCGACTCGCTCGGCTCGCGTGACGTCTAAAGACACGCCGGGCATGAGGAGAGATGACCGACGCGCTTCTCGGGCCCCGGGCTCCAGCACGCGAGGCTGCCGGTTCGACCCCATCGCGACCGGGATGGATGGGGCGAGCCGTCCCTGACCCGCTGCAGACCCGGCGGCGGGATGCGCTGAATCGGTACGCGCAACCGGCGCCCGCACGGGGTACTGGACCAGGAGTCAGACGACAGCGAATGGACGACGAAGGGACACCGGCATGAGCGCATCGACCTACGCCGACCGAGTACCAGGGGCACACCGTCCGGAGGTGGTGGTCTTCGACGTCAACGAGACGCTGTCGGACATGAGCCCACTGGCCGAGAGCTTCGAACGAGTCGGGTTGGACTCCGGTGAGGTCGAGCCCTGGTTCGCCGGCGTGCTCCGTGACGGGTTCGCGCTGACCTCGGTCGGCGTGAACCCCGGCTTCGCCGAGATCGCCTCTGAGGCGCTGAAGGTCCGGTTGGCCGCCCACGACGCGGCCGCGCAGGATGTCGAGTCGGCGGTGTCTGAGGTGATGGCCACGTTCGGTTCCCTTCAGGTTCATCCCGATGTGGTGGGCGGCATCCACGCGTTAGGTGAGCTCGGGGTGCGTCTGGTGACCTTGAGCAACGGGTCGACCACCGTGGCCGAGTCACTGCTGGACCGCGCCGGACTCAGCGACGAGTTCGAGCGGCTGATGAGCGTCGAAGACGCACCCGCGTGGAAGCCGCACCCAGCCTCCTACGCGCATGCCCTCTCCGCGTGCGGAGTGGCGGCCGGCGACGCGATGCTGGTCGCGGTTCACCCGTGGGACGTCGACGGCGCCGCTCGGGCGGGGCTCCGGTCCGGGTGGCTGAACCGCACGGGAGCCCGCTACCCGTCATACTTCACCGCACCCGACGTCGAAGCGGCCGACCTGGTCGAGTTCGCCCGCGCTTTGGGTTGACCTGGCTCGTCGATCTGGACGGACGGATGAGTCATGCGCCAAGACCCCCCAAGCGATAGGACCCCCGGTGCCCGCGCAAGCACCTCGAGGTCCAGCCAACCTCGCTCGCTCCGTGGTGCGGGTTTCAAAACTTCTCATCGTCACCGAAATGTCCAAGAATCACCGAACGTGTTCGCTGCCTGAGACTCGGTAACCGGTGGCGCCGGTGACCTGCGCGGCACGGGCAGGTTCATCTCCTTCATGGTAATCTCGCGTCGCCGTAGAGCTTGACTATCGCTTATTGGTGCAGAGCCGTCGGAACGAGGAAGGGTGTCGCAGATGAAGCACGGGTCGCGAACGAAAAGGTTCATGGTTTTCTTCGCCGTGGCATGTGCCATGGCCGCGGTGCTGTCCTCGGCCGGAGCGGCGTCGGCCGGCAAGAAGACCGGCAATGCGTTCACCGACTTCACCGTCGCGGCCACCCCACCGAACCCCCCCGGCACCGTCTGTCCGGGGTCGGCTCTGTGCTACAACGGCGCTGCCGAGCCGGCGATCGCTGTGAGCCCGGTCGGCCGATTCTTCGGCGCATCCGAGAACGGGCTCGGCGGCGGCACGCTGGCCTGGACCTCTGGTGACAACGGCTTGCACTACGCCTCGACGCCTTCGCCCAACGACGTGTCGGCCGGCTCGGCCTCCGTGGGTAAGGAGGCCGGCCTCGAGCCCGGAGGAGGGGACACCGATGTCGCCGTCGCCACTGCAAAGAACGCAGTCGGTAACTACAACGCGTACGTCGTCTCGCTGACCCTCGCGAACATCGACGTCTCTACATCTCGCGACAACGGCACCAGCTGGTCGCTGAACCCCGCGACCGCCCTGCCGATCGACGACCGTCCGTGGGTGGCCGCGACCGGTTCGTCGAAGGTCTGCATCTCCTACCTGACGGCTCCCGGAATCCTGCTCCCCCAGGCAGGCCTGCACGTCCAGTGCAGCAACGACGCCGGTGCCACCTTCCCGCAGGTTTCGAACGCCTATGACACATCGCAGGTCGGCCTCGGAGCCTCGCAGGGGAGCCGCACAGGCAACCTGGTGTTCGACCCGACGAACCCGCAGTACATGTACACCGTCTTCGCCTACGCGAACGTCGAGGACGCCGCGGACCCGACCGCCTACCTGCACAACGTGGGCATCGCGGTTTCGAGCGACGGCGGTCTGACCTGGAGCGACTACCCCGTGCACATCAACCCCGACGTGACGGCGAAGTACGACAACCAGTTCGTGAATGTCGCGGTGGACAAGGCCGGCGTCGTCTACGTCGCCTACTCCGACAACAGCAGCGTCTTCTACCAGTACTCGGCCGACCATGGGCAGACTTTCAGCGCTCCGGCGAAGGCCTCGCAAGGCACCGACACCGCGGTCATGCCGTGGCTCGCCGCCGGCGACGGCGGCAAGATCGACCTCGTCTACTACCAGGCCGACGGCTACGCCGGGAACCCCGAAACGGCGCCGGCCACAGTGGCGTGGAAGGTCGGCATGGCACAGAGCCTCTCCGCCGCGTCCGCCTCACCTGGCTTCAACTACACGACGGTGAACCCGGTCGTGCACCACGGCGGTGTCTGCGAGGGTGGAGCGCTCTGCACGGGTAACCGGGACCTCTACGACGACTTCGGCGTCGAGGCCTCCCCGACTACCGGTCTGGCGTCGATCATCTACTCAGACGACCAGTACCAGAACGACGCCAACCACCAGCCGAACCCGCTGAACGGGTGCACGCCTGCCAAGACCGACCAAGGCAGCTGCGACCACACGAACATCGCCACGCAGACGAGCGGCACGGGCATCTACTCGAAGCAGCACAGATAGCGCTACTCTGCGGTCGAGGGCGGTCAGCCGTGAGCTGTCCGCCCCGACCGGCTGCCTCGTAGACCCCCCTCCGGCGACGCCAGGACAGACCTCGGCGTCCTCGTCGTCGGAATCGTGTCGTTCCTTGGGACTTTCCGGTTCGTTCCTGCGGGACAGCAATCTTGACGTTACGATCTCGGGTGGGCGGTGGTACGTCGGCTGAGTTCTCAAACAGCGCTGCGAAGCGGCCTTGCGCTATCCACGTGCGGTCATGAACAGAGGGGGACACGTGAAGCAGTCCAGGCATGCTCTTGCCATCGTAGGCGCTCTTGCGCTCGGGGCGGCCCTATTAGTGGGTCTAGCGCCGTCGGCCGCGGCGTCGATCGGGTTCGGCAAGAGCGTTCTCCAAGGCGATAGCGTTGATGCTCCTACCGCGTTGCAGTTCGGCCCGGACGGGCGGCTCTACGTCCTGGAGAGAGTGGGCGACGTCAAGGTCTACAGCATCGACCGGGTGGCCGCCAACAGCTACAGGGTCGTATCGAGCGAAGTGATCTCGTTGGTGCGCACCATTGCCAATCATGACGACGACGGGGCGCCGAACCCATCGATCACCACTCGGCAGGCGACTGGCCTGCTCGTGACCGGGACGGCTTCTCGTCCCGTCATCTACGTGTCCTCCAGCGATCCCCGTTCCGGCGGCGGACAGCAGGGCGACACGAACCTGGACACCAACTCAGGAACGGTGACCCGTCTCACGAAGACAACGTCTGGGTGGAGAAGACTCAACCTCGTGCAGGGTCTGCCCCGTTCAGAGGAGGTCCATTCTGTCAACGGGATGGCGCTGGACGCCTCGACAAACACTCTCTACCTCGCGGTGGGCGGCCACACAAACATGGGTGCACCGTCGACGATCTTCGCCAACTTGCCGGAATATGCCCTGTCCGGGGCCATCTTGTCGATCGACCTCAGCCGGATCGGCAACACGACGTACAACCTCCCGACTCTCGACGACAGCAGCCGCGCGGGCAACCCCGACGCGAACGACCCCTTCGGCGGAAACGACGGCAACAACCAGGCTGTTATCGATCCAGGCGGTCCGGTGCAGGTGTATTCCCCCGGTTATCGGAACCCCTACTCCGTCATCATCGCCAGCAGCGGTCTCATGTATGCCGTCGACAACGGCCACAACGCGGGGCAAGGGGGCCTGCCGGTGGGTGAGGGCACCCATCAGTGCACCAACGACCTGAACCCGGCCGACCCAGGCGTCACAGGCCCCGACAGCATCCATCTTGTTGCCGGCCCGGGCTACTATGCCGGCCACCCGAACCCGACCCGCGGCAACCAAGGGAACACCTGGTCCGGCGGACAGTCACCTGTCCCGCAGCCGAATCCGGTCGAGTGCGACTACCTCGCCCCTGGCACGGAGAACGGGGCCATCGCGACGGATGTGAGTTCGACAAACGGAATGACCGAGTACACGGCTTCGAACTTCCATGGGGCGCTCAAGGGTGACCTGCTGCTGGCCGCGTTCGACAACTACGTGACTCGCCTGCATCTCAGCACTGACGGCGCGAGCGTGGCGTCGAAGACGACACTGTTCTCCAACGTGGGAAATCATCCCCTCGGCCTCACCTCATTGGGTGACGGTGGGCCGTTCCCCGGCACAGTGTGGCTTGCAGACTTCGGGCTTGGTGCGATCTACGTGTTCGAGCCGAACGACTACGCCGGCGGGGGTTCGCGGTGCCGGGCCAAGAACACCACGACTGCTGACCGCGACCAGGACGGCTACAGCAACGCTGACGAGATCGACAACGGCACCAACCCGTGCTCGGCGGCCGACGTCCCGCCTGACTGGGACAGCGACTTCCTGTCGAACCTGAATGACATCGATGACGACAACGACGGCCTTCCAGATACCTCAGACCCGTTCGCGATCGACCCGAGCAACGGCATGGACACGGTGCCTCCGGTGACCTACACGTTCGATCCGTCGACCTACGTGCCGCATAGCTTACTGAGCCTGGGCTTCACCGGCCTGATGACTAACCGATTCTCCGACTACGAGAGTCTCTTCGACCGCACCCAGCTCACGGCGGGCGGCGCGCCCGGAGCGCTCACGGTGGACAAGGTCACCGATGGTGACGCGACGGGGGTGACCAACACACAGGAGTACGCCTTCCAGTTCGGCGCGCTCGTCACGCCGTCCATTGGAGTCGTGACGGCGCACACTCGCATCATCGCGCCTTTCGACGGGTTGAACCCTGGCGGTAACCAGTCCATGGGACTATTTCTTGGCACCGGAGACCAGGACAACTATCTCAAGCTGGTCCTGAGCGCGAACAACGGCTCGCCGGGAGTGCAGCGTCTCCGGGAGGTCAAGGGTGTTGTGACCGCTGAGCAGATCAGGCCACTGCGCCTGCCGGGCCCGGACTTCGTCGACCTCTACCTGCGGATCGATCCCACTCTCAGCACCGTGCAGCCGAGCTACAGCGTCACGACCGGAGGCGTCACAGGCGCGCGACAGCAGGTGGGTCTGCCGCTCAGCATCCCCGCCAGGTGGACAGCAGGAACGTCTTCGTTGAGCGTCGGGATCATCTCGACGGCCGTTGGTAACGCCCCTGGCTTCCCGGCGTCGTGGGACTTCATCAAACTTTGGCTGCACTAGTCGTGCACGTCGAAGGGAGCACGGTGCGTCTCCGTCCACCAAGCATGCTCTTGGCCCTGTTCGTGCTGGCGTTGCCGATGCTGGACCCCTCGGCCGCCGTACCCGCTGCGATGACAACCGAGTGTTGGACGTGGACGAGAGAAGCACCGAACCAGGTCGCGCGACAGGAGGTGTCGTTCACGGCAGCCGGAGGCAAGCTGTACCTTGCCGGTGGTCAGATCAGGCTGCAACAGGCCTACGACCCGATCACGAAGACATGGAAACGGGTGCATCCGCTGCCGGTCGCCCTCGACCACATCCAAGCGATTGCCCTCAGAGGTCTCGTGTACTACATCGGCGGACTGGCCGACTGGCCCTCCCCGAGTGTGCGAAGCGTCTACATATACGATCCCGTGGCCGACTCATTCTCCAAGGGTGCTCCTATGCCGCTCGGCCGCGGTCGCGGCGCGGGCAGCGCGACGAGCTACCACGGTCGGATCTACGTCTCCGGCGGTCTGCACGCTGGCTCATCCGTGCCGTGGTTCGACATGTACAACCCGCACACCAATGCGTGGACGTCGCTTCCGGACATGCCGCGCGCTCGCGACCACGTCTCCGCCGGTGTCGCGGACGATCGACTGTTCGTGATCGGCGGCCAGATCAGAGGGCAAGGACCAGTCGGCGACAACACGGCCTACGACTTCACGACGGGTCGCTGGACGGGCGGGCTCGCCCCGCTCCCTACGCTACGCGCGGGAACCGCGACGGCAGTGATGGACGGACGAGTCGTCGTCATCGGCGGCGAGGACGCCGACAGCGTCCACAGTGACGTCGAGGCCTTCGATCCGGCCACCAACACCTGGGAGCAGCTGCCGCCCATGCGCACCGCCCGCCACGGCACCCAAGCCGCCGAGTTCAGAGGTGGCGCCTACGTCGCTGACGGAGGCGCCGCACCCAGACACCAGGCCCCAACGGATGTCCAAGAGGCGCTCCACGTCATCAACTGCTGATGGGGTCGCCCTCCGATGCGGAGAGTTCCCCAGGACTTCGTTCGACTCTCCCACTGCATGCGTCTCGGGGTGTCGCTCACGACGGCGCCGACCTCTGACCGTCAACCATCAGCCGCAATGCCTTGCGCAGCACTTTAACCGTGTGCTGTGCGTCCACGCGCTCGAGTTCTGCTCCTGCTGCTCATTCCACGTGATCAGGTCGGTAATGAGCTGAGGATCGTAGTCGCAGACCCGCGCTGCGACCCTCGGCTTGAGCGACCCTCGATTCCGGGCGGCCAGCTCGAGAAGCGTCAGCATCGCCGGGTGCAGGTGCCCGGGCGACCTCGTCGTTGGGAATCGACTTAATGTCGGCGGCCTCGGCGCCCTCGGAAGGCTCGAGGAATCGCGTCCCTCCGAGGCGCACCGCCAGGCCGTCATCAACGGCGTCGGCCAGCTGGCAGAGCATCGCCAAGGTGTGGCGCAGATGCAGCGGCACGAACGGCCAAGCCGGCAGATGTACGTCGGCCCGAATCCGGTTGTCGACGAACACGAACTTGGCGAAATCTCGGTCACGGTTGAGCACAGCCACCTCGAACCGGGCACGTTCCAGGTTGGTAACGTCGCGGGCAAGCTCAGCGAAGGCCGGAAAAGGGCATGTCTTCGAGCACGCGCACTAACACCACCGCACTGCCGTTCACGACCGGGATGTCCCCGTCCCTGGTCGGCAGGTTGCCGACTGGCAGAGTTCCCGAAGCGTCAGAGCGCGGCCTTGGTGCTCGACGATCTGGCGTTCGATGCGTTGGGCCGTGCGGATGAGGTATCGCCACGGACACCTCGAGTTGGGTTCCAGAGCCCCGTCGGCTAGCGTCCGGGGATGGCCATCATCGACAGCTCCGGGTACGCCCACGTCCGTCTCAGCGTTACTGACATCGCCCGTTCGAAGGCGTTCTACGACGACGTCTTCGGCTGGCCGGCTGCTCTCGACGAGTCGGCTCGCGCGGACGAGCCCGGAGTCAGCGAGTCGGCAGCCGACCTCTACGGCGGAACCATCTACCAGACCCCCAGCGGCGCCCTGCTCGGGCTTCGTCCAGCCGCAGCGGCCGGGGAGCGGTTCGACCCCGAACGGGTCGGGCTTGACCATGTGAGCTTCCTCGTCAACTCCCGAGACGACCTCGTCGCAGCGGCGGAGCAGCTCGAGAGCCGGGGCATCGAGCACGGGGACGTCACCGACCTTACGGACGCGGGGATCGCGATCTTGTCGTTCAGTGATCCGGACGGCGTGCACTGTGAGCTCACCGCTCCGCTGTGAGACAAGCGAAGCGGCCCCGGTCGGAGGGCCGGGGCCGCTTCGTTTCGTTCAAATCAATCCTTCAGGTGCGGCTACGGGAAAACCTGCCAGAGCTGGCCACTCCACGCGGGGTTCCCACCGAAGCCGGTGGCGGGGGAGACCGAGAAGGAGTTCACGTACACGTTCCCCAGATGCGTGACGATCCCTGCCGGGAAAGGCACGTTGACGTGCGTCCGGGTGCCATCCGTTGCCACCTTCACGACGCGGCCAGGGAAACAGGTCGGGATCTGGTCGAACCCGCAGGTTCCGCCGAACAGCTCGCTGACGTAGAGAGTTCCGTCTCCACCGCGGGCAACTCCGGTGATCGTGGTGAACCCGCCCCAGTGGCGCTGCACCTGGCCGGCTCGGTTGTACTGCCAGACCCGGGCGGCGTGCGGAATCTCGGAGTGGAGCTCGCCGACGTAGACCTTGCGCTGTGGGCCGTTGGCGACCACGGTGGGTACGGCGTCGATCTTCGGGCCGTACTCCGGGAGAGTCGCCCACAACGAGACGTTGTGCCCGACGACCCTGGCGATGTAGTCCCCCGCGGCGTCAGCGACCAGGATCTGACGCGGCAGAGCTAAGACCGAGTACGGGTTCGAGTCGACGCCCTCGCCGTCGGGGTCGTTGTTCTGCTCGAAGGCGGAGATGTTCGCAACCGGGTGAAGGCTCCCGTTCGGGGTCTTGCCCATCAGGTGGCCGAGCTGCTTGATCGGTACGCCCGGTGGGACACCCTCGGTGGACCCACCGGTGATGATGGAGTAGTAAGGGCCGTCCGGAAGGTGGCTCGCACCGTCGGAGCCGGTGGCGAAGCTGCCGTCCTTGCCGGCAGCAGACAGCAGACCGGTCATCACATGGTTCAGGTTGCCGTCGTGGATGCGGGTGACCTTGCCGGTGACACCGACGCACAGCTCACCCTCGGGGCTCTTGAAGCAGTTGTTTGGATCGTTTGACCCGTGACCCGCTTCGGCGACCAGGAAGTCACCGTTGACGAGCCGAGACAGTTGGCGCGGGTTGTCCAGACCGCTTGCGACGACAACGTGCCGCGCCATCTGCGGACCCGGCGCGGCTGCCGCACCCAACGACGAGGGAGCCGCGGCTGCGGCTCCGACCAAAGCCAGGGTGCCGGTCGCGACCGCCATCCAGCGGGTATGTCCGCTGACCTTCGAGCACTTCATGTAAGTCCCCTTCCCAAGAGTGATATCAGCCTGACAGTATCCCTACCCTCGACCTGCCGGGGCCGTTTTGAGGCGACGATGAGTTTGTCCCGATACCGCATAGACCCGCCGCGAAAGCACACGAGGGGAGCCGTGAGCCGTGGTGCAACCTACGACGTGGTCGTAGCCGGTCTCGGTGCGATGGGAAGTGCCGCGGCCTACCAGCTGGATGTACGAGGGTTACGCCCGGGACCGGCTGCCGGCTTGAGCCGGGCCAGCGTCAAGGCTCGGGCCTGTCTCTACACCGTGGCTCAAGCCAGTCGGTTCGTCATCGACTTCCACCCGATGATGTCCATCGTCATCGTCGCGTCGCCGTGCTCCGGGCACGGGTTCAAGCATTCGGCTGCGGTGGGGGAGTCCTTGGCGCAGCTCGCGACCCGCGGCCACAGTGATCTCGACCTCGCCGCGTTCTGCTACCCAGGGCGCACCGCGGGCTGGGAATCGCGCGAGGTCGAGTCGCCGGGTCGACCAGGTCGACCTAGAGTCGGGGTTACGTCCCGCGCCGCACCCCCGATCCGGTGATGCGGCAGCCGAGAAGGAGAACTTCTTGCCCGTCGTTTCGATGAAGGAGACTCTGGGGCGGGCGTTCACCGAACGGTATGGCGTCGCCGCGATCAACATCGTCAACGACCTCAGCATCGAGGCGGTGCTGGCGGCGGCCGAGGAGGAGCGGGCGCCGGTCATCTTGCAGACGTCGGTCAAGACCGTGCGGATGTACGGCCGGCGCCAGCTGTACGAGGTGTTCCAGGCCCTGGTTCGTGACGTGTCGGTCCCGGTGACGCTCCACCTCGACCACTGCCCGGAGCGGTCGGTCATCAGCGACTGCCTAGCCGGCGGGTGGAACTCCGTGCTGTTCGATGCTCACGAGCTCGATGTGACGGAGAACCTGCGCCAGACCATCGAGGTGGTCGAGGAGGCGCGACGCTTCGGTGGGCACGTCGAGGGCGAGATCGAAGGCATCCAAGGCGTCGAGGACGGCGTCGGCTCGGACGAGCGCCCGGTCCAGCAGAGCCTGGAGGTGGCGGTCGACTTCATCACCCGCACGGGTGTCGACTGCTTCGCACCGGCCATCGGAAATGCCCACGGGCAGTACGCCGCCGCGCCCCTCCTCGACCATCAACGGGTCACAGACCTGGTCGCAGCGACCAGTGTGCCGATGGCTCTGCATGGCGGCACCGGGCTCACCGAGGATCAGTTCCGCGACCTCGTCGGACGCGGGTGCGCGAAGGTCAACATCTCGACGGCTCTCAAGCAGAGCTTCATGAAGTCCAGCCTCGAGTACCTGCGCTCCGCCGAGCAGACGGGCAACTGGGACCCACCTTCGCTCTTCAACCACCAACGGGCCGCGGTCATGGAGATGGCCCGTCAGCACATGCGGCTCTTCGACAGCTCGGGGCGCGCCTGGTGACCGCCCTCATCTTGGACTGCGACGGGGTGCTGGCCGACACCGAGCGCTACGGTCATTTGCCGGCGTTCAACGCGACCTTTGAGGCGTACGGGCTCCCGGTCCGTTGGGACGAAGACGAGTACGGCGTGAAGCTGCGGGTGGGTGGCGGCAAGGAGCGGATGGCCACGCTCTTCGAGGACCCCGATTTCGTCAGGTCGTCGAGGCCACCGGCCGACCCCGCGAAACGCGCCGCACTCGTGGCCGAGTGGCACCGCACCAAGACCGCGACCTTCAAACGGCTGGTGGCCGACGGTCGTGTCCCTGGCCGACCCGGCGTCGCCCGCGTGATCCAGGACGCCCTGGGAGCCGGATGGGTGGTCGCGGTCGCCTCGACGTCGGCCGAGGAGTCGGTTCGGGCCGTGCTGGAGAACGTCGTCGGCAACCAGGTGGCGGCGCGGGTGCCGGTCTTCGCTGGCGACGTCGTACCGGCCAAGAAGCCAGACCCCGGGATCTACACGCACACCGTGGCCACCCTCGGGCTGGACCTCGCCGACACCCTGGTCGTCGAGGACTCCCGGAACGGTCTGTTGGCCGCGACCGGCGCCGGCTTGCCGTGCGTCGTGACTGTCAACGGTTACACCAGGGACGAGGCGTTCGCGGAGGCTGTGCTTGTCGTGTCGGAGCTGGGAGACCCCGGTCGGCCACCGATCGAGGTGCTGGCCAACAGGCTACCGTCCGACGATGGCCCCGTTCGACCCGGCGACTTCGTCACGGTTGAAGATCTGAGGGCGTGCATCGATGCTCGCTCGTCGAGATCCCAAGAGTCCTGACCAGGTGGAAGGTGCCGCATGAGCCCGAGGAGCGCGCAACAGGACGTCGAGCTCGTCGTCCGTACCATCGCGGAGACCGCGGTGGAGAACGAGAAGTACTTCGGCGATCTCGACTCGGTGGTGGGCGACGGCGACCTCGGCTACTCGCTCGCTCGCGGATTCGAGAAGCTGCTCGATGGGTGGGACGATATCGACCGGACCGACCCTGGGACTTTCCTGAAGAAGACCGGGATGATCGTGACGTCGCGCATCGGCGGAACGTCGGGGCCCATCTGGGGAACCGCTTTCATGCGGGCGGGGGTATCGGTGGGGACGGCGGAGACCCTTACTGGCCACCAGGTCGTGGCGATGCTGCGGGCGGCGGTCGAAGGCATCAAGGCACGGGGCCAGTCCGACGTCGGCGACAAGACCCTGATCGACGTTCTGGTGCCAATGACCGACGAGATCGAACGGCAGCTGCAGGCTGGGGCAGACTCGACGGCGACTCTCGAGGCTGCGGCCAGCACTGCCCGCAAGGCTGCGGAGGCAACCGAGCACATGGTCGCCAAGAGGGGGCGCGCGTCCTACACGGGCGAGCGCAGCATCGGTTCAGTCGACGCCGGCGGGATGGCCGTGGCCGTCATCGTCGAGCGCATCCACCAGGCATGGAAAGCAGAGGAGGCGTCATGAAGAAGTTCGTCAACGACCCCACCCAGTTCGTCCCCGAGATGCTCGAAGGCATCGCCCTGGCGAACCTTGACACCTTGAGGTACGTCCCGGAGTACAACCTGATCATGCGTTCGGACTGCCCGCGGGACGACAAGGTGTCGATCGTCCAGGGTTCGGGATCCGGGCACGAGCCGGCCCACGTCATGATCGTGGGCAAGGGCATGCTCGACGCGGCGTGCCCAGGGGATGTCTTCGCGGCCCCTCCCATGGACTACGTCTACGAGACCACCAAGATGCTGGCATCGCCCAAGGGTGTCCTCTTACTGGTGAACAACTACACCGGTGACCGCATGGCATTCGACATGGGCAAGGAGATGGCCGGGGCCGAGGGCATCAAGGTCGAGATTCTGATGGTCAATGACGACGTGGCCGTGAAGGACTCGACGTACACCATCGGTAGGCGCGGTGTTGCCGGCAACTTCTTCGTGATCAAAGCCGTCGGGGCGGCCGCCGAGCAGGGCGCGGAGCTCGACGAGCTGCTGCGGATCGGCCGCAAGGTCAACGACGTGACCCGGACGATGGGCGTCGGCCTGACGGCGTGCACCCCACCGGCGAAGGGCTCCCCGCTGTTCGAACTCGGCGACGACGAGATCGAGATGGGCGTGGGGATCCACGGCGAGCCGGGCCGCGAGCGCAAGAAGCTCACCAACGCCAACGCGATCGTCGACGAGCTGCTGGACGCCGTCGCAGGCGACCTGCCTTACGCGTCGGGCGACGAGGTGGCCCTGATGATCAACGGCCTGGGCGGCACCCCGATCAGCGAGCTCTACATCCTCTACCGGCGCGCGCACCACCAGCTCGCGGACCGTGGTATCACCGTCAAGCGGAGCTACGTCAACGAGTACTGCACGTCTCTCGACATGGCGGGGGCGTCGCTCACGCTGGTGCGGCTCGACGACGAGATCGAGGCGTTGCTCGCCGCTCCGGCGGAGGTCCCCATCAGGGTCTTCTGAGCCGGGGGATCAGGGCGCAACGCCTTCGCCGAGACCGTCGGCGATCAGCGCGGCGAGGGAGTCAAGCGCGTCGGCAGCCTCCGGCCCATGGGCCGCCAGCCGGATCCGGTTACCGAGCCGCACGCCGAGCGACATCAGCTCGATCATGCTGTCGGCGTCGACCGGGCCTTGACCGGTCTCGAGGTTCGTCACGGTGACCTCGACCGGGAGATCGGACGCCGCCTTGGCGAACAGGGCGGCCGGGCGAGCGTGGAGTCCCTGGGAGTTGACAATCTCGACATCCAGATGGGGCCCGTCGCGGGCGTCGGCGTCAACCGTCGGGGGTCGCCCCGAGGGAGTGGGGGCGCCGTCTTCCGCTAGGCCCAGCTGCGCGGCCTTCGCCCCGGCCGCACCCACGGCCTCCCTCTCCACCTCGGCGAGGCCCCGTCCCATCGCGGCTTGTACGACGGCGGCTACCAGCCCCTCCACGAACGGCGCCCGCGACAACCACACCTCGCCGGACAGGTCGTCGGTGAGCTCGAGCGCCATCTCCGCGGAGAGGATCGCGCTCCCCAGGTCGGTGACGACCAGCACGCCGCTTCCGCCACTCGCCTGGTCAGCTCGCTGAATGGCCGTCGCGACGGCTACCGCGTCGGTGCCCAGGCCCCCGTCGTTACCGGCTGCCACCTCGATGGGGGGCGGGTCGTCGGCCACCATTTGGAGGGCGAGCTCGACGGCCGCCCCGGCCAGAGGCTCCGAGTGGGACACCACGACGATCCCGACCACCGGGTGTCACCCCTCTCGAAGGGCGGCGGCGAGCGCCTCGAGGAGCAGCGTGACCGACGCGGAGCCGGGGTCGATGTGTCCGGCGCTGCGTTCGCCCAGGTAGCTCGCTCGCCCCTTGCGTGCGACGAGCGGTTCCGTGGCGTCGCGCCCCTCCGCGGCCGCGGCGGCGGCCTCCCCCGCGGCAGTGGCCGCATCCTTCCCGTTCGCGACGGCGTTCTCGAAGGCGACGACCGCGGGGTCGAGCGCATCGATCATCGTCTTGTCGCCCAGCTGGGCCTTGCCGCGGGCTACGACCCCCTCCAGGCCGGCGCGTAGGGCCTCACCTAGCTGGGTCGCCGTCGCGGTGTCCTGCTCCCCGATCGTCTTACCCATCCGCAGCAGGAAGGTGCCGTAGAGCGGGCCACTCGCCCCACCGACCGTGGAGACCAGGGTCATGCCGCCGGTATGCAGCGCCGCCGAGACCGTCGACGGCGGGTTGTCGGCCAGCTTGGCGACGACCGCGGCGAATCCGCGACTCAGGTTCGATCCATGGTCCGCATCGCCGATGGCCGAGTCGAGTGCGGTCAGGTGCTCCCGCTGCGCGGTGACCGACGCGTTCGTCCGGGTGAGCCAGTCGCTGACCTGGCTCAGCGTGACGTCAGCCACCCGTCACACACCCCAGCGGAGGCCTGGAGTGTTGACGGGCGCGTCCCACAGTCCGACCAGCTCGTCGTCTGCCTTGAGCAACGTCACCGAACACCCCGCCATCTCCAGCGACGTGATGTAGTTCCCGACCAGCGAGCGGGCGACCGTGATGCCTTTCCCGTCCAGGATCCGGGCGATCTCGCCGTACATCAGGTAGAGCTCGATCAGTGGTGTGCCGCCCATGCCGTTGCAGAACGCGATCACGGAGTCACCCGAGCTGAACGGCAGGTCTGCGATGACCGGCTCGAGCAGCTGCTCTGCGATGTCTTTGGCCGGGCCCAGGTCACGGCGGTATCGGCCAGGTTCACCGTGGATGCCGATGCCGATCTCCATCTGGTCCTCGGGAAGGTCGAACGTCGGGTTCCCGGCGGCCGGCACGATGCAGGAAGTCAGGGCCATGCCCATGGACCGACCGTTCGAGTTCACCTTCTCCGCAACGGCCTTGACCGCTGCCAGATCGCGGCCCTGTTCCGCGGCGGCGCCGGCGATCTTCTCCACGAGCACGGTGACGCCAACGCCGCGTCGGCCCGCGGTATAGAGGCTGTCCTGTACGGCGACGTCGTCATTGGTGACTACCGCCTCGACCGTGACCCCTGAGTCCGCGGCGAGCTCCGCAGCCATCTCGAAGTTCAGCACGTCCCCGGTGTAGTTCTTCACGATGTGCAACACGCCGGCTCCGCCGTCAACGGCTGTCGTCGCCACCAGGATGGGTTCGGGAGTCGGCGACGTGAACACCTCCCCACAGACTGCAGCGTCGAGCATCCCGACGCCGACGAAGCCGCCGTGCAGCGGCTCGTGTCCGGACCCTCCGCCGGAGACCAGCCCGACCTTGCCGTTCACCGGAGAGTCCCCGCGGATGACCAGCCGGTTCTCGTGGTCGACTCGCAGCTCCGGATGTGCCGCAGCCACCCCGAGCAGGGACTCCTTGACGACATCATCTGCCGCGTTGATGAGCTTCTTCACGTCTTTCACCTTCCGGGGGTGTGACTGGCGCCTGCTTGGCGCGGTCCTCTGCGTGACGCTAGAACCGTGCGCGATGAGAATCAACCACCGTCGTTCGACAATGCCGAACGACTAGCACCCGGGCGCGCCCAGCCGTAGGTGCGCTGCACGGCACGGGTCCACTCGCCGTGGCCGTGCCTTCTCAATCCGGCCGTCATCGACGGCTCCCAGCGGGCCGCCCGGTGCCAGTTCCGGCGCAGCACCTCGACGTCGGCCCAGTAGCCGACGGCCAGCCCGGCGGCGTAGGCGGCGCCCAAGGACACCGTCTCAGCGATCATCGGCCGCTCGACCGGGACGTCGAGAACGTCTGCGACGAACTGCATCAGGAGGTTGTTCGCCGTCATCCCGCCGTCGACCTTGAGCTTGGTGAGGCCAAGTCCGGAGTCTGCGTTCATCGCGTCGACCACGTCCTTGGTCTGCCAGCCGGTCGCCTCCAGCACCGCTCGAGCCAGGTGGCCCTTCGTCACGTACGACGTGAGGCCGACCATCACGCCACGGGCATCCTCCCGCCAGTGCGGCGCGAACAGCCCGGAGAAAGCCGGCACGATGTAGCAGCCGCCGTTGTCTCCCACCGAGGCGGCGAGGGTCTCGATCTGAGGTGCGGACGAGATCATCTCCAGCGAGTCGCGAAACCACTGGACGAGGGACCCGGTGACGGCGATCGACCCTTCGAGGGCGTAGACCCGCTCGGTGCCGGGCAGGTCGTAGGCGACCGTGGGCAACAGCCCGTGGGTGGACTTCACGACCTGCGGGCCGGTGTTGAGCAGCAGGAAGGCGCCGGTCCCGTAGGTGCACTTGGCCTCGCCCGGGTCGAAGCAGGTCTGACCAACGAGGGCAGCCTGCTGGTCCCCCAGAGCCCCGCCAATGGTCACCCCAGGCAGCACCGTTCGGCACGTGCCGTAAACCTCCGCGTTGCCGCGGATCTCGGGGAGCATCTCGCTGGGGATGTCGAGAGCGGCCACCAGCCGGCCGTCCCATTGGCAGGTCCGGAGATCCATCAGCATCGTCCGGCTGGCGTTGGTGACATCGGTGACGTGGACGCCCCCGTCGGGTCCGCCCGTGAGGTTCCAGATCAGCCAGGTCTCCATCGTGCCGAACAGGACCTCACCCGCCTTGGCCCGCTCGCGCAGGCCCGGAATGTGGTCCAGCAGCCAGCGCAGCCGAGGACCGGCGAAGTACGAAGCCGGCTCGAGCCCGCTCACCTCATGGAAGAGCGAGGCGACAGGCTGCTGCTTCAGCTCCTCCACGAAGTCGGCGGTCCTGATGTCCTGCCAGGTGATGGCGTTCGTCACCGGCTTGCCCGTGGACCGGTCCCAGACCACCGTGGTCTCCCGCTGGTTCGCGATGCCGAGCGTGGCCACCGCGGAGATGTCGATCCCGGCCTGACGCACGGCTCGGGGGACCACCCGGGTGACGTTGCGCCACACCTCCACGGCGTCGTGCTCCACCCACCCGGGCTGGGGGTAGTGGTGGCGGTGCTCGAGCTGGGCCATCGACACCATGCGGCCAGCGTGGTCGAAGAGCAGGCACCGGCTCGACGTGGTGCCCTGGTCGATCGCCGCGACATACGTGTCGCGCATGTCAGCGCTGGTCCACGAGCTGGTCGGAGATCGCCCGAGCCGCAGCCACCACGCGGGCCGTTATCTCCCGGTGCGGGGTGCCCGCGGTCGAGAAGATCCGGTCCGTAGGGCCGAGCACGCTGATCGCTCCCACCCCGAGCCCGCCGTACTGGCGGATCGGCGCAGCCACGCCGCCGATATCGCTCGCGTACTCGCCGACATCCACGCCGTAACCGACCGTCTCGATACGCCGTACCTGCTCGAGCAGGCCGTCGCGGTCGGTGATGGTTCGGCTGGTGTAGCGTTCCAGTGCCGACTGCCGCAGCCGCGACCGGAGCCACGGGGTGTGCGCGAGCAGCACCTTGCCGAGAGCCGAGGCGTGCACCGGGCGCGTCTCGCCCACTCTCAGTCGCTGGGCGCTGCCGTCCGGGCAGAAGACATGATGGATGACCTCGACCCCGTCGGCCGCGGGAATGCCGATCAGGACGGCTTCTCCGGTGTTCGCGGCTAGGCTGTCGGCCCAGTTCATCGCCTGCGACCGGAGCAGGTTCGGGTCCAGGCCGCCGCCGGGCAGCTCCTGAAGCTCGGCGTCGAGCCGGTATCGGCTGGTCACCCGGTCCTGTCGAACCAAACCCACGTGACGCAAGGTCGCGACGATGCCGTGGGTGGTGGCCTTGGGCAGCTCGAGCGACTCGGCGATCTCCTGGAGCGCGAGGTCCTGCGGCGCCATGGCGAGCAGCCGCAGCACGGCCACCGCCCGCTCGATGGACTGGATATGTCCGGGCACCGGCAAAGTGTCCCATCGCCGTTCGACTATGTCGAACGGGGTGTGTTGACCATCGCTATGGTCAGCCCTACGGTCCAACAAGGGCCGGGTCGTTGGAGGCGCGGTGAGGTGATTCCTAGGAGGGAACGTGAAAAGGGACACTCTGGTAGGCGAGCTTTGTGCAGAGTTCGCCGGGACCATGATCTTGATCTTGTTCGGCCTCGGCGTGGTGGCACAGGTGGTGCTGTCGGAGGGCGCACTTGGTGACCACAACTCGATTGCGTGGGCGTGGGGCTTCGGCGTCACACTTGGCGTGTACGTCGCGGCGCGGATCTCCGGCGCACACCTCAACCCCGCCGTCACCGTCGCGTTCGCGACCTTCACCGACTTCCCCTGGCGGAAGGTGTTGCCCTACTCGCTGGCGCAGACCGCGGGAGCGTTCGTCGCGGCGATCATCGTCCGGTTCACCTACGACGATCTGTTCCAGCAGTTCGACCCGGGGCACACGTACAAGTCCCAGTTCGTCTTCTCGACGATGCCCGGCAACGGGAGTGGCCCGGCGACGATGACCACGGCCTTCTTCGACCAGATCATCGGTACGGCGATCCTGATGTTTTTGATCATGGCGCTGATCAACGCGGCGAACAACCCGCCGCTGGCCAACCTCGGCCCGCTGATCATCGGGTTCGTGGTGGTGGCCATCGGGATGGCCTGGGGTGCCAACGCCGGGTACGCCATCAACCCGGCGCGGGACTTCGGACCGCGGCTGGCTGAGTGGATCACCGGGTACAGCACTGCGTGGAAGGACCAGCACAACGACTACTACTTCTGGGTGCCGATCGTCGCTCCGATCATCGGCGCCGTGGTCGGCGCCGGGCTGTTCAAGGTGCTGATCGACCGCTTCCTGCCGGTGGAGGGCGAGGAGCCTACGGTCGGTGAGGCGATCCCCAACAGCGCCGGCGAGAGCCTCCCGCGCAACGCCGCCGATGAGGACATCCCACGGGACTGAGCCACGCCCGCAGGTATCCCTATGACGGCAGACAGACGCCGTACCCAGATCGACACTCAAGGAGCAACGCATGGCTGACTTCGTCGGCGCAATTGACCAAGGCACCACCAGCACCCGATTCATGATCTTCGACCACAGCGGCAACGAGAAGGCTCGCCACCAGCTCGAGCACGAGCAGATCCTTCCGCAGGCGGGATGGGTCGAGCACAACCCGGTCGAGATCTGGGAGCGCACGTCGGCGGTCATCCAGACCGCACTCGGCAAGGCCAACCTGAAGTTCTCGGACCTGGCCGCGCTGGGCATCACCAACCAACGAGAGACGTCGGTCGTGTGGGACAAGACGACCGGGCGCCCCTACTACAACGCGATCGTCTGGCAGGACACCAGGACCGACCGGATCGCCTCCAAGCTGGAGCGTGACGGCCATGGCGACACTATCCGGCACAAGGCAGGTCTCCCTCCGGCGACCTACTTCTCCGGGGGCAAGATCCAGTGGATCCTGGAGAACGTCGACGGGGTACGGGAGGCAGCCCAACGCGGCGACGCCATCTTCGGCAACACCGACAGCTGGTTGATCTGGCAGCTGACCGGTGGCGCGAACGGCGGGGTGCATGTGACCGACCCGACCAATGCCAGCCGGACAATGCTGATGGATCTCGAGACCCTGGATTGGGACGACGAGCTGCTCGCGATGTTCGACATCCCGCGGTCGATGCTGCCGGCGATCAAGCCGTCGTCGGCGGCCGAGCCGTACGGGATGACGCTGAGCAACGGCCCGGTGGGCGGTGAGATCGCGATCACCGGCGACCTGGGCGACCAACAGGCAGCAACCGTGGGTCAGGTCTGCTTCGCACCCGGCGAGGCCAAGAACACCTACGGCACGGGCAACTTCATGCTGCTCAACACCGGCACGGAGATCGTCCGTTCCAACGCCGGCCTGCTCACGACCGTCGGCTACAAGTTCGGCGAAGAGGAGACCGTCTACTGCCTCGAAGGCTCGATCGCGGTGACCGGATCAGCCGTGCAGTGGCTCCGGGACCAGCTCGGGATCATCAGCGGCGCGGCGCAGAGCGAGTCGTTGGCCCGCCAGGTGGAGGATAACGGCGGGGTGTACTTCGTCCCGGCCTTCTCCGGTCTGTTCGCGCCGTACTGGCGGTCCGACGCACGCGGCGCGATCGTGGGACTCTCCCGATTCAACACCAACGCCCATCTGGCCCGGGCCACCCTGGAGGCGATCTGCTACCAGAGCCGGGATGTCGCCGTGGCGATGGAGAAGGACTCCGGTGTGAAGCTCGAGGTGCTCAAGGTCGACGGTGGCGTCACAGCCAACGAGCTGTGCATGCAGATCCAGTCCGACATCCTCGGCGTCACGGTGAGCCGTCCGGTCGTCGCCGAGACGACGGCGCTCGGAGCGGCGTATGCCGCCGGCCTGGCCGTCGGGTTCTGGCAGAACACCGACGAGCTCCGGGAGAACTGGAACGAAGCGAAGCGCTGGACTCCGGAGTGGGATGACGCGCAGCGGGAAACCGGTTACAAGCAATGGAAGAAGGCAGTCGAGCGGACCCTCGACTGGGTGGACGTCGACTGACTCTG
This sequence comes from Propionibacteriales bacterium, assembly GCA_038254365.1. Lineage (GTDB taxonomy): Bacteria > Actinomycetota > Actinomycetes > Propionibacteriales > Nocardioidaceae > JAWWPG01. Next base: position 24,579 of record JBBSGI010000006.1, read on the forward strand.
CGTTCGCCCGACGTAGGCTTAGTGGCTGTTCGTCCGTCGTGGGAAAGAGGTACAGATGAAGCCCGTGGCTCTCTCGCCCAGTCAGCGTCAAGCGGCGTTGGACGCGATGGAGTCGCGCGGGGTCGACGTTCTCGTCGTCGGAGGCGGCGTCGTGGGAGCCGGGTGTGCCCTCGACGCCGCCACCCGGGGGCTGGAGGTCGGCCTGGTCGAGGCACGCGACTACGCCTCCGGTACCTCGAGCCGGTCCAGCAAGCTCATCCACGGTGGCCTGCGCTATCTGGAGATGCTGGACTTCGGACTGGTTTCGGAGGCGCTTCAGGAACGGTCTCTGCTCATTCAGCGGCTCGCGCCGCACCTCGTCCGGCCGGTGCCGTTCATCTACCCGCTGCACGGGCGGGTCTGGGAACGGCTCTACGCCGGGGCCGGGGTCGCCTTGTACGACTCTCTCGGCCTGCTGTCGGGCCGCTCGCGCGGGGTGCCCCACCATCGGCACCTGACCCGGCGGGGAGCCCGCCGGATCGTCCCCTCGCTGCGCAAGGATGCCCTGATCGGTGCCTTGCAGTACTACGACGCGCAGGTGGACGACGCGCGGCACACCATGTTCATCGCCCGTACGGCCGCAGCGTACGGCGCCCACGTGGCCAGCCGGGTGCGCGTCACGGAGTTCCTTCGCGAAGGGCAGCGCGTGACGGGTGCGATGGTGCAGGACCTGGAGACCGGCCGCACGCTCCGGATCCCCGCCCAACAGGTCGTGAACGCCACCGGGGTGTGGACCGACGACACCCAGTCACTGGCCGGTGAGCGTGGCCAGTTCCACGTACGGGCAAGCAAGGGGATCCACCTGGTGGTGCCCCGCGACCGGATTCGCTCCGAGTCCGGCCTGATCCTGCGCACCGAGAAGTCCGTGCTGTTCGTGATCCCGTGGGGCCGGCACTGGATCATCGGCACCACGGACACCGACTGGGAGCTCGACAAGTCTCACCCCGCTGCCAGTTCCCGTGACATCGACTACCTGCTGGACCACGTGAACGCGGTCCTCGAAACGCCGCTGACCAGAGACGACGTAGAGGGGGTGTACGCCGGTCTCCGTCCACTCCTCAAGGGGGAGTCAGAGGCAACGTCGAAGCTGTCCCGGGAGCATGCCGTCGCGCACACAGTGCCGGGGCTGGTGGTGGTGGCTGGCGGGAAGTACACAACGTACCGGGTGATGGCTAAGGATGCGGTCGACGAGGCGGTGCACGGGCTGGAGCAGGTCATGGACCGGCGCATCCCCGAATCCTGCACCGAGGAGGTGCCGCTGCTCGGGGCCGAGGGCTACCACGCGTTGTGGAACCAACGGCATCTCCTTGCCGAGCTGACCGGTCTGCACGAGGTAAGGATCGAGCACCTGCTTATGCGCTACGGCTCGATGATCCACGAGCTGCTGGCGCTGATCGCCGCGGAACCGAGCTTGGCCGAACCGTTGAGCGGCACCGAGGACTACCTCCGGGTCGAGATCGTCTACGCGGCCACGCATGAGGGCGCCCGCCACCTCGACGACGTGCTGACCCGCCGTACCCGCATCTCCATCGAGACGTTCCATCGGGGCACGCAGTCGTGCGGGGAAGCCGCCGAGCTCCTTCAGCACGTGCTGGACTGGAGCCCGGACCAGGTCGACCGCGAGATCGAGCATTACCACCAGCGGGTAGCGGCCGAGCGGGAGAGCCAGCAGATGCCCGACGACAAGACCGCGGACGCGGCCCGGATGGGTGCCCGCGACGTCGTCCCGCTCACCTGACCCCCGCGATAAGCCCCCCGCGAATTGCCGGAAACTGGTCGAGTTGGCGTCGGCGGATTCAGCCACTCTCCCGCAATCGCGGGAGAGTGGCAGGACCCACAGACGGACCGCAGGCACGGTCCAGGGAACGTGGGGTCAGTGATGGATGTCGATCACGATCCTTGTCGGGGAGCTGAGCTCGAAGACCCGGAACGGGGATCGTTCGGCGATGCCCAGCCCGAAGTCGACTCCTTCGAAGTCAATGAGGGTGCTGGCCAGTACGGAGGGGAATGCATAGGTCTCCTGCGGGTTTCCTCGATAGACCGAGTTGCCGCGGTTGTCGTGCGTGGCCCCGCCCAGGTGGAGCGCGAGGATCGCCGCGCCTGGCAGCTGGATCGGCGTGCCCTGGGGGGTGACAAACTGGCGCACGTATCCCACGTGGTAACTGCGGATCGGGCCATCGAGATCTACGACCACGCGGTCATAGGTGCCATGGCGACCTACGCGAAGATTGACGATTCGGGGCTCCCCTACGACGTGGTGCTTGATGTCGACAGGCTCCGTGGACCAGGGTGCGACATTCTGGGTGGTCGGGGATGTCGGGGTCGAGCGCGTGGGCGGAGCTTGGGTGATCACGCTCGGGGTCGGGCTCACGGCGGGAGGCAACGGGCCTCCCGACGAGGTGTCGATGGACTTCCAGACCGGCACGACCGCGGCCAAGACCAGCAGGCCGGCGGCACCGCCCACCACCCGACGCCGCCGACGGATCCGGGTTCCCCGGGTCACCATGTCGTCGGCGAGACTCGGTGGCGCCGCCAGCTCGGCGGTCTCGTCGTGCAGGGCGGCTCGCAGCCTGCTCTCGAGGTCACTCATGCCGGTTCCCCCGTCACGGTCGTGGCCACGTCGCCGTTCCCCTGCGGGTCGGCGCTCTCGGCCATCAGCACGCGCAGCCGGGCCAGGCCGCGCGAGGCGTGGCTCTTGACGGTCCCGGGGGAGAGACCCAAGGTGGCGGCGATCTGAGCCTCGGACTGGTCCTCGTAGAACCTCAGCACCAGCACAGCCCGTTGCTGGGGGGACAGCTTGCGGAGGGCGTCCATCATGGCCTCTCGTTCGGCGAGCGCCGATGCCGGATGCTCGACACCCGGGTCGGGCAAGGTCTCGGTCGGCTGCTCCAACCGGTTTCGCTTCTGGCGCCACCAGGAGATCGAAGCGTTCGCCAACACCCGTCGGGTGTATGCCTCAGCGGCGGCGGGGTCGCGCAGCCGGGTCCACGCCAGGTAGGTCTTGGTCAACGAGATCTGGAGAAGATCCTCAGCCTGGGCCGGGTTCGACGTCAGGAGATGCGCGGTGCGCAGCAGCGCCGTGCCTCTCGCCCGCACGAAGTCGGCGTACTCGCTGTCGTGACTGCGCACGCGTCCTCCTCGTCGACTGGATCCAGAATAGGGACGCGCCCCGCGCGGCCTGGTGAGCCGCGCGGGTGCGTCACAGACGGTCAGTGGTGCAGGTCGATCACGATGCGGTTCGGCGCATGCAGCTCGACGACCCGGAAACCCTTGAGGTGGCTGAGGGCCAGTCCGAAGGACACCCTTCCCTCGAATTCACCGGTGAACGCCGCACCACGCAGCGTCGGCATGTCGTACTGGACGAGCCTGGGGCCCGTGTACACGTCGCGTCCCTGCCCATCGTGCGCCGCCGCTGGCGTCAGCATGATCTGGATGAACCGGGCTCCGCGGAGGGGCACGTCGTCCCCCGATCCGTCGTAGGTCAGGCTCGAGACGTAGCGCATGTCGTAGCCGCAGATCGGGCCGCTCAGGTCGATGACGACTCGGTCGTAGGTGGGATGCTGCCCGACCCGCAGGTCGAGGATCTTCGGCGTCGGGCTCACCTGCCGGCTGACGTGGACCGGCGCGGTGGACCAGACGGCCCGGGCCGAGGTCGGAGGCGCGAGGAGCACGCCCATGGTGATGACCGACAGTACTGCCAGGATGTTCTTGAAGGATCTGCTCATTGACGCTCCTCGGTGGTGGGAATCCGCCCTCGGGCTGATCCGCAGCGGTTGATACCCCTAGGACGTCGCTCTCGTCGGTTCGGTTGACACGCCTGGGTCTCGGATCCGCCGGTTCGGCGGCGGCGGACACGAACCCGGCACAGCCCGGGCGGCCACGGCACCGCTCCGTGAGTCCTCGCGTCAGATCCAGCCTTTCCGGCTGGCGTATGCCGCCAGCTGGAAACGGGTCGCGGTGCCCGTCCGGGCCATCAGCTGCTCGAGATAGCGGAAGAACGTGCGGCGGCTGATGCCGAGCAGCTTGGCGACCTGCTCGTCGGTGACACCGGTGCTGAGCAGCCGCAGGAAACGGGCCTCCGCCGGCTCGAGAGCCGTCTCCGCCGACGACCCGTCGAGCTGCAGCGGTACGGCGGTCTGCCAGCACATCTCCCAGAGACCGATCAGGGCCGACAGGAGGCTACAGCGGCGCAGGATCAGCGCCGAGTGGCCGACGTCGGTCTCCGCCGTGGTCAGCGACACGATCGCCATGCTCTCGTCGATGATCAACAGCTTGACCGGCACATGCAGCAGCACCCTGGCCCGCTCACCGGCCTCCAGGGCGGGCCGGATGTTTCGCTCGACGTACTCTCTGATCGCGATCGCCTCGCTGGCGTAGACGTTGCGACAGGAGATGCCGCGCTCGAGGTTTCCGATCTCGATCGGGTTGATGCCGGTTCCGGCGTGGTACGGGGGGCAGTCGAGCCCGCGGAGCTGGACCCTTGCGCTTCTCTCGAGCATCTGGACCCGCTCGATGACGCCGCCTCCACGCACCACCTCCAGGAGTCCCCGGGAGCCCTCGGTCCCGACGGTCCGCCGATAGTGGGCGAAGGCGCGAAGAGTGGCCGCGCTCGCCTCGCGGATTTCCAGCTCCCGGCGCCTGGCGAGCAGCTCCTGTGCCGACTCCGGAGGCAGCGCCTTGATCGTGCTCGCCAGGCTTTCCAGGCCGCCCACCAGACCGATGTCGGCCATCGCCTCGAGGTCGGGTGCCACGTCGGTGCTCACCAAACCGGCGACCTCCGCGAGCTCGAGCGGGGTAAGTGGCCCGGAGGCGAGCAGGGCGTCGTACATCCTGGCCTGCGCGTCACTGAGGCCGAGCGAAGTCAGCCTGCCGATGATCGGGGCGGTGGCTACGCCGGGTTGGTCGGGCACGATTTGACACATTAGTGCCAGTGGCACCCAAGCGCACTTGGGGTCCAAGGCCAACCGATAGACATTGCGCTACCTCCGGGTAACCAGCACCCCTATCGCTAGGAGAAGCAGTGAACCTTGCGTCACGTAGAGCCGTGTGCCTCGTGGGCGCCGCGGCCTTGTCCCTGTCGTTCGCGGCAGCGCTCACGCAGACCGCCTCGGCCGGCACCACCCGCGCAACCACCACCACGAAGGCATTGAAACCGCAGGTCCAGCGGCTGTGCAGCAAGCCGACGCGGCCCAAGATCATGGCCTGTTTCGCCCTGCGCCGCGTCGACAGTCTGGACCAGAAGGTCGCGCCCGGCGCTCTGCCCAGCGGATACGGGCCAGCGGACCTGGTGAACGCGTACAAGCTGAACACTGCCGCCGGCGGTGGCCAGACGGTCGCGATCGTCGACGCGTACGACGACCCCAACGCCGAGTCGGACCTGGCGAACTACCGGTCCACCTACGGGTTGTCGGCGTGCACGACGGCGAACGGCTGTTTCAAGAAGGTCAACCAGAGCGGCGTGCAGGGCAGTTACCCGCCCGCCGACCCCGGCTGGGCCGGCGAGATCAGCCTCGACCTCGACATGGTGTCGGCGGCCTGCCCGAACTGCAAGATCCTGCTCGTCGAGGCCAACACCTCGTCGATCGCCAACCTGGGTACGGCGGTCAACCGAGCCGTGACCATGGGCGCGAAGTTCGTCTCCAATTCCTACGGTGGCAGCGAGTCCAGTGGGGAGACCTCGTGGGACACCAGCTACTACAAGCACAACGGCGTTGCCGTGACGGCGAGCACCGGCGACAACGGGTACGGCGTCTCCTACCCTGCGTCGTCGCCCTATGTAACCGCCGTGGGCGGCACGTCGCTGTCCCGCAATGGCAGCACCCGCGGCTGGACCGAGAGTGCCTGGTCGGGTGCCGGTAGCGGCTGCTCCGCGTACGAGGTCAAGCCGTCGTACCAGTCCAGCGTCAACACCGGATGCGCGCGGAGGGCGGTGGCGGACGTCTCTGCGGTCGCAGACGCGGCCACCGGCGTCGCCGTATACCAGACCTACGGGGGCTCCGGCTGGGCCGTCTACGGCGGGACCAGCGCGTCCGCGCCGATCATCGCGAGCGTCTATGCGCTCGCTGGTACGCCCGGAGCAGGGGACAACCCCGCGTCGTACCCATACGCACACCCCGGCAACCTGTTCGGCGTCACGACCGGTAGCAACGGGACCTGCTCCGTGATCCAGCTGTGCCACGCCGGCGCGGGCTGGGACGGGCCGACCGGCCTCGGGGCCCCGAACGGCAGCACAGCGTTCGGCGCCGGTGGTGGTGGTGGTGGAGGTGGATGCTCCGGTCAGCTGCTGGGCAACCCGGGTTTCGAGACGGGGTCGGCCGCACCTTGGACGGCTTCGACGGGGGTAATCTCCAGCAATGGCAGCGGACAGACCGCGCGCACCGGCAGCTGGTTCGCGTGGCTTAACGGCTACGGCACCACGCACACCGACACGCTGAGCCAGACCGTCACGATCCCCGCGGGATGCGCGGCGTCGCTCAGCTACCACCTAAAGATCACGACGAGCGAGAGCGGCACCACGCCGTACGACAAGCTAACGGTCAAGATCGGCTCGACGGTCGTGGGCTCTTACTCGAACGTGAATGCCTCCAGCACCTACGTGGTGCACACGGTGAACCTCGGCGTCTATGCGGGGCAGACCGTGACGCTGAACTTCACCGGGACGGAGGACGGATCGCTTCAGACGTCGTTCCTGCTTGATGACACGGCGATCACCTTGGGCTAGTCGCGCGGTAGCACCAGCGCCCCGAGTGTGCGCAGGGAAGTGGGCGGTTGTTTCGGCATCCGCCCACTTCTGGTGTCAGGTGCGGGCTCGGGACCAGGCTCGTTCCACCAGCCGTATGGTCTCGAGCCGTGGACGCTGTCTGGGGCGGCCGCCTACACGTCCGACCGCCGATGCGCTCATATGTAGTGCTACAAGCGCAAGGCGCTTTCCGGGACATTCAGCGCCATGTGGCGCAGTCGGCCGTGGTGACCCTGCTCACTTCGGCCTTGTGGGGTTGGCATTTCGTGGCGCGTGTGCTTAGATTCCTGGGCCCGCTTACCGAGTCACAACTAAACAGCGTGGTCGATGTACGCCGAGTTCTACCCCATGTCGACCGCGTCCCTATCGCCAACAAGATCTCACTGGGGTAGAAGTGGGGGAACCACTCACGTGCATCGCGACGGCTCTGCCGTCTGATGCTTGGGGTCAAGTCGCCGTACGCGACCGAGCACCTTCTCGCTCGAACCCGACAGCTCACCTCGCAGGCGTGAGAAGGAGTCCACCATGCCCGCATCCGCAGCGTGGCGCCGTCTGCGCGCGATCGTCCCCCTCACCGTCGCGGCCTTCGCCGCAACAACCATCGCCGCCGCCCCCGGTGCCAGCGCCTCCGTCGGGCAGGTCTCGACCGGCGTCACCGCCCAACTGACCCAGCAGGTGACGCGCCTGCCACCGGTCCGCTTCCGGATAAACCACGCGGCGAACGTGGCCATCTCCCAGATCGGGGATCCCTACTCCTATGGCGCAGCCGGGCCCGACCGATTCGACTGCTCGGGTCTTACCATGTACTCGTACGGCCATGCCCGGCTGTCCCTTCCGCGCTCGTCGGCCGACCAGTACCAGGCCGTGCGTCACATCATCAAGAAGCATCTGGTCCGCGGCGACTTGGTGTTCTTCCACGACGGCAGCGGGCACGTCTACCACGTCGGCATCTTCCTGTACTGGAACACCCGCCACCAGGCGGTGATCGTGCATGCCGCGTACCCCGGTCAACGGGTGCACCGGGCTCCCGTCTGGACGTCGTCCTGGTACGCCGGGACCCGACGCCCCTAACCTCAGCTCCGCGCCGTGCCTGTCGATCCCCCTCCCGCGGGCACGGCGCGGTGATCGGCCGACATCGGCGCCGGTGCCTGGCTGCGAGCCATGGCTGCTGTAAGACTGGTGGCCATGCGCCCGCCCCGACCACGCCGTGCGATGACCGTCACGGCGGCCGTGGCCCTCTGCCTGACGCCTGTTGCGTGTAGCGGCGGAGGCGGCGACCCCACCCCGCCGCCCTCGTCGACGACCACCACGCGGCAGAGCCCGGCCACAGCGACCACGTCAACGACTTCAACGCCTCCCAAGCCGGCGGTCAAGCGCTGGCCACTGACCGGCTGGCGACGCACGGGCCAGGCGCCGAACCATCCGGTCTACGTGGTGAAGCTGGACAACACGTCGAGCGCTGCTCCGCAGCTCGGCCTGGACGACGCCGACCTGGTCGTCGAGGAGCTCGTCGAGGGCGGTCTGACCAGGGTTGCCGCGTTCTACTACTCGAAGCTGCCACCGGTCGTCGGCCCGGTCCGGTCGATGCGCGCCTCCGACATCGGGATCACCCAACCGGCGCACGCGTTCATCGTCGCCTCCGGAGCGGCGCCCAAGACGATGCAGCTGCTCAACGAGGCCGACATCAACCGCATCACCGAGGGAGCCAGGGGCTTCTACCGGTCGAACGTCCGCTCGGCGCCGTACAACCTGATGATGCGGCTCCCCGCGCTCGCCCGGCACGTCGGCCGGCCCTGGACCCCGCCGAGCAGTCCCTATCTCCCGTTCGGACCCCCCACCGCCTTCCACGGCACGGTGCCGGTCACCGCTATCACGGCGACGTTCTCCGGGGCTCACAGTGACGACTGGGCGCTGCACGGCAGGTATTGGGTGCGCACAAACTCACTCGCCCTGTCTGGTCACGACTTCCAGGTCTCCAACGTGCTGTTGCTGCGCGTGCAGATCGGAGACGCCGGGTACGTCGACCCCGGCGGGAACCCGGTGCCCGAGACGTTCTTCTACGGCCACGGAGCGGCGACGCTGGTCCACGGAAACCGCGCCGTCCAAGGCACCTGGCACAAGCGTGGGACGTCCGGTTCGCTCCGGCTGACGGCAGGGGGGAAGCCGGTCACGGTGCCCACCGGCCACACCTTCATCGAGCTGATCCCCGACCAGGGCGGCAGCGTCACCCTCCACCACTAGCGCTTGGGATGATGAACCCATGACCGTGACCCCGAGTGTCTCGTACTCGATCACCGTCCGGCTCGAGGTGCCTGCCCTGGGAACGGAGGTCAGCCAGCTCACCCAGGCGGTCGAGTCGAGCGGTGGTGTGGTGACCGCTCTCGACGTCACGTCGTCCGGGGTCGACCGGCTGCGCATCGACGTCACCTGCGCCGCCCGGGACACCTCCCATGCCGAGACCATCGTGGTCGCACTCCGCGCGGTCGAGGGAGTGGACGTCCACAAGGTCTCCGACCGGACCTTCCTCATGCACCTCGGCGGCACGATCGAGATGGCCTCCAAGCATCCGATCCGCAATCGGGATGACCTGTCGATGGTTTACACCCCGGGTGTCGCCCGGGTCTCGCTGGCCATAGCGCGCAACCCCGAGGACGCCCGTCGGCTGACGGTCAAGCGCAACGCCGTCGCCGTCATCACCGACGGCTCGGCCGTGCTCGGTCTCGGCAACATCGGGCCAGCCGCCGCCCTCCCGGTGATGGAGGGCAAGGCGGCGTTGTTCAAGCGCTTTGCCGGCATCGACGCCTGGCCGCTGTGCCTCGACACCCAAGACGTCGACGAGATCGTCCGCACGGTCCAGATCGTGGCGCCCGTCTTCGCGGGCATCAACCTCGAGGACATCTCGGCGCCTCGTTGCTTCGAGATCGAGGCTCGGCTCCGTGAGCTGCTCGACATCCCCGTCTTTCATGATGACCAGCACGGTACCGCGATAGTCGTCCTCGCCGCGCTCACCAATGCTCTACGCGTCGTCGACAAGGACATCGCCGAGGTACGCATCGTCATGTCGGGGGCGGGTGCTGCCGGATCGGCGGTCGCGAAGCTGATCCTGGCCGCAGGGGCTCGAAACCTCGTCGTGGCGGACGTCGTAGGGGTCATCAACCTGAACCGTCCCGGGATGGACGCCTCGCTGAGCTGGATCGCCGAACACACCAACGCGGACTGCTTCGAGGGGACGCTCCCGGAGGCAGTAAAAGGCGCCGACGTGTTCATCGGAGTGTCCGCCCCGAACCTGCTCACCGGGGACGACGTTGCGGCGATGGCTCCCTCGTCCATCGTGTTCGCGCTTGCCAACCCCGACCCCGAGGTCGACCCAGCCGAGGCGCGGCGGCACGCGGCCGTCGTCGCGACCGGGCGCTCGGACTACCCGAACCAGATCAACAACGTGCTCGCCTTCCCGGGCGTCTTCCGGGGCCTGCTCGATGCGTCGGCGACGGTGATCGAGGAGCCACTGCTGGTTGCCGCGGCCCACGCGATCGCGTCGACGGTCACCGACAGCGAGCTGAACGCGAATTACGTGATCCCGAGCGTCTTCCATGAGGAGGTGCACAAGGCCGTGGCTGCAGCGGTCAAGCAGGCGGCGCTCGGAGGCCCCGGCCGATGATGTCACTCGACGGCCAGCTGCTGGTGGCCACGCCACGCCTGCTGGACCCGAACTTCGCCAGGACGGTGATCCTGATCCTCAACCATGACACAGACGGAGCGCTCGGAGTGGTCATCAACCGCCCGTCGACCCTCGCGGTCGCCCAGGTCCTGCCGGACTGGTCTGCAGCGGTGTCCCTGCCGCCGCTCGTGTTCGGCGGAGGTCCCGTGGCGCCCGACTCGGCGCTGGCGGTCGCCGTCGCACTCGGCGAAGGACCACCGTCGGGCTTCCAACCGGTCGCGGCGGGCTATGGGCTGGTCGACCTCGACGCGTCACCGGGCGACGTCGTGCCCGACGTAGCCGGGATACGGGTGTTCTCCGGGTACGCCGGCTGGGGGGCCGAGCAGGTGGAGGCCGAGATCGAAGAGGGGTCCTGGTACGTAGTCGCGGCGGCGCCGGGAGACGTGTTCAGCGCTGAGCCCGAGACGCTGTGGCGTCGGGTACTGCGCCGGCAGCCGGGTGAGCTCGCCTACGTCTCGACCTTCCCCGACGAGCCAAGCCACAACTGAGGCGGAACCGCGTTACGCGCGGCCCGTCACTACACTGGGCCGGTGACCCAGCTCAGCCCCGGCGTCGAGACCGTCGAGGATCGCCGTACCGAGGAGGCTCTCGACGAGGGCGACCACGACCGGTTCAGCCACTATGCCCAGAAGGACAAGCTGACCTAGGCGATGGTCATGGGCACGCCGGTCGTTGCGCTCTGCGGGAAGGTGTGGGTGCCGAGTCGTGACCCGCAGAAGTACCCCGTCTGCCCCACCTGCAAGGAGATCTGGGAGTCGCTCGCGCATGGCGGCGACTCCGACGACGGGTAGGTCGGCCCCGCCGACGAGGACCTGCGCCGTCTAGAATCGCTCGGTGAGGACGAGCGCGGAGCAGCGGACCGCAGATCCTCCGCACGCCGAAGCCGGTCCGCTGAGTCCGGACTACCGAGCCCTCTCGCTGGGCATCTTCGCGATCATCGTCGTGATCGCCTTCGAGTTCATGGCGGTAGCGACGGCGCTTCCGGTCGCCGCACGCGAGCTCGGCGGGCTGAGCCTCTACGCGTGGGCGCTCACCGGCTTCCTCGGCGCCGCGATGTTCTCCAACGGAGTAGGCGGTGGGGTGTGTGACCGGATCGGTCCCCGGCTGCCGCTCGCCGTTGGGTGCCTGACATTCAGCCTTGGCCTGGTCGTCTCGGGGCTCAGCACCTCGATGACCATGTTGGTCTGTGGGCGTGTCGTGCAGGGACTCGGTGCCGGTCTCACGGTCGTGGCCGTGTACGTCGTCATCGGTCAGAGCTACCCCGACGGCCTGCGGCCGAAGGTCATGTCGCTGATCGCCACCGCGTGGGTCGTCCCGTCGGTGGTCGGGCCATTCATCGCCGGGGGTCTCACCCAGTACGTATCGTGGCGGTGGGCCTTCCTCTCCCTCGCGCCTCTGGTGCCGATGCCGCTGGCCGTGGTGCTGCCGCGCATCGCAGAGCAAGCGAGAGGCAGAGTCGCCCAGCCTGGCCGGGTGGGGGCGGCCCTGGCGATGGCCGCCGGCGCAGCGGTCCTGCAGGGGGCCGGCCTGGCGGCCGAGGGCCGACACTGGGGGTGGGCAGCTTCAGGAGTCGTCACCGGCGTGCTTCTGGTGACCTACGGTGCCCTTGCCCTGTTCCCACCAGGCACGCTCCGTCTGCGTCGCGGGTTGCCCTCGGTGGTCGCCTTCCGGGGGGTCATCGCGGGTGGCTTCTTCGGTTGCCAGGCGTACGTACCGCTGATGCTGGTGGAACATCGCGGAGCCACCCCCACGCTAGCGGGGCTGGCCGTCGCCGGTACCGCTGTGGGGTGGGCGTCCGGCTCCTGGTGGCAGGGCCGCTCGGGCTTGCGCATGCGCAGGAGCGGGTTGGTCCGGATCGGCGTCGTGGTCACGGCCCTGGGAGTGGCCGTCACCGGATCGGCCAGCGTCGTCACCTCGGCCATCGCCGTACCCGCCTGGTTCGCCGGTGTCGGCCTGGTTGTCGGTGGTCTGGGCATGGGGCTGTCGATGTCCAGCAATTCCGTGCTGCTGTTCGACCTGTCCCCGCCAGCCGAGCAGGGGACCAACTCCGCTGCGCTGCAGATGAGCGACTCCCTGGGCGGCCTCCTGGTCATCGGCACGGGAGGGGTCTTCTACGCGCTCTGGCGTCACTCGTGGGCCGCCACCCAGGTGTTCGGGCTGATCTTCGCGCTCTGCTTCGCGGTGATGCTGGTCGCGATCTGGGTGGGCTTCCGGGTTCGTCCGCTTCCGGACCTGCCGTGAGTTGTCCCGAGCCGGGGGATGACGAAGAGGCCTTCTCCCGCGACATCTTCCGCCGCTCGGATAACCGACGCATCTCCCGGGGCGGAAGGCTCGCACGCTCGCGCCGAGACGCCGGGCTCCTCGCAGTGGTGGGACTCGGTGGCGCCGCCGGAAGCCTGTCGCGGTACGCGGTCGAGCAGGCGCTACCGACCAGACACCACGAGTTCCCGTGGTCGACGTTCGGAGTGAACATCTCGGGCTGCCTGCTCCTCGGTATCCTCATGGTCCTGGTGCGCGAGGTCTGGGGCTCCGGACGGTTCGCCAGGCCCTTCCTGGGGATCGGTTTCCTGGGCGGACTCACCACCTACTCGGCGATGATGCTCGACATGCGTACGCTCGGCGCAGGCTCGGACTGGCTGCTCGCCGACGCCTACCTGGTCGTCACCTTGACCGGCGGCCTGTTCGCCGTCTGGCTCGGCGCCGCGGGGACCCGGCTCGCGACGAGAGCACGGGCACGGGGGGATCGGGGCGCCGCTTGAGGAAGGACACGCTATGAGACTGGACGGCAGGGCGGCCCGGCTGACGATCTTCGTCGGTGAGTCGCACCAGTACCACCACCACCCCCTGTACACGGAGATCGTGCACCGGGCCCATCGAGCCGGCATCGCGGGTGCCGCCGCCTTCCGCGGCGTCGAGGGGTACGGCTCGACGAAGATCATCCACACCAACCGGATCCTGTCGCTTTCCGGCGACCTGCCGGTGATGATCGTGATCGTCGACACCGATGCGCGCGTCCGCGACTTCGTCAGCTCGCTGGAGGGGTTGGTGCGCCGCGGCACCTGCCTGATCGAGCCCGTCGAGGTCATCAGGTTCCTCGACGACGAGGGTTCGGGGTAGGCACCGCATGCCGGTGCTGCTGGTCCTGCTTGGCGGATTCTTGGGGGCGATCGGGCGCTTCGCCGCCGACCGCTTCATCTCCCGACGTCACGACATGGTATTTCCGTGGGGCACGTTCGCGGTGAACATGGTGGGATCGGCCGTCGTCGGGGCTCTCGCCGGTGCGGCGCCAGCGAGCTGGGCGACGCTGCTGGTCGGGACCGGGTTCTGCGGTGCCCTGACCACGTTCTCCACGTTCAGCTTCGAGACGTTACGACTCGTCGAGGAGAGGTCGATCCTGTTCGCCGGACTCAACGTCATCGCCAGTGTGATCGTGGGGATCGCCTGTGTCACGGGCGGGTTCGCCCTCGGGCACCTGCTCGCCTAAGTCCGTGGTCAGCCGTCGTTCGCGCAGCGGAATCCGAGGTTGCCGGAGAACGAGTCGGGGACGTTGGATGACCGGGCACCCACCCGGTAGCGGTGACAGTAGGACTCGTGACACAGGTAGGACCCTCCGCGCAGGACCCGCTCCTCGCCCTGGGTAGGCCCCGGCGGTGAGAGCTGGGGCGACTCGGCGTAGTACGTCGGCGAGAACCAGTCCACGCACCACTCCCAGACGTTGCCGGCTGTGTTCCAGAGGCCGAACCCGTTGGGTCGGAAGCTCTTGACCGGGGCCGTGGTGAGAAACCCGTCCTCGAGCGTGTTCAGGTCCGGGAACCGCCCCTGCCAGATGTTGCAGCTCCAGCGGCCGCTTGCCACCAGCTCGTCCCCCCACGCGAAACGTCTCCCCTCGAGACCTCCGCGAGCCGCGAACTCCCACTCCGCCTCGGTCGGCAGTCGCTTCCCGGCCCAGGCGCAGTAGGCCTGGGCGTCGTGCCAGGAGATGTGCACGACCGGGTGGTTCTGGCGGTCAGCGATGGAGGAGTCGGGACCTTCCGGGTGCCGCCAGCAGGCGCCCTGCACGTTCATCCACCAGGGCGTCCCCGCGGCGACCCCGATCACGCCTTGCGACCCTTGAGGCACCGCCAGGTGGAAGACCGCCGACGAGCCGAACAGCTCCGCCTCGGTGCGGTAGCCGGTTGCCTTCACGAAGGTGGCGAAGGCGGCATTCGTGACGGCCGTGGCATCGATGTAAAAGCTCTCGAGCTCGACGGTGTGCACCGGCGTTTCGCCGTCTGCTGGGTACCCCTCGGCGAAGGCGTCCCCCATCTGGAACGAGGCGGTGGGCAGCCGGACCTGGCCGCGCGTGCTGGTGGGGTTCTGCGGAACCGACACGGCGTCGACAGCCGGGGTGGCGACGCCGGGTACGGCTCGGGGGAGATCGTTGCGAGGGACACAGCACGGCGGCGGCTGCACGCCATGCTCCGACACGGGACCCCTTCCACACTGCCTGCGGTCTGTGACCCCCTCGAGTGTAGGCCGGCGCTAAGATCCGACCCTCTCGGAGAACCGCCCGTGCGTCGCTCTCCTATGCTGACGCGGTGACCGCGACCTCTTCTGCGCCGAGCGACGCCGCCAGGCCGCCGGCAGACGCAGTGGACGTCTCGGTGCTCGACGAGGTCGCGCGGCGAGTGCTGTGGCTCGCCGTCCGGATCATCGACTCGGCCAACCACGACCGTGAATCCCGTGACGGCATCAAGGTGGGCGGCCACCAGGCGTCGAGTGCCTCGATGGTGACTGCAATGACCGCGCTCTGGTTCGGGCATCTCAGCGCAGCAGACAAGGTCGCCGTGAAGCCGCACGCGTCGCCAGTGTTCCATGCGATCCAGTACCTTCTCGGCCAGCTCGACCCGTCGCACCTCAACACCCTGCGGGCACGGGCGGGGTTGCAGTCGTACCCCAGCCGCACCAAGGACCCGGACGAGGTCGACTTCTCCACCGGCTCGGTGGGACTGGGCGTCGCCTCGCCGCTGTTCGCAGCCGCCGTCCGGCGGTATGTCGACGCCCACTTCGGCGAACGCCCACGTAGCAGGTTCATCGCGTTCGTCGGTGACGCCGAGCTTGACGAGGGGAACATCTGGGAGGCGGTCTTCGACGCGGCGACCGCGGGTCTCGGCAACACCATGTGGGTGGTGGACTTCAACCGTCAGTCGCTGGACCGCGTGGTCCCTGGGGTGCGGATTGACCAGTGGCGCGGGCAGTTCGAGTCCGCTGGCTGGCATGTCGTCGAGGTGAAGTACGGCGCCCGGCTGCGGGCGGCATTCGAGCGGCCCGGCGGCGTAGCGTTGCGGAGCTGGCTCGACGCAATGCCCAACGAGCACTACCAGTCGCTGTTCGGGCTGAGCGGTCAGGCCCTCCGCGAGCGGCTGCTCGACGGTGCGCCCCGTGACCTGGCGAGCTTCGTCGACGGCATCCACGACGACGAGCTGCCGGGGCTGGTCACCGACCTCGGTGGGCACAGCATGTCGGCGATGCTCGCCGCCTACGCCGAGTGTGACCGGGTTCACGACCGGCCGAGTGTGGTCTTCGCCTACACCGTGAAGGGCTGGGGTCTCCCCATCGCGGGAAACCCCCGCAACCATTCGGCCCTGCTCACCCCTGACCAGGTCGACACCGTGCGGTCAAGCATGGGGCTGACCCGAGCCGACGAGTGGACGCGGCTGGACGCCTCGACTCCCGCCGGCCGGCTCTGCGCCGAGCGGGCAACGGCCTTGCGGCGTGCACCGCGGAATGCCCGGCTCGACGTGCAGCTCCCGGCGGAGACGAAGATCCGGGTGGCGAAGCCGCTGTCCACCCAGGAGGCATTCGGCCGGATCCTCGTCGACCTGTCGCGCAACGCGGCGGTGGCGCCGTACCTGGTGACGACCGCACCAGACGTGGCGACGTCGACGAACCTGGCCGGGTTCATCAACCGGATGGGCGTGTTCGCGCCGTCCGAGCGGCGGGCCTGGAGCGAGGACCCGGTCCTGCGCTGGGTCGAGGGGCCAACCGGCCAGCACCTCGAGCTCGGCATCGCCGAGATGAACCTCTTCCTGCTGCTCGGTCAGCTGGGACTGGCGTGGGATCTGTCCGGCCAGCCATTGCTGGCTGTCGGGACCGTCTACGACCCCTTCGTCTGTCGGGGCCTGGACGCCTTCATCTATGCGGTCTACTCGGGCGCCCGGTTCGTGGTCGCCGGCACCCCGGCCGGGGTCACGCTGGCGCCGGAGGGCGGCGCGCACCAGTCCACGATCACCCCGTCAATCGGTCTGGAGCTGCCGGGCGTGACGGCGCTGGAGCCGGCGTACGCGACGGCGCTTGACTGGCTGCTGTGTGACGCGTTCGGGCGGATCGCTTCCGGAGCGCCCACGGTCGAGCCGTCCGGCGTCGTGGACACCGGCGCCTACTACTTCCGGCTGACCACGCGACCGCTCGACCAAGCGCCTTTCGAGTCGGTGCGGGAGCGCCTGGGTGACAAGCGTCTGAGGCAGCAGGTGCTCAACGGCGGCTACCGGCTCGTGGAAGGCGGCGGCGACCAGGAGGCTCCGGTCGTGACCCTGGTTGGCACCGGCGCGATCCTTCCCGAGGTGCTGACGGCGGCCGCCGAGCTCGCGGACGAGGGGGTGACCACACACGTCGTTGACGTCACTTCCGGCGACCGGCTGTACCGGGCCTGGCAACATGCGCTGCGTTCCGGGATCCGGTCCGCTACCCGGCCGAGGATGCCCGCGGTGCTGGAGGAGCTCTTCCCGGATCAAGGTCCGCTGGTCACCGTGCACGACGGCGCTTCACACACGATGAGCTGGCTCGGATCGGCGCTCGGCGTTCGCGCGGTCTCCCTGGGCGTCGACGAGTTCGGGCAGACCGGGACGATCTCGGACCTCTACCACCTGCACGACCTGTCGGCCGGTGCCATCGTCAACGCGGCCCTGGCGGCCCTCTCGCTTAGCTGACCCGGCACCTCGACTGCCGGGTCACACCCGCCGGCGAGCGTGGACTACCGGGCGCCGGAGTCCTCCTTGGGATAGCCGCTGGGGTTCTGGCGCTGCCACTTCCAGGTGTCCGCGCACATGTCGTCGACCGTGTGGGTGTCGCGCCATCCCAGCTCCTCGTTGGCAAGCGTCGGGTCGGCGTAGTACTCCGGCAGATCGCCGGCGCGTCTCGCCACGACCTGGTACGCAAGCGCGTGCCCGACCGCGCCTTCAAACGAGTGCAGCAACTCAAGGACACTCGTCCCCTCGCCGGTACCGAGATTCCATGCACTCACCGCGTGCTCCGTGGTGGTCAGCTTGTTGAGCGCCGAGACATGGCCCGCGGCCAGGTCCTCGACGTGGATGTAATCGCGGACGCCGGTGCCGTCCGGTGTCGGGTAGTCGTCGCCGAACACTTGGAGCCTCTCGCGGCGACCCACTGCCACCTGCGCGAGGTAGGGCATCAGGTTGTTCGGGATGTCTACGGATCCTCGCCGATGATGCCCGACGGGTGAGCCCCAACCGGGTTGAAGTAGCGCAGCAGCGCGATCCGCCAGTGGTCCTCGGCCGCGGCCACGTCGCGCAGGATCTGCTCGATCATCACCTTCGTCCGACCGTACGGGTTGCTGGCGCCGGTGGGCATGTCCTCCGTCCGCTTGACCGGGTTGCGCTCGTCGTACACGGTCGCCGACGACGAGAAGACCAGCTTGTTGACTTGGTGGCGGCGCATCGCCCGAACCAGCGAGAACGTGCTGACGAGATTGTTCTCGTAGTACTCCAGCGGCTTCTCGAAGCTTTCGCCGATGGCCTTCAAGCCAGCGAAGTGCACGACGGCGTCGATCTCCGCTTCGGCGACAGGTGCTCGGTCTTATCGTGGTCACGCAGGTCGAAGGCGTGCACCGGCAGATGCTCTCCCGTGATGGCCTCCAGCCGGTCAACCACGGCCGCCTTCGAGTTCGAGAAGTTGTCGACGATGAGGACGTCGTGCCCCGCCGCGACCAGCTGGATGACGGTGTGGGACCCGATGTAGCCGGCACCGCCGGAGACGAGAACATGCATACCCAGACCCTATGGCGTCAGGCGCCGAGCCTGCGCCACGGCCCGCCACGTCATCGCGCCGGCGACTCGTCTGCGCTCTCGACGATATTGGCGAGCCGAGACCTGCAGACGAATGCCTGGCCACGCGATTGCTCTGCGGTCCTGAGGATGTTTTCACCCCGCGCCAAGGACGAATGGTGATGGTCTGAGCCTGCGTCGGGTGGGCGGCTGCCTGCTGTGCCGGCCGGGATTGCTTGCGGCCTGGTCAAACGCGGGGTTGGGGCGTCAGGCGGGCGTGGAGGCTTCGGCAGCTGATGCGACGAGGGGGAGGGTGCGGGGCTCGATCTGGGTCGCCAGCGTGATCATGGTGGCCGAGCGTTCGATGCCCGGGAAGCTGACCACGGTGTCTAGCACGCGTTGTAAGTCCGAGTTCGACCGCGCGACGACCCGGCACCAGAGGTCGCCCGGGCCTGTGACGGTGTGCGCCTCGATGACCTCCGGGATCAGCGCCAAGTGCTCACCGACCGGGTCGTGCCCGCGGGCCTGGCTGATCTCGAGAGTGACGAAAGCGGTAACCGGGAAGCCCATCGCCTCGGGGACCACCTGCGGTCCCCAGCCGCGGACGACGCCGGCCCGTTCCATCCGCTCCAGCCGAGCCTGCACGGTGCCGCGGGCCACCCGAAGGCGCCGGGACGCCTCGAGTACACCGATGCGTGGCTCGTCGGCGAACAGCTGCAGGATCGAGGCGTCCAGCTTGTCGACTGCCATGTCGGCTCCTCGGGCCGACGCCGCAGCGTACGGCCAGTGTTTACTGGTCAGGCTGTGCAATGTGGCGGGCGTTCCCGCCGCATAGCTATACAACTTGGCGGATGAACGCGCTCAGCCTTGCACACAATGCCCGCATCTGGCCATCATGTCGACATGACCGAGACTTTGACTTCGCAAGAGCGGCTCGCCGACCTCACCCTCGACCAGCTCAAGCAGCTTGTCGGCTTGGTCGAGTACGACGAGGACACCGACCCGTTCCCGGTGACCGGTTGGGACGCGATCGTGTTCGTGGTTGGGAACGCCACCCAGACCGCGCACTACTTCCAGAGCGCCTACGGCATGGACCTGGTGGGCTACAGCGGCCCCGAGACCGGCAACCGCGACCACAGGGCGTTTGTGCTCAAGAGCGGCTCTTGCCGGTTCGTGGTCAAGGGCGGGGTGGCTCCGGAAAGCCCGGTGCTCGACCATCACCGCGCCCACGGGGACGGCGTCGCCGACATCGCGCTCGAGGTCCCAGACGTCGACAAATGTGTCGCGCGTGCCCGCGAGATGGGCGCGACGATTCTGCAGAATCCTGAGGACGTCAGCGACGAGAACGGCACGGTACGAATCGCGGCGCTGGCGGCGTACGGCGACACCCGCCACTCGCTGGTCGACCGGTCGCGCTACCGGGGGGTCTACCTGCCCGGCTATGTCGAGCGCACGTCTGACTACGTCAAGCCGGCCGGCGCGCCCAAGCGGCTGTTCCAGGCCCTCGACCACGTGGTGGGCAACGTGGAGCTCGGCAAGATGGACGAGTGGGTCGCCTTCTACAACGGTGTCATGGGCTTCGTCAACATGGCCGAGTTCATCGGCGACGACATCGCAACGGACTACTCGGCTTTGATGAGCAAGGTCGTCGCTAACGGGAACCACCGGGTGAAGTTCCCCCTGAACGAGCCTGCGGTCGGCAAGCGTAAGAGCCAGATCGATGAGTTCCTCGAGTTCTACCAGGGTCCAGGCGCTCAGCATCTGGCCCTTGCCACCAACGACATCCTCGCGAGCGTCGACACGATGCGGGCCCAGGGCGTCGAGTTCCTCGCCACCCCCGACTCCTACTACGAGGACCCGGAGCTGCGGGCGCGCATCGGCGAGGTCCGGGTGCCGATCGAGGAGCTGCAGAAGCGCGCCATTCTGGTCGACCGCGACGAGGACGGCTATCTGCTGCAGATCTTCACCACGCCGATCGGCGACCGGCCGACCGTGTTCTTCGAGCTGATCGAGCGGCACGGGTCGCTCGGCTTCGGCAAGGGCAACTTCAAGGCGCTGTTCGAGGCAATCGAGCGAGAGCAGGAGCGGCGCGGCAACCTGTGACTCTCAGCCGGGGAGCAGTGGCAGCTTGACGGATGCCGGGTCTGCGTAATAGTCCTCGGGGGAGGTGGCGTCTGTACCTTCGGGCGCCTTGGCTGCCCGCAGGATCGCGGTCAGCACCACCGCGATGGCGATGTTGAGCAGCAGCGCCGTGATGGCGATGTAGACCTTGGTGTCGGTGAGCGGGAAGTTCGCCAGCGAACCACCGAAGTGGCGCGTCCCGAGAACCTCCGTCTGGGGCTCGCCGTTCACCAGCCGCACCGCGGTCTTGGGCACCTCGACGTTGTACGCGGTGATGGTGCCGTAGATCATGGCGACGGCCCACCCGACGAGCAGTGCCCAGCGGTGGAACCACCGGGTGTAGAGACCGGCGACAATCGCCAGGAAGGTCTGCAGGATCCACACGCCGCCGAGCAGTTGCATGTTGATCGCGTTCTGCTTGTCCAGGGCCAGGACGAAGAGCAGAGCACCGAACTTCACGACAAGCGAGGCGATCTTGGAGACGGTGGCCTCCTCATGGTGTGTGGCATCGGGTTTGATGAAGTCGCGGTAGATGTTGCGGGTGAACAGGTTCGCCGCCGCAATCGACATGATCGCCGACGGCACCAGGGCACCGATCGCGATCGCCGAGAAGGCTATCCCGGCGAACCAGCTCGGGAAGTTCTCTTCGAACAGGTGGGGCACCGCCAGCTGGGCGTTGGCGAGCCCGTCGGACCCGAAGACTGACGTACCGGCCGCGATCGCCGCGAAGCCGAGCAGCGCGAGCAGACCCAACATCAGCGAGTACAGCGGGAGGAACGTCGCGTTGCGCCGGATCACGTTCCGGCTGCGCCCGGAAAGCACTGCGGTCATCGCGTGCGGATACATGAACAGGGCAAGGGCGGAGCCGAACGCCAAGGAGGCGTAGGCCCAGTAGTACGTGTGGTCTGGGACAAAGACCCCCGTGGGCGCACCCGAGCTGCTTGCGGTGGTCATCTTGGTCTTGGCCGCGTCGAAGATGGTGCCGTATCCGAGGTGAATGGCGGCCCAGACGATCGCAACGACGATGACGAGGTAGATCAAAGTGTCCTTGACGAAAGCGATCAGCGCCGGGGCGCGAAGGCCCGACGAGTAGGTGAAGGCCGCCAGCACCGCGAACGCGATGAACAGGGGAAGGTCCTTCATGAACGTGTTGTCGCTGCTACCGAGTCCGATGGTGTCGAGCACGGCCTGGATGCCGACGAGCTGCAGCGCGATATACGGCATCGTCGCCAGCACGCCGGTCACTGCCACCGCCAGGGACAGAGCCCTGGAGTCGTAGCGACCCTTGACGAAGTCGGCTGGGGTGACGTAGCCGTTGGCATGCGACACCGACCAGAGCCGGGGCATGAAAATGAAGATCAGCGGATAAACGACGATCGTGTAGGGGACCGCAAAGAAGCCGCTCACCGCGCCGGTCGCGTACATGGCGGCCGGCACCGCGACGAAGGTGTACGCCGTGTAGAGGTCGCCGCCCAGGAGGAACCAGGTGACCACCGGCCCGAACCCGCGTCCGGCGAGCCCCCACTCGTCCAGGCTCATCATCGAGTCGGGGCGGCGCCAGCGAGCGGCGTAGAAGCCACCCAGTGTCACGACCAGGAAGAAGAAGATCAGTACCGACAAGGCGATGCCGTCGACGTGGGTGCCAGCCGCGAGCGTCGTCTCCACAGGCACGCTCATGACTCGTCTCCGGTCTCACGTCGGGCCCGTCGGATCACAAGGTAGGCCGAGTGGGTGAAGCCTGCCGCGAGGAACACCCACATCAACTGGTACCAGTAGAAGAACGGGAACCCCAATACCTCGGGTCCGCTTCGCGCGTAGACGGGCACGAGCAGCAAAGCCAGCAAGGGGATCGCGAGCAGCACCCCGGCCAGCGTCTTGTCACGTGCGCTCAGTCGATGGTCTCCGGTGTCGGACATGGCGTCGCTCCACTCGAGTCGGTCGATCGTGTCTGAGGGTTCTCAGGTTAGAAGCGCGGACCGGCTGGCGCCACCCCCTGATGTTCAGCCCGACCTCAGACGCCTGTCTGCTTCGGAAGTGGGTTCGCAGCGCCGACCGCGGCACGAAGATCCAGTTGCCGTCGCCGGTAGCGACGTTCGGGTCTCGCACCATCGCGAACTGGCTGTCGAGCGTCACATAGCGCCACCGAACCTGGTAGCCCGCGGGAACGGCGCGGATCGGGTCGCGCGCGGCGATGGACCCCATCGGGTCGACGTTCGCGTACTCGGTGGTGGCAGCGATCGTCGAGACGGGGTAGCCGTCGTTCGACGGTGTCGAGTTCTTGAGGATCGCGAAGGATCTCATCGGGAAGGTGGTGCCCGACGCGCTGCAGTAGTGGTTTCCGGTGGTGCCGGTCCGGTAGAGGTGGCTGCTTTGAATCCACGAGCACCCGTCGTAGTCGCCGTACAGATACCCGTAGGACCAGCCTGACCGTGCGGTCTCGCTGTCGAACGTCCACCCGGCGCCGCCGGGCGCATTGCCGAGGACGTACGAGCTCGGCGCTCTCCGCACCGTCACCCAGGCTGAGGGCGAGCTCACGATGTCACGGTTCGAGGCGCCGGCCGGCTGGACCTCGACCAGGGTGGCCACGCTCGCCAGCGCCACGGATGCGACGGCCATCGACCAAGCAACTCTGGATCTGCTCATCGTCGGTCCTCCTTGGAATCTCACTCTGGATCCGTTCAACGTCGCCCTCGACCACCCCCGGCCTGCGTCTGCGGCCCGACGATGCCGTCCGCCGCCAGCCCGTACGCCGACTGGAACCGTTTCAC
The DNA here is from genome assembly GCA_038254365.1 of Propionibacteriales bacterium. Lineage (GTDB taxonomy): Bacteria > Actinomycetota > Actinomycetes > Propionibacteriales > Nocardioidaceae > JAWWPG01. The sequence goes on from JBBSGI010000006.1 coordinate 48,006, forward strand.
CGCCGCGGGTGATCTCCGGGGCGTTCGGCCTGGACGTCCCGGCCATCGTCCGCACCCCGGGCGAGCTTTCCTCGCTGGTGGAGGCAGCACCCCAGAACCCGCTGGGAGCGGAGGCCGGACATTACGTCGCCTTCCTGCGCAGCCGTCCGGGCGCCGGCGCAACCAGGGAGCTGAACAGCTGGGACGTCGACCTCGAGCGGCTCATCGTGACGGGGCGTGACGTGCACCTCTGGTTCGACAAGCCGTCGCACGAGGCCAAGGCTTCCAACGCGCGGATCGAGCGGATCGCCGGAACCGTCGCGACCAGCCGCGGCTGGAAGGTCGTCACGGCCCTCGCCGAAAAGTGGGGCTGAGGATCCGAGCCGTCCCACCTGCCACTTGGTCCGCATGTCGAACTGGTATTGGACGGACCGGCTGGATCGGAGTCCAGGTCGACCGAGTCGTACCGAACCACTTGAGAATGGGGCGGCAGCTATCGGTCGACGTAGTCGGTGTCGATGGCGGGCTCACCGCGGGAGAGCTTGCCGGCCTCGACCGGAAGCTCGGCCATGGCGCGCAGGTGTCGTTCGCGTGCAACCATCAACGACTCGGTACCCACGACCTCACCGTCGCTGAAGAGCGGGCGCAGGAGGGGACGGTCGTAGTCGTCCTGCGGGGGTGTCTCCCCGATGCCCAGCAGCTCCACGTGGGCGACGCCGTGAGGGTTGCGCCGGCGCACGGCCCACTTGCGCCCGCCGACGGTGGTCTTATGGCTGCTCTTCTTGGCTACGGACACCATGGGGTCGTCGGCCTGGTCGGACGCAGCTCGGGCCACCAGCTTGTAGACGAAGCCGCACGTGGGATGTCCTGAGCCTGTCACCAGCGACGTACCGACCCCGTAGCCGTCCACCGGGGCGCCGGACAGTCCGGCCATCGAGAACTCGTCCAGGTCGCCAGTGACGATGATGCGGGTCTTCACCGCTCCCAGGTCGTCCAGCTGGCGGCGGACCTGTTTTGCCAGGACCGACAGATCGCCGGAGTCGATACGTACCGCCTCTAGCTCGGGGCCCGCGATGTCGACCGCGGTCCGGACCGCTTCGGCGATGTCGTAGGTGTCGACGAGCAGCGTCGTCTCCCTGCCGAGGGAATCGACCTGGGCGCTGAAGGCGTCTCGTTCGGAGTCGTGCAGCAAGGTGAAGGAGTGCGCGGCCGTGCCGGTCGTGGGCACCCCGTACTCGACACCCGCCTGCAGGTTGGAGGTTGCGGCGAACCCGGCCACGTAGGCCGCCCGGGCAGCCGCCACCCCCGCCCATTCGTGGGTACGGCGGGCACCCATCTCGATACAGAGCCGGCCCTCGGCGGCCCGGATCATGCGCGAGGCGGCGGAAGCCACGGCTGAGTCGTGGTTGAGGATCGAGAGCAGCAGCGTCTCCAGCAGCACGCCCTCGGCGAAGCTCGACTCGACCACGAGGACCGGGCTCCCCGGGAAGTACGCCTCCCCTTCGCCGTACCCCCACATCGACCCCGAGAACCGGTAGTCCGCGAGCCAGCTCAGCGTGGCGGCGTCGACCACCGCGTGGGTGCGCAGCCAGTCGAGCTGCTGCTCCCCGAAACGGAATGAGGAGACCGCTTCCAGGACGCGACCGGTGCCCGCAACCACGCCGTAGCGGCGTCCCTCCGGCAGGCGCCGGGCGAACATCTCGAACACGCTCCGCCGATGAGCGGTGCCGGAGCGCAGCGCCGCCTGGACCATGGTCAGCTCGTAGTGGTCGGTCAGCAGGGCTGTCGGTCGCACGGTGCACAGCGTAGGCCAGCGATGACCACGGGGTGGTCTGGCATAGGTCACAATGAAGGCGATGACCGCCTCTCCCGAGTCCGCCACGCTCGAACGGCCGGACGTCGAACGCGTCGTACTCGCCGACGTGCCTTGGGTGACGATCGTGTGGGACGACCCGGTGAACCTGATGTCGTACGTGACGTTCGTGTTCACCGAGTACTTCCGCTACCCCAAGACGAAGGCCAAAAGGCTGATGATGCAGGTCCACAACGAGGGCCGAGCCGTCGTGTCGACGGGTAGTCGTGAGGAGATGGAGCGCGACGTGCAGGCCATGCACACCTACGGGCTCTGGGCCACCTTGCAGAAGGCCGATCAGTGAGCTACTTCCGCGCTCGGCGCAAGGGGCGGGTCCACGTCGAGATGCCGGCCTTCAGCGGGCTGTTGATCGCCGATCTGGCGAGACAGCTGATCGAGCTGCTGAGCGACGACGAACCGATGGACAACCGGAGTCTGGACCCGCTGGAAGAGCTCGTGGTGATGGATTCGCCGCGCGAGCCGCCGACCGACCCGGCACTTCTGCGCCTGCTCCCGGACGCCTACCCGGACCAGCCTGAGGTGGCTGCGGAGTTCCGGCGCTTCACCGAACAAGGCTTGCGCAAGGCCAAGATCGAGGCGGCCCGGGTAGTCCTGGGGCCTCTCAGCCAGATCCAGCCGGCCGATGTTGGGCTGGGGGAGCCGATGCCGGAGAACCTCGAGTCGACCCTGGAGTTCGAATTGTCCGCCGAGGAAGCCCGCGCGTGGATGCGGTGCCTCACCGACCTCCGGCTCACGCTTGCCGCACGTCTGGGGGTCGGCGCCGCTGACGACGAGACCACCTGGTTGAGCCTGCCGGAGGACGACGCCCGCGGGGGGATGTACCGGATCTACGGCTGGCTCGGCTACCAGCTCGATACCCTCCTCGACGCCGCTCAGCGCTGAGCGGGCTGGTGCCCTGGGTCCGAGGCCGGGTGTCGCCGTACTCCGTCTCGTCGCTAGAGTGGCCGCAGATTCAGTCGGCGAGACATCCTGGGGTGTGGTCGTGCGTGAGATCGTGGTCTTCTCCGGCGGCGCGCACCGACGTCTGGCGCACGACATCTGCTCCAACCTCGGGGTACGGCTCTCCCCGGTGGAGATCAAGCGCTTCAGCAACGACTGCCTGCAGGCCCAGCTACAGGCCAACTGTCGGCAACGTGACGTCTATATCGTGCAGCCCCTGGTGCCGCCCACGCAGGACCACCTGATGGAGCTGCTGCTCATGGTGGACGCCGCCCGTGGCGCGTCGGCGGCGCAGATCACGGCGGTGATCCCGCACTACGCCTACGCCCGGTCGGACAAGAAGGATGCGTCGCGGATGTCGCTGGGTGGCCGGCTGGTGGCAGACATGCTGGTCGCGGCGGGCACCGACAGGGTCCTGACGATGACGCTGCACGCACCACAGGTGCACGGCTTTTTCTCGGTACCGGTCGACCATCTGACCGCGCTCGGCGTGCTGGCCGACCACTTCCGTGACCGGGACCTCGCGGACACTGTTGTGGTGTCGCCGGACCTCGGCAACGCCAAGACCGCAACCCAGTTCGCCAGGCTGCTGGGCCTGCCGGTGGCCGCCGGCAGCAAGCAGCGCCTGGGCGATGACTCGGTGGTCATCGACGCGATCGTCGGCGATGTCGCCAACAAGCGGGCGATCGTGCTCGACGACGAGATCGCGAACGGAGGTTCCATCCTCGAGCTGCTCGACAAGCTCAAGGACCTCGGCTGCGTCGACGCCGCGGTGGCCTGCACGCACGGGCTGTTCGTGGGCAAGGCGGTCGAGCGGCTACGCGGCCACCCGGCGATCAGCGAGGTCGTGACCACCGACACCGTGCCCAGGCCCGGCGGCTGGCCGGAGCTCAAGGTGCGATCGGTGGCAGCCCTGTTCGCCGAGGCGATCTCCCGGGTGCACGCCGGCGAGTCCGTGAGCAGTCTGTTTGACGGCGTCGACCCGGCGCACGGCCCGCCACACCCCACCCTCCCCTTCGACGAGGTTTAGCGGCACGCCCAGGTGTGGCGTGAGTCGCAATCGCCTCTGATCGGCAGCCGGTCGTCGTACCCTCGGGGGGTGGCGGACGCACCCATCGGCATCTTCGACTCGGGTTTTGGTGGACTGACCGTCGCGAGAGCCGTGCTCGACCAGCTGCCGCACGAGCCCGTGCTCTACCTCGGCGACACCGCGCGGCAGCCCTACGGCTCGAAGCCGATCGGCGAGGTGCGCGAATACGCGCTCGAGTGTCTGGACCATCTGGTGGACAAGGGCGTAAAGGCCCTGGTGATCGCCTGCAACTCGGCAAGCGCAGCGGTGCTGCGCGATGCCCGCGAGCGCTACCCGGTGCCCGTCGCCGAGGTGATCTTCCCTGCGACTCGTCGAGCCGTGGCAGCCACCCGGAACAACCGGGTCGGCGTCATCTGCACCGAGGCCACCCGGGCCTCGATGGCATACGTCGACGCGTTCGCGGCAGCCCCGCAGGTGCGGCTGACGGCCCAGGCGTGCCCACGCTTCGTCGAGCTGGTCGAGCGGGGTGTCACCAGCGGGCCGGAGGCGCTCGCGGTCGCGCGGATCTATCTCGGCCCACTGCTGGACGACGGCATCGATACCCTCATTCTTGGATGCACGCACTACCCGTTGTTGACTGGGGTAATCGCCTACGTGCTGGGTGACTCGGTGACCTTGGTGTCCAGTGCCGAGGAGACGGCGAAGGACGTATACGCGATGCTGCTCCGGAACGGTCTCGAACGGTCACCCGGGCGACCCCCTCCGGAGCACCGGTTCCTCACCACCGGCCAGCCCGGCGAGTTCCGCGAGATCGGGCAGCGTTTCCTCGGGCCCGAGCTCGACGTGGTTGACCAGTTCGCCTGGGTGGGGGTATGAAGCTCACCGTGATCGGCTGCTCGGGTTCGCTGCCGGGGCCGGATTCACCCGCCTCCTGCTACCTGCTGGAAGCTCCACACCACGATGGGGTCTTCCGGTTGCTGCTCGACCTCGGGAGCGGCGCCATCGGCGAACTGCAGAAGCACGTCGACCTGCGGAGCATCGGCGGGATCGCCTTCTCGCACCTGCATGCGGACCACTGCCTCGACCTGTGCGGGTTCTACGTGATCCGGCGACACCATCCGGACGGCCATTGGGGAAGCATCCCGGCCTATGGGCCACCCGGGGTGGCCCGGCGCATGGCGGCCGCCTACAACATCGCTCCCGAGCCCGGCATGTCCGCCGAGTTCGACTTCTGCGAATACGACGGACGTCCGTTCACCTTGGGCCCGTTCCGCATCGAGACGGCGGGTGTGGACCATCCGGTCGATGCCTACGCGCTCAGGGTCACCGCCGGCGGGCGCGTCCTCGTGTACTCCGGGGACACCGGCCCCTGCGAGTCGCTCCAGCTGCTCGCCGCGGATGCCGACGTCCTGCTGGCCGAGGCCTCATTCCTCGCGAGCGACGACAATCCGGAGCACCTCCACCTGACCGGAGCCCAGGCGGCCGCGGTGGCGACCGAAGCCCACGTCGGACGCCTCCTGCTCACCCACGTGCCACCTTGGTACGACCCCAAGACCGTGCTCGCGGAGGCCCTACCGCACTTCGACGGTCCCATGGAGGTGGCTCGTCCAGGGCTCGCTCTCACCGTCTGAGCGGACCGTGCAGCAGCCATCGATGCCCGAACGGGTCGACCGCCCAGGCGTTGCGCTCACCTCGGGCGTCCTCGGGCTCTCGGTCGCGGTGGCCCCCACCGGCCTCCAGCCGCGCCAGCACGGCGTCGGTGTCGTCGACGGCGAGCACGAAGCTCACCGACACCGCCCTCGGCGTGGGAGCAACGACGCCAATCTCGGGATGGGCGTCGGACAGGTAGAACACGCCGTCACCAACGGACAGCACGCTGTGTCCGATCCGGCCGTCCGACATCACGATCGGATCGCCGTCGACCCGGGCACCAAAGACCTCGCCGTACCAACCAATGGCCTGCCGAGCGTCCGAAACGGCGAGGTAGGGGACCAACGGGGGAGAGTTGGCAGGTCCGATCTCGCTACTGGTCGACTCGCTCATGCTTGGCTCCTTCGATCGCCGGTCCTGGCTCATCGTTCTATCATCGTCTCGGACAGGAGACCTCGGTGACCGTTGGCTGGCCGAAGTCGTGGTCCGTGAGGCCGTCGCGGACAATCCCACGTGGTGCCAGCCGTGCTGGTGGGGCAAACGGCTCGCTGCCGTGACTGCCCGCCTCTCAGCGGCAGACCCATGGTGGTGCGCGAGCTGTTGGTCGAAGCCTGCGCCGGAAGGCACCCGCAAGCCTGGTAAAAACAACATCGCGAGCACCGCTGACCGACGACTCGGCTGGCGGGGGCCAGTGCTGCCGGCGATAGGGTCGGCGCATGACCCGAGCTGACGGCCGCGCCGCCGACGAACTACGTCCGATCACCATCACCCGGAGCTGGCTCGACCACGCGGCGGGCTCGGTGCTCGTCGAGTTCGGTCGGACCCGGGTGCTGTGCGCCGCGAGTGCGACCGTCGGTGTCCCACGGTGGCGCAGGGACAGCGGGCTTGGCTGGGTGACGGCGGAGTACGCGATGCTCCCGAGCTCGACGCACACCCGTTCGGACCGCGAGTCCGTGCGGGGGCGGATCGGCGGCCGGACGCATGAAATCTCCCGGCTGGTCGGGCGGTCGCTGCGGGCGGTGATCGACCATCGGGCGCTTGGCGAGAACACCATCGTCCTCGACTGCGACGTGCTGCAGGCTGACGGCGGCACTCGGACCGCCTCGATCACGGGTGCCTACGTCGCGCTCGCGGACGCCGTCGCCCAGCTGCGGGAGAAGGGCGTCCTCAAGGGCGAGCCCCTGCGCGGTTCGGTGGCGGCTGTCTCTGTCGGTCTCGTCGACGGTGAGGCTCGCCTGGACCTACCCTACGAGGAGGACGTACGAGCGGAGACCGACATGAACGTGGTGATGACCGGCGACGGCCGCTACGTCGAGGTGCAGGGTACGGCGGAGGCCGACCCCTTCGGACGCGAGGAGCTCGACGCGCTGCTCGCCCTTGCGAGCAAGGGATGCGCGGATCTCACTCGGATCCAGCAGGAGGCGCTGGACGGGTGAGGCGGGTCTTCCTCGCGTCCCGGAACCCGAAGAAGGTCTCGGAGCTTCGACGCATCCTGGCTGAGTCGGTGCCGGGGATCGAGGTGCTCGGTCTCGAGGACGTCACCCCGTACGAAGAGCCAACCGAGACCGAGCCGACGTTCGAGGGCAACGCCCTGCTCAAGGCCCGGGCCGGGCTGGTGGCGACCGGGCTGCCCTGTCTCGCCGACGACAGCGGTCTCTGCGTAGACGCCCTGAACGGCATGCCCGGTGTGCTCTCGGCACGCTGGGCGGGCGGCGCCAAGGACGACGCCGCGAACAATGCGCTGCTGCTGGAGCAGCTCCACGACACGCCGGACATTCGACGGGGGGCGAGTTTTCGTTGCGCCGTGGCGCTTTGTCTGCTGGACGGTTCGGAGCAGGTCGCCCTCGGGGAGATGCCGGGACGGGTGATTCGCGACTCGCGGGGGAGCGGTGGCTTCGGCTACGACGTGCTGTTCGTCCCCGACGGCGGGACACGTACGACGGCCGAGATCCCCGACGATGAGAAGGACGCGATCAGCCATCGTGGCAAGGCGCTCCGGGCGATTGCCCCCGTAGTGGCAGCTGCCTTCCCTAACCCCGAATAGCGGGAAAGTGGCGGTCGACACGCCGAATTTCCCAGCCACTTCCCCCAATTGCCGGACGGGTGGGGCACGTACCAGAGAAGGGACTCGAACCCTCACGCCCTTTAGGGCATCGGCACCTAAAGCCGACGTGTCTGCCATTCCACCACTCTGGCTCAGCACCTCGAGTCTAAGCCTGCCGCCGAGCCGGGCCGGCGGTCAGAGGTCGAGATCCTTACGCAGCTTCGCGACGTGTCCGGTTGCCTTGACGTTGTACATCGCCTTCTCGATGGCGCCGTCCGCGCCGATCACGAACGTCGAGCGGATCACGCCGACCACGGTCCTGCCGTAAAGCTTCTTCTCGCCGTACGCGCCGTAGGCCCCGAGAACGCTCTTGTCGGGGTCGGAGAGTAACGGGAAGGTCAACGCGTCGCGCTCCCGGAACCTCGCCAGCTTCTCGGGCTTGTCGGGCGACAGGCCGAGCACGGTGATCCCGGCGACGGCGAGCGAGTCGAGCGAGTCACGGAAGTCGCAGGCCTGTGTCGTGCAACCCGGCGTCATCGCGGCCGGATAGATGTAGAGCACGACCCGGCGGCCCTCCAGGTCGGACAGGCGCACGGTCTTGCCCTGGTCGCCGGGCAGGGCGAAGTCCGGGGCGGGGTCTCCAGGCTGGAGTCGGGTCATCGTCACATTCTCTCAAGACCCCCCGGACGAGCCTCGGAGCCGCTCCGACGGGCGTCGGCGGGCTCCTGCGCCTCATGCAAGACTTGGGTCGAACACCGACAGCAGGAGGAAACGTGAGCGCGGCTTCCCGGACGCCCGACCAGATCACTGCCGAGATCGCGCAGACGCGGGAGCGGCTCGCGGTGACCATCGACACGCTGGTCTACCGCGCCGCGCCCAAGACGATCCTGTCGCGTCAGATGGAAAGCATCAAGTCGAAGTTCGTCACTGCGGAGGGGTCGCCCGACCGGCAGATGATCGGCAAGGTGGCCGGCGGAGTCGTCGGGTTCGTCGTGCTCGTGGTGATCATCCGCAAGGTGACCGCGTGACCCAGTCGCGCCCCGCCCCGCATGACAAGCTGCCGATCCGGATGCTGCACGACCGCGTGCTCGTAGAGCTCGACACGGAAGCAGGGGAGCGGAAGTCGTCGGCCGGGATCGTGATCCCGGCCACGGCGGTGATGGGTCGACGGCTCGCCTGGGCCAGGGTGGCCGCAGTCGGCGCGAACGTGCGCACGGTCGAGTCGGGTGACCGGGTGCTGTTCGACCCCGAGAACAAGGCGGAGGTCGAGGTGCGTGGCGACACCTACATCCTGCTCCGCGAGCGGGATCTGCACGCGGTCGCCTCCGAGCGCGTCGAGGACGGCGCTGCCGGTCTCTACCTCTGACCAGGCAGAGCTCGGCGAGCGGATCAGCCCGTCCATCCAGGCCTCGACCTCGTCGACAGCGCGCGGGAGGGCCGCGGAGAGGTTGCGGCAGCCGTCTTCGGTGACCAGGACGTCGTCCTCGATCCTGACGCCGACCCCCCGCAAGTTTTCCGGGGCCAGCAGGTCGGCGGCCTGGAAGTAGATGCCCGGCTCGACGGTCAGAACCATCCCCGGCTCGAGCTTGCCCTCGAGATAGTTCTCCTCGCGGGCCGCTGCACAGTCATGCACGTCGAGGCCGAGCATGTGTCCGGTGCCGTGCAGTGTCCATCGGTGGTGGAGACGGTTCGTCTTCTCCATGGCCTCTTCCACCGAGCAGGGCAGGATCCCCATGTCGGCAAGACCCTGGGCGAGCACGGTCTGCGCGGCGACGTGGAAGTCGCGGAAGCCAGCGCCGGGTCTCACGGCCGCCATCCCGGCTTCCTGCGCCCTGAAGACCAGGGTATAGAGAGCTCGCTGCGCCGGCGTGAACCGGCCGTCGACGGGCAGCGTCCGAGTGACGTCCGCGGTATAGAGCGAGCGGTTCTCCACGCCCATGTCGAGCAGCACGAGCTGCCCCGGCGTGATCGGTCCGTCGTTCTCGATCCAGTGCAGGGTCGTCGCATGCGGGCCGCCGGCGCAGATGCTCTCGTACCCGACGTCGTTGCCCTCGGCGCGAGCCCGCCGCCAGAACGTCCCTTCGATCCAGCGCTCGCCCCACCGCAGCACGTTATCCCACTCACGCACGGAGTCCTCGAACCCGCGGATCGTGCAGTCGATCGCGTCCTGCAGCTGGGCGACCTCCCAGTCGTCCTTGACGAGCCGCATCTCGGACAGGTAGGTCGCGAGCTCCGCGTCCGCGCCCTCCTGCGGATGCACCTCCACCAGCGCGTCGACGTCAGTGTCCACGCCCCGGAGGACCCGGGCCGGACCGATGGACCCCAGCACGTCCGGCAGGTCGTGGATGTGGCGGCAGGGGATCCCCAGCAGCTCCGAAGCCTCCGCGAGCGACCGACGCCGGCCGGACCACGTCTCGCCGTACCGCCCGTCGCTCCACGAGCTGTGGTCGGCTCTGGCGTGACGTGGACGGAAGTAGAGCGTGGACCCCCCGTCGGCGATGACGAGCACCGCGTCAGAGGTCTGGTTGCCGGTGAGATAGACGTGGGCGGTCTCGGCCCGGAAGCGGAAGTCGGTGTCGTTGGCACGTGGCTTCAAGGCGCCGGCTGGTACGACGATCCGCTCGCCACTGAATCGCTCGGCCAGCCGGCCGCGGCGAAGCGCCGCCCAGTCGGCGACCGGGAGGCGCCGTACCGCGTCGTCCTCATCCGCCCAGCTGGTGCGCATGAACTCGACCACTCGGTCGAGGTCGGCCGGCAGCGGCTTCTCGGCGGGACGGAAACGGTCAGACACGGGAGCTCCTCGGGTCGCTCCGTACATTATCCACCTCGACCGAGGCCCGCTGGGCCCCATAGAGCCGCCAGGCCACCACAATGGCGACGACGTTGATCGCCACATGGAGCAGCACGAAGACGTGGGGCAGGCCGGCGGTGATCAGCACACCGGCCACCAGCGGACCGGCCGCGCTGATGCCCGTGCGCAGGGCGGCCAGCGCTCCGAGGGTGGTGCCGACCAGGCCGGCTGGGGCTACCGCGGCGGCGAGCGGACTCAGTACCGGCGCATACATGGTCTCGCCGACCGCGAAGATTGCGAAGGAGGCCACGAAGATGACGTTCGCGCTTGCTGCGCCGGTGAACAGTGCCACCTCGAGTAGCAACCAGCTCACTACCCAGGTCACGCCTACCACGCCGAGCAGGGCTGCGCCCGGGTTCTTACCCGTGACCTTGACGACGAGCCACTGCAGGGCGACGATCACCAGGCAGTTCACCGCGGCCGCGGTCCCGACCGTGGTCGGGCTCACTCGAAGCGACTCGAGGGCGAAGGCCGGCAGACCGGTCTCGAACTGGGCATAGAAGCCGGCGGCAAGCAGCATCGAGACGATCGCGAGCAGCCGCACGGGGCGGTTCGCTGCCAGTGCGCGGTAGGCCGTCATCCCGGCCAGCTCGCTGTCGAGCCGACTGGTGGTAGGCACGGCCGTCTCGGGGCAGCCGGAGGACGCCGTCCCCGCGGCCGCCTTGATGAACCCCGCCGACACGGTGAAACCAGCAGCGGCGGCGACGAACGCCGGCCACATCCCACTAGGTGTGGTGAGGTCGATGATCCAACCTGCCGCGAAAGAGCCGACGGCCATGCCGAGGGCCATCGCCGTGAACTGGTAGGCGAAGACCGCGCGTCGTTCTGCGGGCGCGACGCACTCGAGCACCATCACCTGGGTGGCGGGTGAGGCCGCCGTCACGGCGCCCCCGAAGACCAGGATCGCGGCGAGGAAGAGCAGTGCGGAGCCGGCCGCTCCCATGGCGAGGGCCGCCACCGCGGCGATCAGCTCGAAGACGACGGCCAGCCGGGCCGCCGAGTATCGATCGGCCAGCCGGCCGGCGAGCGGCGCGGCGATCACCGCCCCGAGGCAGAACAAGGTTCCGGTGAGGACCCCCGTGGTGGGGCCCCAGTGCCGGGCGGTCACGACGTAGGCGTACTGGTACGGCAGGATCGCGCCCCAGCCGAGATTGCCGGCGAACGCGGCGGCGGTGATCAGACGGGCGCGGCTCATGGCAACCTCCTCCAGGCGCTGAGCAGCCAGGTCGGCTACCTCCGTTAGATATCATACACTTCGATCTAACAGTCTTCGATATCGAAAGTTGTGATGTGGCACACTGAGCCGATGGCACGCAAGCGGTCTGCCCCGCGGCTCCACCTGGCACAGCCCGGGTCGCCGCGGGCCCGCAAACGGGCGTCGGGTGCTCCGGCTGTACCGGTTGTCAAGGCTTCCTCGCCGTCCGAGGCGCACCGTCAGGATGTCGCGGTCTATGTGGCGGCTGGTGGCGACGAGTCGGTGCAGCGTGTGACGACCGCCGTGCACGGGCTCGCCAGGCGGCTCAACCAGTGGTACGACCGACAGCTCGCTGATCTCGACATCTCGGCGGGCGAGTGGGCGGTGATGAACACGCTGGTTCGTGACCAGAGCGGCAAGGGATGCACCCCCAGCGAGCTCGCGGACGCCGCCAACGTGGCACCATCGTCGATGACCCATCGTCTCGACCGGATGGCGGCTCGGGGACTGGTCACCCGGGCCACCGATCCCGATAACCGGGTGCGGGTACGCGTGGCCCTGTCGGCTCAGGGCTGGGAGCTGTTCCGGACCGCGATCCGCGAGTCGGACATGCTGGAGTCCGACGTACTCGCTGCGCTGACACCGACTCAGCGGGAGAAGCTCGCCGACCTTCTGGAGGTGGCGATCACTGGCCTGGAAGGCCTCGAGACCTAGCAGCCCACGTCACTTGTAGGCGTTGGCCTGGATCGCGTAAAGCTCGGCATAGGGACCGCCGGACGCCATCAGGTCCTCGTGGGTGCCGACCTGCACCAGCCGGGAACCTTGCAGGACGACGATCAGGTCGGCCATGCGTACGGTGCTGAACCGATGCGAGACCAAGATCGTGATGCCGCCGACCGCACTGCTTCGTGCCGCCTGGGCGTACCGGCTGAACAGCTCATGCTCGGTCTCCGCATCCAGGGCGGCCGTGGGCTCGTCGAGGACAAGGAGCAGCGGGCCCTCGCGCATGAAGCCACGCGCCAGGGCGAGCTTCTGCCACTGCCCGAAGCTGACGTCGACCCCGTCCGGCCAGGTCGCCCCGAGCTGCGTGTCCAGCCCTGAGGCCAAGCTGTCGACAACGTCGCGAGCGCCCGCCTTGTGTACCGCCGCCCGAACCGCGTCATCGTCATCGACGTACGGCAGGTCACCGAGACCCACGCTGGTGCGGGCCTCGAACTCGAACCGGTGGAAGTCTTGGAAAGCACCCGAGACCCTGCTCCGCCACTCGTCGGTGCGTAGCTGGCGCAGCGGTTCGCCGTCGACCAGGATCCGGCCACTGCTCGGCTCGTACAACTTGGCGAGCAGCTTGACCAGGGAGGACTTGCCGGCCCCGTTCTCCCCGACCACCGCGACGACGGCGCCCGCGGGCAGGTGCACGCTGATGTCGCAGAGGGCGACCGTGCTGGCCCCCGGATACGTGAACGAGACCCCCTCGAGACGGATGCCGTCGTGGAGCTCGTGCGGCACCGGGCCGTCGGCGTCCGCGGCCACGGAGGCTGCGTAGTTCTCCAGCCAGACGAGTCTGCGTGAGCCGTCCAGCCAGATTCCGCGCAGGAAGCCGACCTCTGTCATCGTGGCCGCGACGTACGACGACAGGCGCGCCCCGGCGGCGAGCACGAGCAGCACCTGGCCGGGAGAGCCTCGAAGCCCGGACGCCACGAAGACGACGGCTCCGACGTACCCCGCGCCGAACATCGCCCAGCTCAGCGCATGCCAGCGTGCGCTGGCCCAGCGCACTGGGGCGACGGTGTCGTACCAGTAGTCCAGCTCACGGCGCCGACGCTCGTCGAGTTGCGGGCTGATCCCGATGACGCGAACCTCCTTGCCTGACGCGGCCGTGGTCATCGTGGCGAAGACGTGGGCCGCCAACCGCTGGTGCTCGGCGGCGCGCTCCTCGGCCAGCCGCTCGGCAACCGGTCTCCGCAGCGCGCTGACGACGGTCGGGACGGCGGCCACGATGAGCAACCCCAGCACCGGATGGATGGACATCAGCAGCGCCATGATGAGCCCGAGCCTGACCGCCCAGCCGCAGGTCGAGAACAATGACATGTACATGTGGTCGAGGACGAACACCTGGTTGCGGAGGACCGACAGCCGGTCCAGGTATTCCGGGCGTTCGTGGTGCTCGATCGTCTCCACGGACGCCTGAAGTCCCGCGACGTGGGTCTCCAGGGCGATCGTCACCTTGTCTCGGAACCGCCGGGTGACCCGGGTGGAGACCAGACGGAGAAGCCAGGTCAGCGTTGCCGACCCGGCCATGCCGAACGCCGAGACCAGCACCATCGTCTTGTCCTTGTCCAGGACACCGTCGGCGAGCAGCTTGAGCCAGAGTGCGAGTAGCGCGTCCGGAACTGCGGACAGCAAGGACATGGCGAACGCGAACACCAGCAGCCCGGGCTCGTGGGAGTAGCCGAGCCGGCACAGCCGCCACATGGATGCCAACGCCGGTGGGGCGCCCTCAACGTCAGCTGAGGAGGTCATAGTCCACCCCCTCCTCGTCGGTGGTGGCTTCGAACCGGCTCGCCTGAAGGTCGAACATCAGCCGGTAGCGCCCGTGCCTGGCCATCAGCTCATCGTGGCTGCCGAGTTCGATGACCCGGCCCTGCTCGAGGACCGCGATCCGGTCGGCGTGCCGCACGGTCGAGAATCGGTGCGAGATGAGGATGGTGGTAACCCCACGAGTCGCCTCGAGGATCCGGTCGAAGATCGCCGCCTCACCACGAACGTCGAGCTGAGCGGTCGGCTCGTCGAGCAGCACGAGGCCGGCCCCATGTCGTACGGCGCACAGCGCTCTCGCCAGCGCGACCCGCTGCCACTGACCTCCGGACAGGTCGGTGCCTCCGGCGTATCCCTTCGCCAGCGGGGTGCCGAGGTCGGTGATCCCCTCGGCGCCGGCGTCCCGCAACGCCGCCACGATGTCGTCGTCGGCTGCGCCCGCCGGTGCCACGTTGTCGCGAAGCGACAGGTCGAAACGGACGAAGTCCTGGAAGACCGCAGTTACCTGTGCTCGCCATGACTCGATGTCCAGGTCGCGAATGTTGGTGCCGTCGATCTCGATGGAGCCCGAGTCGGGGTCGTAGAGGCGGCACAGCAGCTTGGCCAGAGTGGTCTTGCCGGCGCCGTTCTGGCCGACGATGGCCAGCGACGAGCCGGCGGGAACCGTCAGGTCGAGACCGTCATAGATTGGCTTGTGGGAGTTGGGGTAGCTGAAGTTGAGGTCGCGAATCCTCAGCTCTCGACGCGGTGAGCGCGCGGGTGCTGCCCGAAGTCCGTTGGGCAAGGCGCCGCCTTGCGCCATCGCGGGTCGAAGCCGCAGCACGGCGGCGACCGGAGCCGCGGCGCCGTCGAGCGCCCAGTTGAGGCCGCCGAAGGCGATCGCGCTCACCCCGACGGCGACCTGGGCGAACACAACGAGCCGGTCCAACGCCAGGTCTCCGGCGACGGCTGCCGAACCGAGGGCCCAGAACACCAGGGCGTTGGCGGCGACGACCAGGAGGAGTGCGCCGAGAACTGACTTTTCCCTGAGACGAGTGGCCTTGTACTGCAGCTCGAACAGCTTGCGGCGCCGCGCCGCGAACCGCGCGACCGTCCAGCCTTGCAGACCGAACAGTCGCAGCTCCTTGGCGGGCGCCGGCTCGACGGCCAGCCGGTAGGCGTAGTCGGCATGTCGCTGGGCGTAGCGCACCGTCTCGGTGTTGCGGTCACGCCAGACCGAGCTCTCGCGGAGCAGCCAGTGGGTGCTCCCCCAGGCACCCGCGAGCAGCAGCGACGCCCACCACGAGAAGGCGAAGAGGACGACGGCGGAGGCGGCTCCACCGACCAGCTCGACGAGACCGCCGGCGATGAAGCCCACGTTCATGAACATCGGCGGCCCGGTCATCCCCAGGTCGAACTCACGCGCGGTTGTCAGGTCACTCGTCAGCGTCGGATCCTCCAGGTGGCCGATTCCTGGGGGAGACACGCAGGTGACGGCGAGCTCGTCATAGAGCCAGGCGGACATCTTGGACCCGAGGTTCTCGCTGACCGCCTCGTGCACCGGTGGCAGCACCTGCAGCAGCACGAACGTGATCCCCATGGCGGAGAGGGGTACGGCGAGAGAGCTCTTGTCCTGCAGCCCGCCGACAACGAAACCCATCGTGATCGCGAAGATCGCCGGCAGCACACCCCGCAGGACGAGCAGCGCCCACCAGGCGGCGGCCAGCCAGGGATCGGCCTTCGGCAACGCGGCGAAGAACTCCCACTCCGGCCGCCCGCGCGGGGACGCCAGCATCTGCCCGCCCTTCTGGTTGTCGGGGACGGCTAGCCTCTCATCGCCGTCAAGTGGCCGTCTTGAGGAATTGGGAGATCAGCTCGGGGAGAGGAAGGCGGCCAGCGCGGCGGCGTACATCGCGGGGTCCAGCGCTCCGCACAGCTCACGGGCCGAGTGCATCGACAACGTTGCCGCGCCGAAGTCGACAGTGGTCGCTCCGGTCAGCGCTGCGGTCATCGGGCCGACGGTCGATCCGCAGGGCAGGTCCGAGCGGCCCACGAACGTCTGGACGGGTACGGCCGCCTGCTCGCAGGCAAGCGCGAACGCCGCGGCACCGCGGCCGTCGGTGGCGTACCGGAGCCGGTTGTTGATCTTGAGCACCGGCCCGGCGTTGACTGCGATGTGGTGCTGGGGCTCGTGTCGGTCGGCGTAGTTCGGATGCGTGGCATGGGCCATGTCGCCGGAGGCGATCACTGTGCCGGCCAGGGAACGCAGGTAGTCCTCACGGTCACCGCCACGAGCGGAGACGATGCGCTCGAGTGTCGCGGGCAGCAAGGTCGAGAAGGCGCCCCGCTCGGACATGCTGCCGTTCTCCTCGTGGTCGAACAGCACCAGGACCGGTACCTGCGGCGTCGCCGGGGGCGTAGATACGGCGGTCGTCAGGGCGCGAACTCCCGCGTAGCAGGTGGCCAGGTTGTCCAGCCGGGGAGACGCGATCAGCGCCTGGTCCTGGCCGATGCGTCGGGCCGGTGTGAGGTCGTGGGTCATCACGTCCCACGCCAGGATGTCGGCGGGGTCGCAGCCCAGCGTTTCGGCCAGCAGCGCCGCGAAGTCCCCGGGCTCGGACCCGACCCCCCAGATCGGTGCGAGATGCTGCTGCGGGTTGAGCTTCACCCCTGACTCGTTGACGTCGCGGTCCAGGTGGACGGCGAGCTGGGCGACTCGCAGGATCGGGTCTGAGATGACCAGCAGGTGCTCAGTCGTGCCCGTTTTGTCGCGGACCACCACCCGGCCGGAGAGCCCGAGGTCGCGGTCCAGCCACGAGTTCAGCAGCGGTCCGCCGTACACCTCGACACCGAGCAGCTGCCAGCCGGCTCGGGACAGGTTGGGACGGGGTTTGACCCGAAGGTTGGGACTGTCGGTGTGCGCCCCGACGACGCGGAACGGCGTGGGCGCTGCATCGGCGTACTCAGTGCTCCAGGCGAGCAGGGACCCGCCTCGAACCAGGTAGTAGCGCCCGGCCTCTCGTGGCCAGCGCGCGGTCTCGTCGATCGGGGTGAAGTGGTGGTCGGCGAGCCGGGCGGCGGCCTCCGCGCACGCGTGGAACGGTGAGGGCGCGGCGTCGAGGAACGCGCACAGGCCGGCCGCTTCGCGGTCAGGGTCGAAGCTCGAGGACATGGGTGCGACTCTGACAGACGGCGGCGGGGACGGAACCGACGGGGGGCGATCGTCAGCGGGGTGTAGGTTCGTCCGTCGTGCCTGGCCTGGTGGTGTCTCTCGCCTTGCTCGCCATGGTCCTTACGGTCGCCGTGGTCAAGCCGCGGCGCGCGCCGGAGTCTCTCGTCGCTGCAGCCGCGGCCCTGTTGGTGCTCGGCACCGGAGTCGTCAGCTCGGCGGATGCCGGTGGTGAGCTTCGTCTGCTGGCGCCTGTCCTGGTGTTCCTCGCGGCGGTCCTGCTGCTCGGTGCCTGCTGCGCCTGGGAGGGCGTGTTCGTGACCTTCGGCGGCTGGTTGGCTCGCTGGCGCATGAGCGGCGGGCGGCTGCTGCTCGCGGTGGTCGTCGTCGCCGCAGTCGTGACCAGCGTGTTGAGCCTGGACGCCACGGTTGTGCTGCTCACCCCCGTGGTCCTGGCCGCCGCGGGCACGCTCGGGATGTCGCCGCGCCCCTACGTCTACGCGACCGGCCACGTCGCGAACTCGGGCTCCCTACTGCTCCCGACCGGGAACCTCACCAACCTGCTGGCCCTCGGCGCGACCGGCCTCACCCTGGTCCATTTTGCCGGGCTGATGCTGCTGCCGTGGCTAGCCGTGCTCGCGGTCGAGTACGGCGTGCTGCGGCTCTTCTTCCGGAGTGACCTGACCACCTCTGCCGTGTCCGCCGGGGTCAGCGCGCCGGCTCGCTCCGGCGCAGGGGTTGCCGCGGACGGCGCCACGATCCCCACCTTCGCGTTCGCTGTGCTCGGCCTCACCCTTGCCGGGTTCGTGGTGACCTCGATCGTCGGGTTGCAGCCCTACTGGGCCGCGCTCGCCGGTGCCTTGGTGATGGCGAGCCACGTGCTCGCGACCCGACACGCGACGCTGCCCCGTCTGCTCCGCGCCGTCGACGCGCCGTTCCTGGTCTTCGTGATGGGCGTCGCCGTCGTCGTCCGGGCCGCCGTCGAGAACGGCCTCGGCGACGCGTCCGACCGACTGCTTCCCGAGAGCGAGTCCCTCCCGGCGCTGCTGTTGATGGCCGTCGTTGGAGCCCTGCTGGCCAACGTGGTCAACAACCTGCCTGCCCTGCTCATCCTGCTGCCGACTGCCGGTGCCGTGGGGTCCCTGGCGGTGCTCGCCGTGCTGATCGGCGTCAATGTCGGTCCGAACCTCAGCTACCCTGGTTCCCTGGCCACGCTGCTGTGGCGGCGCGCCCTGAGCGATCACGGAATGGTGCCGTCGCTGCGACGGTTCACTGTCCTCGGCCTGCTCACCGTTCCCCCTTGCCTGGTAGTCGGCGTAGGCGGTCTCTGGTTGAGCGGACAGCTACTGCGAACCTGAGGTTGTGACCGTCGTGACCGTCTGAGCGGGACGCCAGGATCCGGAATGGAGGCTGCGCAACCTCGTCCTCACGCGCTAGCCTGCGGCATGGCCCGACGGATCTTTCTCCACATCGGCGTGATGAAGTCGGCTACGTCTTACGTTCAGGGGCTGTGCGAGCAGAACCAGGAGCAGCTCGCCGAGGCCGGCCTCTTCTGGTGCCCCGGGGAGCTGCGCTACCAGGCGGTCAAGGAGGCGCTGGGCCGGACCAGGACCAGCGAGCATCCGGTGATCGGCTGGGCGCCGTTGGTCAGAGACCTGCGCCGCCACTCGGGCGACGCATTGCTGTCCAACGAGCTGCTCGCGGGGCTGGGGGCCGTGCGAGCCAGGCGCCTGGTCAGGGCTCTGCCCAAGGCCGAGGTGCACGTGATCGTCACCGCGCGCGACCCCGCGAAGATCATCCCGTCGCACTGGCAGACGGCGGTCAAGAACGGCAAGACCTGGACATGGTCGCAGTTCGCATCCGCCGTGTGCGCCGACCCGGCGCACCAGGGTTCCCCGCTCGGGACCGACCCAGCCGGCCACGTGGATGGCGACGAGTCGATGGACGGCTCCGACACGGACGCGCACCAGTGGTTCTGGCGACGCCACGACCTGCCCTCGATCGTGCAGCGGTGGGCCGGCGTGGTGCCCATGGAGCGCATCACCATCGTCACCGTTCCGGCGGACGCCGGTGAGATGAAGACCGTGGCCGTTCGATTCGGCTCGGTCCTCGACGTGGACCTCACCGCGCTCGACAATCCCGACGTCAGCCGGAACCCGTCGTTGGGCGCCCACTCGGTCGAACTGCTGCGCCGCCTCAACGAGCCCATGGCCAGGCGCGATCTCGACGACGCTGAGCATCGTTTCGAACGGGCGGTGGGCGGTGCCCTGGCGGTTCGGGCGGGTCTCGAGCCGCAGTTCGCGCTGACAGAGGCTCAGCAGAGGTCGGTGAGACAGCGTGCCCGGACCATGGTCGACGAGATCGCGCGGCTGGGTCCGCCGGTCGTGGGGGACGTCGCTGACCTGGTCCCCGACGAGATCCCGCCCTCGGGTGCAGTCGACCCCGGTGAGTCAAGTGACACCGACTTGCTGGCCGCCGCGATGCGGGGCATGGTCGGTCTCTCGCCCAGCTTCAACCGGTTGTGGACGGAGCGCAACGACCTTCGGCGCACGCTGGGCGCGGCACAGGTCAAGATCGCCAAGTACGACGCCAGGCTCCGCCAGCAGCATGAACAGATCCACACGTTGACCGCAGCGAGACCCTCCGCGCGGCCGACCAGGACCCTAGTCAACCGGTTGCGCTCACGCCTGCGACGCTGAGGTCACCGGGTCTGCGCGGCCAGGTCCTGGATGATACGCCGGCTGGCGAGCCGACCGGGGGACCCGATGACACAGCCGCCGGGATGCGTTCCCGACCCGCACTGGTAGTACCCCTCAATGGGCGTGCGGTACTGGCTCCAGCCTGGCGCCGGGCGGAAGAAGTACATCTGGGGAGCCAGGAACTCGCCGGCGAAGATGTTTCCCTCGCTGAGCCCGGTGACGCGCTCGATGTCGAGGGGGGTGACGATCTCCCGCTGCAGCACCAGGTCCCCAAAGCCCGGGAAGTGTGACTCCAGCACAGCCTGCACGGTGTCCCCGAACCGATCGCGCTCGCTGTCCCAGTCGGCTCCCTTGAGGTGGTACGGCGCGTACTGGACGAAGCACGACATGACGTGCTTGCCGGGCGGAGCCATGTCGGGGTCGACGACCGACTGGATGGATGCGTCGATGAACGGCCGCTTGCTGTACCAGCCGTACTTGGCGTCGTCGAAGGCGCGCTCGAGGTACTCGACGGTGGGGCCGATGTTGATGAACCCGCCGTAGTGGTCGTCGGTGTCGCGCAGCCCCGGGTAGGTGGGCAAGCCGTCGAGCGCGAAGTTGACCTTGGCCGACGTGCCCTGGAACCGCAGGCGTTGGACGTTGTCGACCAGGTCGGCCGGCAGCTCGCGAGGCTCCACCAGCTCGAGGAAGGTGCGCCGCGGGTCGAGTGAGGACACCACCACCGGTGCATGAAGCTCGGTCCCGTCCACCAGCGCGACCCCGGTGACCCGGCCGTCCTTGCGGGTCACCGCCGTCACCGGCGACTCGAGGCGAATCTCTGCGCCGAACGACTCCGCGGCCCGGGCGAGCACCTGGGTGAACCCGCCGTTGCCGTTCTTGTGCAGGGCCCAGGAGCCGAGGTGTCCGTCGTGCTCGCCGAGCTTGTGGAAGAGCAGCACCAGTCCTGAGCCCGGCGACATCGGGCCGACCTTGGACCCGATGATGCTGGAGGAGGCGTGGTATCCCTTGACCGTCTCGTTCTCGAAGTAGTCGTCAAGCCAGTCCGAGGCGCTCCCGGTGAGCAACCGGACGGTGTCATGGATCGTCTTCTGGTCGATGCCGCCGAGGTGCGAGAGCAGCCACCCGACGTCAGCGACGTCCTCGGGGTCCGTGCCGAAGATGTTCGGTGGCGGGTTGTCGAACAAGGGGAGGACCGCCTGGCACACCCGGTCGAGGTCGTGGTGGTAGCGGTCGTAGGCGTCGGCGTCGTGCGGCGAGTGACGCTTGATCTCCTGGATGTTCAGGTCGTGGTCATCGCCCAGGAGGAGGTAGTCGCCGTTTTCTGTCGGATGGAAGGACGACGGCATCATCAACGGCAGGAAGCCGTGCGCCACCAAGTCGAGCTCCTGGATGATCTCCGGACGCAGGAGGCTGAGTGCGTAGGAGAACGTCGTGAAATGGAAGCCTGGTCTGAGCTCCTCGGTGATGGCCGCTCCCCCCACCAGGTGCCGGCGCTCGAGGATGAGTGTCCGCAGGCCCGCCTGGGCCAAGTAGGCGCCGTTGACCAGCCCGTTGTGCCCTCCACCGACCACGATGGCGTCATATGAGGAGGTGCCGGGTCCGTTCATGCTGAGCCGTCCATGTCAGGTCACGCCGTCTTTCGCTTGGGGTTGAACAACGGAAGCTTCGCCGTGCGGGCCGCCACCGTGGTGTTCTGGTGGTTGATGCTGACCTCGAGCCGGACCTCGGCACCGGAACGGGCATGGTCGGGTCTGACGCGGGCCAGTCCGATGTGTCGCTGGAGCACCGGGGAGTACATGGATGCGGTCGCGTAGCCCACCTGCTGGCGCACGTCGTCGTACAGCACCGACTCGTAGGGGAGCGGGTGCTCGTCCTTGGGGGGCAGCAGTCCGGCGTCACGGTGCAGCCTGTCCCAGTGCTGCCAGTCGACGACGATGCCCACGCTGGCCCACCGGGAGGCACCGTCGGCGAGCTCGCGCCGGATCGCGTCGCGTCCGATGAATGCGCGGTCGTCGGCGACGCCGCGAAGCATCCAGCCCATGCCGAGCTCTTTCGGGGTGAAGCGGTCGGCATCGGTGAAGCCAAGCCTGCTGTTGCGGAACTCGACGTCGATGAGCGGCAGCCCCGCTTCGATGCGCAACATCATCAGGGCTTCCTCCCCGAAGGGACGGATCCCTCTGCCGGTGCCCGCGTCGAGGACCGCGTCGAGGACCCCCAGCGCGTCGTCGGCCTTCACCGTGATCTCGTAGCCGAGGTCACCGGTGTAGCCGGTGCGGGAGATCGTCACCGGGGCTGCCCCGATCTTGGTCTGCGTGTGCTCGAAGTAGCGCAAAGCCTCCGTTTCACCCGCTAGCAGGCTGACCACCTCGCGGGAGCGCGGCCCTTGCACGGCCAGGACGCCGTACTCGCCGGTGACGTCCTCGAGGCAGACCCGGAGCCGGCCGACGACGCCCTGGAAGTAGCCGAGGTTGGGGCGTGCGGCCGTCATCAGGAACTCGTGCTCGGAGTGCCGGAAGACGACACCGTCCTCCATCACGAATCCGCGGTCGTCGCACCACATCGTGTATTGCGCCCGGCCCGGCCGGCAGGTGCGGATGTCGCGGACGAGGAGTCCGGCGAGGAACCGCTCCGCGTCCGGTCCGCGTACCCAGTACTTGTACAGCGGCGAGGTGTCGAAGACCCCGACGCTGTTGCGGACGGCGAAGTACTCGTGCTTGGGCGCGTGGGTGTAGCGCAGCGCCGACAGATGCCCCTGCCAGTGGGTGTAGAGGCCCGTCGTGTTGAGCTGGCTGAGCCGCGGGTGGAACGGCGTGGTCATGACCATCAGCCTGGCTCCTTCGCGGGACGGCGTGCGGCTGCCGGACGGCCCGCCGACAGCAGCCTAGAACTTGTTGGACACGCGAACAACGGCTGGCTTGCGAGATCCGGCCAGGGTCTGCGACCCGGCCGAGCGCATGACCGGTCGGTCGATCGGCTTGACTGTGGGCCATGACGGCACGCCTCGCCCCCGCCGCGCGACGCGAGCTCATCGTCGATGCGGCGCTCGCGGTGATGCTGCGCAAGGGTCTGGCGGCCACCACGGTTCGTGATGTCGCCGCCGAGCTCGCGGTGTCACCCGGCCTGGTGCACCACTACTTCGAGTCGATGGACGAGCTGCTCGCCACGGCGTTCGAGCGGGCGGCCACGCAGGGCCTCGACCAGACCCGAGCCACGATGTCGACGGCGGAGCACCCCGTTGCGAAGCTGCGGGAGTTCTTCGACAGCTACGCGAGGGCGGAGCAGGACTGGGCGTTCCGGCTCTGGCTGGACGCCTGGGCGGAGGCCTCCCGACGGCCGGTGCTGCGGGCGACGTCGTACCGGCTCAACGTCGCCTGGCAGCGGCTGCTCGTGGACGTGATCGACCTGGGGGTGCAGGCGGGCACCTTCCGCTGCGACGATTCGCAGGCGGCCGGCTGGCGGATCCTGTCACTGCTGGACGGGCTCGCGCTGCAGGCCGTCGCTCATCAGGTCGCCATCGGTCGAGAGTCCGTGCTCGCGTGGTCGCGGGCCTACGCGGAGCACGAGCTGGCCCTCCAGGTCGGCTCCCTGGGGTGATCGGCCGGCCTAGGCCGCCAGCGTCGTGCTGACCGCTGGCTCCAGCGCCGCCTGCACCAAATCCGCCACATCGGCAACAAGCCGTACGTCGAGACGATCGCGTACCGCCCCGGGAACGTCGTCGAGATCGGCCTCGTTCCGCTTCGGCAGGAACACCGTCGTCAGGCCGGCCCGGTGCGCGGCGAGCAGCTTTTGCTTGACGCCCCCGATGGGCAGCACCCGGCCGTTCAACGTGACTTCGCCGGTCATCCCGACGTCGGACCGTACCGCCCGCCCGCTCACCAGCGAGGCCAGCGCAGTCACCATGGTCACCCCCGCCGATGGGCCGTCCTTGGGCACGGCGCCCGCTGGGACGTGCAGGTGCAGTGCCTGGTCCAGCGCGGCCGGGTCGAGACCGAGCTCCCGCCCGTGGGCGCGCAAGTAGGAGAACGCGATGTGCGCAGACTCCTTCATCACATCGCCGAGCTGGCCGGTCAGGGTCAGGTGGGCCTCACCCGGCATCGCAGTCGACTCCACGAAGAGCACGTCGCCACCGGCGCCGGTCACCGCCAGGCCGGTCGCGACCCCGGGGACCGCGGTGCGCTCGGCGCTCTCCGGAGTGAACCGGGGACGGCCTAGGTAGCCGACCAGAGAGCTCGTCGTGACGTGCACCGGACCCGTGGAGGGGTCCGCGGCCAACGCGGTGGTGACCTTGCGCAGGATCTTGGCGATCGCCCGCTCGAGCTGGCGGACTCCTGCCTCGCGGGTGTGCTCGCCGGCGATCTGGCACAGTGCCTCGTCGTCCACCTCGACGTCCGCATTGTCGAGGGCGGCGCGGGGCAGCTGCCGGGGGAGCAGGTGATGACGCGCGATGGCGACCTTCTCGTCCTCGGTGTAGCCGTCCAGCCGGACGACCTCCATCCTGTCGAACAGGGCGTCGGGAATGCTGTCGAGCACGTTCGCCGTGGCCAGGAACAGCACGTCGGACAGGTCGAGCTCGAGCTCGAGGTAGTGGTCGCGGAACGTGTGGTTCTGCGCCGGGTCGAGCACCTCCAGGAGCGCACCGGCCGGGTCGCCTCGGAAGTCGGTGCCGAGCTTGTCGACCTCGTCGAGCAGCACGACCGGGTTCATCGACCCGGACTCCCGGATGGCGCGGACGATGCGGCCCGGGAGAGCGCCGACATAGGTGCGGCGATGGCCACGGATCTCCGCCTCGTCGCGGACGCCTCCGAGCGCCACCCGCACGAAGCTGCGGCCGAGGGCACGCGCCACGGACTCGCCCATGGAGGTCTTGCCGACGCCGGGCGGCCCGACCAGCGCGAGCACGGCTCCGCTGCCTCGCCCACCGACAAACTCCATTCCGCGTTGGGCGCGGCGGGCTCGTACGGCCAGATGCTCCACGATCCGGTCCTTGACGTCGTCGAGTCCCTCATGGTCCGCGTCGAGCACAGCTCGAGCCGCCACGACGTCGCTGCGGTCCGTCGTACGGGTCGACCACGGGAGCTCGAGGACGGTGTCGAGCCAGGTCCGGATCCAGCCCGCTTCGGGGCTCTGGTCGCTGCCTCGTTCGAGCTTGCCGACCTCGCGGATCGCCGCCTCGCGCACCTTGGCGGGGAGGTCCGCCTGCTCGACCCGCGCCCGGTAGTCCTCGGCGCCATCGGGCTCGTCCTCCCCCAGCTCCTTGCGGATGGCCGCGAGCTGCTGACGGAGGAGGAACTCACGCTGGGTCTTCTCCATGCCCTCGCGCACGTCGTTACGGATCCGGTCGGACACCTCGAGCTCCGCGAGATGGTTGCGGCCCCACTCGATGAGCTTCTCCAGCCGCTCCTCCACGTCGGTGTTGGCGAGCAACCACAGCTTCTGTGCCACATCGAGGTAGGGCGCGTAACCAGCGGTGTCGCTCAGCACTGCGGGGTCGTTCATCCGCTGCACGTTGTCGATGACCTGCCAGGCGCCGCGCTGCTGCAGGATCGAGACGACCAGCGCCTTGTACGACCCGGCGAGCTCGCGCGTGTGGTCGGTGGCGGCGGTGTCATCGAGCGGGGTGGCCTGCATCCATAGAGCGGCACCCGCCCCGGTCACTCCGGCGCAGATGCGGGCGCGTTGCAGCCCGCGGACGACAACTACCGGCTCACCGCCAGGCAACCTGCCGACCTGGTCGATGACGGCCAGCAGGCCGTGCGACGCGTAAGCGCCCTCGAGCCGCGGCACGAGCAGCAGCCGGGAGCCGGCGGCAGACTGGGCTGCGTCGACCGCGGCCGCGGTCTCCGGATCAAGCATGATCGGCGCCACCATGCCGGCGGGGTGTTCGCGCTCGGCGTACGACCCTGACCAGATGTCGGCCCGGCGGCTCGGCAGTAGGGTCGAGCGCTACAGCCCACGTTCAGGAGTCACCGTGCCCGCCTCCGACAGCCGCCGTACCTCGTTCATCGTCGACGCGTTGACCGACGCCTTCCAGCCGCTGATGGCGGCCGACTCCGCCGCGTTCCGGTCGAAGTTTCGCAAGATGGCCGCCGATCCCTATGCGTTCTATCGCGGCAGCGCCTGCCTGTTCTACGCCGACATGGGACGGCTACCGGACTCGTTTGCTGACGAGCGCACCTCCCGCGTGTGGATCCACGGCGACCTTCATGCCGAGAACTTCGGCACGTTCATGAACTCCGAGGGTGTCTTGGTCTTCGACGTCAACGACTTCGACGAGGCTTACCTGGGGCACTTCTCCTGGGACCTGCGGAGGTTCGTCGCCAGTCTGGCGTTGATGGGCTGGCGGAAGGCACTGCCCGATGACGCAATCCGCGATCTGTCGACCAGCTACTTGGATGCCTACGTGTCGCAGATCGGTCATTACGTCGACGATCCGACGGACGACGACTACGCGCTCCGGCTGGACAACACGACGGGCCCGATCCTCGACGTCCTGCTCAGCGCCCGCCGGTCGACCCGGGTCGACCTGCTCGACTCCATGACGGAGATCCATGACGACAACCGCTGGTTCCGGCGTGACGGCACGGCCCGCGAGCTCGCGAAGCGGGAGCGTCGCCAGGTCGAGTCGGCGTTTGGCCGCTACCTCGAGACGATCCCCGAAGCCAAACGCGGGCACCGCGACGTCTTCTACGACATCAAGGACGTCATCGGCAAGAAGGGGTTCGGTGTCGGCAGCGCCGGGCTATCGGCGTACAACGTGCTGATCGAGGGTTTCGACCAGGCCTTGGAAAACGACGTCGTCTTGTCGATGAAGCAGGGCAACGTCGCCGGCCCGAGCCGAGTCGTAGACGACGGTCGGGCGCGCGAGTTCTTCGAGCACGACGGTCACCGCACCGTGGTGAGCCAGCGCGCGCTCCAGGCGCACACCGACCCGTTTCTCGGACACACGACCATCGCTGATGTGGGCTTCGTGGTCTCCGAGCTGGCGCCGTACCAGACGGAGCTGGACTGGGCAGATCTCACCGAACCGGAGGACATCGCCCCGGTCGTGGAGGCACTTGGTCGGGTAACGGCGAAGATCCACTGCGTATCGGACAAGGACAGCGACGAGGACCTCGTGGAGTTCCAGACCGAGGAGGCGATCGCGTCAGCCATCGACTCCGACCTCGACGGCTTCTTCGACGAGCTCGTGGACTTCGGCATGCGGTACGCCGCCAAGTCGCGCAGGGACCATGCGCTCTTCGTCGAGGCCTTCCGCCAGGCGCGGTTCGAGCTCGTCTCAGCGACCAGCTGAGCATGGCTGACGACAATGATGTGCGCCTTCTGGCGCTCGCATTGCCTGCGGTGGTGGAGATCGACAGTGACGGCTTCGACTTCCGGGTGGCCAACAAGGGGTTCGTGTGGTCGTACCCGGAGCGCAGGCCCGGTCGAGGCCGGCTCATCCGGACCGACATCGCGGTGCTGTTCGTCGGTGACGAGGCCGAGAAGCAGGCCCTTCTGCTTGGCGAGCCCGAGGTGTTCTTCACGACGTCGAGCTACGACGGCTGGCCGGTTGTGATGCTTCGACTGGCCGAGGTGGATGTTGAGCGACTGCGGGAGTTGGTCACCGACGCCTGGCGAATGCGTGCCCCGAGCGACCTGGATGCTCCCCTTGCCCCCTAGCCTGCGGCTACTACGGCTGGGTCGCTGGGCACGTCCTCCTTCTTGGCGTTGATGACCGTCAGCGCCGTTACCAGCGCCGCGCACAGCAGCACCGCGCCCCAGAAGAACGACACGTGGTAGCCATGGATGAGCGCGGACGGAATCATCTTGTGCGCCACTGCGGGACTCGTCACGTGATCGGCGAGGTAGGCCGTGACGGCACCAGCGAACAGCGTGTTGAGCAGGGCGGTGCCGAGGGAACCGCCGATCTGCTGTGCGGTGTTGAGTACCGCACTCGCAACACCCGCATCGTGGTGGCCAACCCCGACTAGTGCCGTACTGGATGCGGGGATGAAGACCCCGGCCAGTCCCACGCTCATCAAGATCTCCGCCGGCAGGACATGCGACCAGTACGCAGTGCTCTGGGTGATCTGGGTGAGCATGAGCATGCCGAGCACGGCCATCACCAGGCCAACCACCATCAACGGCTTAGGCCCGACGCGAGGGAGGATCTGGGCAACCACGCCGGCGGTCAAGATGATGCCGCCACTGAACGGCAGGAAGGCGAATCCGGATTTCAGGGGGCTGTATCCGAGGTTGATCTGGAAGTAGTAGGTGAGGAACAGGAACATCGCGAACAACCCGGCACCGACGAGCAGGAAGACCAGGTATGAACCGCCGCGGTTGCGGTCGAGCACGACACGCAGGGGCAGCATCGGGTTCTTGGCCCGCTGCTCCCACAGCACGAAGGCAACGAGGAGCACGACGGCGACCACGAGGAAGGTGAGCGTCGACGGTGCCATCCAGCCCTGCACCGACGTGTCGCCCGGGCGACCGGGATTCTTGGCCCTTGCGGCCTCCGTGAAGCCGTAGACCAGGGAGACCAGGCCGACGGTCGCCAACAGCACACCAGGGATGTCGTACCGCGTATCGCCGTCGGCCTTGCTCTCGTGGACGAGCGCCACAGCGGCGAAAGCCGTGAGGAGCGCGACGGGCACGTTGACCCCGAGGCACCAGCGCCATGAGGCGTACTGGGTCAGCACACCGCCGACGATCAGCCCGATCGCCGCGCCGCCACCGGCGAGCGCACCGAACACCCCGAAGGCCTTGGCGCGCTCCTTGGGCTCGGTGAACGTCACCGTGACAAGGGACAGCGCTGCTGGTGCCATCAGGGCCGCGAAGCCCCCTTGCAGCGCCCGAGCGGCGAAGAGGAGCCCCTGGTTGGGCGCGAACCCGCCGATCGCGGAGGCGGCGGCGAATCCGAGCAGCCCGATGACGAATGTGCGCTTGCGGCCGTTGTAGTCCGCGATCCGGCCACCGACCAGCAGCAGGCCTCCGAAGGCCAAAGTGTACGCCGTGACGACCCATTGGCGGTTCGCGTCGGTGATGCCCAGGTCGGCTTGCGCGGAGGGAAGGGCGATGTTCACGATCGAGGCGTCGAGGACGATCATCAGCTGCGCGACGGCGAGCACCCCGAGGGCCAGCCACCGTCGTGGATCGGGCGAGTCGCCGGAAACTCGAGGCTCCTCGAGGGCTTCCTCGGTGGGTTCGATCGACTGTGTCATACGGGCCTCCGGTCGGAGCAGCGGTCGCTCGTGCGCTCGTCAGATGTCGTGGTGGGCAACGCGCATGATTGTGCCACCCGCGTCCGACAGCCTTTGCGGCAAGACCACCGCCCGACAGCGGCAGCCAGGGATAGCGCACCCGGTAAGGCCCAGCCCAGGCCCTACGATGCCCGGATGGTGCAACCCGCGCGCTCGCCCTTCGACCCTCCCGCCGCCGAACTCCGGCAGATGGGCGCCGAAGTGGTCGAGCGGATGACCCGGTTCATCGATGAGCGCTACCAGGCTCCATCGGCTGACTACACCGACCTGGAGCCGTTGCTCGAGACCCTGGCCGCCCCGCCTCCCGCCGAGGGTCTCCCGCTGTCCCGCCTGCTCGACCTGGTCGAGCAGGCAGCCGGCAAGGGCTTCGACACGGCCAACCCCGGCTTCGCCGCGTACATCCCCGGCGGCGGCTTGTACTCTGCCGCGCTCGGTGACTTCATCGCCTGCTCCGTAAACCGCTACACCGCGATCGCGGCGTCCGCTCCCGCGCTGGTCCAGCTGGAGGCCGGCGTGCTGCGCTGGCTCTGCGGAGTGTTCGGGCTGCCGGCTTCCGCCCAGGGACTCCTGACCCCGGGCGGATCGATGGCCAACCTGTCGGCGATCGTGACCGCACGGACAGCTAGACTGGGCGAACGCTTCCTTGACGGGACGATGTACGTCTCCGACGAGGTCCATCACTCGATCACCAAGTCGGCCCGGTTCGCCGGTTTCCCTGCCGAGGCCGTGCGGGTGGTGCCGACCGACGCGTCACTGCGGATGGATCCCACCGACTTGCGCAGAGCCGTGGAGGAGGACCGGGTTCGGGGGAGACGCCCGTTCCTCGTGGTCGCCAACGCCGGCACCATCGGAACCGGCGCGGTGGACCCCCTCGGCGCGATCGCCGATGAGGCCGGCAGGTCCGATCTGTGGCTGCACGTCGACGGGGCGTACGGCGCCTGCTTCCAGCTGACCAGCCGTGGCAGGAACGTCCTCGCCGGGATCCAGCGCGCCGACTCGATCACCCTCGATCCGCACAAGGGACTCTTCCTGCCGTACGGCACCGGCTGCCTGCTGGCGAGGGACGCCGACGCCCTTCGGGACGCCCACGAAGCGCATGCCGAATACCTACCGCCTGCGTCGGGCGGCGACGACCCCCCCGACTTTTCCGCCTTCTCACCGGAGCTGACCCGAGACTTCCGCGGCCTGCGGCTCTGGCTGCCGCTGCACCTGCACGGGGTCGATGCGTTCGTCCGGGCACTCGACGAGAAGCTCGACCTCGCGAAGCTCGTCCATGCGAGGCTCTCGGCAGTCCCCACTTTGGACCTGCCCTGGAACCCACAGTTGTCTCTGGTGACGTTCCGACCGCGAGACGGTACGAACGCGGACACCGAGAACCTCTTGCGGCGGATCAACGCGAGCGGGCGGGTCTGGCTCTCCGCGGCTCCGGTCCGTGGCCGCCTCTACGTCCGAATGTGCATTCTGTCGCACCGCACGACGCGCGAACGGGTCGAGGAGGCGATCGAGATCATCGTCGCGGCGGCACCTAACCAGTGAACACCGGATCGGAAAACTACCCCAGAGGGGCTTCACCGTATGCGCGTCGGGGAGCGTGGGGTAGTCGGTGGTGGGGTAGAGACCCGCGACGAAGCCGTATACCGTGTCGCCCTCTCGCGGCAGCACACTGAACTCGCGGACGGACAGCGGCCCGACTGACTCTGCCCCGGGACTGCAGTGAGACCCCGGTCCAGAGGTGCGCCGCGAGGTCACTACGCTCAGAGACATGAGCGGTCTGATCAGGCTCGGGAGCATCGTCCTGGCTGCGGCGGCGGTGGTCGCCGTCGCCCGCAAGGCGTGGAGCTACGTCCACGCCCCGGCGTGAGCACGGTCCACTGACATGCGCTCGCCCCGCCCTCCGTCGCGGAGGGCGGGGCGAGCAGCGTCAGGCGTGTGCGCGTGGTTAGGGCAGGCGCAGCTCGAAGATGCGGTTGCCCCAGTTGCTGTAACCCGTTCCCGCGTTGGGGATGTACTGGGTCGCCAGCCACACCTTGTTAGTGCCGGGGATGATCTGACCGTTGGAGTAGTCACCCCACCGGCCGACGGGTCCATAGGTCTGGGTGCCGGTGAACCCGTTGTCCGGACCGGTGCCGGCGGCTGCCAGCTTGACGATCTTGAAGGTCCTGCCGTTCCTCGCCACCGAGTAAGCGGCGGAGAGGTAGGTAGTAGGACCGCCGAGGCCGAACGTCATCGCCATGGCTCCGTTGCCGGTCATGTTGATGTGCGGGTAGAGCAGGTACTCGCCCTGCACCGCAACGTAGTTCTGCCGCGCGACATGCGTCTTGTCGCTGACTATTGACCCGTCCAGGCTCGGGTGCACCACGAACCAGGCCACCCCGGACCGCTCTGCGGTGTCACCCGGAATGGTCACGCCCGTGTTCAGCGCACCCACGAGCTGGCCGTTGATGTACTGGGTCTCCTGCATGGCGTCGAAGTCCGTGTCGACCTTGCCGGACGTCGGTTCACCACAGGAACTGCAGTACCCCTTCGGCGTCTTCGCGATCGGCGGGAAGGAGTAGGACTCCGAGTGGATGATCCGCACCGACAGCGTGGGCATGCCATTGCCAGTGGTCACGGAGCGCTGGTGGGTGACCGCCCAGACCGCCAACCGGTGGTCAGACGTGCTGTTCGGATCCAGGGAGCTCATCATCCACTCTGCGTCGGCAGCGCCGTACTCGTTCGCGGGCTGCACGTGGTACGCCGGCGCTCCGGCCACCGCGAGGTTCTCGAAGAACACCAGGTTGGGGTTGGCTTGACCCGCGACGAGCTGGGACTTGGAGATGGCGTACAGCTGGGTGCCGTTGAATCCCGAGAAGTCCCCGGTGAACTCGTTCGTGGAGATGTAGACATTCTGTCGGTTGATTCCCAGGATCGGGTAGTCAGCCAGGCAGGGACATCCGGAGTGGCCCACGTTGCTGGCCGGAATCCGGTACACCCGCCAGGCGCGGGTGGGGTTCGCGGAGCGACTCACCGCGAGATCGATGTGGGACTCGCTGATCGCGGTGAAGTCGTCGTTGAACTTGTACTCCAGGAGCGTCGCGAACCAGCGCTTGGTGCTCGCGTCGTAGAACACCCGCGGGTCGGAGGTGTTCGTGTCCGCCGGCTCGTTGAAGAAGGTGTTGAGGTAGAACGGTCCGGCCACCATGCGCCCGTCGGTGCGATAGATGCCGCCGGTGACGTTGACGAAGTTGGCCACGAACCCGTTGCCGGCACCTAGTCCCTCGTCCGGCGGTTCCACGTTGAAACCGGCCGCCGCCCGGTTCTGGATGGCGTCGATGCCGTCGAAGTTCTGCACGAGGCTGCCGGGGTCGTTCAGGGGCTGTACTCCGGTCGGCCGCTGCGCTGCTTGGACGAGCGGGGCGACCCCCGTCTGCGCCGTCCGGGCATGTGGCCGCAACACCGGCAGAGGTCGCTTCGGGCGGCTCTGGGCGGCGGTGGCCGGCTTGATGGACCTGGGGAAGCTCAGCTTGACCTTTGTGGCCGTGCCCCGGGTCACCGACGAGGCGCCGTTGGCGTGTATCGAGGGCGTGGGCGCACTTTGCGCCCCGGCAACGGCGCCGGGCGGAGCCGCCTGAGCCGACATCGCGCCAGCGAGAACGAGGGCGGTCGCAGCCGCCAATCCTCCTCGGGCCAAGTGCCTGGCACCCACCGAGTCATGTCTGTTCCTCATGTACAGCTCCTCAGGAGTTGATCGAGTTGGAAGGTCCGTCCCCACGACGGACCGACGGATCCTGCAGTCCTAGGCTCAAGCGGAACTCCCCAAGGAGTCGCACGCAAGCCTCGACAACAACACCGTACCCCGGCACCGAGAGTCCTGCACCAGGTGCAGGCTGTAGGAACGCCGGGGGCGCCCTCCGCCTTCGACGTCTCGTCGCGGAGGGCGCTGACGCGGGCGGTGCGCCGGGGTCCGCTACCCGGCTGGGCAGCTGACCTTTGGATTCCACCTGGCGAACATGCCGTCCGGGTTGTACTTCCATACCCATGCGTGCAACGAGTAGAACGGCGGCAAGTCGTACCGGTTGGGGCTGCGGGTCAGGTCGAACCGCTGGCCGAACAGCGAAGGCCGGGTGGAGTGGGTCGCGTCCCACGCGTCCTTGAAGACGACGTACTCGAGCGCCACGAGGTGCATCTGTCCATGCGTACCGGGCGCGTAGACAACCAGCTCCGGTCTCACGGCGTCGATCGAAGGGTCCTGCACCTCGGCGAGGTTGGCGTAGTGGATGCCCATCGCGCCCCTTCCGGACTTGTCTATGCAGGCGATCCCTTGGGCGTCGGTGAAGAGCTCATAGCCGGCTGCTCGCGCCGTGTCTATGTTGTGGTAGGCCGCGGTGGCGGCGCGTGCCGCCGCCAGCTCGCCCGCCGGTGCGCCGCTGGCGACCGGGGTGCTCGAGACCGTGAAGGCGGCCGCGCAGAGCGCGACCAGGGCCTTGGTGACCATCACGATCCTTCCTGGACCTGGTAGATCTCGTCGGCGACCAGGCCGTGGGCTTCGCGGTGAACTGCCGACGCGGCGTCGCTGGAGGGCGCCTCGACGAGGCAGAACACCTTGCCTTGCTGCTCGTCGACCCAGTACCGGAGATAGCTGACGTCGTGCTTGTTCTGAGTCTGCAGGTCGGCAACGTGAGCCTTGGCCACGTCGTCCGCGGTTGCGCCGGAGAGGTGGTGGATGTCCATGTAGAGCGGCATTTTGTGTGCTCCTCGGTCTCGAAATGAATGTGTCTGCTCGGACCATAGAAGCGAGCGGGCTCGGCGCGGATCGGGAAGAATGCCTAGTTTGGAGGTCTCGGCTGCCTATCTTTTCGAGGCTGCCGCGCCGGCCAACCCCAGCCGAAGGGCTTCGCTGGCGGCGACGCCGCGCGACGGGACGCCCATCTTGGTGAGTACGGCGGACACGTGATGACCCACGGTGCGCTCGGAAATGAAAAGGCGTCGGGAAATCTCGGCATTGGCGAGGCCGGCGCACAACAGGTCGAGGACTTCCTGTTCTCTGCGCGTCAGCTTGAATGTGTGGGACCGGGTCAATGAGCGCGGCCCGGCCGGCACCGCCTTCAGGCCGAGGAGACGCATCCTGCGACGGGTCACCCGCGCCGTCGCCGCCGCCCCTAGCTCGTCGAAGCCGGCGAGAGCCTCCCGCAGCGCCGCCTCGTCGGTCGCATCGGACAACGCCATCGCTGCCTCGTACGGACACCCCAGCTCGTTCCACGCCATCGAGGCGGCGCGCCAGTCACCGGCCAGATGCAGCGCATAAGGCTCGGCCACCTCACGCCGGGCCTGGAGCGGCATCCCGAGACGATGCAGCCACACGTCGGCGGCGCCTTGGAGCCAGCCGTCGCACCGCCCCGCGGCCGGGGCGGCCCGCTCGATCTCGCGCCTCGCCGCGTCCGTTCGTCCGCCGACCCAGGCGGCTTCCGTGCGGGCAAGTCGCGCTGCCGCGATCCACTGAGGCTCGTCGGCGCCTTCTGCGCCGGCAGCGGCCTCGTCGAGCGGCTGCCATGGGTCGTGCTCGCCACGTCGCGCGCGGATCTGCCCGAGCGTGATCAGAGGGTTGATCCGGTTGATGGGGGACGCTCCGGGTCGCTCCAGCATCTGCGTACAGAGGTCGACCGCTTCATCCCAATGACCCAGGTGATCCAGGGACCTGGCCCGTTCCCCACGCAGGCAGGTCGAGAAGGTGCTCATGTCGTGCTCGTCGCAGTAGGCCACCCCCTCGACGAAGTACACTTCGGCGTCGGCGAACCGTCGCAGACCACAGGCGCTGCTGTACAGGTTCGCGTACGCCCGTCCGGCCTGTTCCTCCAGGCCCGCCGCCAACGCGATTTCGAGCGCCCGAAGGAGCTTCGGGCTCCATCCGCCGCCGCCGCAGGCGATCGCCGTTGCTTCGCTGTTGAGGGCGTCGCTGAGGACATCCATCTCGCCGAGTCGTTCCCCCAGATCCTGCGCCCGTTGAGCCATCTCGATCGCGGCCTCATGCTCACCGTCCAACATGCGTTGCGTGGCGAGGTTGGCGTACGCCCATGCCAGCTCCCGGCTTGGCGGCAGCGGCGCGAGCACCGCCAGGGCAGCCTGCGCCGTTTCGACCGACTCCGCCCCCCGACACAACCGCCACATCGCCCGCGACAAAAGCCGCAGGGTGTTGCCTTCCCGCAACCGGTCACCGGCTTCCCGCCACAACACGAGTGCGGCCTGGCGCGCATCAGCCGCGTCCTGCCAGCGATCGACCAACGACGCCTCGTTGGCCAGCCCGTCGTACAGCGCGGCCACAGTCGCCGCGTCTTCGCCGTCGGCGAACCGCAGCGATCGCTCGTACTGGGCGGCTGCCTCTCGGTGCGACGCCAGCTCTGACGCCTTGCGCGCGGCGGCCGGGGCGTACTCCAAAACGGCGGACTGGTCGGCGGCACCCTCGGCGTGGTGGGCCATCCGGGCGTCATCGTCTGACCCGGCCGAGCGCAGTGCGGCCAGGACCGCGGCGTGCAGCCGGGCCCGCCTGTGCATCGGGATCGCATGCTCCACGGCCAGCCGCGCGATCTCGTGGCGGAACCGCAGCCCGACGTCGTCGTAGGTCATCACCCCCGAGGCCAGGCACCCATCGATCCCGGCCGCGGTGTCGGCCGTGACGGTGTCGAGCAACGAGGACTCGACTCGAGAACCGATCAACGCAGCGGTCTCCAGCACCCTGC
Source organism: Propionibacteriales bacterium (assembly GCA_038254365.1). Classification (GTDB taxonomy): domain Bacteria; phylum Actinomycetota; class Actinomycetes; order Propionibacteriales; family Nocardioidaceae; genus JAWWPG01. The sequence continues at coordinate 83,904 of JBBSGI010000006.1, forward strand.
GGCCTCCGGTGAGAGGCCGGCGACCCTCGCGAGTACGGCGTCCTGCGCCGACGCGGGCAAAACGTCGGTACCGGCGCGCAGCACCTCCGTCACGTAGAACGGGTTGCCGCCCGTGAGCCGGAACAGCTCACCAGGCTCGACCTGGCTGGAGCTCGCCATCTGCTGGACTGCAGCAACCGACAGCGGTGGCAACGTCATCCGCCGCGTGGCGCTCCCCGTGGCCAGCTCGCCCAAAGCCACCCGCAGCGGGTCGTCAGCCTTGAGACCATCGTCGCGATAGGTGGCGACCAGCAGGACATGCACTCCACGAAGTCGTCGGCCCAGAAACCGCAGGAAGTCCAGCGTCGCCTCGTCGGCCCAGTGGACGTCCTCGATCGCGACGACGCTCAGCACGCCCGGCACGTCGAGCTGCCGCAGCAGTGCCCCGAACATCGCTTCTCGCGCAGCGCCGCTCTCGCACGCGACCAACAAGTCGCCACCCAGCTGTTCGGCGATGTCGAAGAGCGGCCCCAGGGGACGCGGCGTGAACAGACCGTCGCAGGCCCCCCATGCCCATGCCGTCCTGGAAGCATCGCGCTCGAACTGCTCGAGCAAGGCGGTCTTCCCGACGCCGGCCTCTCCGGCGACCAGCACCACCCGGCCCTCGCCCCGGCGCGCATCCTCGCCGTACTCCGCGAGCGAAGCCAGGAACGTGTCGCGCTCCAGCAGCGTCATGGACCGCATTCTCCGCCCGACCGTCGGCGATCGCAATGCTGCTCGCGCCGGGCCGGGGCCGCAGCCCTTGGCAGTGACATCAGCGACTGCCACCCGACCTCGATTATCGCGAAGATCCTTGCGCCACGTCGCTCGTACAATGCACCGGTGGTCTCTCGCAATCTCACGAACACGACGATCGGCGTCGTGGGTGGGGGGCCGGCCGGTCTCCTGCTCTCCCATCTCCTGGCTTTGGCCGACATCGAGTCGGTCGTGGTCGACAACCGGGCCCATCGCGAGATCGAGCAGACCGCCCGCGCCGGGATCCTCGAACCGGACAGCGTCCGGGTGCTCGTCGATAGCGGGGTGTCTGACCGCGTCCTGCGTGAGGGCCAGGAGCACTCCGGCGTCGACTTGGGCTTCGGGGGTCGTCGACATTGGATCGACTTCCAGGGCCTCGTCGGTGCCTCCGTGTGGCTCTATCCGCAGACGAAAGTCTTCGTCGACCTTGCGGCGGCTCGGCACCGTGCCGGCGGTGATGTGCGCTTCGGCGTCACCGACACCGCGGTCGTCGATGTCACCCACGATCGACCGGGGATCTTGTTCACCGACGCGGACGGCGCTCAGCAGGAGGTCCGTTGCGACTATCTCGTCGGCGCAGACGGGTCACACAGCATCACTCGCCAGGAGATCCCTACGGGGGAGCGTCGCGACTACTACCGGGAGTATCCGTTCGCGTGGTTCGGCATCCTCTGTGACGCACCGAAGAGCGCACCCGAGCTGATCTACAACCATTCCGACCGCGGGTTCGCGCTGATCAGCCAGCGGACCGAGACCATCCAGCGCATGTACTTCCAGTGCGATCCGGGAGAGCGTGTTGCTGCCTGGTCCGACGACCGCATCTGGGACGAGCTGCAGACGCGGGTAGGTGGGAACGGTTACCGGCTCAAGGAGGGGCCCATCACGTCCAAGACAGTGCTGCCGTTCCGAAGCCATGTGTGCGAGCCGATGCGGCACGGCAAACTGTTGCTCGCGGGAGATGCCGCCCATACGGTCCCACCTACCGGTGCCAAGGGCTTGAACCTGGCGCTGGCAGATGTCCGTGTTCTTGCCGAAGCCCTCGAACGTGCCGTGCGAAGCGGCGACGACGAGGCCCTGGGGGAGTACCCGCAACGTGCACTCTCTCGGGTCTGGAAGGTTCAACATTTCTCATACTGGATGACCAGCATGCTGCATACGCTCCCCGAGGCCACCGCCTTCGACTCGCGCCGCCAGATCGCAGAACTGGAGTCGCTGGTCAGTTCCCGTTCGGGGTCGACGTACCTGGCGGAGGCGTATACAGGCTGGTCAGCGGGGTAAGCCATCCAGGTAGGGCATGCTAGGCGACCAGCTTTCCCACCGGCGCCGCCTCGATGACGAAGACCGGGGTCCCGGTCCCGATGGTCCCGGTGACGGAGAATCCGGCAGCGGCGAGCAGCGCGGCGTACTGCTCGAGGGTGCGCTCCTGCCCTCCCGGACTCACCAACATGTTGAGATCGGAGAAGGCAGTGTGCGCGGGGTCGGGGCCTTCGCCGACCAGGTGTTCCACGAGCAGCAGTGTTGCATCACCCCGCATCGCGCGCCGGCACGTGCGCAGAATCTCGATCGCCTGCCCGTCCAGCCAGTCGTGGATGATCGCCTTCAGCAGATACGCGTCCGCATCTTTGGGCACCGCGTCGAAGAAGCTGCCGCCGACGACCTGGCAACGGTCCTTGATGCCGGCGGCCCGCAGCACCGGCTCCGCGCCCGCAGCCACGTCGGGCTGGTCGAAGAGCACTCCGTGGACCGTGGGGTGACGCTCAAGGATGGTGGCGATCAGCGTGCCCGCACCGCCGCCGATGTCGGCAACGGTGCCGAAGCGCGCGAAGTCATAGGACCCGACGACGGCCTCGGCGACAACTCCTGCGGTTGCGGTCATGGCGCCGTCGAAGACGACCTGCTCCTCGGGGTGCTGCTGGCGGTACTCCCATACTGACGCGCCGTGAACCGCGGCAAAGGCGTTGTCACCCGTGCGCACGCTGTTCAGGAGACCGGTCCAGGCCTGCCGGTAGTACGGGCGCCCGACGTATGCGGCCCAGCCGCGAAGCGACCCCGGGACGTCACTGCGCAGCTGCGCGCCGAGCGCCGTGTTGGCGTAGCGACCCTCGTCGTCGCATGCATAGACGCCGACACTCTGCAGCGCGCGCATGAGTCGAACCAATGTCGGGCCGTGCGTCCCCGTAACCTCCGCCAGGTCGGTGGCGTCGAGCGGGCCTGAGGCGAGAATGTCGGAGACCTTCAAGGTGGCGGCGACGTGCAGCGCCTGCGAGACCTGGTAGCCGTCGACCATGTCGAGGAGCTGTCGAGAGCGGTCCATCGGTCGATCCTGTCGCACGGATATCCGGAAAGTCGAGCAAAGATCGGCCGTTCTGTTGCGCCCGGCTCGCTGTGGGTCCTACGGTCCCACCAGGATCCGATCAAGCGGAGGCAGAACGTGCTACTCGAGCCGGGAGTGTGGACAAGAAGCATCTTCCTCGGTGGCGCGTGGAGGCCGGGGTCGGGGGGAGTCAGCGCGGTGGTCGAGCCCGCGACCGGGAACTCGATTGGCAGCATCGGGTTGGCGAATGACGGCGACATCGCCGAGGCTGCTGAACATGCGAGAACGGTTCAGCGGGGGTGGGCCGCCGTACCGCATACGGAACGCGCGGCGGTCCTGCGGAAGGCGGGCCATCTATTCGCCGAGCATGCCGAGGAGATCCGAGGCTGGAACATGCGGGAGGTCGGCACGATTCCCGCGATGGCTGCGTTCGCAGTTCACGCCGCCGAACAGGAATGCTACGAGGCCTCATCGCTGCCGGGCCGCGCTTATGGAGAGCTCATCTCGAGTGAGCAGCCGCGTCTATCGATGGCCCGGCGGGTCCCTGCCGGAGTCGTCGGCGTCATCTCGCCGTTCAACGTGCCACTCATCCTCGGCGTCCGCTCGGTCGCTCCGGCGCTGGCCCTTGGCAATGCGGTAATCCTCAAGCCAGACCCGCGCACGAGCGTTACCGGTGGTGTGTCCATCGCTCGGGTTTTCGAGGAGGCAGGGCTACCGGCCGGCGTGCTCCAAGTGCTGCCTGGTGGCGCAGAGGTAGGCAAAGCGCTGGTGACACACCCGATGGTCCGGATCATCTCGTTCACCGGTTCCACCGCCGCAGGGCGGAGTGTCGGCGAGCTGGCCGGCAGGCACCTGAAGCGGGCGCACCTGGAGCTCGGCGGAAACTCCGCGATGGTGGTGCTCGACGACGCCGACGTGGAGGAGGCGGTGACGCTGGCTGCGTTCGGCACCTTCTTCCATCAGGGGCAGATCTGCATGACCACGGGTCGCCACATTGTGCATGAGCGCCTGTACGACGAGTTCGTCGAGCGTCTCGCGGAGAAGGCGTCGCACCTGCACGTTGGGGATCCGGCAGCAGGGGAGGTGGCGCTCGGTCCGCTCATCGACGCCGGGCAGCGGGACAAGGTCCACGAGATCGTCACCTCCAGCGTCGCCGCCGGGGCCAGGCTGGCCGCCGGTGGCTCCTTCGAAGACCTCTTCTATCAGGCCACAGTCCTCGCGGATGTTCCCCCCGAGTCCAGGGCTTTCTCGGAGGAGATCTTTGGACCTGTCGCACCCGTTGTACGCTTCAGCGACCTGGCAGAGGGGGTGCGGCTGGCAGGCGGCGAGTATGGCCTGGTGCTGTCCATCATCACGCGTGACGCGATGTTGGGTCTGGCGATCGCGGACCGCCTCCCGACCGGCATCGTCCACATCAACGACCAGACGGTCAACGACGAGGCCAACAGCCCCTTCGGCGGAGTAGGGGCGTCCGGCACGGGCTCTCGTCTCGGAGGAGCTGCCGCAAACATGGCTGCCTTCACCGAGACCCAATGGGTCACGATGCGCAGCGAGCCACCGGGGTACCCCTTCTGACCTGATGGCGTGGCGCTGAGGTGGCCGACGACCAACTGGTGTACCTCTGCGTATCGCTGATGGGGGCTTTGCGGCGTTGCTTCTGGTATCGGGGTACGGCTTACCCTTCTGGATGAGAGCTCAGGCCGGAGATCCTTGGGAGGAAGCATATCGCAGCAGTCATGGGTCGTCCCGGACGTGTGCACATTGCCCAGTGCGGCTTGCCCGTTGCGGGTTGCAGAGTTCGACGCGTTGTTCCGGGACCACCTCGAACGCGTTGAGAGAACTGCGCCGACTCTGCTGCGACCGGTGCTGCGCGGGGAAGCCGGGTGAACTGATGCAGCTTCCCCCAGGACGCTTCATGGCCTCTGGTTCGAGATGCTCCTCGACCGCCCAACCAACGGCCCCGGGCACCGAGAAACGGCGGGCATCGTCGGGGGGTGCGCCGATGGCAACAAGAGGATCGATCTGGGCCACCCGGGCAGCTGACCGGCTGCGGATATCCATCTCGTCCACGCCGGTCACCCGCTCAGTCGCCGATGGTCGGTGCCAGCTCGGCGATGTGCAGGCTCAGCTCCGATGCCACCGCGTCGATCCCTCGGCCCTCCGCGTGTGCCAGCATGGCAACGGCGAGGTCAGCGAGGAACAGGCAGCCAGCCGCCTGCGAGTCGTCGACGCCGAGCGGGCCGTCGGGACGGTCGCCGCCATCTGGGGACAGGTTCTGCCAGAAAATCGAGTGCAGCACATGACCAGAGAGGTTCAGCGCCAGCGTCTTTCTCCAGCTAGCCTCGCCGAGGCACTGTTGCACGAAATACGCAACAACTACATTGTCGCAGTAAGGGAGTTCGGTCGTGCAGATGGCGCTTGAATCCAGGTGGGAAGGAGACCGTCAGTCGTGGCTGCTCGGCCGGCTGCGGCAGGGGGTCGGGCGACGACGGCAAGGATGGTCGCGCTCACGGTCGTGGACTCAGCGACGGGCATCTGAGCGTGAGCGAGGTTCACGAGAGGATGCTCGCGTCGACACCTGCCGTGAACATTTCGACTGTCTATCGAGCTCTGGAGCGGTTGGAAAAACTTGGGTTTATTCACCGGCTCGACGCCATGGCGAGGCCCGCTTCGGGTCGGCCGAGCATGCCCACCACCATGCCGTCTGTACCCGCTGTGGCCAGATTCTGGAGCTCGATGCGGCCCTCGTGTCAAGGCTGCTCTCCGGCTTGGAAGCCGCCACAGCATTTAGGCCGGACAGCCTCTCGGGACTCACCCTGCGCGGCGTCTGTGAGACTTGCCTGACTGGTGCCGCCGGCGAGGAGGATGTACCCGTTGCCGGCATGGCCGGCGCTCGATCCGTGGCGGGAGGTGATCGACGGCTGGCTGCTCGCGGACCGGGAGGCACCATGGAAGCCGCACCAGCACCGTCGGCGCCGCGTTCGCCGTCGAGCAGCCCACCCTGATGCCGGTTCCAGCCGAGCCGTTCGACCCGCGGGTCATCGAGTCGCGTCGGGTGGATCAGCGGGCCCGGGTATCGATCCGGCAGTGCCACTACTCGGTGCCCGCCCGCTACGCCGGCCCGGCGGTTGACGGTGCGGCTGGGCGCCACGACCGTGGAGGTCGATCGGCCGGTACGCCCAGGTCCTCACGCTGGATCACTACCTGGAGGTCCTGGCGCGCAAGCCCGGCGCGTTTCCGGGCGCCACGGTGCTGGCCCAGGCCAAGGCCGCCGGTTCCTTCACTCCGGCGCATCAGGCGTACTGGGACGCGGTGGGTCTTCCCCGTTCCGGAGTCGCCGAGCATGACGACGGGCACGGATGGCGAGCGTGTCCAGGCGCCCTACGAGGTGCTGCTGTACGCGGCGATGCAGGGAGACCAGAGCCACTTCAGCCGTGAGGACTCGGTCGAGGAGACCTGGCGGCTCCTGGGCCCTTTGCTCGACCTACCCTATGAGCCCAGCCCCTACGCCCAAGGGTCCTGGGGGCCGGCAGCGGCCGAACACCTGACTGCAGAGTTCGGTGGCTGGCATCAGCCCTGGCTGCTGTCGGGATCCTGAGGGCCTAGTTAGGTGCCCGAGTGGGTGCGGCGGCACCTGGCCCTGGGAGGCAATACTGTTCTTCGTGTGGCATCCTAACGGGAATTCGAGATGCGGCGCGCTCAGCCCCGCCAGTCGCGACGGAAGGCCAGCCCATGTCCAGTTCTCCTCACACCCAGCTCGCAGGCCAGTCTCCGGAGCCGCAGCTCAAGCGACATGTGGGAGTGGTCGGGCTGCTCTTCGCGAGCGTGGGTTCGATCATCGGCTCCGGTTGGCTCTTCGGCGCCCTGAACGCCTCCCAGACGGCCGGCCCCGCGGCGATCATCTCGTGGACCCTGGGAGGGTTTCTGATC
>JBBSGI010000007.1:0-89689 GCA_038254365.1 Propionibacteriales bacterium
GATCGTCAACCTCGGCGAGGCCGCGGAGTACATGTTCGACCACAACATCTTCCAGGAGAACCTGGTCGGCGTGGACTACTGCGAGAAGATGATCGCGGAGACGAACCCCGGGGTGCTCGAGCAGGCCAACCGGACCGAGGCCCCGCACGCAGGCGAGCACGGCTACCGGACCATCGGCGACATCATGCGTTCGCTGAACCCGTTCACCGGCGAGTTCTACCGCGAGGCGCTCGTCACGAGCCGTTACACCCGCGAGATGTTCTGCCTGATGGAGGGGCGGCACGTCCACCCGTCGACCCTGTACCCGGGCGGCGTCGGGACCGTTGCGACGATCCAGCTGATGACCGACTACATGACCCGACTGATGCGCTACATCGAGTTCATGAAGAAGGTCGTGCCGATGCACGACGACCTCTTCGACTTCATGTACGAGGCGCTTCCGGGCTACGAGCAGGTCGGGCTCCGCCGTACGCTCCTCGGCTGCTGGGGCTCCTTCCAAGATCCCGAGCACTGCAACTTCGAGTACAAGGACATGACCAACTGGGGTCGCAAGATGTACGTGACTCCGGGAGTCGTCGTCGACGGCAAGCTCGTGACGACCGACCTGGTCGAGATCAACCTCGGAATTCGGATCCTGCTCGGCTCCTCCTACTACGAGGACTGGGAAGGGCAGGAGACGTTCGTCACCCGCGACCCGCTGGGCAACCCGGTCGACCGGCGGCACCCCTGGAACCAGCACACCAACCCGCGTCCCCAGAAGCGTGACTTCGACGACAAGTACAGCTGGGTCATGTCGCCGCGCTGGTACGACGGTAAGGACTATCTGGCGCTGGACACCGGCGGCGGCCCGCTGGCCCGTCTCTGGTCGACGGCTCTCGCCGGACTTGTCGACACCGGCTACGTGAAGTCCACCGGCAACAGCGTGCAGATCAACCTGCCGAAGACCGTGCTCAAGGGTCCGGTGTCACTGGAGTGGAAGGTTCCCCAGTGGAGCAACACCATCGAGCGCAACCGGGCGCGGACGTACTTCCAGGCCTACGCGGCCGCGCAGGCGCTGCACTTCGCGGAGAAGGCACTCGTCGAGATCCGGGCTGGCCGGACGAAGACCTGGGAGAAGTTCACGGTCCCCGACGAGGGGATCGGCTGCGGCTTCACCGAGGCGGTGCGCGGGGTGCTGTCGCACCACATGGTCATTCGTGACGGAAAGATCGCGAACTACCACCCGTACCCGCCGACGCCCTGGAACGCCAACCCGCGCGACAGCTACGGCACCCCGGGCCCCTACGAGGACGCCGTGCAAGGCCAGCCGATCTTCGAGGAGAACGACCGGGAGCACTTCAAGGGCATCGACATCATGCGGACCGTACGCAGTTTCGACCCCTGCCTGCCGTGCGGTGTGCACATGTACCTCGGGGCAGGAAAGAAGCTCGAGATGCTGCACTCGCCCACCCAGTCCGTGACGGGAGAGTAAGCACCGCGATGGGTTCGGCCGAAGCAGACGTCGAGAAGTCCGACCAGCTTCGGGCCACTGGTGAGCGTATTGACGCCCTGCTGGATGCGAGCGCGTCCGGCGGGCCGATAGCGCGGGAGCGGGCCGAGGAGCTGGTCCGGCTGGTGGCGGACCTGTACGGTGCGGGGCTGGAGCGCGTGCTGACGATCATGCACGAGACTGGCCGTCTGGACGACCACGCCCTGGCCGCCCTCGCCGGTGACGACCTGGTCTCCAGTCTGCTCCTCGTGCACGACCTCCACCCGTACGACGTCAGGACCCGGGTCGAACACGCTCTGGTGAGCGTCCGGCCCTACTTGGGCACCCACGGCGGCGACGTGGAGCTGATCGACGTGAGCGCCGACGGGGTGGTGCGGCTGCGGCTGCTCGGAAGCTGCGACGGCTGCCCGTCGTCGTCGGTCACCCTGAAGCTGGCCGTCGAGGGAGCCATCGAGGCCGCCGCTCCCGAGATCGTCTCCATCGAGGTGGAGACTCCGACGGAGACAAGCAAGCCCGCAGCCGGCGCCATGATCTCGGTCGACTCCCTGAGGTCGCGCCTCGACGCACCGTCCCAGGGCGAGGCGATGGCGAAGAACGGCTCCTCCTGGGAGACGGTTCCGGCCTTCATGGCCCTCGAGCCTGGAGCGGTGAGTGGCTTCATGGTGGGGGCCACGCAGGTCCTGGGCTGCCGGATCGGCAGCGACCTGTTCGCCTTCGTCGACCGCTGCGCCCGTTGTGAGGCCTCGCTGGCCGATGCCGTACTGGCCCGGCGACTCGGCGGAGCGGTCGGCGACGCGGTGCTCCGGTGCCCTGCCTGCCAGGCCCACTACGACGTACGGCGCGCTGGTGCCTGCCTCGACCAGGACGACCTGCACCTCGACCCCCTTCCGTTGCTCGTCAACGGCGATCTGGTTTCGGTCGCCGTTCCCTCATGGGTCTCGGCATGAGCCTCCGGTCGCTGCGCGGCGAGGCCAGGAACGTCACGGTCACCCCGGACCTGCGATGAACGGCGGCTCACCGTCCGGAATCCGAAACGGGTCCCCCTTGGCGTCCTTGAAGCGCATCACCTCCACGAGGCCGACGGCGCCCGTCGGGGAGCGGTGCGAGATGTGCGGGGAGCAGATCTCGCAGGCGCACCAGCACGTCGTCAACCTCGAGAGCCGGGTGCTGATGTGCACCTGTCGAGCCTGCTATCTGCTCTTCACCGCCCAGGATGCGCAGCTTCGCTACCGCGCCGTACCGGAGCGTTACCTGTCGTTCCCCTCGTTCGAGCTCGACGTCCGCCAATACGACGAGCTGGAGATCCCCGTAGGGCTCGCGTTCCTTTTCAAGAACTCGCTGATGGGCAGGACCGTGGCGTTCTACCCCGGCCCCGCCGGCGCCACCGAGTCGGAGCTTCCCCTCGAGGCCTGGGACCGGATCGTGGCCGCGAACCCGGAGCTCGACCAACTGCTGCCCGATGTCGAGGCGCTGTTGATCCGCGGCGCCGACCGAGACGGAGCCGCGTTCTCCTGTCACCTGGTGCCCATCGACGCTTGTTATGAGCTGGTCGGACAGCTGCGCACGCTGTGGCGGGGTTTCGACGGCGGCCAGGAGGTGCATGAGGCGATGTCGGAGTTCTTCGACGAGGTGTCCCGGCGCAGCCGGCCCGCCAAGCCTCTGGTCGACGAGGCGGCCCGATGAGCGCCTTCACGTTCACCGCCGTCGACATCTTCGCCGAGCCCTACGCTGTGGCGCCCCAGCTCACGGCGCGGCTGCGCATCGAGGAGGCGACGGGTGCCGTCGTGCACGCCATAGCACTCCGCTGCCAAGTGCGCATCGAGCCACAGCGCCGCCGGTACTCGGAGGCGGAGGAGAGCGGGCTGCTCGCCCTGTTCGGTGGTCGCGAGCGGTGGATCGACACGCTGAAGCCATTCATGTGGATGCAGTGCAACACGATGGTCCAGGGCTTCACCTCCATCACCGAGGTAGACCTTCCCCTTCCCTGCACCTACGACTTCGAGGTCACCGGGTCGACGTACATGCATGCCCTGAGCGAGGGGACCATCCCACTGGCACTGCTCTTCTCCGGCACGATCTTCACTCGCGGGCTCAACGGGTTCGGTGTCGAGCAGGTGCCCTGGGACTGCGAGGCGTCCTACCAGCTTCCGGTCTCCGTCTGGAACCAGATGATCGACTTCTACTACCCGAACAGCGGCTGGGTACGCCTCGACCGCGATGTGGTCGAGGCGCTCGCACACATCAAGGCTGCGCGCGGCTTGACCAGCCTGGACGCCACCGTCGAGTCTCTCCTGGCGGCCGCCGACGAGGTGCTTTCATGAGCCTCGAGCTGGCTCGCAAGGTGGCCGACGCCGTCCTCTTCGAGGGTTACCTCCTCTATCCCTACCGGGCGACGTCCAGCAAGAACCGCGTGCGTTGGCAGTTCGGTGTGCTGGGTCCGGCCGGTGCCGTCGAGGGCGGGATCGGCGAGGAGTCGTCGATGTTCGCCGACGCCTTGGTGCGGGACGGGGCGGACGCGGAGATCATGGTTCACGTGCGGTTCCTTCAGCTGCAGCGCCGGGTGGCCCAGCTCCGGGATGGCGACACCTTCACCCCGGTCGACGAGCTCGTGGTAGGAGAGCAGCGCTGGCTGACCTGGGACGAGGCCGTCGAGCGTGAACCGGTGGTCGGCCCGGTCCCGCTGCGCGACCTGGCGCAGGCGCCTACTTTCGAGGTCCGGGTGCCCCCGAGCCACGACGTTGAGGACGTGCGCGACCAGCAGGGCCGCGTGGTCGGCCGCGTCGTACGGGAGTCGGAGGCGTTGTCGGCCACCTTGCGCGCCCAGACGCATCCCCTGGTCGGCGGCTTCACTCGCCTCACGCTGCGACTCGACAACGAAGCCGAGGCTCAGCCGGACAAGGACCGCGCGATCGGCGTCTCCTTGATCGGGACCCACTTGTTGGTGACCATCGAAGGGGGCCAGTTCGTCTCGACGGTCAACCCTCCAGACGATGCCCTGTCCGCCGCAGCGGAGTGTCACCAGCACCGCTGGTGGCCCGTCTTGGCCGGGTCTGTCGACGAGACGCGGATTCTGCTGGTCTCGCCGATCATCGTCGAGGACCATGCGCAGCTGGCGCCGGAGAGTGCCGGTGCGCTCTTCGACTCCACGGAGATCGACGAGATCCTCACCCTGCGCGTGATGACGCTCACGGATGCGGAGAAGGCCGACGCGCGGGCTACCGACCCGCGCGCCGCCGAGATCATCGACCGGTGCGACACCATGTCCCCGGAGCAGCTGCAGGAGCTGCACGGCATCCTGCGTAACCCGCACGCCCTCCCGGTGGCGGGCGACGGCGACGACCCGTACGCGCTTCCCGACGAGCTCACCTGGGGGGCGGCACTCGAGCCCGGGAGCGATCCGCTCTTCACCGCCGATGCGCCCTGGTGGGACCCCGAGGCCGATGCGAGCGTGGCGCCGGAGACCGACAGCGTGGTCATCGGTGGTGTCTCGGTCTCCAAGGGCAGCCTGGTCACGGTGCACCCCAACCGACGGGCCGACGCCCAGGACCTGTTCTTCGCCGGCATGACCGCGAAGGTTTCCGCCGTCCTCAGCGACGTCGACGGCGACACCCACGTCGCGGTGACGCTGGTCGACGACCCAGCGGCGGAGATGCACGACTGGTACGGCCGCTACCTGTACTTCGCTCCGGACGAGCTCCAACCAGTCACCGCCGCCATCAACGAGGCTGCACCCCCAGGAGGAGATTCCTTATGAAGACGCTTGGCACGATCACCGCAATGCTCTTGGCCGCCGTGACAGCGGGCGCGGCACTGGTCGCGCTGCGCTCGGTACCCGATATCCGGAGATATCTGAAGATGCGTCAGATGTGAACAGCGCAACCAAGGAGGAGACATCATGAGCGACACACCAGGCGAGCACCTCGAGGAGGAGCCGCAGGATGAACGAGGCCCGATGGGGTCCCGCGACTCGGGTTCGGACGAGCCCGGGGCTGGCCCGGCCGACCGCCCCGCCGGAACGTCCGACGAGGAGTCCGACACCTCGGTCGACCCACAAGGCGCGGGTCACGAGGACGCGCCCGACTTGCCGACCGGTTCAGGCGGCTGACGATGAGAATGTCACGATTCACCTCAGTGTGCCGAAGGAGCCCGACATGACAACCGAATCGTTCGACCCCAACGACCCCGATACCGGCGGCCGTGCGCTGCCCCCGTACGACGACCGCCGCGAGAGCGCCGACATCGACAGCGAAGGGGCGGAACGCGACGGAGCCAACGTGGGCGGCGCCGCCGGTCCGGTGGAGGACGATGAGATGAAGGCGGCTGAGCCGGCCGAAACCGAGCGCGGCGCCATCGCCTCGCCCGCCGACGAACAGGCAGCCGACGCGACGTCTGACGAGCGTGGACAGGAAGACGAAGGAGTCGGCCCGTCCCACCAAGGTGGCACACCACGCGGCGAGGACGAAGGCGCATGAGCATCGTCGGATGGATCGCGGTGGTGCTGGTCATCGTCGTCGTGCTCATCGGGCTGGCCGTCCTGGTCCGGTCGATCCCCGACATCCGCCGGTACTCGCGAATCCGGAAGATGTGAGGCGGCCGGGGCCGACTGGACGTTCGATGAGTCGATGAGTCGATGAGTGAGCCTCTGCGCACGACACGGATCCTGGTGGCCGGGATCGGCAACATCTTTCGAGGTGATGACGGTTTCGGCCCCGAGGTGCTCAGGCGTTACGCGGCTGCCCACCCCGACGTCGACGGCGTGCGTATCGTCGACTACGGGATCCGCGGAATGCACCTGGCCTATGACCTGCTCGACGGGTACGACGCTCTCGTGATCGTCGACGCGTTGCCCGGGCAAGCCGGCTCGCCCGACACCCCGCCGGGGGCGCTGACGGTGCTCGAGGTCGGCGCCGACGACCTCGGAGACGCCGACTTCGACCCCCACGGCATGAACCCCGTCGCGGTGCTCGCCAGTCTCGGTTCGCTTGGTGGCGAGCTGCCCACGACGTACGTCGTTGGGTGCTGCCCGGCCAGCCTCGCCGACGAGATGGGTCTTACCCCCGTTGTCACCGCGGCCATCGACGACGCGGTGCGACTGACTGCTCATGTCGTCGACGACCTGCTCAGCGGCCGTCCGGTCTTGGGAGGTGAACGCGCGTGTGTCTCGGAATCCCCGGCCAGGTGATCACGCTGCTGGAGGGGTACAACGGGCAGCTCGCCCTGGTGGACGTCGCAGGGGCCGAGCGCAAGGTCAACATCGGCATGCTCGAGGACGAGCCGCTGGCGCCCGGTGACTGGGTGGTCATCCACATGGGGTTCGCCGTCGAACGGGTGACCCACGAGGGAGCCGAGCAGGCGCTGGCCGGTCTGGAGCTCGTCGGCCGCCCGCGCGAGACTCGCACCCGCAAGCGGTTCGAGGTCCGCGGGCTCGTGCAGGGAGTCGGCTTCCGGCCTTTCGTCTACGTCACCGCCGCTGAGCTGGGGCTGGCGGGGTCGGTCGCCAACGACTCCCTCGGGGTCGTCGCCGAGGTCGAGGGAGAGACCGCCGCCGTCGACGCCTTCGCGGAGCGCCTGCGTCGTGAGGCCCCACCGTTGGCCGTGATCGAGTCGGTGCGGGCGACGGAGATTCCGACGACCGGCGAGACCGGCTTCGTCATCGAGGACTCCCAGCGCAGCGGCGGACGCCGGACCCTCGCCGGTCCTGATGTCGCCACCTGCGTTGAGTGCCTGGCCGAGCTCGCGGACCCGGGGGACCGTCGCTATCGCCATCCCTTCATCACCTGCACGAACTGCGGGCCACGTTTCACGATCATCACCGACCTGCCGTACGACCGCCCGAACACCACCATGGCTGACTTCGCCATGTGCACCCGGTGCCGCCGGGAATACGACGACCCCGCTGACCGCCGGTTTCACGCCCAGCCCATTGCGTGTCTCGAATGTGGGCCGCGCCTGCAGTACGTCGACGCCGACGGCACGGTCTCGGGCGACGCCGACAGCGTGGCCATGGCGCGGTACCGGTTGTCGACCGGGGCGATCCTCGCGGTCAAGGGGATCGGCGGCTACCACCTGGTGTGTGACGCGGAGAACGACCAGGCGGTCGCCGAGCTTCGCCACCGCAAGCAACGAGGCGGCAAGCCGTTCGCGATCATGGTGGCCGACCTGGCCGCTGCCCGGGAGATCGTCGAGCTTGGCGAAGCCGAGGAGGCGCTGCTCACCGGCGTCCGGCGACCGATCGTGCTGCTCCGGCGGCGGCGCGAGGCTGCGGTGCAGGTGGCTGCCTGCGTTGCACCCGACACCGAGGAGCTCGGCGTCCTGCTGCCGTACAGCGGACTGCACGTCCTGCTCTTCGGGCTGGCTGAGGACGGCCCTCGGGTCCTCGTGATGACCTCGGGCAACCGTGGCGGTGAGCCGATCGTGACCGACGACGTGGTCGCGCAGGACCGACTGGCGCCCCTGGTGGACGGCTGGCTTCGTCACGACAGACGCATCCAGGTCGCCTGCGACGACTCCGTGACCCGCGCCGTCGATGGTGGGGAGCTGCCTATTCGGCGCTCACGAGGCTACGCTCCGATGCCGCTCACCCTGCCCTTCGACGTACCGGCGACCATGGCCGTCGGAGCCGACCTCAAGAACACCTGTGCGGTCGCCGAGGGACGGCACATCTGGTTCAGCCAGCACATCGGCGACATGGACGACGTGGCCACGGTCGACGCGTTCGGCTCCACCGCGCGACAGCTGGAGCGCCTGACGGGGGTGCGACCGTCGGTGCTGGCCTGTGACCAGCATCCCGGATACCGGTCGACCCGATGGGCGAGCGACCACAGCGACGGCCGACCGGTCGTCCCCGTCCAACACCACCATGCCCACATCGCCTCGGTCATGGGCGAGCACGGGCTGGACGGCGCAGCGCCGGTGATCGGGTTTGCTTTTGACGGGACCGGGTACGGGCCGGACCACGCCATCTGGGGTGGCGAGCTGCTGATCGCCAGCTACAAGGGTTTCCAGCGCTTCGCGCATCTCGCGTACGTGCCGCTGGCCGGGGGAGATGCGAGCATCGAGCGGCCGTACCGCATGGCGCTGTCGCACCTTCGGGCGGCGGGAATCAGCTGGTCGGACGACCTGCTCTCGGTAGCCGCCTGCCCCCCAGACGAGCGCGCCGTGCTCGAGCATCAGCTGACCACCGGGTTCGGCTGTGTGAACACGTCCAGCATGGGCCGGCTCTTCGACGCGGTCGCGTCTTTGACCGGTGTGCGCCAGGTGGTGGCCTACGAGGCCGAGGCCGCGATGGCCCTTGAGTCGGTGGCCGGTGAGAGGACCGGTGCGGGCGACTATCGATTCCGCCTCGCGCCCGGCGCCGAGGGGGCGCTGATCGTCGACCCGAGCGACCTGTTGGCGGCCGTCGTCCGCGACCTCAGAGCGGGCGACCCGGTCGCGGAGATCTCTGCGAGGTTCCATTCGGCGACAGCAGACCTGGTGGTCACGCTGGCCCGGCGGGTCCGCGACTCCGGCTCGCAGAGCGGTGGGCTGACCACCGTGGTGCTCGGGGGCGGCGTCTTCCAGAACGTCCGGCTGCTCCGGGAGTGTGTGCGGGGGCTCGGCGCGGACGGTTTCGAGGTGCTGGTGCCGCAGCGGCTGCCACCGAACGACGGGGGCATCGCCTTGGGCCAGGTTCTGGTCGCGAATGCGCAGTAGACGACAGCACGACATCCGTCATGATGAAGATGTGAACGACAACGGAAGAAGGATCGCATGTGCCTGGCAGTGCCCGGAAAAGTAGTCAGCATCGAGGAACGTGACCAGACCACGATGGCCGAGGTTGACTTTGGGGGGGTCCGCAAGGACGTCTGCCTCGAGTACATCCCCGACATTCGGATCGGCGAGTACGTGATGGTCCATGTGGGGTTCGCCATCCAGCGGATGGACCAGGTCGCTGCCGAGGAGACGCTGGCCAACTTCGAGAAGCTCGGCATCCTCGAAGAGGAGTTCGGCGACGGCTTCGCGATCGCCGCCAAGCAAGCCGGTGAGGACTACATCCCGTCGGCCCACCCATGACCACGACCATCCCCACCACGACAAGGGTGCGACCATGAAGTATCTCGACGAGTTCAGCAACCCGGACCTGGCCAAGAAGCTGCTGGACCAGATCCATCAGGCCACCACCCGACCGTGGGCGATGATGGAGGTCTGCGGCGGGCAGACGCACTCGATCATCCGCCACGGCATCGACCAGCTACTTCCCGAGGGCCTGGAGATGATCCACGGTCCAGGCTGCCCGGTCTGTGTAACCCCGCTCGAGATCATCGACAAGGCGCTGGCTATCGCGGCTCGCCCCGGAGTGATCTTCTGCTCGTTCGGAGACATGCTCCGGGTGCCGGGAAGCACGATGGATTTGTTCCGGATCAAGAGCGAGGGCGGCGACGTACGAGTCGTCTACTCACCCCTGGACGCGCTCAACCTGGCTCGGGACAACCCCGACCGTGAGGTCGTGTTCTTCGGGATCGGGTTCGAGACCACCGCCCCGGCGAACGCGATGACGGTCTACCAGGCAAAGCGGCTCGGGATCCCCAACTTCTCCCTGCTGGTGTCGCACGTCCTCGTCCCGCCGGCGATCGCGGCGATCATGGAGTCTCCAACCTGCCGCGTCCAGGCGTTCCTTGCGGCGGGCCACGTGTGCAGCGTCATGGGCACGGCGGAGTACCCGCCCTTGGTCGACAAGTACCAGGTCCCGATCGTCGTCACCGGGTTCGAGCCGTTGGACATCCTCGAGGGCATCCGCAAGACCGTGATCCAGCTCGAGGAGGGTCGCTACGAGCTGGAGAACGCGTATCCGCGAGCGGTCACGGCAGAGGGCAACGCGCCGGCCAAGGCCATGCTCACCGACGTGTTCGAGTTGACCGACCGAGCCTGGCGCGGCATCGGCATGATTGCTCAGAGTGGGTGGACGCTGTCGGACAAGTACGCCGAGTTCGACGCCGAGAAGCGCTTCTCGGTCACCGACATCCACACCGATGAGTCACCGCTGTGCCGGTCCGGTGAGGTCCTGCAGGGGTTGATCAAGCCCCACGAGTGTGCCGCGTTCGGCAAGGAGTGCACCCCGCGCAACCCGCTGGGCGCCACCATGGTGTCGTCCGAGGGTGCCTGCGCGGCCTACTACCTCTACCGTCGCCTCGAGCTCGTGGGAAGCTGACATGGCAGAAGCCCCTGACGCCGGGAGCCACCTGGACTTCAACGCCTGGGTGTGCCCCGCCCCGTTGCGCGAAACCCCCGCGATCGTCATGGGTCACGGTGGTGGAGGCGCGATGTCGGCGGAGCTGATCGAGCACCTCTTCCTGCCGGCCTACGGCGAAGCCGCAGACGCCCAGCTCGGAGACTCCGCGGTCGTCGAGGTGGGTGGGGCGCGGCTGGCTTTCTCGACGGACTCCTACGTCGTCAAGCCGATGTTCTTCCCCGGGGGCTCCATCGGGGACCTGGCGGTGAACGGCACGGTCAACGACCTCGCCATGTCGGGCGCCAAGCCGATGTTCCTCTCCACGGCGTTCATCGTGGCCGAGGGCACCGAGCTCACCGAGCTCGGGCGGGTGGCCGAGGCCATCGGGGCGGCGGCCCGCCGGGCGGGGGTCAAGCTGGTCACGGGAGACACCAAGGTCGTCGACAGTGGCAGCGGCGACGGGGTCTTCGTCAACACGTCCGGGATCGGCCTGCTCGAGGCCGGGGTGGACATCCGACCCGAACGGGCCAGCGTGGGGGATGTGGTGATCGTCAGTGGAGACATCGGCGTACACGGTGTCGCGGTCATGAGCTGCCGTGAGGGACTCGAGTTCGGGACGACGGTGCGCAGTGACTCGGCACCGCTGCACGGCCTGGTGTCTACCATGCTGGCGACCGGAGCGGACGTCCATGCATTGCGAGATCCCACCCGCGGCGGGGTGGCCGCCTCCCTCAACGAGATCGCAAAGGCCGCGAAGGTCGGTTTCACCCTGGTCGAGCGGGACCTGCCGATTCCGCAGACCGTCAAGGATGCGTGCGGTCTGCTAGGGCTGGACCCGCTGTACGTGGCTAACGAGGGCAAGCTGTTGGCGATCGTGCCAGCAGACGACGCCGACCGTGTTCTCGAGGCCTTGCGCGCACACGAGTACGGGCGGGACGCCAGGGTCATCGGCAGCTGTGTCGACGAGCACCCCGGCATGGTGGTCGCCAAGACCGGACTCGGCGGAACCCGGGTTGTCGACCTGCCGATCGGCGAACAGCTTCCCCGGATCTGCTGAGGCCGTGCACTCGGCGGGTGCGCGCATGGTGCCACTGGGCGCCGGGGGGGCAGAGCTCTTCGCGCGCTATGCGTACCCGCCGAACGAGCTCGGCTACTGCGGTCCGGATGATCCTGGCGGCCTGCTGGTGCGCGGGACGCCGGAAGCCGCTCAGGAGATCGGCCGGCGAGCGAGGGAGTTCGAGGGCGCCTGGGTCTACCTCGAGCTGATCGCCCGAGCGAGCGGCATCAACGACCCGTTGGATGCCAGGGTCGTCGAGGCCTATTGGCTCGGCAACCAGCTCCTCGAAACCATCGACAGCTCATGGTTTCTCGCCGAGCTGCGGGCCCGGTTCCACGACCAGTCGGGAGGCCAGTGGGCCGGCGGCATTCCGAGTCTCGAGGCGAGCGTCCTGCCCCATCACGCGTTTCACGTCTTCGCGATCTACCCGTGGGTGGGGCTGTTGAACCGACGCAGCGACGTCGCCCGCTCGATCCTCGACCAGTGCCGAATTCGTACCGGCATCGTCCGCGGGGTTGCCGGACCGCGCGCGAAGGTCGAGCTGCGGCCGCTCACCTGGGACGGCTCGACCTTGGGAATCGGTGGCTCGGAGATTCTCGACGTCCGGTGGAGCGACAACGGCAGATCGCTGCTCGACCGAGTCGAGGTCGACGACCTGGTCTCGGTCCACTGGGACTGGGTGTGCGACGTGCTCACCGAAGATCAGGCGGCGGCGATCGAGTCCTACGAGCAGCGTCAGCTAGGCGTCACGAACGCCGTCTTGGCCGCGTCTGGATGAGCTAGGGCGATTCGTCAGTTGACGAGGGCACACCACGTCTGTGGACCGACCACCCCGTCGGCGCGGAGCCCTACCCATTGCTGGAAACTGACCACAGCGGCCTTGGTGCCACTGCCGAAGACCCCGTCGACCGCGAGGCTCGACCCGTGGGCGTTCAGGCAGGTCTGTGCACCCTTCACCGCCTCGCCCTGGGCGCCCTGAGCCACGGTCGCCACGACGGCGGTCCACGTGTTCGGGCCGCAGATGCCGTCGGCGGTCAGACCGTGGGCCTGCTGGAACGAGGTGACTGCCGTCTTGGTGCCGCTATCGAAGTCTCCGTCGGCGCTGATCGACGGGCCGTGTCGGTCGTGAGACGGCATGGCGTTCCCTTCGTGAGCGGGGCATACGCCTTCAGGCTAGGGAACGCAGGTCGCCAACATCGCCCCTGCGGTTTCGCCGGCAGAGACCAGTGCTGAGATAGGGGAGTGGCCGTCGGTGGTGAGACCTCCCAGACCTTGGATCGAGGACTGCGGCTGCTTCGGGTGGTGGCGGACCGAGGGTCTTCGGGCGTCTCGGTGACGGAGCTGGCGAGGATGCTGGGCGTTGGTCGACCTGTCGTCTACCGGCTGGTCGCAACGTTGTCCGACCATGCGCTGGTCCGGCGGTCCCCCGACGCGCGGGTGCGCCTGGGACCGGGAGTGCTGCACTTTGCGGCTGCCCTCCACCCCGCCCTGCGCCAGGCGGCGAGCCCAATTCTGCGTCGGCTGGCGGACGCGGCAGGAGCCACCGCCCACTTCACCATCGCCGATGCGGGGGAGGCGCTCGCGCTCTGCGTCGTCGAGCCGACCTGGACCGATTTCCACGTGGCGTACCGAGTCGGCAGTCGGCACCCGCTCGAGCGCGGGGCGGCCGGTCGGGCGATCCTCGCCGGCCGAATCGGCGGTGCCTGCGTCACGACGACACGCGGTGAGCTGCAACAAGGTGCCACCGGGCTGGCCGCGCCGGTGCTCGGCATACCGGTGCTCGAGGCGTCCGTCGGTGTCGTGACGGTGGAGTCCCTCGACGAGGGGCGGGTCACCCTCCTCGTGGCGGAGGCGGCCGTCGCCCTCGCCGAGGCCCTGCGGATGAGCGTCTAGGCGGCGGGACTGCTCTGGCCGAAGACCTCGACGAGCGTGCGGCAGAAGGCCGGCAGGTCGTCAGGGCTGCGACTGGACACCAGCCGGCCATCGACCGCGACCTCCTCGTCCACCCAGGTGGCGCCCGCGTTGCGCAGGTCCGTCTGCAGGCTGGGCCATGAGGTGAGGGTTCGGCCGCGAACCACGTCGGCTTCCACCAGGGTCCACGGCCCATGGCAGATCACCGCGACCGGCTTGTCGGACCTGACGAACGAGCCGATGAAGTCGACCGCCTGCTCCTGCATGCGCAGCGCATCCGGATTGGCGACTCCACCGGGCAGCACCAGCCCGTCGTAGTCGCTGGACGATGCCTCGTCGAACGTGGCGTCCACGTCGAAGGTGTCTGCCTTGTCCAGATGGTTGAAGGCCTGCACCTTGCCGGTCTCGACGGACACGAGCTTCGGCGTGCCACCTGCCTCCTCGACGGCCTTCCAGGGGTCCGTCAGCTCCACCTGCTCGATACCCTCGTTGGCCACTGCGAAGGCGATGGTCTTGCCCTGGAGTTTGTTGCTCATGCTGCCGGTCTCCTCGCTCAGCTGTCCCGTACCAGGGTGGTACCCGCGGCCGGCCCGGCTAAACGAGTGGATCCGTGGGCTCGGTCAGCTGAGGGACCACGGTGCCGGTAACCTCGCCGAGGGTGACGACAGTGCCGTCCGGGCCGGGAGCGGTGCCACGCAGGGTGGCGGTGTCGCCATCCTGGAGGAAGCCGCGAGCGGAGCCATCCGCCAGCGACACCGGGTGCTCGCCGTTCCAGGTGATCTCGAGCAGGCTGCCGAAGGTGTCGCGGTTACGGCCACTCACGGTGCCCGAGGCGAACACGTCGCCGGTCCGCAGGCTGGCCCCGTTGGCGGTCAGGTGCGCCAGCATCTGTGCCGGTGACCAGTACATCGTGCGATACTCCGGCCGCGACACCACGGTCTGGTTGAGCACCACTTCCAGGTGCAGGTCCAACCCGAACGCAGCCTCGCCGGCCAGGTACGGCAGCGGAGCCGGGTCCTGAGGAGGCAGCGGCACGATCGCGGCTTGCAGCGCCTCGAAAGGAACCACCCAGGCCGAGATGCTGGTGGCGAAGGACTTGCCGAGAAACGGACCGAGCGGCACGTACTCCCACGCCTGGATGTCGCGTGCGCTCCAGTCGTTGAGCAGGACCACGCCGAAGATGTGGTCGCGGGCGCGCTCGACCTCCACCGGGTTTCCGAGCTCACTGGCCGGCCCCACCAGGAACGCCACCTCGCACTCGATGTCCAGCCGGCTGCTTGGTCCGAACGGCGGCTGGGCGCCGGGCTCCGGCCTGCGCTGCCCCGACGGCCGTACGACGTCGGTGCCGCTGACCACGACCGTGCCGGCCCGCCCGTGATAGCCGATCGGCAGGTGCTTCCAGTTCGCCGGCAGGCCCGGGGAGTCGGGGCGGAAGATCCTGCCGACGTTGGTCGCGTGCTGTTCGCTGGCGTAGAAGTCGACGTAGTCCGCGACCTCGACCGGGAGGTGCATCGTCACCTCGCTCAGTGCGTACAGGTTGGCGGTCACCGTGTCGCGGTGAGTTTCGTCGGTGAGCAGGTCGACCACCCAGCGCCTCAAGTCCGCCCATGCTGTCGCACCCAGCGCCATCAGCGCGTTGAGCGATGAGGCAGCCAGGACGTCGACGAGGGGGTGACCCTCGTGCTCCGCGACCTCGGCCAGGTCGACGACCGAGTCCCCGATGCGTACGCCGACCGAAGCAACCCCGTCGCCGATGCTGAACACGCCGTACGGCAGGGTGGCCATCCCGTACGGGTGTGTGTCCGCAACGTCCGGCCAGGTCATCGGCGCTCCTCCGCGACAGAATCTACCAACCCGAGTCGTGCCAGGTCGTTGACCGGGTCCTCGACCCCGCAGCACCCGAAGGACACGAACCGGCCGCGTACTTCCTTGGCCCGCGTGGCGTCGAGACCACGGAGCGCGCTAACGAGTGGCTCGGTCTCTCGCCACGACAGCGCTGCAGCGACGGCCGGCCGGTCCGCCCCGGCCAGTGTCCTGGCGACCGCGACCAGCACGTTCAAGAAGCCGTGGTGCGTGAAGCCCGTCCCCGGGTCGGTGTTTCGCACGGCATGGTGCAGCCCGGCGGTCAACTTCAGTGGGACCGGTACGGCGTTCGCCGCGAACAGCACGTCGGCGAGCACGTCTACCGAAGGGAACGCCTCAGCAGCGATGCCACCGGTGCGGAACTTGGCCACCACGTCGTAGCCGCACGCGCGCCCTGCCGCGACCCCGGCCAGCACTGGCTGGGTCGACGATCCCGGGCCGATCTCGACGGCGAGGGACCGGCCCTCCGGTATCGAGGGCAGAGGAGCGTCGGCTACTGCGATCTCGAAGCCCGTCACCGTCACCGGGTCCGGGACGTCTGAAGGCACGGTCGTCGTACCGATCAGCACCACCGAGACCGCAGGCGCTCCGGCGTCCTGGTGGGCCTGCACGAACGCGTCCCACGCCCGCACAGGGATGAGCAGGGGGCCGATCAGGTCAGCGAACCAGCAACGCCGAAAACAAAGGTGCTCGGCGAGCGCGACGTCCGCGTTGGCGTTGCCGGGGGGAAACATCGCGGCATCGTCGACCAACCCCGCGAAGAGGGCTCGGGGTGGCGTTGACACGCCTGCACGCTACTGCAATTCTGGATTGGACGGTACGGCGGTGTCCTACTATCGGACGCGTCAACCACCTGCCGAGGAGCCTGCCATCGCGCACTACCTGTCCTGCGGATTCGTGCCTCATAAGCGACACACGCAGCACCGCCTCGAATCCGGCGACCTTGCCTTCGAGGAGTTGATGGGGGAGGAGGGCTTCTCCTCCGACTCCTCGCTGCTCTACCACCGCAACCTGCCGTCGCGCATCGTCGACGCCCAGGAGTGGCAGCCCGGTGATCTGACCATGACACCGAACCACCCGCTCAAGCCTCTGCATCTCAAGTTGCACGAGCTCTTCGACGTTGACCGGATCGGCCGGGTCGACGTGGTCACCGGTCGGCGCCTCGTGCTCGGCAATGCCGACGTACGGATCTCCTACGTGGTCGCCGGCGCTCCATCACCCTTGTACCGCAACGGGATGGGCGACGAGTGCCTCTTCGTCGAACGTGGTACCGCGCGGGTCGAGACGATCTTCGGCGCCTTCGAGGTGGGGGCCGGTGACTACGTCGTCATCCCACGCGCCACCACCCATCGCTGGTTGCCTGGCAGCGAAGGCGAGCCGCTGCGGGTCTACTGCATCGAGGCGAACTCACACATCACTCCACCGAAGCGCTACCTGTCGCGTTTCGGACAGCTGCTCGAACACTCTCCCTACTGCGAGCGGGACCTCCGTTGCCCCGACGGGCCGTTGCTGGCGGACACGATGGGCCTGGACCCCTCGGCCTCCACCGAGGTGTTCATCAAGCATCGGGGCAACGGGCCCGGCGGCGTGGTCGGCACGGTCTTCACCTACCCGTTCCACCCGTTCGACGTGGTGGGCTGGGATGGCTGCCTCTACCCGTTTGTCTTCAACGTGTCCGACTTCGAGCCCATCACCGGCCGGGTGCACCAGCCGCCTCCGGTCCACCAAGTGTTCGAGGGCTACAACTTCGTGGTCTGCAACTTCGTCCCGCGCAAAGTCGACTACCACCCGCTGTCGATCCCGGTGCCGTACTACCACTCGAACGTCGACAGCGACGAGATCATGTTCTACGTCGACGGGGACTACGAAGCGCGCAAGGGGTCTGGCATCGGCAAGGGCTCGATCAGCGTCCATCCCGGTGGCCATGCACACGGCCCGCAGACCGGTGCCTACGAGAAGTCGATCGGTGTCCACTACTTCGATGAGCTTGCGGTCATGGTCGACACGTTCCGTCCGCTGGAGCTGGGTGAGGCGGGGCTGGTGGCTGACGACGGTGCCTACGCCTGGTCCTGGGCCAAGCGGGTGGAGGCCGAGGAGCCGCCGTCGCACGGCTGATCCCTCCCGGACGGGTCAGCGGCGGCCGCGGCGGGCGTGCAGGTAGTCCGCGACGACGTACTCTCCGAGCCGTAACACGTCCGGAGAGAAGACCCGGCCGCCGGCCCGCCGGGCTACCGAGTCGACGAAGCGGGCGAGCCCGGGGTCGTCGCCGAGCATGAAGAAGTTGATCGCCGCACCCCGGTGGGCCAGCTCGTCGAGCTGGCGGATGGTTCCGCGCAGGGTCTGCGGTGTGGTCGGCCAGTGGAAGTACGGCGTGCCGTCGTCGAGCAGGTGCGCCGTGGGCTCACCGTCGGTCACCACGAGCACGACCGGCTCCGCGTCCGGGTGCCGGCGCAGGTGTCGACCCGCGATCAGCAGTGCGTGCTGCAGGTTGGTCCCCTGGACCCACTCAGGCTCGACCTGGGCCAGCTCGACGGATGACAGCCGCCGGGCGGTCAGGTTGAACCCCACGACCTGCAGCGCATCGTGCCGGAAGCGCGTCGAGATCAGCTGGGACAGCGCGAGCGCCGTCTGCTTCATCGGGCCCCACCGGCCCTCCTGCAGCATCGAGTAGGAGAGGTCGACACAGAGCGCGACCGCAGCCGTCGTACGGCGCTCGGTCTCGACCACCTCGAAGTCCTCGACGCTGAGGCGTGACGGTACACCGGTCCCGCGGCGCAAGGCGTTCGACACCGTTCGGACAGCGTCGATCGCGAGCTCGTCGCCGAACGCCCATTCGCGGGTAAGCCCCGTCGGCTCGTCGGCGGAGCCGGTTCGATGGTCATCGTGGTCCCCGGTGCCGGACGCCTCAAGCTGCGCGAAGACCCGCTTCAGCGCCGTCTCCCCGAGCCGCCGAACGGCCCGGGGCGTGAGCCGAAGCCCGTCGTCTCCACGGGCCAGGTACCCCTGGCGTTCGAGCTCCCGCTCCAGCTCGCGGAGTGCCCGCAGATCGGCCGCCGCGTTCGAACCCAGGTGCCGCTCCAGGGTGTCGACATCGACGTCATCCAGGGTCGCTCCGGCGTGGCCCTGGTCGAGCTGCTGCTGCAGCGCCTCAAGCTCCGAGATCTCCGCGACGGCCTCGACCGCGTCGCTGTAACCCACGGAGTCACCACCGCGACGCAGCTGGACCGGGCCACGGTCGAGGCCCGGTCGGAGCGCACGCAGGTTGTCAGACAGCTGCACCATTTCGCTGGCGAGGTCGGGGTCGGCGAGTGCCTCGCTGATCAGCTGGGCCAGCTGTTCGCGCTGTGCGGGCGTCATCGAGGCAAGCATCCGATCGGCAGCAGCCTGTCGGCGGGCCAGCGAGTCGATGAGCTCGTCGACATTCTCGGGCTGGTCGGGGAAGAGTTCCCCATGGCGGTCCATGAACTGACGGAACTCGTCGGTGGTGTCGTCGCCCCGCGCGTGCCCGGCAAGGAGAGCGTTGAGGTCGGCGAGCATGTCCTTGATCGTGTCCATGGCATCCGCGTCGGGCGACGAGAGGGCTTGCCTCATCCCCGCGAACTGTGCGTCGATCGCTTCCCGCTGCAACATCTGCTGGATCGACTCATATGTGGCTCGCGCCTCGTCGGAGTGCCAGTCGTACTCGCGGAGCGCACGAAGCGCGCCCGCAGTCTCGTCCGGCACGGTGGCCAGCTCCATCTCGTTCCACCGGGCTTCGTCGCTTCCTTCACTGGCAAGCGTGTCCCGTTCGGTCGCCAGCGCCTGGTCCAGCGCGGCGCGAACCTGGTCGAGCGTCCCCCCGAGGTCCCCCCGACGACGGGCTGCGGCGTGCCTGCGGCGCACCCTGGCGGCGAGGTCGTCCAGCCCGCGGCGACCATCCGGTCCGCGGCGCAGCAGCTCGCGCAGCGCCTCCCGCAGCGAACCTCCGGCGAGCACGTCGCGACCGAGCTCGTCGAGGGCGGCGCGGACGTCGTACGGCGGAGCCAGCGGGTCAGGACCGCCGGTCCAGGGACTGTAGCGAAACCGGCCAACGGCCACCGTCAGCCCCTGTAGACCGCACGGCCGTCGACCGCAGCCTTGTCGATCCTCCGGGTGAGGTGCAGGCCTTCCAGAACCAGCTCCACGGCCGCGGCCGTCTGGCCACGGCTCGCGTCGTCACCGTGGCCAAGCCGGTCGAGCACCTTGGAGAGCCCAGGGACAGTACCCACCTGGCCGAGCAGGTCGTCCGCCGGCACCAGCTCCCCGGTCTCGACCGTGGCACCCTCCGCGAACAGGTCGGTGAACCCGGAGAGGTCCAGTCCGCCCAGCCTGGCGCGGAACGTCTCGGCAGTCGCCACCCGCAGCAGGTGGTGCACGACCTCGACCTCGCGGTCCTCCTCGCCCATCTCGAACTCCACCTTGCCGAGCAAGGTCGCCACCACGGGGGGCACGTCGCAGATCCGGGCCACCGGGTCGGCCTCGCCGGCCCGGGCGCCGCGACGGAGGGCCGAGGCAGCCACCGCCTCGGCTGCGGCGATCGCGAAGCGCGCGCTGACCCCCGAGCGCTGGTCGACAGCCGAGCTCTCCCGCAGACCTCGAGTGAGCCTGGCGACGACCTCGAGAAGGTGTTGGGGTACGACCGCGACCAGAGCCGCCTCCTGGTCGATGAGCTCGATCTCCTCCGCGACCTCGAACGGATAGTGGGTTCGGATCTCGGCGCCGAAGCGGTCCTTGAGCGGGGTGATGATCCGGCCCCGGTTGGTGTAGTCCTCGGGGTTGGCCGTCGCTACCACGAGCACGTCGAGCGGCAGGCGCAACGAGTAGCCACGCACCTGGATGTCGCGTTCCTCGAGCACGTTGAACATGGCAACCTGGATGCGCTCCGCGAGGTCCGGCAGCTCGTTGACCGCGAAGATGCCCCGGTTGCTGCGCGGCAGGAGTCCGTAGTGGATGGTCTCGGGGTCGCCCAAGGTACGGCCGGCCGCCACCTGCACCGGGTCGACGTCGCCGACCAGGTCCCCGACGCTGGTGTCGGGGGTGGCCAGCTTCTCGACGTACCGGTCGTCGCGGTGCCGCCAGACCACCGGCAGTGCCTCGCCGAGCTCGGCGGTCCTGGTCCGGCAGCGCCCGCACACCGGAGCCGTCGGGTCGTCGTTGATCTCACACCCGTCGACTGCCGGGCTCCATTCGTCGAGCAGTGCCGCCAGGGACCGCATCAGGCGGGTCTTACCCTGGCCACGCTCGCCGAGCAGGACGAAGTCATGGCCGGCCAGCAACGCGGACTCGAGCTGAGGGAGCACGGTGTCGTCGAAACCGAGGATGCCGGGAAACGCTGGCTCACCGGTGCGGAGCCGGGTGAGCAGGTTGGCCCGGAGCTCGTCCTTGACCGTGCGGCTCGAGAAGCCGCTCACCTTGAGCTCGCCGAGGGTACTGGGCTGCGTCATGGTGTCACCCTAGGTCGGCAGGCAAGAAACCGGCCGGCGCTTCAACGCCATCGCCAGCTGGGTTCAGGCTGGTCGTCTAAGGTTTCCGTGTGGCTCGTAGGAGCCCGCAAGTGGCGGAGGACGAGTGGCCGATTCGGGTGTGGTTGTCACCAACCGGGTGGCAACCCTGCCCAACCTACTCAGCGTGGCCCGGCTCTTCGGCGTACCGCTCTTCCTTTGGCTCGTGCTCGGACCGCACCAGGACGGCTGGGCCCTCGTGGTGCTCTTGGTCTCCGGCTTCACCGACTGGCTGGACGGCAAGCTCGCCCGCACTCTCAACCAGACCTCGCGGCTCGGGCAGATCCTGGACCCGGTGGCCGACCGACTGTACATCCTCGCGGTGGTCATCGGACTGGCGATCCGCGACATCATCCCGGTGTGGCTGGCGGTGTCCCTTCCGCTGCGCGATGTCCTGCTGTTCTCGCTCGTTCCGTTCCTGCGCACGCGAGGCTACAGCGCCCTTCCGGTCCACTTCCTGGGCAAGGCCGCGACGGCCAACCTCCTCTACGCGTTCCCGCTGCTCCTGCTCGGCGCCGGCAGCGGCACGGTGGCCAGGCTGGCGGACGTCTTCGGGTGGGCGTTCGCGATCTGGGGTACCGGGCTGTACTGGTGGGCCGGCCTGCTCTACAGCTACCAGGTGGTCACGATCATGCGGCTCCCACGACGAGGAATCCCCACATGAGCGCCGACACCAGCCACCCGGGCCTGCTCACCGAGATCATGTCGAACACCATGGACGAGGACTACCGGGCGGCAGCCGATCGCAAAATGGCTCGGCCTGCTTCGGCCAGACGTTCTGCCACGGCTACCGTCGCGGTTGTCGTGCTCCTGTTCGGGGCGATGATCGGCATCTCCGCGTTGCAGACCCAGGCACAGCGGCCGGTGACCGAGGCCGAGCGCAACCAGCTCGTCGGCCAGATCCACCAGCGTCAGGCGCGTCTGGACAACCTGCACGCGCAGCTGACGTCCCTGGACGGCGAGGTCGCCGCCCTGCAGAGTCGAGTGGCGCAGGCCCGGACTCTTGAGCGACAGACGCAGTCCGCGTCTACCAAGCTGGCCGGCGTCACCGGAGCCGTGGCCGTCAGCGGCCCTGGTCTCGAGATCGTGGTCGACAATGCGCGCGGCTCGGTCGGAGGCAGCGTGGGCGGGGTGATCCTGGACACCGACCTGCAGTCCCTCGTCAACGCACTGTGGGCGGCCGGCGCGGAGGCGATCGCCATCGACGGCAATCGGCTGACCAGCCTGTCCGCCATCCGGTTCGCGGGCCGGGCGATCACCGTCGACTACCGATCTCTCACGCCTCCGTTCGTGGTGGACGCCATCGGTGACCCCGACACGCTGCCTGCACGCCTGCTCGAGACGCCGGGGGGCCAGGCCTGGCTCGGTCTCAAGGCCAACTACGGGATCCGCTTCGACACCTCGACGCTCAGTGATCTCGAGCTGCCCGCCGATCCACATGTCCAGCTCCTGCATGCGTCACCGGTGGGGTCTCGATGATCGCGATCCTCGGGCTCGTCGTCGGTGTGGTGCTCGGGCTCTTCTTCGAACCCACCGTTCCGGAGGCCTGGCAGACCTACCTGCCGATCGCGGTCGTCGCGGCGTTGGACGCCGTCTTCGGTGCCCTGCGGGCGTACCTCGACGGCATCTTCGACGACAAGGTGTTCGCGGTCTCGTTCGTGTCGAACGTGCTGATCGCCGCACTGATCGTGTACCTGGGCGACCAGCTGGGTGTCGGTGGACAGCTGTCGACGGGCGTCATCGTCGTACTCGGCATCCGGATCTTCTCCAACGTCGCGGCGATCAGGCGGCACATCTTCCATGCCTGACTCTCCGTCGACCCCGACCGGCCCGCAGCGTCTGTGGGCCGCGGTCAGAGGCCGTCCTCGACGCGGGCAGCTGATCGTTGCCGTGCTCCTCGCGTTCCTTGGCTACTCCGCGGCGGTCCAGATCCAGCTCACCCACTCCAGCAACGACTTCGCCGGCCAACGCCGCCAGGACCTGGTCGAGCTGCTCGACTCGCTGTCGGGCGCCTCCGACCGCGCCCAGCTGCAGATCAGTGAGCTGCAGAGCTCCCGCGACGCGCTGCAGTCCAGCTCCAGCGGCCGGGCGGCAGCGATCGCCGACGCCCAGCAGCGGCTTGCCGACCTGCAGGTCCTCGCCGGCACCGTCGGGGCAGTGGGACCCGGCGTCACCATCACGATCCAGGACCCGCAGACCGCGGTGACCCCGGCCAGCCTGTTGAACGGCATCGAGGAGCTTCGCGACGCAGGAGCGGAGGCGATGCAGGTCAACCACACCGCCCGGTTGGTGCAGTCCAGCTGGATCGGTGGCGTCCCCGGCGCCATCACGATCGACGGTCGGCTCATCCAACCGCCCTACGTCATCCAGGCGATCGGCGCCTCGCACACCCTGAGCGACTCGGTCGGCTTTCCCGGGGGGCTGTCGGACGAGATCTCGTCGCTGGGCGGCATCGTCACGGTCCGGGAGGAGGAGTCGGTCGAGGTGGATGCGTTGCATCCCGTGGAGCAGCCTCAGTACTCTCAGCCCACCGGCCCGTAGCGTCTCGAACCCGCACCGTCCTGAAGGAGCCTTCGTGTACCCCGACAACCTGCGCTACACCGCTGAACATGAGTGGGTGAGCGGCTCTGTGGAGCCCGGTGAGACTGTCCGGGTCGGCATCACCGATTTCGCCCAGGATGCCCTCGGCGACATTGTTTACGTCAACCTGCCGGAAGTGGGCACCGACGTCATCGGGGGAGGGGTGATGGGCGAGCTCGAGTCGACCAAGAGCGTGAGCGACCTGTTCGCCCCGGTCGACGGCACGGTCGCGGCCGTCAACGAGGCCCTGGACGACAACCCCGAGCTCTGCAACAGCGACCCGTACGGCGACGGCTGGGTGGTGGAGATCACCGTCGCGGATGGCGCTCAGCCCGGGTCGCTGCTGAGTTCGACGGATTACGAGGCCACGGTAGCCTCGGGCTGAGGCTTGCGCGGTCCTTCATCATGGAAACAGCCCGGCTTGCCGCCACAGAACACGTGTTCTCGGGCGCCTGAGGAGGAAATTCATGTCGTACTGCACCGAATGCGGACACCAGAACGCGGAAGGGGGGCGGTTCTGCTCCAACTGCGGGCACCCCATGCCCGGTGAGCGACCCGCCCAGTCGACGTCGACGATCACCCTCGGTAGTCCCGACCGGAACGTTGACAGCGAGGACGAGGGCCGGCTCACGGCCGAGGAACAGGCTGCCGTCGATGCGCTTCCGGGAGGAAGCGCGCTGCTCGTCGTCCAGCGCGGTCCGAGCGCCGGCAGCCGCTTTCTGCTGGACACCGACGAGGTCACCGCCGGGCGGCACCCGGAGAGCGACATCTTCCTCGATGACGTGACGGTGAGTCGCCGCCACGCGGTCTTCCGCAGAACCTCGGACGGCTACCTGGTGGCCGACGTGGGCAGCCTCAACGGCACCTATGTCAACCGAGACCGGATCGACGAGGTTCTGTTGTCCGGCGGCGACGAGGTACAGATCGGCAAGTACCGGCTGGTCTACTTCGCCGGAGCGTGATGTCGGCGAGGGTGCCGGCCCGGCCCGCGGGCCGGATGGGTATCGGCGAGGTCCTTCGCCGGCTCCGTGCGGAGTTCCCCGACGTAAGCATCTCCAAGATCCGGTTCCTGGAGTCGGCGGGGCTCGTCGCGCCGCAGCGGAGCCCTTCGGGATACCGCAAGTTCAGTCACGCCGACGTCACTCAGCTCCGTTACGTCCTCGCCGCGCAACGCGACCACTACCTGCCGCTACGCGTCATCAAGGACCATCTTGACGCCATCGCCCGGGGCCTCGAGCCGCCGGCTGTCGCGGGGGAGTCGCCCCGCGCCCCGCGAGCCGTCGACGACGACCCGGCCAGCCGACCCCTCCGCGGCGCCCAGCGGCTGCTGCGGCTATCGCGCTCGGAGCTGCTCGCGAACTCCGGTCTCACCGAGAACCAGCTCGCCGATCTGCAGCAGTACGGGCTGGTGCGACCCCTTGACGACAGCGAGCACTTCGATCAGGTCGCACTGACGGTCGCGTCCACCGTCGCATCCTTGTCGCGACACGGGCTCGAACCACGCCACTTGAGACTGGTCAAGACCGCCGCCGATCGGGAGGCCGGCCTCATCGAGCAGGTCGCTGCGCCGCTAGCGCGTCAGCGCGACGACGGCGCCGCAGTCCGCGCGGACACCGTCCGCGCGGAGCTCGTGAAGCTCACCGGGCAGCTGCATGACGCGTTGGTCACACTGGCCTTGAGGACATCGGACTGAGCCCACCCCGGAACCCGGCGACGGGGTAGTGTTGACCGCGTGCTCGAGGTCGAAGTTGTGGGAGTCCGCGTCGAGATGCCTTCGCAGCAACCGATCATCCTGCTGCGGGAGTCATCGGGCGAGCGATACCTGCCGATCTGGATCGGGGCCGTCGAGGCGACCGCGATCGCCTTCGCCCAGCAGGGGGTGGTTCCGCCCCGGCCGATGACCCACGACCTGCTCAAGGACATCCTCGAGGCCACCGGGAACACTCTCAGCGAGGTTCGGATCACCGAGATGCGCGACGGTGTCTTCTACGCCACGTTGGTGCTCGGAGACTCCGTGGAGGTCAGCGCCCGACCCTCCGACTCGATCGCGCTCGCCCTGCGAACCGGCAGCCGGATCGTCTGCAGCGAGGACGTGCTGGACGAAGCCGGCCTGGCCGCACCCGACGACCAGGAGGAGGAGGTCGAGAAGTTCCGCGAGTTCCTCGACCAGATCACCCCGGAGGACTTCGTCCCCGATCAGGAGTGAACCGGGTCCAACCCTCAGTCTCTACTTTCGCATGAGACTTGCGACACGCGACCTACCTCGTTGACCCAGGCGAGCGGTGGACGTACCGTCAGAGGCGAACTTCCTCGCTGTAACTTCACCGGTGTCGTCGCAGCGTGGATCCTGCCCAACGGAGGTCATCGTGCCCAGTGACAACGACCTGCTGGACCCGTCCCACGCGGCGGAGATCGCCCGGGGTGCCCGGCGAGCCGCTCAGCAGGGCCTGCTGTTCGACGATGACGTCGCGCCCATGCCCGAGGGCGTCGGATATCGGGGGCCGACGGCCTGCCACGTGGCGGGCATCACCTACCGTCAGCTCGACTACTGGGCCCGGACGGGTCTGGTCGAGCCGACCGTGCGCACCGCCGGAGGCTCCGGCACGCAGCGGCTGTACTCTTTCCGCGACGTCCTCCTCCTGAAGGTGATCAAGCGGCTGCTCGACGCCGGAGTCTCGCTGCAGCAGATCCGCAGCGCGGTGCACCACCTGCGTGAGCGGGGGACCGACGACCTCACCGAGGTCACCTTGATGAGCGACGGCGCCAGCGTCTACGAGTGTCGCTCGGCCGATGAGATCATCGACCTCCTGCAGGGCGGTCAGGGAGTCTTCGGGATCGCGATCGGCGGTGTCTGGCGGGAGATCGAAGGGTCCCTGTCCGAGCTGCCCAGCGAGCGCGCGGAGCGGGTTGACCAGGCCGACCCGGACGACGAGCTCGCGGTCCGCCGGCAGGCCCGGCTGTCCGGCTGACACCGCCGGCTCCGCGGCAGCCGACGGTGGCGGCCGCTGGTAGGGTGGGCGAGCCGTCACAGTCGCACGGGAGAGCCCGGAACCACCCGGCGCCGAAGGGGCAACTCCTCCCCGGAACCTCTCAGGCCACAGGACCGTGCTGACCGGCGTCTCTGGAGCGGATCACCGTGACAGAGGGGGAGGCTCGTCCACGACGCCGGGAGCCTCCTGTGACCACCCAGACCCGCCTCCTCGACCTGGAGCAGGTTGCTCCCTTCGCCCGACGGCACATCGGCCCAGATGCCGGTGAGCAGCAGACCATGCTGGCGGCCCTCGGGTACGAGTCGCTGGACGACCTGGTCGCCGCAGCCATCCCCGCCCGCATCCGCAGCGAGGGCGGGTTGGCGCTCCCCCCCGCCAGCAGCGAAGCTGGCGCGCTGGAGACCCTGCGCGCACTCGCCGCCCGCAACAACCCCCTCGTGCCGATGATCGGACTCGGCTACTCGGGCACGGTCACGCCGGCGGTGATCAGGCGCAACGTGCTCGAGGACCCCTCCTGGTACACCGCCTACACGCCGTACCAACCCGAGATCTCTCAAGGCAGGCTGGAGGCCCTGCTCAACTTCCAGACCCTGGTCAGCGACCTGTGCGGGTTGCCGACCGCCAACGCGTCGCTGCTCGACGAGGGTACGGCGGCCGCTGAGGCGATGACGCTGGTCCGCAGGGCCAACCGGTCAAACTCCTCCCGACGCTTCGTGGTCGACCGGGACTGCCTCCCGCAGACCATCGCGGTGGTGCAGAGTCGAGCCCGCGCGATGGACATCGAGGTCGTCGTGGCTGACGTGACGCGCGAACTGCCGGAAGGGGACTACTCAGGCGTGTTGCTCCAGTACCCCGGGGCGAGCGGTCGCATCATCGACCCCCGACCCGTCATCCGGCGCGCCCATGCCGCAGGGGCTCTGGCGGTCGTCGCTGCGGACCTGCTCGCTCTGACCGTGCTCGAGGCCCCCGGAGCTCTCGGTGCCGACGTAGTGCTCGGATCCAGCCAGCGGTTCGGGGTGCCCCTCTTCTACGGCGGGCCACACGCCGGCTTCATGGCCGTGGCCGCCGGACTCGAGCGGCACCTGCCCGGGCGGCTGGTCGGAGTCTCGGTGGACTCGGAGGGCCGGCCGGCCTACCGGCTCGCGCTGCAGACCCGGGAGCAGCACATCCGCCGCGACAGGGCCACCTCCAACATCTGCACCGCCCAGGTGTTGCTTGCCGTCGTCGCAGCGATGTATGCCGTCTACCACGGTCCAGAGGGGCTGACCCGCATCGCCAACCGTACCCACCGCTATGCCGCCGTGCTGGCCGCGGGGCTGCGCGAGGCCGGCGCGGACGTCCAGCACGACAGCTTCTTCGACACCCTCACCGTGGTTCTTCCGGGGGAAGCGGACGCCATGGTCGCACGGGCTCGTGGCCTCGGTCTCCACCTCCGCCGGACCGACGCCGACCGGGTGGGAGTTTCGCTGTCCGAGCTCACCACGCGCACGCACGTCGAGCGGGTGCTCATTGCCGTCGGCGCAGCCGGCGTCGACATCGACGCGCTCGACGCCAGGACTCCAGACGCTCTCCCCGAGGACCTGAGGCGACGCACGTCCTTCCTCACCCATCCGGTGTTCGCCGACCATCGCTCCGAGACCGACCTGCTGCGGTACCTGCGACGGCTCGCTGACCGGGACTACGCGCTGGACCGCGGGATGATCCCGCTGGGATCGTGCACGATGAAGCTCAACGCGACCGCCGAGATGGAGCCGATCAGCCTCCCCGGCTTCGCCGACCTGCACCCCTTCGCTCCGGCGGAGGACGCCACGGGCTACCGGGACTTGATCGACACCCTGGAGGGTTGGCTCGCGGAGATCACCGGCTACGCCGCGGTGTCCATCCAGCCGAACGCCGGGTCCCAAGGTGAGCTCGCGGGTCTACTCGCAATCCGCGGTTACCACCTCGCGAACGGTCAGCCCGAGAGGAACCTGTGCCTGATCCCGTCCAGCGCGCACGGGACGAACGCTGCCTCGGCGGTGATGGCCGGGATGCGGGTGGTCGTCGTGAAGGCGGCCGACGACGGCGCGGTCGACCTCGCCGACCTCCGGGCCAAGTGCGAGACCCACGCCGGGGAGTTGGCCGCGATCATGGTGACCTACCCCTCGACCCACGGCGCCTTCGAGGACACCATCACCGATCTGTGCGCGACCGTCCACCAGCACGGGGGACAGGTCTACATCGACGGTGCCAACTTGAACGCGTTGCTCGGACTTGCCAAGCCGGGACGGTTCGGTGGGGACGTGTCACACCTCAACCTGCACAAGACGTTCTGCATCCCGCATGGCGGCGGTGGCCCCGGCGTTGGTCCGGTCGCGGTCGCGGCCCACCTGGCGCCATACCTGCCCAGCCACCCCGGACATCCCGACCCGGGGCGACGCGACGGCACCGGGCCGGTGAGTGCCGCCCCGTACGGGTCGGCGGGGATCCTGCCGATCTCCTGGGCGTACATCGCGATGATGGGTGCCGAGGGGCTGACCGAGGCCACCGAGGTCGCGATCCTGTCCGCGAACTACATCGCGCACCGGCTGCACAAGCACTTCCCGGTGCTTTACCGCGGGCACGGCGACCTGGTGGCCCATGAGTGCATCATCGATGTCCGGAGTCTGACGAAGGCGAGCGGTGTGACTGTCGACGACATCGCCAAGCGGCTGGTCGACTACGGATTCCACGCCCCCACGATGAGCTTCCCCGTCCCCGGGACGTTCATGGTCGAGCCGACCGAGTCCGAGAACCTGGCCGAGGTCGACCGATTCTGCGACGCGATGATCGCGATTCGCGCCGAGATCGACGACGTGGCGCATGGTCGGATCGACCTCGCCGACAGCCCACTCACGCACGCCCCGCATACCACCCACGCGCTGGTCGGCGAGTGGACTCGGGCCTACTCTCGCAAGGTCGCCGCCTACCCCGCCGGCCACACGCCGGACAAGTACTGGCCACCGGTCGCTCGGATCGACCAGGCGTACGGCGACCGGCATCTGGTCTGCTCCTGCCCACCGCCAGAAGCCTTCGCCCAGTGACTGACCCGAACGGGCTCGAGACGACCGTGCTCGCCACCACCGCACGGCGCATGACGGCTCTGCTTGCGCGCGAGCAGGTCAGCGCTCGGGTGCCGTCACTTGTTGCCGGCGTGGTGCGCGGGGGAGAGCTGGCCTGGGCAGGGTCGCATGGCACGCCCCCGGCGGTCGGCGACGAAGCGGCGTCGATCGATACCCAGTACCGCATCGGGTCGATCACCAAGGTCATGACCGCGATCCTGGTGATGCAGCTTCGCGACGAGGGGCTGGTGCGACTGACCGACCGGCTCGCCGAGCATCTGCCCGGTGTCGCCTACGGCAAAGGCACCCTGCGAGAGCTTCTCTCGCACTCCTCAGGCATGCAGGCGGAGCCGCCAGGGCCGTGGTGGGAGCGGAGCCGGGGAGTCACCCTCGCGTCGCTGGTTTCGCGCCTCGACGAAAGCGACGCACCGTTCGCGCCGGGCCAGGAGTACCATTACTCAAACCTCGGTTACGCGCTGCTCGGCGAGGTGGTGGCCCGCACCCGCGCAGCTTCCTGGTGGTCGGTGCTCGAGTCCCGGCTCCTGGCCCCGCTCGGGATGCGTCGTACGTCGTACATCGCGCAGCAGCCGGCGGCCACCGGATTCAGCATCGACACGTTTGCCGGCACGCTCACCGAGGAGCCGAGCCACGACTCGGGCGCGATGGCCCCGGCCGGCCAACTGTGGAGCACCGTCGAGGACCTCGGCCGACTCGCGGGCTTCCTTGCCGACCCGGATCCGTCGATCCTCCGGGCAGACTCCGTCGCCGAGATGACCACTGGCCAGGCCGGTGTCCCGGACGGAGTGAACGCGGGATCGTACGGGCTCGGCCTTCGGCTCGCGGTCGTGGCTGACCGCTCCTACATCGGCCACACCGGCTCGGTGCCGGGTTTCCTGGCCGGGCTGTTCGTCGACCGGGAGCACCGCACTGGCGCCGTGTGCCTTGCCAACGGGGCCGACGGCGTGCGTGCCCAAGACTTCCCGATCGACCTGCTTCGTCTGCTCGAGGATCTCGAGCCGTCGATCCCCTCACCATGGGTGCCGAACACGGAGGTTCCGCCAGACGTCCGAGACTTGTTGGGGCTCTGGTACTGGGGGAACATGGCGTGCACGATGAGCTACGAAGGCGACCGGGTCGTGGTCAGGCTGCTGCGGAAGGCCCTCACCTGGTGCACGTTCCGTCTCGACGACACCAGCCGGCTGGTGGGGGCTACCGGCTACTTCGCCGGTGAACCGCTGAACGCCGTACACCGGGAGGACGGGTCGGTCGGCCACCTCGAGTGCGCGACGTTCATCTTCACCCGGGTTCCCTACGACCCGGAGGCGCCGGTCCCAGGCCGCGGCGCCGAACCGAACACGTGATAGCGGGCGCGTGCGGCGGATGAAGCTCGAAACGGCCGCCAACGTGTCTCCGGTGCGCCTGCGGGCAGCGGAGCAGATCAGCTTGCTTGGCTGATGCTCGACATGTTGAAGTCGGGAATCCGCAGCGCAGGCGTCGCGGTGCGCTGGAAGTAGTCTCCCCACTCGCGAGACCACGACCGCTCGGTTGCACCGGCCTCGGTGAAGCGCCCAAGCAGTGAGATCGGGCTCTCGTTGAACCGGAAGTTGTTGACCACGCCAACGACCTCCCCGGCTTCGACCAGATACGTGCCGTCTCGAGTCAGTCCGGTGAGCAGCAGCTCCTGCGTGTCGACCTTGCGGATGTACCAGAGGCAGGTGACCAGCAGCGCGCGCTCCGACGATGCGACGAGCTCCTCGATCGAGCCGGTACCGCCGGTGATCTCCAGCACGAGGTTGTCGATGAGCGGGTGCAGCGGCAGCCCGGTAAGGGCGGCGGTGTGCCGCGAGGTGGGAAGGGCCGTGAGGATACCGTCCTGCAGCCAGTCCGCCGCGCCGATCGGCAGCCCGTTGTCGAAGACGCTCGTGGTCGCGTCGCTGCCGCGAGCGGCGACGAACGGGATCGCCCGCAGCTGCGGGTGTGCCGGGTCCGAGTACAACCGGACACCTCGGCTGGCGAGCTGCTCACCGATCCGGGTGCCGCCGCCTGGGGCGCTGAAAACCGATCGGCCCTCGTGGGCGTCGCGGCCGCTCGAGACGAAGTAGGCATACGTCACCAGGTCGGCCACCGCCGTCGGCGGCAGCAGGGTCTCGTAGCGGCCGGCCGGCAAGTCCACCGAGCGGCCAGCCCAGCCGATCCGCCG
The DNA here is from genome assembly GCA_038254365.1 of Propionibacteriales bacterium. Classification (GTDB taxonomy): domain Bacteria; phylum Actinomycetota; class Actinomycetes; order Propionibacteriales; family Nocardioidaceae; genus JAWWPG01. Next base: position 31,898 of record JBBSGI010000007.1, read on the forward strand.
GCCCAGCTCGTCGTCGAGCGCTTGCACGTCGATGTCGGAAAAGTCGTCGGTCGGCCGGCCAACCCAGGCCGACGTCGACAGATCCGTCGGTTTCGCGGTGATCCCGATGTTGCCGGCGGGCTGCTCGTGGCGAAGCCGCAAACCGGCCGAGGTGGCCAGGTACGTCGTTTCCACGGCGTGGTCGACGTAGCCGTAGAGCAACCTGCCCTCCGCCCGGGCGCGGTCGAGCACCTCTCCGAGATCGGACGCGAAGGTGTCGAAGACGCCGATGCTGGTCGTCCCCGGCGGAGCCGTCCAGTCCGGCGCCTGGTCGCCGCCGACGATGTCGTTGGCGTCCTCGGCCGCCGATGCCGCCCGGGCTGCGCTGTCCGCCCGGGCGACCAGGTCGTCGACCTCGGCAAGCGTCGACGCCGGTCCGGTCACGACGCCCGCGGCGACCCCACCGGGCACCGGAACCTGCGACACGACGGTGACCTGGCCGCCGGTCATCACCCCGTTGGTCGTCAACGTGTTGTTGGCCCACCGGAGGTTCGCCGTCGAGGTGTGGCGCAGGACCACCGAGCAGCTCTCGGCCCGCGTGACGTCGAGAGCGTGCTCGACGAGAGTCTGCGGCGTGACCATCTCAGTGCCCCGCTTCCGTGCCGGTGTTCAGGACGTTGATGCCGCGGAACAACGCGGCCGGGCACCCGTGGCTTACCGGTGCCACCTGCCCAGGCTGCGCCTTCCCGCAGTTGAACGCCCCCTGCAACTGCCAGGTGCCACGCCCTCCCACTGCCTCCATCGACCCCCAGAAGTCCGTGGTCGTGGCCTGGTACGCCGCATCGCGCACCTGGCCGCGGAGCTGGCCGTCGCGGATCTCGATGAACCGCTGCGCGGTGAACTGGAAGTTGTAGCGCTGCATGTCGATGCTCCACGAGTTGTCGCCGACGACGTACAGACCACGCTCGACTCGGCCGATCAGGTCCGCCGTCGTGGTGTCGTCGGGGGCAGGCTGGAGCGAGACGTTCGCCATCCGCTGGATCGCGGTGTGAGCGGGGGAGTCGGCAAACGCGCACCCGTTGGACCTGCCCCAGCCCATCAGCCCGGCCATCCGGCGGTCGGTCTGGTAGCCGACCAGGATGCCGTCGCGGATCAGGTCCCAGGACTGGGTCTGGACCCCGTCGTCGTCGTACCCGATCGTGGCCAGTCCGTGCTCGACGGTGCGGTCGCCGGTCACGTTCATGCACGCTGATCCGTACCGCAGGGTGCCGAGCTTGTCGACGGTCGCGAACGACGTTCCCGCATAGTTCGCCTCATAGCCGAGGGCCCGGTCCAGCTCGGTTGCGTGGCCGATGCTTTCGTGGATCGTCAGCCAGAGGTTACTCGGGTGCACCACCAGGTCGTAGCGCCCGGCCTCGACCGAAGGCGCCGCGAGCAAGTCGTCGAGCTGCCGAGGCAGCTCATCGAGCTCCGCGTCCCAGTCGTGCACGTCACCGACGAGGTACTCCCAGCCCCGGCCGACCGGCGGCGCTACGGTGCGCATCGAGTCGAGGACGCCGCGGGTCTGGTCGATGCCGAACACCTCGACCACCGGCTGCAGTCGAATCCGCTGCTGGAGTGTCGAGGTGCCGTGCGAGTCGGCGTAGAACTTGTTCTCCCTGACCTGAGCCACGCTCGCGCTGACATGGGCGACCGCCGGGTGCGCAAGCAGCCGGTGGCTCCAAGTGGCGAGCAAGGCGACCTTGTCGGGGGTTGGCACGGCGAACGGGTCGATCTCGTACGGCGAGGACCAGGTGACGGCGCGGTAGCGGGGTTCCTCGGACAGGATGATCTCCTCGACGGAGATCGGCTTTGCCACCATGGCCACCCGGATCGCCTGCTCGGCGACCAGCACCGCGTCGTCGACGGCGAGCGTGATGCCAGCCGCGAAACCCCAGGTCCCGTCGAGCACGACCCGTACCGCGATACCGAGGTCGGTGTCGACCGAGGCGTCCACCAGGGCCCCATCCAGCAGGTGGACCTGTTGCCGCCGGATCTGCTCGATCCGAACGTCACAGTGGCTGACTCCGAAGTCGGCGGCGCGGTTCAGCGCTGCCGAGGCGAGCGACTCGCGGGGGAGCGCGACGAACGTGGGGTCAATCTCGTGCGGGTCGGGCATGCCGGGCAGCCTAACAACTGCGGCCACCGGTGGGGCCGCGCCGGTAAGCACGATCCGCGGTCAGGTTCCCCGCGCCGGGAGGCACCGGGAGCCGCGGGGTGTCGCGACCACGTGGAGCTGGACCGGGCACCGGGCCCGGAGCTCGCTGAGGTGGCTCACCAAACCGACGCTGCGCCCACCGGAGCGCAAGGCGTCGAGCTCGTCGAGCACCTCGTCTCGGGTGTCATCGTCGAGACTGCCGAACCCCTCGTCGACGAAGAGCGTCGAGAGCTCGGCGCCGCCGGCTTCGGCCGTCACCACGTCGGCGAGACCGAGCGCGAGACTGAGGCTCACGTAGAATGTCTCACCGCCGGACAGGGTGGCCGGGTCTCTGCCTTGGTCGGTATGGGTGTCCCTCACCAGCAGACCGAGGCCTCCTCGGGTGTCACCGGCACCGCGAACCATCGTGTGCTCAAGCTGGTACCGACCGCCGCCGATGGCGTCCAGCCGACCGTTGGCGGCCGCGACGACCTGGGAGAGCCGAGCGGCCAGCACGTAGTGGGACAGCGCCGTGCGGGTCGCGTTGTCCGTCGAGGAGCCGGCGCAGAGACCGGCGACCTCGTCGGCCAGCTCGCGGGCCTCCCGGAGAGGCACCAGCGCATCGAGCACAACGTCCAGCTCGTCGAGCAGGTCCTCTAGCCGAGCCTGGCGACGCTCCACCGCCGACGCGAGGTCGGTGGCTGCGGCGGCTGCGGACTCGGCAGTCTCGGCGCGGGTCTCGAGTGCGACCAGGTCGGGCGCCGCCTCGCCCGCGGCGGCGACCAGCACGGGGTCGGCGAGAACTCGCGACCACGTGGACAGCTCGAAATCGTGATTGCGCGCCAACCCTTCCTCAGCGGCGATCTCCGCCGGGCTCAGGTAGGCGGCGACCACGTCGGCGACGCTGTCGAGCTCCGACGGCTCCAACGCCACAGCCAGCCGCCGCTCAGCCTGTCTGCGCGCGCGCCGGGTCTCGTCGCGCGCGCGCAGCGTCGACTCGAGGGCTCGGATGTGCGTGGCCTGGTCGCTGGTAGCTGCGACGGCGTCCGGCAGAGCATCGGCCCCGCCGATCTCGTCGGCGAGCCTCTCGTGCTGACTGTCCAGCCGGTCCCGCCAAGCCGCGATACGCGCGTCAGCGCACGCGACCTCGTGACCGGCCGCATCGAGGACCTGACGTTGCGAGGCTACCGCGCGCTCGAGGTTGTCGAGCTCCGCGGCCAGGCCGGCCTGGTCGGTGGCCGCCAGCTTCGCCTCGCGTGCCTCGTCGACCGCCCGGTCGAGCTGCGCCGTCGCGGACTCGACGTCGAGCCCGCCCGACCTGACGAGTGCGTCGCTGCGGGCAGCCAAGATCTCGGCGCGCTCCGCCTCGAGGCGGGCCAGGTTCTCGCGCAGGTGGTCGACCGTGCGCAGCAGCTCGGTCTCCTGGTCTGAGCTCACCTGGGGACCTGCCGGCATCGCGGGTGCCGGATGGCTGACGCTCCCGCAGACCGGGCACGGGTCACCGTCGGTCAACATCCCGGCGAGCTCCGTCGCCATCCCGGCCAACCGGTGCTCGCGTGCCTGGAGCCATGCCTCGGCCGCCTCGGCGGCTGACTCGCGAGCCAGCAAGAGCCTCGTCGACAACCCCGCGGCGGCTTTGTCGAGCCCGACAATCTCGTCAGCCGCGGCGAGCGCCACCGTCGCCTGCCGTTGGCGCTGGTTGGCGCCCAGTCCGCGGCGTACGGTCGCGGCGACCTGCTCAAGTTCCGCACGCAGCTCGGCGACCCGCCCGGGCGCGCGCGCCAGGCCGGCCTGGAGCTGGCGCATCGAGGCGACGATGCCGAGTCTGCCCTCGACCTCCGCGGCGATCCGTCCGGCGAGCTCGTCGCACTCCCGCGCCAGCTCCTCGAGCGAGTCGAGCCGGGACAGCCGCCGGACCAGCAGGTCGAGAGCTCGGGCAACGGTGGCGGCTGCGGGCCGGTCGCAGAGATGCAGTCCGGGGATCCGCGCGCAAGGCCGCAGTGCCGAGGCGACGGCGGCCTCGGCCGCCTCGTGGGCCTGCTGACACTCTTGCTCGATGACGACGAGCGGCTGCAGAGCCGCGGCTGCACGCGCGCGACGCAAGCGATCCTCCCGGTCGGCCGTCGCCTCAGGCATGGCGAGCAGCGCGGTGTGCCGGCGCCGCGCCTCTCGGTGGCGCTCTCGACGCTCGGCCAGCGTGCGGGCCTCGTCGAGGGCATGCCGGGCCTGCTTGGCGAGCGTCGCGGTGCGCGTGGTGTGGTCGCGGACCTGGCGCAGCTCGGCGCCGGCGCAGTCCACCGCCTTCCGCACCAGCAGGCGCAGGTCGGGACCGTCAACGGCCAGCTCGTCCGGACCCAGCCGGAGCCCAGGCGTGGCCGGCGAGCAGGCTTCGTGCACCCGGGCCACCAGCCGGACCACCTGCTCCTCGTGCTCGCGACAGCGTCGGGCCTGCAGGCGGCGGTGGTCGACCAGCCAGCGCTCGACGGCCTGGAAACGTTGAGTGCCGAACAGCGTCTCGAGGATGTGCTGACGCTCGCGGGCCCCGGCCCGGAGGAAGGCCTGGAAGTCACCTTGCGGAAGCATCACGACCTGGCAGAACTGGTCACGGTTGAGGCCCAGCAGCCCGGAGACGAAGTGACCGACCTCGTCGGCGCGGGTCGACCGCGCCACCCAGACGCCCTCGACCAGCTCCTCGGCGGTGGCGCGGGCCTTCTCGTCCACCCGACCGGACTTGGCTCGCCGCGACGGCCGAGACCATGCGGGGTGCCGGGTCAGCCGGAGCCGCCGGCCCGCAAGCGTGAGATCGAGGACCACCCGCGGCGCGACGTCCGGTCCCGCATGGTGGCTCCGGTAGGACTTGGCCTTGTCGCGCACACCGGGGACCTGACCGAACAACCCGAAGCAGATCGCGTCCAGAATGCTGGTCTTGCCCGCACCGGTGTGACCGGTCAGCAGGAAGACGCCGGCTGCGTTGAGTGGGTCAAAGTCCACGACCTGGGTGTCCGAGAAGGGACCGAACGCCGTCATCTCGAGACGGTGGACCCTCATGAGGCGGCGTCCTCGGACACCCGGCAGGCGTCGCAGGCGGCCTGCAGCAACTCGGCCTCGGCCCCGGTGACCGGTCGACCGGCGACGTCGAGGAAGAAGTCCGCAACGATCTCGGCGTCGGGGCGCCCGACGACGGTCCGTCGAGCCTCGGCCGCCTGCTGGTGCTGACCGGCGGCCGGCGCGAAGGAAAGCACTAGGGTGTGGGGGAACCGCTGTTGGATCCGCTCCATGGCTCGCTTCGGCCGCTGCGCATCGGTGACGGTCGCCTGGATCCAGGCCTGCTCGACGCCGGCCAGGGCAGGCGTCCGCAGCAGGTCGTCGAGCGTCCCGGAGATGACCGCCAGGGGGCGCGGTACGGGCGCCTCGACGAACTCCACCGCGGCCAGCCCCTGGCCGCCGAGCTCCACCAGCCAGCTGCCCTTCACCTGGCTGCGCTCGGAGAAGGAGTAGGCCAGGGGTGACCCGCTGTAGCGGACTCCGGCGGCCAGCGTGTGGCGCCCGTGCAAGTGACCGAGCGCCGCGTAGTCGACACCGGTGAACGTCTCGACGGCGACGCTCTGGACGCCACCCACGCTGATGTCCCGCTCACTCTCGCTCGGCCGCCCACCGGTCACGAAGGCGTGGGCCAGCACCACGGACCGGGTGCGCGTCGGCCTGGTCGCCAGGTCGGAGCGGACCCGGCGCATGGCCTCGTCGAGGGCCGCCTGGTGGCTGCGGCGCTCGAGGGACCAGTCCACCGCGAGCAGGTCCGGCTCGAGGTAGGGGATCCCGTAGAACGCGACCTCGCCCCCGTCGTCGGGGATGACGACGGGGGTGCCGACCGACCCGGGATCCGTCCGCAGGTGCACACCGGCCTCGTCGACCAGCTCGGCGGCGAAGCCGAGCCGGGGGGCGGAGTCGTGGTTGCCGCTGGTCATCACGACCCGCAGCCCGGCGCCGACGAGGCGGCGCAGCGCCGAGCTGGCGAGGGCGACCGCGTCGACCGGAGCCAACGCGCGGTCGAAGATGTCGCCGCTGACCACGACGACATCGACCCGCTCGGCCACGGCGGTCTCGACCAGGTGGTCGATGAACGTCGCCTGAGCGTCGAGCAGCCCCACCCGGTGGAACGACCGGCCGAGATGCCAGTCAGACGTGTGCAGCACCCGCATGCTTGTCAAGGTACGAGCAGCGACCGACAGTTGGGTGCCGCACACGCCGGGGCGGCGGGGGCGCTAGCCGGCCGAGATCCGTTCCGGGTGGCTGTAGACGACGAACCGCGAGTCCCGGGCGAAGCCGCAGACGGTGACACCGGCCCGCTCGGCCAGCCGGACGGCGAGGCTGGACGGCCCGCCGACGCCGAGGACGACGCAGAGCCGTCCCGCCACGGCCTTCGAGATGATGTCGAAGCCGATCCGCCCGCTCACGCAGAGCACCGACTGCTCGCCGTACGACGTGGCGCCGAGCAGGCGGGCACCGAGCACCTTGTCCACCGCGTTGTGCCGACCGATGTCCTCCCGAACCACCCGCAGGTCTCCGGCGAAGTCGAAGACTCCGGCCGCATGGACCGCGCCCGTCTTGGCGAACATCGGCTGCGCCGCGCGGAGCGCGTCCGGCATCGCATGGAGCACCGCCGCATCGACCCGGCCGGCGAGCTCGAGCGGCGGGGAGTCCGGGGCGAAGACGTCGTCCAGGCTCTGTGTCCCGCACACGCCGCAGGCCGAGGACACCGTGGTGAACCTGGCCGCGGGGCGACGACTCGGGGCGTGCTCGAGCTCGATGCTGACGACGTTGTACTGCTGGTCCCGGCTCAACGTCGTGTCGAGACAGTAGGTGATCGTGCGGGGACGCTCGCCGGTCGCGACCAGGCCCTCGCTCAGCAAGAAGCCCGCGGCGAGCTCGAAGTCCGCCCCCGGGGTGCGCATCGTTACCGCCAGACGGCCCGGTGGCTCGCCCGGCCACCCGACTCGGAGCTCCATCGGCTCCTCGGTGATCAGGCGGTCCGGCCGACGCCGCCGGTCTCCGGCCACGACCTCGTGAACCACACGTGCCGTGCTCGGCCCGGGGCGTGTCGCGTCGCTCACTCCCGCAGGCTACCGCTCACTGCGGAGCGCTCCGGGCGGGTCGCGCGACCGCAGCGGGTTGGTAGATTGGCCTCCACGATGCATGACACGACCGAGGGGACCGAGACGCCGAGCCGCCCCCGTCGCCTGAGGCGCTACACCCGACCGCTGCGTGGCAGCCTGACGGTGGCGGCGGCCCTCGGCGTGACCTTCGTCGGGTACACCTGGCTGGTCATCAACTGGGGCCCGTTCATCCGGCTCGACGACCTCCTGGACCGGAACTACCACGTGCAGTCGTTGTGGCCCGTTCTCGTCAAGGTCGACCGCGTCGGCCAGCGCGCGGTCTGTCTTCCGATCCTGGCGGTCGTGGTGGCCGCCACCGCCTGGCGCCACCGGTCGTGGCGCCCCGCGTTGCTTGCCGGAATCGCGGTCTTCTGCGTCAACCTGCTGGTGCTGATCGCCAAGGTGGCGATGACCCGCGGCCGACCGGTGTCGGGCCGCGGGTTCTTCTCCGGGGGGGACATGTACCCCAGCGGACACACGGCCAACGTCCTCGTCGTGTACGGCCTCTGTTTCCATCTCATCACCCACTACGGACAGGTGTCCGCTCGGACCAAGCGCCTGCTGCTGCGGGCCGTGTGTGTGCTTTCGGTGGTGATGTTCGCGACTTCCCTGACCTTGCGCTGGCACTGGTTTAGCGACCTGGTCGGCGGGTTCATGGTAGGCGGCGCCGTGCTCGCCCTCACGGTGGGAATCGACGCGGCACTGCCGTTCCGGTCCCCAAGACTGGTGGTGCTCCCGGCCGCCGTACAGCCGGCCGCCCCGCCGTCGCGGGATCCAGTTTCTCGGTCGCCGACCATCCCTGAGGTGGCCCAGGTTGGCAGCCGGTCGGGGCCGGCGGCCCAGGCGCGGGATCCGGTCAGCTTCCGGAGAACGCCTTCCGGCTCGCGCGCAGCCGCCGCAGATCGTCGATCCCGTCGCTGATCGCCCGTCGTACGAAGTGATCCACGTCCGCCTGCCCGAGGACGTCGTCGGCGAGCTCCAAGATCTCGTCGGTAGCGGCGAAGCGCTGCACCGCGGGGCGGCCAGCGCTCCTTGTGAGGAGGGGTGGCGCGCCTGTCGAGGTCGAGTGCTATCTCGTAGCGCTTGACCTGAAGAGAGGCGGCGCGCCTGCGAGATTCGTCGACTGTCAGGTTCACCATGAGGCGGAGCCGAACTTGGCCACTAGTCTGCGCAGGTGGACTGGAACCTCAACGCCTGCGGGCGTAGCGGGCACGAGACCTACGCACCGGACGAGGTCGTGCTGCGCGAGCGGCTCCGGGTAGACACTCCGGCGGGGGAGGCTTGGCGCTGCCTGCGGTGCGCGACCTATGTGTTAGGCCCGGCGAAGGGGGCCGGTCCGGCCGACGACGCACCCGAGGTGCCCAGGGGACGGCTGCTGCGGGACCGGCGGATCATGCGGCTGCTCGCCGCGGAGCGGGTGCTGCGTGGGCTGGGGTTGGTCGCTCTCGCGGTCCTCGTGTTCCTGTTTCGGAACACGCGACGGACCCTGCATCAGTCGTTCGACAGGGACCTCCCGTTGCTCCGGCCGTTGGCCGACCAGGTCGGCTGGGATGTCGACGACTCGAAGGTGGTGCAGAGCGTCAACACCGCCTTCTCGCTGTCCCCGACGACGCTCGTCTGGATCGCGATCGGGCTGCTCGCGTATGCGGCAGTCCAGTTCGTCGAAGGGGCCGGACTCTGGCTGATGAAGCGGTGGGGCGAGTACTTTGCAGTGATCGCCACCAGCATCTTCCTGCCCGTCGAGATCTACGAGCTCACTGAACGGGTGACCGCGCTTCGTGTCGTTCTGCTGCTGATCAACGTCGCCGCCGTCGGGTGGCTGATCTGGTCGAAGCGACTCTTCGGGGTGCGGGGCGGAGGAGAGGCCTTCCATGCCGAACATCACGCCGAGAGCCTGCTCACCGTCGAACGAGCCGCAGTCGCGAACGAGTCCTGAGCCGCACCCGGCTGGCTAGACTGCGACGATGCCCGACGAGCCGTCGCCATACTGGCCACCGTCCGGGCTGGTGCTGACGATCGGCGAGCTGATTCTCCGCCCCGTGGCGGAGGCCGACCTGGACGAGCTCGCGGACTTGCTGCCGGCCGATCTCGAGATGAACCCGCACACTCCGCGGCCGTTCGACCTGCCCGAGCCGCAGGCCCGCGGTGTCGCGTTGCGACAAGAGCGATGGAAGACGATGGGCTCATGGAACCCGGACTCCTGGGACCTCGGTTTCCTGGTGCGGTACGGCGACCGGCCGATCGGCATGCAGAGTCTCGAGGCGGAGGACTTCGCGGTGCTGCGCACCGTCGAGACTGCATCCTGGCTGGCGGTCGAGTTCCGTGGTCGCGGGTTCGGCAAGCTGGCGCGGACCGCCGTACTGGCACTTGCCTTCGACGGGCTGGGCGCCGAGGTCGCACTCACCGAAGCCTGGACGGACAACGCTGCCTCGCTGGGCGTCTCGCGGTCGATCGGATATCTCCCCAACGGCAGTGTCCGCCATCGCCGCGGAGATGCCGCGTCGGAGATGCCGCGTCTTCGGCTCGACCGGTCCCAATGGCGATCGGTGCCGCGGCCGCAGGTCGCGATCGCCGGCCTCGACTCCTGTCTGGCCTGGTTCGGGGCCGCGTCGGGACATCGCTAGCCGAGCGGGGAACTCAGTCCAGGTCGACCTCGTCGAGCTCGCCTGTCGCGACGTCGAAGACGAAGCCGCGTACGGCATCCCCATGCGGCACGTATGGCGACGCCCTGATTCGCCGGGCGGACTGCCTCACGTCGGCCTCGACGTCGGAGAATGCTTCGGCCGCCCATGCCGGCCGGATGCCGGTCTCGGCCTCGATGCCCTGACGGAACTCGTCGTCGGAGAAGGTCAGCATCCCGCAGTCCGTGTGATGAACGAGAACGATCTCGTTCGTGCCAACAGCCGCTGGCTGATCGCGAGGGAACGCAGGACGTCCTCCGTCACGACGCCGCCGGCGTTGCGGATTACGTGGGCATCTCCTTCGTTGATGCCGAGAACCTGCCGAGCCGGAGGCAGGGGGAGCGGACCGACGAAGGACGCGGCATAGCTCTTGTTGGCGTCGATCAGCTCGTCGGTGACAGTCGTCAAAGATCGCTCGGTGCTCGGCCCTCAGGAATGAGCTGGGGGCGTCTCTGCGTCCAGGGCTCGGTGCAGCTCATCGTAGGTCCGCTGGATCTCGCCAGGCTCGCTGCTGAGCAGGACTGTGGTGACCCGAGCCCGGAGGACCTCCAACAGCGCGTCGTACATGTCATTCCATGCGCGCTCGCCGCCCTGCTGGTGCACCTCGTCGTGCATCTGGCGCAGCCAGTCGTCCGCCGTCGTACGGCCGCGCTCCGCGAACCTCGTCAGCGCCCGCCTTCTCGTGTCCATCAGTACCAGGTGACAGAACACGGCAGGAGCATCCCGGGCGACGGCCTCGAACCTCTCGAGCTCGGCCACCCGGCCCACGTACTGAGGGATGATCACGTCCCGTCCCGACTCGAGATGGGTTCGCGCGATGCCGAGGGCGAGCGTGCGAGCCCGGCCGACGGCCTCGCTGGGCGGGCTGCTGCCGTCACCTACGTCTCGGGCCAGTCGGTCGATGTCAAGGTCGAGCGTCTCGGGATGCTGGTCGGCGTACTTGGCGGCCAGCGTCGACTTGCCGATGCCCGGCGGTCCGTTGAGCACGATGAGCCGGGGCACTCGCCGAGTGTAAAGACCCCCCGCCAGACCGAACGGCTGGAGGTTAGGACCCCGTGGCGCGGTTGATGTTCGCGCCCATCCAGCAGAAACTGGGACGTGGACTATCGGGTCTCGTCCGTTGACCGGGCAGCGTTCAAGCGTTGCCGGCGGCAGTGGGACCTGAGCTCGTCGAACCGGCGGAACCTGCAGCCCATCGACAACCCGCCGGTGGCCGGACTGAATGCCGCCGTGCGCGACGCGCTCGCCACGTACTACTACCCGGGGATGTGGGACTGGTCCAACCACATCGTGCTGCCGCTGGTCCGTAAGGCGTTCATGCGGGTGATGGCCGCCGTACCTGCCTCCCCGCAGCGGACTGCCGAGGTCGACCTCGGAACCGAGCTGCTGGAGCGGTACTTCGCCTGGGCGCCGAGCCTGGACGACTTCTGCCCGCTGTTCATCGAGACCGACGTCGACTCCTTGGTCCCCGACGTACGGGAGGAGAACCAGGCTCTGGTGGCCGGCAGCGGCGGCCGCGTGCTCTACACCGACCGCATCCCGCTCCTGGCGATCGATGACGCCGACGAGTGCTGGGTCGTCCGTCACCACGTGCTGCCGACCTGGCATGACCTGAGCTCGCTCCTGCTCGACGAGGCCGCGGTAACAGCCTGTTGGGCGTGGGAGCAGACCTACCTCGGCATGGACATCGCCGGCACCCTGCACAACGAGATCCTGTGTCCGTCGGTCGATGAGGCAGGGACGGCACCCGCCCGGACGCGGACCGGCCGACCCGGGCGAGGGGGCCATTCGCAGAACGAGCCCAGCGGGGGCGGTCGCCTCACGCCCAACCTGCAGCGGCGCGACCGAGTCGAGAGCCGCAGCGCACCGGCCGACCGGGTACGGCAGGAGAGCGCCGGGGGAATCCGGCGGACCCGGATCCGACGGTCCCGGGAAGAGGTCGAGACCAGCGCGCGGCAGCTGGGTACCGAGGTGCTGAGCATGCTCGACCCGAACCTGTCGCTATACCCCACGCCGGCTGCCATGCACTGTCCGCAGTGCTCGTTCGTCGACCCCTGCCTGACCATGATGGAGGACGGCGATCCGGAGCTCGACCTCGCGACACGCTTTCGCGAGTGTCCACCGGAGAACTTTCAAGAGCCACGGCTCGGTACCGGCGGCAGGGGAGGGCGCTACGTGCCGATCCCGCCGACCTCGTAAGGCGGGGAACCAGTCCGGTTCGCTCGATCAGCGAGATGGCCCGCGCCGAGAGCCCCCACCGGCCTCGGCTCGCGGCTGCGCTAGCCCGCTGTCGCGCTGGCCGTCGTCGCTGGACCCACGCCCGTCCCTGTCACGCCGTCCCACCTCAACGAAGCCCTCTACATCGGTCTGTTGTTCATCCTGGTGACCGTCGTGTGCGTCCTCTGCGCCTGGTGGCTGCTGATCGCGGACTCAGCGGTCGTCTGGGGTGTGCTGGGCGTGACCTGCTTCCTCGCCGCACTCACGTACGTCGAGAGCCGGACAATCGGGCTGGCGCTGATGGGCGATGACGTCGGCAACTGGTTCGAGACCCTGGGCGCGATCGCTGTGGTCGCCGGCGGTGCTTCTGACTGCCGTGGCCATCCGGCGGGCCATCGTCGCTCAGTCCCACCAAAAGGAGCAGGCCGGCCCCATGAGGAGCTCGGCCAGCGCATCGACGGTCTCCAGCCCTTGCTCGACCGAGTCGGGGCAGTACCAATAAGCCTCGACCGCAAAGTCCAACGCGTCCACGGCCGATGTTGGCGGGTGCCCGATCCGCAGGGTCATCACGTCATCGGAGAGCCCAACCAGCTCGACCCCGTGATGACCCGCCCATCGTCTCAGCATGGTCGCGTGCTCGTCACCGTGCCGGTCATAGTTGCCCGCCCCGTCCCAGGCCAGCAGGCCCGGGACCTGCCATCCTGCGGCGGCTGGGACGAGGGTCAGTTCGGTCAGCTGCTCAGCGAGCATGGCCAGCATGTCGTCGGCGTCGAACCCGTCCCGATCGATATCCGAGTACGCGCCTCGTTTGATTGCGAACCCATCCGGTTCGGCTTGCGCCTCGCGCGCTCGCTCGGCGAGCCACCCGGCGCCGTCACCGGCAGTCGGCGACCGGCCGCGCTCTGCGCGGTCGAGCGGGGTGCCACGCCACGTGGCGCTCGAGGTCAGCACCGGCCACCAGCCCAACCGGTTATGGACCGCGAGCACGGCATTCCACAGGTCGACCGCCTGGTAACCAGACTCGACAGCAACGATGCCAATGGTGAACCCCGGATAGAACTCAACCCATCTCGGCTCGACCGGCAACGTCACGCCCGCCGCCCGCAGCATTTCGACTGGGTCCGCCGCGGGATCGGGACCCAGGGACACATACCTGGGATCGGGCGGAAACGGGGGCACCCGAGGCGCGAGCGCTTGCCTGTCAGCGAGCTGCTGCTTGCGTCGGAAGATCACGGAAAGCATTCTCCCCTATCGGCGTTCGGCCGCGCGTCCTCGTCGGACCTTCAGCGGCTGCATCCGTCACCGAAGTGCGCGTGGGGCCTCGTGCACTTCGAGAAAGATGCCCGCTCGCCCGTGGTAGAGCGACGGCTCATCCCAGTCAGCGCCCTGCCGGTGGAGCATCCAGTCGACCGCCGCCCGTCCGAGACGTTCAGCGCCCTCGGCTCGGACCAGGCAATCGAAAGGCTCCGTGGCGCTCACCGTAGCCCGACGGCTGAGTCGCGGAGACGATCCAGGACGCGTTGGGGCGAAGATGACGGCCCGTGAGGATGACGGGGACGGCGCGTAGTGGACAGCCTGCGTATCAAGTTCAGCCGTATTCCGCTGGCTGAGTGGCGTCAGGAGATGGCCCGACTCCAAACCTGCTGGTGTTTGGCGATGAACGCCATGGCGTCGCCCCAATGTTCTCCGTGCCCCTCCGCGTACAGCGATCCCCAGGGTTCGCGGCCCATCTCGTGGAAGCGACGCAGGAACTCGTGCATCGCGCCTGCGCGCGTTGTCATTGTGGGCGGAAGCGCTGTACGCAGAGCGCTGTCGGCGTCGTACCCGTCGAGCAATGCGACCAGGCGGCGCACGGCATCCTTCACGTCCTCGCCTGCGAAAAGCTGCCCGAAGGAGATTGCCGCGTACGCCAGATCCCAAAGGCGGGTGCTCGGCCCAGACCCGTCCCAGTCGATGAAGACAAGACGATCTCCGTCGATGATGAGGTTCCACGTCGCAAGGTCGTTGTGGCACAGGAGGTCAGGGTCGTCGGCCGGAAGGAGCACATCCCAGTCGTCTGGAATCGGCAGCCCGACGCTGGCGTCGTGGATCCTTCGGATGAGGGCACCAATTCGGCGGAGGAGCGGAACATCGAGAGGTCCGCGGTCGATGGCAAGCTCGCCCGGAACGTACTCGAGGACAAGCCGGCCCTCATCATCCTGGCCCTGCGGCTCGGGAAGGTCGATGCCCCGCTTTCGCAGAGCGAGCATGTACTCGACCGCCAACGGTGTCGTGTCCTGCCAGGGCTTACGCACAGTGTCCGCGATGCGCACGACGCTTGCTGATGCGTTCCCTCCGCTCAGCCTCTGCTCCGCGCCGCCATTGGTGCCCTCCACCGGATCACGGTACCGAGTCGGCTCGCGTGCACTCGAGGTCCAGCGTCGGGCCGTTGAGGATGATCCTGCTGGCGTCAGGATTTGATGGACCGGCCGGTATATCGAGTCCAGGCAAACGGCTCGGGAACATCTGTGGCGTGCTGGTCGAGGGTGATGCTCATACCGTCGTCGTCATCGACGACGCTGGTGGGAAGTGCGACGACCTTGACCGGCGGCTGGGCGTAGAGCAGCAGGAGCATTGATCTGATGCGATACGCAGGACTGCTAGTTGACATAATGTTGCTTATCGGCGATCGCTCTGGGGCGCGTCCTGATTTCGCCGTGCGCCGGCTCCCCAGTCGAAAGGGATCAGCCGAGAATGACAGGGTCGAGGCACCGTGCCAGCGAAGGTGCCGACATGGTCACTCGTCGGGATGGTCCCGCCCGGGCCGCTCATGCTCGCGCCGCGCTCGTTCTGGCTGGTCACCGTCCCGCCGGTGATCTCGGCATAGAAGGCGGCGAGTTCCCCGGCGTCCGGGCAGTCAACGCCGACGCCGCTAAGTTTGATGTCGTCTGACATAGTGCGCGACCCTTCGTCGGCGCTAGCCGACGCTCGTAGCGAGCGCTTGATAGGTGGGCAGGAGCTCGGCCCACCGTTCCTGCATGTCGCCACGCTCGCGACCGGCGATGTGGGCGGCGAGATCTTCGACGTGGACTTGGACTCCGGCGCCGTAGGCTGCGAGCTGGTCCAGGGGCATGCCTCGTTCCTCGATGACCAGGATGGTTTGGTCGCCGTCGGCGGTCAGCGTGGCCTCGATGGCGTGCTCGTTCGGGTCGTCCGCGTCCTTGGTCCGCACCAGCCAGCGGTGCGGGGGTTCGCAGGCTTCTATCCGCCCGGTGCCTTCCCATCCGCTGGTGAAGAAGTGTGCGCGGAACTGCCCGCCGACTCGCAGGTCACCATCGACCTCGCCGATCCAGCGGGCGAGACGTCGGGGGTCCGTGAGTGCCGACCAGAGGTCGTCGACGTCGGTGTCGTAGCGGTCCTGCATGCGCACGGCGCCATTGCCTTCGGCTGATCGCAGGCTGCCCAGGATGCGGCCGCTGCCGCCCTGCGCGTCGCTGGTCATCTGCTGCTCCTTCGTTCGCGCTTTCCTCGGGCCACCTCCGTGTGCAAGGGCGTCCAGCCGCTGCTCCCACAAGGCCCGGTACGGGTCCAGCCATTCATCGACCTCGGCGAGTGGCTCGGGACGAAGACGGTAAACCCGCCGCTGCGCCTCCTGGCGAACCTCAACCAGCCCGACCTCGCGCAAGACCCGCAGGTGTCGGGATACCCCTGGGCGAGCAATCGGCAGCAGCGACGCCAGCTCACCGGCGGTCGCCGGACCACCAACCAAGGTCTCCAGCAGCGTTCGCCGGCTCTCGTCCGCCAGCGCCCGCAGAACGGTTTCCACGGCATGACCGTACCATTATGGTTACGTAACCGTCAAGGTACGTAGAGTAGTGCTTCGTCGCACCCGGCACAGGTCCTCGACGGTGTGCGCACGGTCAGTCGATCAGTGTCATCAGGTGCGTCACGTGAGCCTCGGTCGTGCCGGGTGGATTGCGCCGAAAGCCGCCGTTGCCCGGCAGCAGCATGGCCAGCCAGAAGGCTGCCCAGAGCGGACGGTAGGCGCGCATCCGGCCTCGCTCCTCCTCCGATAGTCCGACGGCATCGACGAGCGCCTCTGGTTCGAAGATTCCGGCGAGTCGACCTGCGATGTGTTCGACGTGGTCGGCAAGCTCGTACGCGGGGTCGGTAAGGCCGCCGTCCTCAAAGTCGACCAGACGACAGGTTTCGCCATCCCACAGGATGTTCGCTGGGTTGAGGTCGGAGATCCCGAGGGGCGTCAGTTGCGGCTCCGGAAGGCTGTCGGGGCGAGCCAGCCACGCCAGGGCAGCGTCGACGCCAGCCGCCACCAACTCTGGGTCGCGGCACTGCGAGAGGTCATAGGAAGCATTGAGCCACTCGGTCAATGTCTGGCGTTGGGTCGTGGGGCCGTAGCGGCGTTCACCGATGTCCGAAGCCAGGATGGGCGCAAGGGGAACGTCGAAGAGCTTGCGTAGTGCGCGACCTAGCGAGGCTGTCTGCTCGCGGGTCAGGGGCCCCTGGCCCAGAGGCTCTCCGGGGAGCCTTTCCATGACTACCACCGGGCCTCCGTCGCACGTTTCGCGCCGCAGGGGCCGGGGGGCGACACCCGGCGCGTGGTTGGCGAGGAGAGTCAGACACCCCCACTCCCGGTCGGCCTCCCCGTCGTCCCAGCTCACATGCCGCTTCCGGACCTCGGTAGCGGTGAACGCCAGGGCGTGGGTCTGGGTCTGCATGACCGTCACTCTAGGAAACCTTAAGGGGGACCCGCTGAGCGCTAGGGCTTACGCCAGACGGAGACCTGGTTCTCGCTGTCGGAGGTGAAGGGGCTGCCGTCCCAGTCGGCAAGTCGCTCTTCCAGCTCCAGGCCGGCAAGCTGCGCCATAAGGTCACACTCGGCTGGCCAGATGTAGCGGAAGCTGCCAGAGCCATGGCGCGTTCTCCCGTCGGCTTCGCGCCAGTAATGGTGGGACGTGCACTGCTGCGTGGTGAGGTCGTAGGTGTCGAACACCAGGTGCCCTTCACCCACACTCATCGGAACCGCAGTCTGACCGGGCGGCAGGCGCCGCAACGGTGGCACCCAGAGCTCGATGACGAACCGTCCGCCGCGGCTCAGGTGTCGAGCGGCGTTGCGGAAGCACTCAACCTGCTCCGCCTGAGTGCGAAGGTTGGAGATGCTGTTCCACACGAGAAAGACGAGCGAGTACTCGCCCGGAACAATCGTCGTGGCCATGTCACCGACCACCACAGGCAGCATCGCCTCATCGACCTTGTGCCGCAGCTGGGCCACCATGGGCGCCGACAGCTCGATCCCGGTCACGCGGACGCCACGGGCGGCCAGCGGGATGCCCACCCGTCCGGTCCCGATGGCGAACTCCAGCACTGCACCGGATCCGGCCAGGCGGGCCAGGAAATCAACCATCGGATCGAGCACCGCAGGCGCGAACTTTTCAGCGGAAGCAGCGTCGTAGCGCTTCGCCGTTTCCTCGTCCCACAATTCGCTGCTTGTCATCACCTCGGAGCATGCCGGGCAGCTCCTGGCGCTGTCGACCCGTTTTCCGTGGGCGGCGCCCTACTCGCCCGCGAGCACGGCAAGGTCCCGCTCCGCGTAGCGCAGGTGTGCCCACTCCTCGTTGAGCACGGCACTCAGGCAGCGGCGCACGGGATAGCGCCCCGCTGCCGGGTAGCCCGGGTGAGACACCGGCACGGTCGTGCCCGCCAGCACGTCGTCGGTAAGGTCGGCGAGCACCTCCCGCACTGCGGCCATCCGGTCGGCCCGCAGCGTCAGAACGGCGTCGAGAGTCGGTCGTACGTCCGGGTCGTTGGGGACGCCTGGCACGTCACCCATCTCGGTGTGCGGCAGGTCGAGGGCGTCGTACGGTGACGGATCACCGAGCATCGCCCGCCTCACCCAGGCATCCGTCGCGAACACGAGATGGCGCAGCGTCTCGATGAAGGACCACTCCTCGTCGACGCGCTCATGCAGCTGCTCCGGCGGGAGCCGGCCGGCCCGCTCGACCGTGCGCACCCACGACTTCTCGATAACGTCCCAGGCATCGCGAAACCCGGCAGCGTCGGTCGGTCGGAGCTTGGCCCGCTCGGGATAGCGACGATCGAGCTCGGCCTCGACCAAGGGAACGACCTCGACGCCGTTGATCCGTACGTTGTCGATCTCGCCGTCGATGTCGACGTCGACCAACAGGACGCCCCGAATCACGGCGCCGGTCAGGTCGACATTGTGGAAACGGGCGCCGGTCAAATCGACTTCCTCGAAGCGGGTCCCCTGCATGTCTTCTCGGATGAACTCAGGCATCGGTTCATCTTGCCAGCGAGTACCGACTGTGCGTGGGTACCTTGTCGTTATGACGCCCACCATCGCCGCTGCCGTCCGGGTGGACCGGCGCGCGCTCACGGAGTTCTTGCGGAACCGCCACCGCTGTCTGCTGATCACCCGTCGCTCGGACCTTTCCCTGCAGTCCTCCCCCGTCTCCAGCGGCATGGATCCCGAGGGGCGGCTGCTCATCTCCTCGTATCCGGAGCGAGCCAAGGTCGCCAACCTGCGTCGGGACCCGCGGGCCAGCGCCTGCGTCGTCTCGGACGACTGGAACGGTCCCTACGTCCACCTGGACGGTTCAGCTGAGATCCTGGATCTGCCGGTAGCGCTGGAGGACTTCGTCACCTACTACCGCTCGATCTCCGGAGAGCATCCCAACTGGGCCGAGTACCGGGAAGCGATGGTTCGTCAGGCCAAGTGCCTGATCCGGCTCACCGTCGAGCGGTGGGGGCCGATCGCCACGGGCGGCTTCCCCCGGCGTCTGCATCAGACGTGAGCGATGAAGGGTCGAGACGGCGGCTGTGACGCAGCACTTCCACCCACTGATCCAGCTTGACGGCGGTCGGGCACCTGGTGGCTCGTCATGATCTACAGTTGCAGCGTCCGAACCGCTACCAGCGAGGGACCAACCGTGGCCGCGACACTCAAAGAGATCCTGCTCGCACCGCAGCGCCGCGAGGCTGTGGTCGCCGACCTGCAGGCACTGGTCGACCAAGAGGTCGCGTCAAAGAGCGGGTTGTCCGGTTTCGCGGTCAAGGGTGGCTTCGCCGTGGTGAAGAAGGTCAAGGCCGGCTTCATCCCACACGCGATCAACCAGATGCTCCCGGAGTTCGCCAACAAGCTCCAGCCGACCTACGCGCGCTACGACGCTGCCCGCGACGGCTCGTTGGCGAGCTACCTGGTCGCCAACTCCTCGGCTGTGTCCGACATTCTGCTCGGCGTCGCGGACAGCCGGGCCCGCAAGTCCGGGCACGAGACTGCCAAGAAGGCATACCAGAAGCTTCGCCCGCAGGCGAAGAAGCATGTGGTGCACGCCCTGCCCGCCCTCGGTGACGTGATAGAGCGTCACGCGAAGGCGGTCAACGCGGCGGCCTGATCCCTACGCGTCAACGGACTCTTCCGGGCCAGCTGCGCCGGCGCTCGCTCCCGGCTCGAGCAGGCGGATCCTGGAGCACCCGGTCCGTTCCACCACCAGGAACAGGCCGACAACAAGGGCATTCGCCGTCCGACTTCGTTGGTCTGCGGAGCGGTGCTCAAGGCATCGCGGAGCTGGTCGGTGTGTGCCTGGAGCACGTCGCGAACCGCGGGCCATGCGCTCGCCGGGTCGGCGCCGCCGCCGAGACAGGGATAGAACCGCTCCAGCTCGGGTGCCTGCCCGCTGAGGACCAGGCGGAACACACCCGCGAGCAACCGGAGCTGCACCACCCAACCCGCCGGTGCGTCTTCCCACCCGGCGCAGACCGCCCGGACCGGACCAGCAGCCTCCCAGTCGTCGGCCATGGCCCGAATCAGGTGCCCGTAGAGATGCTGCGAGTCACCGGCGTGCCGGCGCATCCGGTCCGCGAGGGTGCCCTGCAGGCCGGCTGGCTCACTCACGCGTCGAGCCCCCGGCTCACCGGGCGGTGAGGTCGTCGAGCGAGGTCAGGTCGTCGTCGCTCGGCTCCCACTCCCCCGCCCGCACGTTGGCCACGACCTGCTCGGCACTGGTGGCGCCGGCGATGACGGACCCGATGAACGGCTGTGCCACGAGTCCTCCGATGGCCACCTCGAGTATCGACACGGACCTCTCGGCGGCGAAGGCGGCCAGTGCCTCGATCAGGTCGAAGTCGGCGCTCTCGAGACGCTGCGTCTGCACCGAGAGTCGACTGCCGTCCGGCGCGGCCTCCCCCCGGCGGTACTTGCCGGTCAGCAGTCCGAACTCCAGCGGGAAGAAGGGCAGGAGGTCCACTCCGACATACTCGCAGGCCGGGACGAGGTTTTGGTCTGCCGAGCGGTCGGCCAACGAGTACTTGTTCTGCGCCGTCACGAAGGCAGTCTGTCCATTGCTCCGAGCCACCCAGTCCGCATCGACCACCTGCCAGCCCGCGAAGTTCGACGACCCGATGTACCTGACCTTGCCCTCCGAGACGAGCTCGTCCAACGCGGACAGCGTCTCCTCTATCGGCGTCTTGGGATCAGGCGCGTGCAACTGGTAGAGATCGATCCACTCGGTGCCCAATCGGCGCAGGCTCGCCTCGACTGCCCTGCGGATATAGCGCCGAGAGCCTCGCACTCCCCAATCCGAGCCGTTCGCCCCATGCATGTCCATCCCGAACTTGGTGGCGACGACAACGTCGCCACGGTGGGAGCCCAGGGCTCGACCGAGCAGCTCCTCACTCGCGCCGGTGCCGTAGACGTCGGCGGTGTCGAACAACGTGACCCCGGCGTCCAGGGCGGCCTCGACGACCATCCTGGTCCGCTCTTCGTCGATCCGGGTGCCGAACGCGTTGCAGCCGACTCCGACGGTGCTGACGGTGAGGCCGGACTCACCGAGCTGCCGGTAGGACGTCGTCATGACGTCGGGTGCTGATCGCGCACCCACAGCGAGATCAGTCCTCGGAAATGAGCCAGGAAGGTGTCGTGCTCGTGCTGCGGGTACGTCGATACGACCGTCTCGACGAGCAGGTTGTCGAAGTCCGGCGAGGCGACCCAGTCGAGAACCATCGCGTCAATGTCGGGCAGCGCCGTGGCGCAGAACTCGTAGTACTCGTCTCGCTCGAAGTACCGGTCCGCCAGCGACTGGTAGGCGCCGAGCTTGTCGCCGTACGAGAGGTCCGGGTTGTCCGCGACCTGGAACCACTCGGTGGCGTCGATGTGCGGACGCGGCCGGCGACCCGTCGCCAGACAGAAGGCCGACCACTTCACCAGCGCCGATATCGCCCACGGGAAGTAGTAGTGCAGCGACGTCACCGCAACATCGGGGCAGGCGTTCGCATAGTCGATGGGTTGGATCTCGTCACCTTGGACGAGCATCTCGCATGAGTTGAACTCCCAACGGAAGAAGGCGTTGACGGTCTGGGCGATCGTGATCGCCTCGGCTCCGGCGCTTGGAGAGAGGAAGCCGTGGTCAACGGCATAGCGCTTGTGCATCGGCTCGTCGGGCCGGAAGTTCATCACCATGGTCTCCGGACCGATGGTCAGGGACCGGGCGAACACGTCGAACGGCTCGACCGCCTTCTGCAGGTGCATGAGCATCTCACCGGACTGGTTGTAGGCGTTCCAGAGATCGTCGTCGTGGTTGATGCGCGAGACGCCGCGCCACGCCCCGCCGTCGAACGGCTTCATGTACAGCGGGTAGCCGATGGCGTTCGCGATGTCTGCCAGGTCGAACTCCGCGTTGTACCGCTGCGACGTGTACGCCCAGCGCACGTTGTCGACCGGGTTCTTGTACGGCACCAGCACCGTCTCGGGGACCTTCATCCCCAGGCGCATCAGCGCGCAGTACGCCGAGTGCTTCTCCATCGACTGGAACGTGAACGGTGAGTTCAACAGGTAGACGTCGTCCATCAGCGCGACCTTCTTGAGCCACTCTCGTGGGTGGTAGTACCAGTGCGCCAGCCGATCAATTACCAGGTCATGCCGAGCGGGCGCGCGCAGGTTGAACGGCTCGATGCGCACTCGTTCAGTGTCGATCGCGTGGTCCCGCTCCCGGTAGCTGAAGCTCCCGAGCCGGCGCGTCAGAGTCTCGAAGGCCCGCGGCCAGTCCTCCTCCATGCCGAGCAGGAGGCCGACGAGGTACCGCCTGGGCTCGCTCACAAGTCCATCTCGACTGACACGGGTTGATCCCCTCTCCTCGAGCAGACCGCTGCACCAGCGACGTTAGCGAACGGCGTCGAACGACCCGGGGGTCAGGTACCGGAGGTCGGGTCCAGCGGGCAGTATTCCCGTACCGGCGCGCGCCAACTGCTGTGCGACGCCGCAAGCCGAGCTGACCAACGTGCGGGGACACCGGCACGCGTTTGTTCGACGACAGGTCTTACCCTGCCCGATTTCGGGCAGGATTAGGGGTTTCGGGTATGACGTGTGGCAGGCTAGCCCGCATGCCCGACACCGATCTGGTCACTCGCGTAGCGCAGAGCACCGGGCTTAGCCCGGCCGAAGCAGCTCGTGTCGTGGCGGACGTGGTGGCGTACTTCGCCGAACCGACGGACGACTTCGTCCGGCGCCGGCATCAACGACTGCAGGCTTACGGAATGCACAACGACGAGATTTTCGCGCAGATCCGCGCCGAGCTGGCTCGGCGGGTAGTCGCGGCGCCGGCACTCACCGAGCGGCAGTTACGTCGCATCGTCTACGGCTAGGAGACCAAGGATGTGCGGAATCGTCGGATATCTGGGCCGGCACAACGCCGCCCCGGTGCTGCTGGAGGGCCTCAGTCGACTCGAGTACCGCGGCTACGACTCGGCCGGGATCGCCGTACTGGGCAGCGCCGGGGTGCGGGTGGCGAAGCAGCAAGGCCGGGTCCACGATCTGGTGGCCGCCCTGCCCAAGCGGTTCACCGGCAGGGTTGGCATCGGCCACACCCGGTGGGCGACGCACGGGGCTCCGTCGGACCTGAACGCCCATCCGCATCTCGATGCGTCCGGCCGAGTTGCCGTCGTCCACAACGGCATCATCGACAACGCCGCGTCGCTGCGCGTGCGGCTCCTCGACGACGGCGAGCAGCTGCTCTCCGACACGGACACCGAGCTGGTCGCGCATCTGGTGGGCTTGTCGACGGCTGAAACGCTCGAGACCAAGGTGCTTGACGCATTGGACAAACTGGAAGGCACCTACGGCCTCGCCGTCATGCATGCGGACTTCCCGGACCGGATCGTGGTCGCACGAAACGGTTCGCCGTTGATTATCGGAATCGGCGACCACGAGATGCACGTCGCCTCGGACCTGGCTGCGCTGGTCCGCTATACCACCCAGGTCGTGCATCTCGACGATGGTGAGCTGGCCACGCTCACCAGCTCCGGCTTCTCGACGTTCACCTCCGATCGCCGGGCGACCGACAAGCGTCCCACGACAGTTGACGTCACCGCGTCAGAGTACGAGCTGGGCGACCACGAGCACTTTATGCACAAGGAGATGCTCGAACAGCCGGCGGCCGCGCAGCGGGTCATCCAGGGCCGCCTCGACGAGCGGTTCGCGACAGCGCACCTCGGTGGGCTGAACTTGGACGCCCGCGAGACTCGTGGCATCAGACGGGTGAAGATCCTCGGGTGCGGCTCGGCCTACTACGTGGGACAGCTGGGCGCCGGGATGATCGAGGCGCTCGCGCGGATCCCGGCCGATGCGGAGCCGGCCTCCGAGTTCCGCTACCGCAACCCGGTCATCGAGCCGGACACCCTGTACGTCGCGGTGTCCCAGTCCGGGGAGACGGCCGACACCCTGCTGGCCGTCCAGGAGGTGAAGCGCAAAGGCGGTCGCGTCATCGGACTGATCAACGTCGTCGGCTCGACGATCGCCCGGGAGTGCGACGGCGGGATCTATCTGCACGCCGGACCGGAGGTGGCCGTGGCCTCGACCAAAGCCTTGACCACCATGTCGATCGGGTTCGCCCTGCTCGCCGTCCACCTGGGGCGGGTTCGGGATCTCTCGGTCGCGGACGGCCACCGCATCCTTCGAGGCCTGCAGGCCCTGCCCGCGCAGATCGCGGACGTGCTCGAGCTCGAGGACGCGATCGCGGAGGTCGCGATCGCGCTGGCGAAGGCGGAGTCACTGTTCTTCGTCGGCCGCGTGCGCGGGTATCCGGTGGCCCGGGAGGGGGCGCAGAAGTTCAAGGAGATCTCCTACCGCCATGCCGAGGCGTACGAGGCCTCCGAGCTAAAGCACGGACCGTTGGCGCTGATCGGCCCCGCAGTGCCCACGGTCGCCGTCGTGCCCGGCGACGAGCTGGTCGAGCGCAACCTGGCCGCGTTGCACGAGATCGCCGCGCGCGGCGGCCCACTGACCGTCGTCACCCATGCCAACGTCGGGCTGGCCGGCCTCGACGCCGAGCGGATCGACATCCCTAGGAGCGAGCCCGAGCTGGATGCGATCCTGCTGACCATCCCGATGCAGCTATTGGCCTACCACGCGGCTCGGGCCCTTGGGCACGACATCGACAAGCCCCGCAACCTGGCCAAGTCCGTCACGGTCGAGTAGGCCGACGCCGGTCAGTTGGGGTACCCAACATGCCTTCCCGCCTGCTGGACGGCGTACCCGGTGTACGTGCCGCTGCCGCCGAGATCAGGAGCGTCGTGCGAGTAGGCGATGTGCGCCCATCCGCTCTGGTCGGTGTCGACGCGGAAGTTGTCGAGGAGCTGTCGTCCTCCGGTGCAGCCGACACCCCCTCGCAGACGTCGCCGCGGTGAACCGGCATCAGCCCGGAGGTGCGCCAGTTCGACAGCGAGCGGAGGCGGTGCTGGGCGAAGTAGACGTACCAGGTCTGGTCCGGTCCGGACCCGTTCGAGCCGTAGTAGACCGGTCCTGACCGGCGCTAGTGGCCACGATCCACGGGAAGATGGCGCGCCCGACGGTGCTGACGGGTCCCGAGCACTTCCAGGTGTCGCCGCGGTCCCGCGACTTGGCGACGTAGACCGCCTTGTCGTTGCTGACGGCGTAGAACAGGGTGCCGTTGGGGGCGACGGAGACGTTCGGGAACTGGTGATTGAGGCCATTGGCGCAAGGCCGTCGAACACGGAATCGGCTTGTCGGTCCAGGTAAGCCCGCCGTCGTCCGACACGTCGAGAAACGCCTCGTTTGTAGGTTCCATCACCGGTCGCGCCGGGGTCGGTGGCGGGGGCCACGAAGGACTGGTAGGCGTGGAAGCTGCCGCCAGGGGCCGGGTTGCGGTGGTCGATCGCGATGTTCCCCAGCTGGTTGTACATTGCCTTGTAGTCGGTGACCGGGATGACCCGCGACACCAGGGTGTACAGGGCACCGCCGTTGTCCGACCGCAGTACGTCGATGTCGTTGGTCGCGATGTCGTGGAAAGTCAGCAGGCTGGTGTCGGCGCCGTAGGCGGCAATCCACTCCCGGTCGTCGAGGGGAAGCCCGGCTTGGACCGGAGTCTGGGTGAAGGTCGCGCCGTCGTCGACCGAGGTCGCCACGTTCACCGAGCCGGGGTTGAGGCTCGCCACGTAGATCCGGTAGGTGCCGGCGGCGGAGAGCTTCGGTGCGAATGCGGTATCGATGTCGCCGCCCGACGCTCCCACTCCCCCGACTGCGTTGGGCTGACCCGCGTAGACCAGATCGCAGCCCTGGGCCGCGGTGGTGCCGCCGACCTGGGTGGCACGCCAGTACTCACTGCCGCCGCCCAGGCCATCCTCGGACCCGAGGCCCACCAGGTTGTTCTTCGAGACGTGGATCGACGGCTCCCCGGCGATGTTGGAGCCGCACCCCGACTGACCCACGACCTGCGCCTGCAGCTCGCCGTACGAGAACCCGTTGACGACGGCGTTGACCTGCGGCGGCCGGCTCGCAGAGGCGGGCAGCGCAGTGGCGGCAGCCAAAGCACCCGCGGCCAGCACTCCGCCTCGGTCGAGACGAGACTTCATTCGAACCTCGCTGTTTGCTCCCGGTAGAGCACCGCTCGACATACTCACCCCGCGGGCTCACCCCGCGGGCGAAAGTCCGCAACTCGTGCAACGCGGAGCGTGCGGCGTGCGTGTTACCGGTGTGCGACCGTTCTCGGTCGGTCCGGCGCGAGGAATGGAGATCCGAGGTGTCACCAGCGCGGGGCGCTCGGCGTATCTCAGATATGAGATATCCTCGGGAGATGGCTGACGACTACCTGCGCCGCATCGGGAACCTCATCCGGGACGCCCGCAAGCACCGGACGCTGACTCAGGCCGAGCTGGCAGAAACCCTCGGGACCAGCCAGAGTGCGATCAACCGGATCGAGCGCGGCCACCAGAACCTCACCCTCGACATGCTGGCTCGCATCGGCGAGGCCCTCGACTCCGAGATCGTGTCGCTGGGCGTCTCCGGTCCGATGCACCTGCGGGTCGTCGGCGGTACGACGCTGTCCGGCTCGATCAACGTGAAGTCCAGCAAGAACGCGGGCGTTGCCCTGCTGTGCGCCGCGATGCTCAACCGCGGGCGGACGACGCTTCGCAAGGTGGCGCGCATCGAGGAGGTCAACCGGATCCTCGAGGTGCTGGCCAGCATCGGCTTCCGCTTCAGCTGGCAGGGCGAGGACAACGACCTGGAGCTACAGTCCCCCGATCATCTCGACCTCACCTCGATCGACGAGGCCGCGGCCCGCCGTACCCGCAGCATCATCATGTTCCTCGGGCCGCTGCTGCATGACCGCACCAGCTTCGAGCTCCCGTACGCCGGTGGTTGTGACCTCGGTCGCCGTACCGTGGAGCCGCACATGACGGCGCTGCGGCCGTTCGGGCTGGAGGTGAAGGCGACCGAAGGCAGCTACCACGCCGAGGTCAACCCGTCCGTGATGCCGACCCGTCCGATCGTGCTCACCGAACGCGGCGACACCGTGACCGAGAACGTCCTGCTGGCGGCCGCCCGGCATCCCGGGGTGACCGTGATCCGCAAC
Organism: Propionibacteriales bacterium; assembly: GCA_038254365.1. Lineage (GTDB taxonomy): Bacteria > Actinomycetota > Actinomycetes > Propionibacteriales > Nocardioidaceae > JAWWPG01. The sequence continues at coordinate 58,983 of JBBSGI010000007.1, forward strand.
GCCAGCCCGAACTACATGGTGCAGGATCTGTGCTTCTTCCTCACCGCGCTCGGAGTGCGAGTCGAGGGCATCGGAACCACGACCCTCACCGTGCACGGCGTCGCGGAGATCGACGTCGACGTCGACTACGCCCCGTCCGAGGACCCGATCGAGGCGATGAGCCTGATCGCGGCCGCGGTCGTCACGTCCTCGCAGATCACCATCCGGCGGGCTCCCATCGAGTTCCTCGAGATCGAGTTGGCGCTGCTGGAAGAGATGGGCCTGAGCTACCACCGCAGCGAGGAGTACCTTGCCGAGAACGGCCACACCAGGCTGGTGGACCTCACGACCCGGCCATCGACGCTGCACGCCCCCCTCGACAAAATCCATCCGATGCCGTTCCCGGGGCTCAACATCGACAACCTGCCGTTCTTCGCGGTGATCGCCGCAGTGGCCGAGGGTCAGACGATGATCCACGACTGGGTCTACGAGAACCGGGCCATCTACCTCACCGAGCTGACCAAGCTCGGCGCGTCGATCACGCTGCTCGACCCGCACCGGGTCCTGGTCGAGGGCCCCACCCACTGGTCGGCGGCCGAGCTGATGTGTCCCCCCGCTTTGCGGCCGGCGGTCGTGATCCTGCTGGCGATGATGGCGGCCAAGGGCACATCGGTGCTCCGCAACGTCTACGTGATCAACCGCGGCTACGAAGACCTCGCCGAACGCCTTAACAAGCTAGGCGCCTCGATCGAGACGTTCCGCGACATCTGACTCCGGACCGTTGGGCGCCGGTGGCGGGCCCCTACCACAGCTTGCCTGTGGATCGTTTCTGCGGTCCACAGGCCGCATCGCCCACGCTAGGGACCATGTCCAAGGCCCGACGCATCCCGACACTCTCCGACCCTCGCGAAGCCGAGGCTCACTTCACCAGCGCGATCGACCAGAGCCGGCTGGCCACCCCGACGGTCCTCGTCGTGTGCTGCGACGACCAGGCCAGGCCCATCCACCAGTGGCACGTGCTCGGGGTGGATCCCGACGCCACCCCGAGCGAGTGCGGGTGTGTCCTCGACGACCTGGTGGACCGGGCGGAGCACGAGGCGCCGGTCGCCGGGCTGGCGCTCGGCCTCACCCGGCCCGGCAGCGAGCAGGTCCAGCCGTACGACCGGACGTGGTTCCGTGCGCTCTACCGCATCTGCCACCAGCGCGGGCTCAGCCCGTTCGGCGTCTACACCGTCACCCGAGCCGGCGCCCGGCCGCTGCACATCGACGACGCCGCCTAGCTCTCGCAAGCACTCAAGCGGTCCGCCCACCGAACCGGGCATACTGCTGCCTGTGGGTTGGCTGCTCGGTGCGGACGACTACCCCTTCTTCGACAACGACGGCCTCCCGCTGGCCATGGCGCACCGCGGTGGCGCCTTGACCGGCGACAGCATCGGCATCGAGAACTCCATGGTGGCCTTCGCCGCGGCCGTGGCGCTCGGCTACCGCTACGTCGAGACGGACGTCCACGCCACCTCGGACGGGGTGGTGCTCGCCTTCCACGACGCCACGCTGGACCGCGTGACCGACGTCACCGGCTCGGTGGCGGACATCCCCTACGAGCAGGTGCGCCGCGCCCTCATCGGGGGCCGCGAAGCTGTACCGCTGCTCAGCGAGATTCTCACCTCCTGGCCCGACCTTCGGGTCAACATCGACTGCAAGAGCCGGGCCGCCATCGATCCGCTGGCCGACGTGATCAGCGAGCATCGGGCCTGGGACCGGGTGTGCGTCGCCTCGTTCTCGCCGTGGCGACTGAGCCGGCTTCGGGCCCGTTGCGGGTCACGGGTGGCAACGTCGTACACCCCGCTGGGTGTCGGCGCCCTTCGGCTGCTCCCGACGTACCGGCTGCGTTGGCTCGCCACCGGCCACACCGCGCTCGCGGCCCAGGTGCCCGGCTACGCCGGGCCGCTGCCGATCGTCACCCCCGCGTTCGTCAAGCGAGCGCACGCGCTGCGCAAGCGCGTGCACGTGTGGACGGTGGACGACCCCGCAGAGATGACCCGACTGCTCGACCTCCGTGTTGACGGCATCATCACCGACCGGGCGGACCTGCTGCGTGAGGTGTACCTCCGACGCGGGATCTGGCGTGGAGCCGACCCCACCGGTCAGACGTGACCTGCCGCTTCGAGGGGGCCCCGGTGGCCGTCAGGCGGGGGATGGCGGAAGCCGCCGAAACAAACCCGACTTCGTGGCACGTCCGAACGACGTTTGGCGCCGAATAATCTCCGGAAGGTCACCGGTGCGTCTCAGGCGAATCTCAGTCGTCCCGGGAATCATTGCAACAGGAGACACGTTGGCACCAATGTCGGCAAGATGACGTTCAGAGTAGTGGCGCAGCCGTCAGAGCATCTCACGGGGTTTGACCACGACAGCGGGGAGCACACCATGTCAGAGCGAGCGACACTACGAGGGTCACGCCTCGGCGGTACGAGCTTCGAGGACGAGAGCGGTATCGAGTTTGCCCCCCGCCAGCGGGTCGTGTACGACTGCCTCAACGGCCACGAGTTCGAGATCCCGATGGCGGAGGAAGCCGAGGTCCCCTTCACCTGGGAATGCCCACGCTGTGGTGCCGAGTCGCGCCAGCGTGACGGCAGCGCTCCGGACGTCAAGGCCGAGAAGCCGGCCCGCACCCACTGGGACATGCTCCGCGAGCGCAGGTCTATCACGGAGCTGGAGGACATCCTGTCCGAGCGGCTCGAGCTGCTGCGCAACGGGGACATCGGGCCGGCTCACCTGCATCGACGCAGCGCCCGCGCGACCGCCAAGACGAAGGCGCAGAAGACGGCCTGACACCCGACCCGACCCGACCCGACCCGACCCGACCCGGCAACGAGGTGCGAGCAAGCCCCCCCCCCGTGCCTCAGCCGGGAGGGGGGTCGCGGTAGATCTGGTGGACACCGTCCCGGGTCTGCCTCGAATGGGACTGGCCGAACCGCATGATCCGGTGTGACACCACACTGGCCAGCAGCCGCCTAGCCAGCGGTCGGCTGAACGGCAGCACGCAGAAGAATCCGAACACGTCGGTCACGAAGCCGGGGGTGAGCAGTAGCACGCCACCGACGAGCACGATGGCGGCGTCAGCCAGCTCCTTGCCCGGCAAGGAACCGCTGGTCAGCGCACCATTCAGGGCCAGCCAGGCGCGCCGGCCTTCGCGCTTCACCAGCCACGCGCCGAGCGCAGACTCGGCGATGAGCAGCACCACGGTAGGGATCGCGCCGATCTCCTGGCCGACCTGGATGATCACGTATATCTCCAGGATCGGCAGCCCGATGAAGAGCGCCAGCAGCAGGACGGCCCTCATCGCCGTCGGCTCCGCGCTAGACGGGCCATCTGGTCCACGCGATGCCGGATGCCCCACCGCGTGACGTTGATCAGGGCCTCGCGGACGATGTCCCCGTTCATCTTCGACTCTCCGTACTCGCGCTCCACGAAGGTGATGGGCACCTCGACGACGTGGAACCCGCCGGCGAGGGTCCGGCGAGCCAGGTCGACCTGGAAGCAGTAACCCTGCGAGGTGACGTCACCGAGGCCGATCTCCTCGAGCACCTGACGCCGGAAGGCGCGGAATCCCCCGGTGGCGTCGTGCACCGGCAGGCCGAGGGCGACACGAGCATAGAGATTGCCGCCCCGAGAGAGCAGCATCCGGCGGCGGGGCCAGTTCACGACCCGCCCGCCCGCGACCCAGCGGGCGCCCAGCACCAGGTCCGCACCAGGCAGCGCACCCAGCAGCCGGGGAAGCTGCTCGGGAAGGTGCGAACCGTCGGCGTCCATCTCGACCAGGACGTCGTAGCCGCGGTCCAGCCCCCACGCGAATCCCGCCAGATAGGCCGCGCCCAGCCCGGCCTTGGCCTCCCGGTGCAGCACCTGGACCCTGTCGTCGTGGGCGGCGACCTTGTCGGCGAGCTCGCCGGTCCCGTCCGGCGAGCCGTCGTCGACCACCAGGATGTCGACGCTGGGCACCGAGGCCCGGACGCGGTCGAGAACCAGCTCGATGTTCTCGGCCTCGTTGTAGGTCGGAACCACCACCAGGCAGCGTAGTGCGGTCATCTCGTCATCCTGCCGGGTCGGACCCGGTTGCCCAAGGCGGCGAGCCCGGTCAGGGCCAGCGCTGCCAGCGACAGCAGCAGGTCGACCCAGAAACCCAGCCGCACCCCAAGCGTGATCCCGGTCGCCAGGGTCACCTGGCGCTCGAGAACCACCTGAGTGTGCACCTGGCTCCGGGCGACCACCGACCCGTCGGCTCCGAAGAACCCGCTGATCCCGTCGGTGGAGGCGACCACCACCTGGCGTCCACTCTCGACGGCCCGATACCTGGAGATGGCGAACTGTTGGGCAAGCTGGCCGGTTCCGGCGTACGTCGCGTTGTTGGTCTGCACGACGACAACCTCCCCGCCGTCCCGCACGATGCTGCGGACCAGCCCGTCGTAGGCGACCTCGAAGCACATCAGGTCACCGATCGTCGTCCCCCCGATCGACAGCACGCCGGCCCGGTCACCGGGTGCGAAATCCTTGGGGATCTGTTTCAGCCGACCGATCAAGGGCGTCAGCAGGCTACGGAACGGGATGTATTCGCCGAAGGGCACCAGGTGCTGCTTGGTGTATCGCTCCCCCGGTCCCGAGGTCGGCGACCACACGATCCCGACGTTCTGCACGTGTTCAGAGTCCGGACCGCTGCGGACCGCGCCGACCAGCACCGGCACTGCGATGTCGCGCACTGCTGCGTCGATCTCCTCGTACACCGACCGATCCAGGTAGGGGTCGATGTCGGTCGAGTTCTCCGGCCAGATCACAAAGTCGGGTCGGGCAGCGCGGCCCGCCGCCACCTTGGCCGCGAAGGCGCGGGTGGCGCTTGCGTGGTTGTGCAGCACGGCGCGCCGCTCGTCGAAAGCCGTCAGCCCGTCTCCCGGCACGTTGCCCTGCACGACAGCGACGGTCACCCGGCTCTGCGCCCCCGCCAAGCCGACGGGCAGCACGAACGCGGCGAGCACGAGTCCGAGAGCGACCATCACCTGCGCGCCGCCCAACCGCGAGACGTCCCGCCGCAGCATCACGTCGATGACCAGCGCCACCACCAGCACGGTGACGAAGGACACCAGCGCAGTCCCGCCGAGGCGTCCGTAGCGGTCCATGGGGGTGTCGGCGAGGCCGAAGGCCAGTCGGCCCCAGGGCAGGCCACCGAAGGGCACGGTGCCGCGCAGGAACTCCGCCCCCACCCAAGCAGCCGCCACCGCCGGCGGCCACCACCGACGGGCCGTCAGGAGCGCCCAGGACAACCCCATCAGCCCGTAGAAGAGTCCCTCGACGACGCTCAGCGCGATCCAGGCATCGCTGCCGATCACCCGCAGCCACGGCATCAGCACCAGCATGAAGCCGGTCCCGAACAGCCACCCGTAACCCAGCCCCGCCCGGGCGCGACGCCCGTGAACGAGCACGAGGAGCGCCGCGACCCCGACCGGCAGCAGCCAGGCCCGGTCGTACGGCGGAAACGAGGCACCGACGGCGCAGCCGGCCAGGAACGAGGCGAGCACGCGCGCCGCGACGTACCAGCGCGGCGCGAGCATGTCGAGAGCCTACGCGGCGGTGAAAAGCCGCAGAAGAACCCGGTTGCCTTCGGACCGGACCCGCCCCATTGGCGGTGGAGTCAAGGTTCCGTTGTCTACTGGCACCGGGTCTCTGCGTCGTCGACCCGCGCACGGCGAGCTGCCATCCGATCAGCCGAGGCAAGGCTGGGTTTGGATCAGGAACCCAACTACCGCGACCTCCCGAGTCCGGTCATCCGCGCGTCTCCTGGGTGGACTGCCGGAACTCTGCCAATTCCGCGAGCCACCTGTCAACCCGCCGCTGACCTGCGGCGACTCCAGAAGAGGCAGGTCAAGTCGGCGTTGTGTTCACCCTGAGTTGGCTGGGCGTTCTTCCGGCACACGGCGTGTCGGCCCAACACGCCGGTCACTCTCAGACTCGCGGCGGGACCACGACGGTGCCGGTGGCCGTCGTCGCCAGGATCGGCTCATCGAGCACCTGCGCCGAGGACGCACCGAGGTCGGGTCGGCCACGGCAGATCACCTCGACGCGCAGGTCGATGGTCCTCGACCGGGTGCCGACCCGCGTCACCACCGCGGTGACCTCCAGGACGTCTCCGGCCCGCACCGGGGCTCGGAACTGCACGTCGGAGTACGACGCGAACAGGCCCTCGTCACCATCGGTGCGGATGCACACCTCGGTGGCCACGTCACCGAACAGGCCTAGGCTGTAGGCGCCGTCGACCAGGTTGCCGGCATAGTGCGCGTGCGAGTAGGGGACGTAGCGGCGGTGGGTCACGGTGACGCCGACGCGCGGGTCGTCACTCATGCCGCCTCCTCGGCTCGGCTGGCAGGTGCGCTCGGCGATCGCCGAGCCGGCTCACCAGGTAGCTCGCCACCTCTCCGGGGGTGGTTCCCCGGGTGAAGACCTTGTCGACGCCGAGGTCACTCGCCTGCGACTCGTCGAAGCGTGGGCCGCCGATGATCAACAGTGGCCGGGTCGCCCGCGGGTAGACCTCGTTGAAGGCCGCCGACATCTCCTTGGTGTTCAGGATGTGCGCGTCCTTCTGGGTGACGACCTGAGACACCAGGACCGCGTCGGCCCCCTCCTCCCGGGCGCGCGCCACCAGGTGGGGTATCGACACCTGAGCCCCGAGGTTCACCACCTTCAGCTCGCGGTAGTACTCGAGACCCTTCTCCCCGGCGAAGCCCTTGATGTTGAGGATCGCGTCAATGCCCACGGTGTGCGCATCGGTGCCGATGCATCCACCGACCACCACCAGACGCCGACGGAGCGCCTTCTTGACCGTACCGTTGACCTCCTTCGGGGTCAGCAATGGGTAGTCCCGCTCGACCACCGGCACCTTGCTCACGTCGACCAGATGGCTGACCTGCCCGTAGACGACGAAGAATGTGAAGTCGGGCCCCATCGCCTTCGCGTGCACGACCATGGCCGGGTCCAGGCCCATCTTCTTGGCGAGCTGTGCGGCCGCGCCTTCGGCCCGCTTGTCGTGCGGCAGCGGCAAGGTGAAGGACACCTGCACCATGCCGTCGCCGGTGGTGTCGCCGTACGGGCGGACGATCGTCGGCTCCGGCCGGTCGGACTGTGCTCGCCCCGGGGATGTCATTCGCCCTCCAGGATCTCGGTGGCCGGGTTGTAGTAGTCGGACGCCTTGCGAGCAACGCCTTCCAACCCCCGGCCCGCGTCGGCAGGTCGCTTCATCAACCCGAACGTGCCGTCGGCGATCGCGTCCAGCAGACCCGCGCCGTGCTCGGAGCCAGGATGGCCGAGGATCTTGTCCAGCAGGTCGATCGACTCCGCCAGCACGTCGTTCGCGCGCCTTGCGATGAAGCCGTCGGGGCTCGGGTGGAAGTCCTCGGCCAGCCGGCCGGCGGCGCTGACGACGTACCGGACGTTCTGCAGCGCCAGGTCGCGGTCGGAGAGCCATGGAGTCACCACCGCCTCCGTCATCATGCCGACCAGCAGGATGTCCTGGTCGGTCATCGCCCCGGCCAGGTTGAAGAACCCGTCAAGCAGGTAGCCGCGGAAGACGTCACCCGTCATGTGCCGGGTCGGCGGCATCCACTTCAGCGGCGCCTTCGGGAACAGTGTGCGAGCCAGCAGGGCATGTGCCAGCTCCAGTCGGAAGCTGTCCGGCAGATCCGGGTCGATCTCGAACGCGTGCCCCAGCCCCAGCTGCCAGTCCTCGAGACCGGCCTCCTTCGCGAAGTACTCGTTGAGCAGCTGGCTCACGGTCACCGTGTGGGCGGCCTCGACGGCGTCGGCGGTGGTGAGGTAGTTGTCCTCGCCGGTGTTGATGATGATGCCGGCGCGGGCGTGGACCTGGCGGCTGAACCGCTGGTCCACGAACGTGCGGATCGGGTTGATGTCGCGGAAGAGAATGCCGTACATCGAGTCGTTGAGCATCATGTCGAGCCGCTCCATGCCCGCCAACGCGGCGATCTCCGGCATGCACAAACCGGAAGCATAGTTCGTCAACCGTACGTAACGTCCGATCTGGGAGCTGACTTCATCGAGACCCTTCCTCATGAGTCGGAAGTTCTCCTGGGTCGCGTAGGTGCCGGCGAACCCTTCCCGGGTCGCGCCCTCGGGCACGTAGTCGAGCAGCGACTGCCCGGTCGACCGGATCACCGCGATGACGTCGGCCCCGGCCTGGGCGGCCGCCTGCGCCTGCGGGATGTCCTCGTAGATGTCGCCGGTGGCCACGATCAGGTAGATCCAGGGCTTCTGCTTCGGATCCCCCCAGCGCTTGACCAGCCGGTCGCGCTCCCGCCGGCGTTGGTCGACCGTGCGGATGCCCCTCGCGACCGCCTTGCGGGCGGCTGCGGTCGCGCGGACGGCGTCGCTGCCGGAGGGGAGCTCGAAGCGGACCGTTCCGGAGGCGGCCCGTTTCGCCAGCTCGGCGAGGTCGACGCCGTCGTGCCGTCGCAACGCGTCCCAGACCGGCACCGCGACGCCGTGCTCGAGGCCGACGTCGCCACGTACGGCGTCCAGCAGCCGGTTGACCCACGGCGTGCCGTCAGGGTCGGCCCCGGAGAGGCCAGCGAGCCGAAGGGTGGCCCGCTCCACCGAGACGGTGGTGTGCTGGCGGGCCATCCGCACGATCGGGCGGCCGGCCTTCTTCGCCAGGCTGCGGGCCTGCCGGACGGTGGACGGGTCGAGGTGCAGCCGAGGTCGGGTGCGGGTCGTCATGAGGCACTCATCACGTCGTACGCGACGGCACCAGAGACGACTGTCCGGACGCACTTCGGCAGCGGCGACGTCGCGTCGAGGGTCAGCAGCCCGCCGCCACCCACGACTGCGGCCGACGCGGTCTCCCACACGGCATAGGTCGCGGCTCCGCCGACCGCCAGGACCCCGGCTGACTCGTCGCGGGCGGCCCGATGCCCGCCGCGCGTGTGGGCATCGAACGCGACGGAGGCACTCAACCGTTCGTTCTCGTTGCAGTGCCAGACCGCGGCTCGCACGCCCGCCCACGGGTCGAGTGGTGTCACCGGGCTGTCGGAGCCGAACGCGAGCCGGATGCCGGCGCGGTGCATGCTGGCGAACGGGTTCATCGGGGTGGCCCGCGAGGCGCCGAGACGTTGCTCGTACAACGCGCCCGGGCCTCCCCAGGCGGCGTCGAACGCGGGCTGCACGGAAGCGACGACGCCCAGCCGACCCAATAACGCAACCCCGACCGGTGGAATCATCTCGACATGCTCCAGCCGGTGTCGAGCCTCGACCATCGCGTCGACACCCACCTTGTCGGCGGCCTGACTCAGCCCCGCCAACACGGTGTCGACGCCGCGGTCGCCGATGACGTGGAAGCCGGCCTGGGTCCCGTGCTCGGTGCACCAGACGACATGGTCGCGGACCGCGACGTCGTCGAGGTAGAGGTTCCCGGCCGACTCGGCGTCGGCGTACGACGCGGTGAGGGCCGCCGTCCTCGACCCGATGGCGCCGTCGACGCAGAGGTCACCCGCGAACCCGGCAAGCCGAGGGTCGTCCGCGTGCTCCCCGCCCATGAACTCGCCCCAGTAGGAGACCACGTCCGGGAGCACCTGCCCGGCGAGCAGACCGGCGACGAGATCGAGGTCGTCGTACGGCGAGATGTGCGGCGCATTGATCTCGTGCACTGTCGTGATGCCGCTGCTCGCTGCGTGCCGGAGCGCACGAAGCAGGGCCTCGCGACGCTCGTCGAGGCTTCGGAGCGTGTCGACCACATTGCGAGCCGCGTGGTGCGCATCGCGGGCGACCAGACCGCCGCCCCGCCAGCCGTCGAGCGTGGTGATCGTCGGATCCTGCCGAAGGAGCGCGCTCGACACGACAGCCGAGTGCGCGTCCACCCGGCTGACATAGGCGACCCGGTCACCTACCACCTGGTCCAGCTCGGCCGCGGTGAACGGCCTAGCCTCCGGCCACCGGGACTCATCCCAGCCGTGCGCGAACAGCACAGTCGAACCCTCAAGCTGAGCCTGATGCTCGAGCAGCTCGAGTGCCTCGGTGAGCGAGCCAGCGGCTCCGAGGTCGACACTTTGCAGCGCGAAACCGGTCTTCGACAGATGCAAGTGCGCGTCGACGAAACCAGGCGTGACGAGTGCGCCGCCGAGATCTACGATGCGGGCAGCGCCGACTGCATATTGGTCCGCAATGGTGTGGTCGCCGATCCACGTCACGCGATCGCCGTCGGTGACCAGGGCGGAGGCACCGGGGTGAGCCGGTGCGAGGATCGTGCCGTTGCGCAGCAGGACCCGCTCGGAGGAGGAAGGCATGGCGACTATCTTGCCGCCTCGTGCGCGAGCCTGATCTCGAAGAGCCGACGCACCCCGTCGTACCGGCGGAGCAGGTCCACCGCGTAGGCGGCGTGACCTGGGACGTAGCCGTTGCCCACGAGCATCGTGACGTCGGACGCCAGGCCCTCCGCCCCGAGGGCCGCGGCCGTGAACGAGGTCGCCATGGAGAAGAAGATCACCGTGCCACGTTGGGCGGTGGACAGCAGCGCACCTCCCTCGCAGCCCGGCACGTCCACGCAGACCACGACGACGTCCGCAGGGCCTCCGGCCGCGGTGACTGCCCGGGACAGCGCCACCGGGTCGCGGGCGTCGGCGACGACGACCTCGTGGGCAAGTCCGGCGGCGCGGAGGGTCGCGGCCTCCGCCTCGTTCGGCACGACCCCGATGAGGTGACGCGCCCCGGCGTCGGCGGCAGCGGCCAGACTCAAGGAGCCGGACTTTCCGCCACCCCCGATCACGACGACACAAGACTGCTCGTACTGACGGACCACCCTCGCCGTGAGCGCCGGGGCACCGCAGACGTCCATCACGGCAAGCGCCAGCGGCGCGGCCAGGTCGTCCGGCATCACGGCGGCGATCGAGCGGCCGAAGAGCACGGCGTACCCCTCGCATGGCACCTGCTCGCTGGTGCCGTCCCATCGGGCCAGCCCGTCTGTGACCACCAACGGGGTCAGCGTCAGCGAGACCAACGTGGTGACGATGTCGCCGACCTTGAGACCTAGCGTCGACTCCGGACCCACCTCGGCGACAGTGCCGGTGAGCATGCCTCCGGAGCCGGTTACCGGGTTGTGCATCTTGCCGCGGGTGGCCACAATCTCCAGCACCTCGGCGCGGACCGCAGCTCCCTCACCCTGGTGTTTGTCGACGAGCTGGCGGAACGACGCCGCGTCGAGGTTGAGCCGGCTGACGTCGATCCGCACCTCGTCGGGCCATAGCTCCGGCCGGGTGTCCAACCGCTGCGCGGCCTGGGGCAGCACGCCCGGGGGTTCCAGGACCCGGTGCAGCCCGGTCGGGTCGCTTGGCGCCTCGAGACCGCTCGGCAAGGAAACCTCCTGAGGATGGCGGGGATGGCCGGAAGTATTGCGGCGCGGCTTTGCCGTCGCCGTGCATTCTCCCGTACTCTTGCATGAGATGTTCGCGCGGCACAACCGCCGCGGAAGCCTGCCTGGAGGACCACGTGACAGAGCCGACGACCGGCCTCGAGCAGCCCTATCCGTACTCGCGCGTCGAGCTCGTCGAGCCCGACTGGACGCGGTTCCCGGGCTGGGCCGACGTGACCGACGAGGACTGGGCCTCGGTCCAGTGGCAGCGGGCGCACTGCGTGAAGAACATCAAGCAGCTCCGCGCGCTGATGGGCGACCTGGTCGAGGACCGGTTCTACGCCGACCTCGAGCGTGACCAGGCCGAGCGGGCCACCATGTCGATGCTGGTGCCCCCGCAGATGATGAACACGATGGTGCCGCGTGTTGTGCCGGACACCGAGTCGATGTACGCCGACCCGATTCGGCGTTACATGCTGCCAGTGTTCTCCGACCGTCGTACCGACTGGCCGAGCCACCCGCACGCGACCCGCGACAGTTTGCACGAGCACGACATGTGGGTCGCCGAGGGGCTCACCCACCGCTATCCCACCAAGGTGCTGGCGGAGCTGCTGCCGACCTGTCCGCAGTATTGCGGGCACTGCACCCGGATGGACCTGGTCGGCAACTCGACGCCGGTCATCACCAAGCTGAAGTTCGACCTCAAGCCGGTCGACCGGATCGACGCGATGCTCGACTATCTGCGGACCCACCCCGGTGTCCGCGACGTTGTCGTCTCGGGCGGCGACGTGGCCAACATGCCGTGGGCCCGCCTCGAGGCGTTCGTCGACTCCGTGCTCGACGTCGACAACATCCTCGACATCCGGCTGGCCACCAAGGCGCTGATGGGCCTCCCGCAGCACTGGCTGCAGGACGAGGTCCGCGCGGGCATGGAGCGGCTGAACACCAAGGCCCGCAAGCGCGGCGCGTCGATCGCGATACACACCCACGTCAACCACGCCAACTCGGTGACGCCGATGGTCGCCAAGGCCACCCAGGCAATGCTCGACACCGGCACCCGCGACGTCCGCAACCAGGGCGTGCTGATGGGCGGCATCAACGACGACACCCACCGCCTGCTCGACCTGTGCTTCGCGCTGCTCGACGGTGCGCAGATCATGCCGTACTACTTCTACATGTGCGACATGATCCCGTTCAGCGAGCACTGGCGGGTCTCGGTGGCCCGAGCGCAAGAGCTCCAGCACAGCCTGATGGGCTACCTGCCCGGCTTCGCGACACCCCGCATCGTCTGCGACGTACCTTTCGTCGGCAAGCGCTGGGTGCACCAGCTGGAGTCCTATGACCGCGAGCACGGGATCTCGTACTGGACAAAGAACTACCGCACGTCGATCGAGCGGGAGGACGCCGAGGCCCTTACCCGCACGTATGAGTACTACGACCCGATCCACACCCTGCCCGAAGCCGGCCAGCAGTGGTGGCATCAGCACGGCGCCATGGCGGGCGGGGGCGACCACCTCGCTGCCGCGGAGGCCGCGGCCAGGGCGTCCCGCGAGGCCGCGGAGTCCCAGCAGGACCTGCTCGTCCACTGACACCCGCCCTCAGAAGGCGGGGGGTCGCTTCTCGAACGGCGTCGACAGCACGATCGTCGTGCGGGTCGAGACGTTGGCGGCCCGACGGATCGTGGCCAGCAGATCCTCGAGCGCCTTGGGCTCGGTCACCCGGACATGCAGGATGTAGGACTCGTCACCGGCCACCGAGTAGCAGGCCTCGATCTCGCGGATGTGCGCGAGCCGCTCCGGGGCGTCGTCCGGCTGCGAGGCGTCGATCGGTCGGATCGACACGAACGCCGTCAATGAGAGCCCGAACTCACTCGGCTCGATGTTCGCCAGGTACCCCTTGATCGCCCCCCGCTTCTCGAGCCTCTTCACCCGCTGGTGGACCGCCGAGGTCGACAGGCCGGTGCGTTTGCCCAGCTCGGTGAACGACATCCGACCGTCGGCGGCCAGCAGCTTGCAGATCGCCGCGTCCACGTCCTCCATCAGCCGGGTACGACGGTCAGCTCGCGCGGGGTGGAGTTGAGCCGTTCGATGCCGTCGGCAGTGGTCACCACGATGTCCTCGATCCGCGCGCCGTGGCGACCCGGCAGGTAGATCCCGGGCTCGATCGAGAAGGCCATCCCAGGCTCGAGCGTCAGGTCGTTGCCCTCCACGATGTACGGCTCCTCGTGGGTTTCCAGCCCGATGCCGTGACCCGTGCGGTGAAAGAAGTAGTCGCCGAACCCGGCGTCGGTGATGATCGTGCGCCCCACCCGGTCCACGGACTCGGCCGAGACACCGGGCCTGGTGTAGTCGCACTGGGCGCGCTGCGCCTCCAGCAGCACGTCGTAGTAGGCGGTCACCTCGGAGGGGGCCTCACGCCCCACGACGTAGGTTCGGGTGCTGTCCGAGCAGTACCCCTCGACGGTCCGTCCGCCGATGTCGACGACGACGGAGTCTCCGACCTCGATCACCCGGTCGGACAACGAGTGGTGCGGTGACGCGCCATTGGGGCCGGACCCGACGATCACGAAGTCCGCGGTGGCGTGCCCTGCCTGCAGGATCGCGTCGGTGATCGCGGCGCCGGCCGCACGCTCGGTGCGCCCGACCTTGAGAAACTCGCCCATCCTTGAGTGGACCCGGTCGATGGCCGCGCCGGCCTGGCGCAGAGCCGCGACCTCGTCGGTGCCCTTCCGCATGCGCAGGTCGCTGATTACCCTGCCCGCGACGACGAACTCGGCGTCGGGAAGAACCTGCCGGAAGGCCAGCATCCGGTTCGCCCACATGTGGTCGTCGACCGCCACCCGGGCTGCGGACTTCACCGCCGTCACGGCGAGCGCATGCGCGTCGTCGGTCTCCCCATGGGTGAGGACCTCCATCCCCGCCAACGCCGCCGGGGACCGCTCCGCCTCGGCCGCCTCGAGGGCCGGAACCACCAGCACGGGAGCGCCATCGGCTGGCAGCACCAGTACAGTCAGTCGTTCCAGCGGAGCGGCGTCGTACCCGGTCAGGTAGCGCAGGTCGGAGCCCGGGGCGACCACCAGTGCGTCGATCCGGGCGCCGGCCATCGCGGCCTGGGTGCGCTGGATCCGCGAGGTCACGTCGGCGGTCATGCGTTTACCTTATCGACCACGCCGGTGGGCCGGCTCGCTCGTATCCTGTTTCGGTGGACCTGGAGTTCAGCGGCGAGATGTGGTTCTGGAATGGGCCGGCGCCGTGGCACTTCATCACGGTTCCGGACGACGACTGCGGGGCGCTGGAGGCGACCTCCGCGATGGTCACCTACGGCTGGGGCATGATCCCGGTCAAGGCTCGGATCGGGCGGACGGAGTGGGCGACTTCGCTGTTTCCCAAGGATGGCCGGTACATCGTGCCGGTGAAGACCTGGGTGCGGAGGGCCGAGAAGCTCGAGCTCGGAAACGTCGTCACGGTGAGCCTCGCCATCGAGGTTTGAGCGGCCGATAGCATCCGAGCGTGGGCGACAGACCTGGCCAGCTGCTTCTGCTCGACACCGCGTCGCTCTACTTTCGCGCGTTCTTCGGGATACCGGACACCCTGCGCGCTCCGGACGGCACCCCGGTCAACGCGGTGAAGGGCATGCTCGACTTCGTCGCCAGGCTGGTCTCGACGTACCACCCGACCGCGCTCGTCTGCTGCTGGGACGACGATTGGCGGCCGAGGTGGCGGGTCGAGCTGATCCCGACCTACAAGAAGCACCGTGTGGTCCGCGTGGTCCCTGGCGGCGTCGACGTCGAGGTCACCCCGGACGCGCTGGCGGTGCAGGTGCCGATGATCCGCACCATGCTCGACGCGCTTGGGCTCGCGGTGGTCGGCGCGGCCGGCTACGAGGCCGACGACATCATGGGCACCCTCGCCACCCGAGCCTCGGGGCCGGTCGACATCGTCACCGGCGACCGCGACCTGTTTCAGCTGGTGAGCGACGAGCGCAAGACCCGCGTCCTCTACACCGCCCGTGGGGTCGGCAACCTCGAGATCGTCACCGACTCGGTCGTCGTGGGCAAGTACGGCGTGCTCCCGGAGCAGTACGCCGACTTCGCCACTTTGCGCGGCGACCCGTCAGACGGGCTGCCAGGCGTCGCCGGTATCGGTGACAAGACGGCGGCAGGGTTGCTGAAGCAGTACGGCGACCTGGCCGGCATCCTCACTGCGGCTGCCGACCCGGCGAGCTCGATGGCGAGCGGGCTGCGCGCCAGGCTGGTCGCGGCCGGGTCATACCTGGCCGTGGCTCCGTCCGTGGTGGCGGTGGCGAAGGACGTCGACCTGCCGGCGTTCGACCCGAAGCTGCGCCCACTGGACGACGATCTGCGCCAGAGTGTCGCCGCCGCAGGCGAGCAGTGGGGCCTCGGCGGGTCCGTCCCCCGCGTCGTCGCCGCCCTCGCCGCCGCCACCGCCACCGCCACCTGACGATCCGTCCCTTGTCACAGACCATCCGCCCCTTGTCACAGATGATCCGTCCTCGTCGTCCCGAAAAATGGCATCTCGACCGCCTGGGCCGGCACCTCGACCAGGAGTTCAGTCCATGTCGGCGGAGTAGGCGACAACCCCACGACGCATCGCGGTGACCAGCTCGCGGACGGTCTTGCGCAGCGCCGGGTCGGCCGCGGCGGCACCAACCTGGTCCGCGAGGTCGAGAACCTGCTTCACCCACCGCACGAAGTCACCGGCAGCAAGGTCGACATCGTCGAGCACGTCGTCGAGCTCGGCTCCTCCCGCCCAGCGGTAGGCGGCCCAGGCGAAGCCCAGGTCCGGCTCCCGCAGGAAGCTCACCTGGTGGGAGCGCTCGACGGCATCCAGCTCGGCCCACAGGTGGGTCATCGCCTCGAGGGTTGTGCGCACCGCTCCCCCGGGGACCCGCGGTCGCTGGAACTCGTCCGGCTTGCGTGACTCGAACACCAGCGCCGACAGGACTGCGGCGAGAGCGGGCGCCTCGAGCCCGGCCCAAGTGCCGAGGCGCAGGCACTCTGCCGCCAACAGATCGAGTTCGCTGTACAGCCTCGAGAGAGAATTTCCCGCGGAGGTGACCCGGTCGCCCTCGAGGTAGCCGAGCTCCCCGAGGACCTCGCACACCCGGTCGAACTCCCGGGCGATCGTGTTGGTGCGCTGCTCGATACGCCGGCGGATGTTGTTCGTCTCCCGTTCGAGCTTCACGAAGCGCTCCGCCCACCGGGCGTGTTGCTCCCGCTCCGGACAGCTGTGACACGGGTGCGCGCGGATCTGGGTCCTGAGCCGTTCGATCTCTGGCTCGTCGGAGAAGGGGCCGCCCCCGGTCGGTCCGCCGTTCCGCCCTGCGGGCAGGTCGCGCGTGCGGTCGCGCAGGACCACCGCGAGCTCGCGCCGCTGCTGGGCGTTGCGGGCGTTAAACGACCTCGGGACCTTCAGCTGGGCAACCGGCTCGACCGGGGTAGGGAAGTCAACGACTGAGAGTCGGCGGGCCTGCCGGTCTACAGTGAGTACGAGGGGTCGCGGACCCTCGCGCGGCGACCGGACCCCGGGGTCGAGGACCAGAGCGACACCGGCGAACCTGCCGGCAGGCACCCGGATCACGTCACCGACCCTGAGACGGTCTAGCGATTCGGCGGCCGCAGCATGGCGGTCGCCGCGCCTCTTGCGGATCGCCGACCGCTCCACGTCGGAGAGCCGGCGCCGCAGAGAGGCGTAACCCATGAAGTCACCACGATCGCACTGGATGTTCTCGGCATAGGCGTCGAGGCCCTCCTCGGCCCGACGCACCTCACGCGCCAGGCCGACAACTGCCCGGTCGGCCTGGAACTGCGCGAACGAGGACTCCAGCAGCTCGCGGGCCGTCGTCTTGCCCACCTGCTGCACGAGATTGACGGCCATGTTGTACGACGGCCGGAACGACGAGCGCAAAGGGTACGTCCGAGTCGATGCGAGACCGGCGACCGCCTTGGGATCGAAGCCGGGGGCCCAAAGCACGACCGCGTGACCTTCCACGTCAATCCCGCGGCGACCGGCGCGGCCGGTCAGCTGGGTGTACTCCCCCGGCGTCACGTCGGCATGGGTCTCGCCGTTCCACTTCGAGAGCCGGTCGATGACCACCGAACGCGCTGGCATGTTGATGCCGAGAGCCAGCGTTTCGGTGGCGAACACCATCTTGACCAGGCCGCGCGAGAACAGCTCCTCGACGCACTCCTTGAACACCGGCAGCATCCCGGCGTGGTGCGCGGCGATCCCACGCCCGAGGGCCTCGACCCAGAGCGGGTAGCCGAGGACAGCCAGGTCGGTCGTCGGCAGGGTCGCGACACGTGACTCGGCGTAACCGAGGATCTCCCGCCTCTCGTTCGCCGTGGTCAACCTCAGGTTGGCACCAAGGGCCTGCTGGGCGGCCGCGTCACACCCCGCCCGGCTGAAGATGAACATGATCGCCGGCAGCAGCCCGTCGGCCTCCAGCCGGTCGACGACGTCGACCCGACTCGGTACCAGCGCCCGGCCGGCCGGACGGCGGGAGCCGCCCTTCTTGGCTCGATGGTCGCGGGACCGGATCCGCTGCCAGTCATCGCGGGCCACCCGGGTGAGCTCCGGGTTCACCTGGCCCTCGGCCGGCCCGCTCCCAACGTCGGCGAACAGGTCGAACATCCGCTGACCGACCATCACGTGCTGAAACAACGGGACCGGACGGCGTTCCTCGACGATGATGTCGCCTTGTCCGCGCAGGGTGCGCAGCCACTCCCCGAACTCTTCGGCGTTCGAGACCGTCGCCGAGAGAGACACGATGCTCACGGACTCCGGCAAATGGATGATCACCTCCTCCCACACGGCTCCGCGGGAGCGGTCGGCGAGGTAGTGCACCTCATCCATGACCACGAAGCGCAGGCCCAGCAGGGTCGAGGACCTGGCGTACAGCATGTTCCGCAGCACCTCGGTAGTCATGACCACGACGGGTGCTTCCCCGTTGACCGCGTTATCGCCGGTGAGCAGGCCGACCCGCTCGGCCCCGTATCGGCGGGTGAGGTCGGCGAACTTCTGGTTCGACAGCGCCTTGATCGGTGTCGTGTAGAAGCACTTGCCGCCGGTGGCCAGGGCGAGGTGGACGGCGAACTCCCCCACCAGGGTCTTGCCCGAGCCGGTCGGTGCCGCCACCAGGACGCCGCGTCCGGCCGCGAGGGACTCACAGGCCCGGCGCTGGAAGTCGTCTAGGGGGAAGTCGTAGAGCGCGGCGAAGTCGTCGAGAACGGTCATGTCGCGGGCGCGAAGACGCTGATCGCCGACGGGACGGCCTCGATGGTGACCGGAAGCGGTCCGAGGCGCTCACCGTCGGCATAGGCGATGATGCCGCGCGCCGAGACCGTGACGGTGCGCACCCGGTGGCGCAGATACGCCGGGTGGGTGACGTGGGTTCCCTTGAACAGCCGCGGGTACACCTTCACCAGTTCCAGCTTGCTGATCGGCTTGATGATCACCACATCGAGAAGGCCATCGTCCACGCGGGCGCCCTCGCACATGCGGAGCCCGCCACCGTACGACGGAGCGTTCCCCACGGCCACCAGCATGGCTTGGCACGCCAGCGATGAGCCGTCGAGCTGGAGAGTGTAGTCGATCGGCCGGAACACCCGGAGCTCGGCAAGCGTCGCCAGGTTGTAGCGCATCTGTCCTTTGGGCCAGCCCATCGCGTTGGCCCGCTCGTTGACTAGGCTGTCGAAGCCCGCGGCGAGCACCGTCGCGTAGAAGGTCGTGCCTACCCGTGCCACGTCAATACGCCGGGTGCGGCCCGCGACGACGACGTCCGCGCTCTGCAATGGCTTGCCCGGCGCGATGCCCAGCGCGCGGGCCACGTCGTTTCCGGTACCCGTCGCCACCACACCCAGGGTCGTCTGTGACGCCATGACGGCTTGCAGCGCAAGATGGACCATGCCGTCACCACCCATGACGACCAAGGCGTCGTACCCGTCGGCCACGACGGATCGGGCGAGGTCCCCGGATTCCGCGGCGTCGCGTCCGGCCATCCTGGTGACCGCGTACCCGCCGCCGGCGAGTCGGCCCGCGACGGCGTCGGCGCTCCCGGCCAGCTTTCCCCTACCTGCGGTGGGGTTGACCAGGAAGGCGAGTCGTCGGGTCACTCGGCCGAGGATACTGCCTGAGTCAGAGCCTCAGGCTCACCGTGAAGTTAGCGCTCGGGGCTCCCAACGCCTTGGCCACCCTCCGGATGGTGTCGACCGCCAGGTTGGGATCGAAGCCGACGGTGGGTACGGCGGCCGCGACCCGCCCGTCCAGCTCGAGCAGCAGCACCTCGCCGAAATGCCAGGACTGGTGCGCGTCGTGGCGGTGCCGGGAGTCGCAGACCGTGTGCGGGTAGGCCGCATCCACGGCGAGCAGGTCCAACGGGTGGCTGCGCTTGCCCGAGCTGAGGCTGCCCTGGACCAGAGGTTCCTCGATGAGGATCCCCTCGGCACGCCAGGTGACGTGCTCGGTTCCGAGCCAGTCCGGCAGATCGAAGGCGTCGAACGTCTCGATGGTGGTGGCTCCCTGCTGACCGCCGGGTCGACTAGATCGGCGATACCTCGTCGTCGTCGAAGTCAGCATAGTCAGGGTCCCCGTCGCGACCTCGTCGCCGGTCGATCATCCGGGCGATCACCTCCGAGACCAAGAACAGCGCGATCATCGGGAAGGCCAGCAGCAGCATCGTGATGGGGTCCGTCGAGGGTGTCGCGACGGCGGCGAAGACGAACGTGAGAAAGACGATCCAGCTTCGGTACTTGGCCAGCTGACGAGCCCTGACGACGCCGGCGAGGTTCAGCATGACCACGAACAAAGGAATCTCGAAGGCTACCCCGAAGACGAGGAGCACCCGGATGACGAACGACAGGTAGTCATTGAGCTCGACCAGGTTGGTGATCGCACTCGGCGTGAAGCCGATCAGGACTGACAATCCCTTGGGGAGGACGTAGTACCCCAGCGCGACACCGGCCATGAACAGCGGCCCCGCGACCGCCACGAAGAGCACCGTCCAGCGCCGCTCGTTGCGGTGCAAGCCGGGCAGGATGAAGGCCCACAGTTCGTACAGCCAGACCGGGCTGGCCGCGACGATTCCGGCCATCAGCGAGATCTTCGTCTGCAGCAGAAACGAGCTCGCGACGCCGTTCAGGACGGGCTTGACGTGAATGTGCTTTTGGATCAACAACTGATGCGCAACATCCTTGATCGGCTTGTTGAGCAGATCCAGGATCTGGTTGTAGAAGGTCCAAGCGACGATGAAGCCCACCACGACGGCCAACACCGAGATGCCCAACCGGTTCCGGAACTCCCGAAGGTGGTCGGTGAGCGTCATCCGCCTGTCAGGGGTGCGTGGCGGGCGGGGCCGCCTGTCCTTACGTCCGCGAGCGGCGATCACCACGCGAGGTGCCCAGACTCAGCGTTCGGAGTCGGGCCTAGGGGGCTCGTCCACCGGGGTCTGCTGCTGGACGGGCTGCTGCGGCCACTGCTGGACAGTCGCCTGTCCCTGGGGAGACTGCTGGTCGGGCCACGGCTGCTGGACCGGCTGCGGCGCTTGGTTGGGTTGCTGGGGCCACGGCTGCTGCTGGACCGGCTGCTGCTGGACCGGCTGCTGCTGCACGGGCTGCGGCGTTTGGTTGGGTTGCTGGGGCCACGGCTGCTGCTGCACCGGCTGCGGCTGGACGACGGGGGCCGGCGCCGGCAACTGGGCCTGGTTCGGTGTCTGGGTGGTGGTGTCGTCGTCATCGTCCATCAGGCCCTTGGTCTCGGCCTTGAAGATGCGGAGCGCACGACCAGTGCCGCGAGCCATCTCGGGCAGCTTCTTGCCTCCGAAGAGCAGCAGAATGACCAGGACAATGATGATCAGCTCGGGCCAGCCGAGTCCGGCAATCCCAGGTAGTGCGAGGTTCATGTCGCCTCTTTGTCGTCGTAGGTCCCGCTGTGCTGCCATCGTACGCCGCAACTGTGGCCAGTCGTCGGTCCGACGGGCGGCGGGGCATCAGTCAACGCGGGTGTGGGTAGTTCGACAGGGACTCCGTCGCGGATTGGCGGACCGCGTCCGCGAGGTCTGCCGGCTCGACCACCCGGGCCGTCCCGCCGAGCCTCATCACCAGCCGGCGGAGCCAGCGAGCGTCGGCGTAGCGCAGCTCGACCCGCAGCCGGCCCCCCTCGAGCTCGACTGTCGACTCGACAAGGTGGTAGTCCGCCACCCAGCGCGCGGCCGGCTCGAGGTCGAGCACCGCCACCGGGTCGTCCGGGTCCGGCCGGAAGGCGCCGTGCGACACGTCAAGCAGCGAGAGATCCGTCGGTGGGTCAGAGGGAGTGTCCAGCACCTTCACCGCCGTGATGCTGTCCACCCGGAACAGTCGGGTTTCGTTGGCTCGACGGCACCAGGCCTCCAAATAGGGGCGACCCTCGAAGTAGACGAGCCGCAGCGGGTCGGCCACCCGCTCAGTCGTCTCGTCCCGGGACGCGACGTAGTAGGTGAGGTGCAGCTGGCGGCCGTCGCGCAAGGCTAGGTCAACGGCGTCTCGGATCTCCGGGTCCCCCTTGTCCAGCTGTACGTCGACGGCGGCCGCCTGGGCGGAGCGCTCACCGGCGGCCTTCTCGATCTTGGCCAGTGCCCGGTCGACCGGTTCCCGCTGGCGGGGGCCGGCCGACTCCGCGAGGGCGCGCAGCGCCACGATCAGGGCCAACGCCTCGGCCGGGCTCAGCCGCAGCGGGCGGGTGAGGTACTCGGCGTTGGAGATCCGGACGACCCCCTCGTCCTCGAGCGCCTCCATGTCGACCTCGATCATGTCGCCGGTGACCGAGTTGGGCAGTCCGCAGAACCACAGGACGTTGAGGTCCTTGATGATCTGCGCCGGCGGCACGCCGAAGTCGCGCGCCACCTCCGTGACGGGCACGCCGCTGCGTGCCTGTAGGTACGGCACGAGCTCGAGCATGCGAGCCACCTGGCTCTGCGCGCGAGCCGTCACCTGAGGCACCTCACGCCGGCTCCGGTTCCGCGAGGGCGACCAGGCGCCGCACCACGGACCTGCGCAGGTCCTCGGGCTCGAGCACGACCACGTCGGGGCCGTAGGACACCAGCTCCTCGGCGAGGGACGACCCGGAGGCGTAGGGCACCTCGATCCTGGTCCACCCGCCGTCAACCTGCTCGGCGGCGGTCGCCCGACGTCTCAATGAGCCTCCTCTGCCCGCGCGAACCCGGAGGACTGCCTGGTGGTTGGGCCGCGCCGGCGCCAGGCTGGAGACCAGGCGCCGGACGTCGAGGTCCGCAGGCGGCTGGAAATCACCTGCGGCACCCATCCGCTCGACGTCGCCGACGATTCGGGAGACCCGGAACATCCGTGGGGCGCCGCGGTCCCGGTCGTGTCCTACGACGTACCAGTGACCATGCCAGGAGCCGATCCCCCACGGTTCGAACCTTCGGTTGGTCGTCTCCAGCGCACCGGCCGCCCGGTAGTCGAAGCGGACCGGGATGCGGCCGGTGACGGCCTCGAGGATGTCGTCGAACGCCGGCTCGTCGCTGACCAGCTGGGGTTCGAGCATCGCCAGGGCCGACTCGTCGACGTCCACTCCCCCGGCCTTGAGCTTGCGCAGGCCCTGCGTGGTCGCCGACGCGAGCCTGGCATGTTGCCACACTCGTGCGGCCAGCCCGATCACGGCAGCCTCGTCCGCCTCGAGGGTGATCTCGGGGAGCTCGAACTGGTCGCGGTGGATCCGGTATCCGACCTCGTCGTCGAAACCACGGACGACCGACCCCACCTCGATCGGGACACCGAGGACACGCAGCTCGTCCTTGTCCCGGTCGAACATCCGGTCGAAGGCGTCGTTGGTGAGGTCGTGGTAGCCGTCGACGGCCTGCCTGATCCGGTCCTTCGTGATGTAGGTCCTGGCCACCAGCAGGCAGATGGTCAGGTTCATCAGGCGTTCTGCCTTGCGCGCCGTCACAGCCGACACCCTACCGGTCGAGGCCAGGACCCGAGGGACTGCTGAAGTCAGCTGACGGACAGGATCTGGATGGCAAACACCAGCGTGCTGTTGGCCGGAATGGCAGACTGTGCCTTCTTGCCGTAGCCCAAGGCCGGCGGGATGACCAGCACCACGCGGGCACCGACTCGCTGCCCCGCCAGACCCTCCTCCCAACCCGAGATCACCTGCCCGGCGCCCAGCTGCAGATCGAACGGCTGACCCGTCCACGAGTTGAACACGTTGCCGTCGGGGTAGATCTGCCCGAAGTACTCTACGCTGATGCGATCCCCGGACTGCACCGTCGGGCCGGTGCCCTCGATGACCGGGTAGACGCCCAGCGTGGTGGGGTCTTTGGTGGCCTTGGCGTCAGCGGTGAACTTGGCCGGGTTGCCGTTGGCGTCGTAGTGCAGGGCGGGCACGTTGGCCGGCAGCGGCTTCACCGGTGCCACGCTCTTGACGTCGACCACGAAGATCACGCTGTCGCCGGGCCGCACCGACGCGGAGAGGTTCCCGGTGGCGCCGAAGGAGTCCTTCGCCGGGCTGGTGATCAGGACGCGGTCGCCCGCGTGGGTGCCGATCAGTCCGTCGGCGAACCCCGTTACCACGGAGTTGACGTAGAACGTGCTCGGACCGGTCCTCCAGGTGGACCCGAAGGTGCTCTCGTCGCTCGCGTTGATCCCGACGAACTGGACGGTCACCAACGACGACCGGGAGACCGCGTCGCCGGTACCGGGGCCTGCCTCGACGACCTTGCTCGATGTCTTCTCGAACCTGATCGGCGCCTTGAAGTTGACGACCGGGGCCGCGGACGTGGGACCGGAGACGGTGACGGAGGACAGCGTGCCCACCTTGACCGGGGGCGAGCCGCCGGACCCGCTGCACGCCGCAGTCACCAGCAGCAGGGGCGCCAGCAGCCCCAGGACAACACGACGCACGATCACACCTCACGAGAACGCCTTCGGCACGGGCAGCCAGCCTAGCCTCACATGGAGTCGATCAACCGCTCGACCCTCTCGTCATGCGACCGGAACGGGTCTTTGCACAGCACGGTGCGCTGCGCCTGGTCGTTGAGCTTCAGGTGCACCCAGTCGACGGTGAAGTCGCGCCGGCGCTCCTGGGCCTTGCGGATGAACTCGCCCCGGAGCCGGGCCCGAGTGGTCTGCGGCGGCACCGACTTCGCCTCGAAAATTGCCAGGTCGTTGGACACCCGGGTGACGGCCCCCCGCCGTTCGAGCAGGTAGTAGAGCCCGCGGCCCCGATGGATGTCGTGGTACGCGAGGTCGAGCTGCGCGACCCGCGCAGAGGTCATGGAAAGGCCGTGCTGGGTGCGATACCGCTCGATCAGTCGGTACTTGATCACCCAGTCGATCTCCCGCTCGACGAGGGACAGGTCGTCGGACTCGACAGCCTTCAACGTGCGTTCCCACAGATCGAGGGCGGTGTCGATCACCGGAGTCCGCAGCTCCCGGCGGTCGACGAAGTCGCGCGCCTTGCCGAGGTACTCGTTCTGGATGTCGAGGGCCGACGCGTCGCGGCCGTTCGCGAGCCGCACCTGGCGCTGTCCGGTCATGTCGTGGGAGATCTCGCGGATGGCCCGAATGGGGTTCTCCATGGTCATGTCACGCATCACCACCCCGGCCTCGATCATCCGCAGCACCAGGTCGGTGCTGGCGACCTTGAGCAGGGTCGTGGTCTCGCTCATGTTGGAGTCGCCGACGATGACGTGCAGCCGACGGAAGCGCTCCGCGTCGGCGTGTGGCTCGTCGCGCGTGTTGATGATGGGTCGAGAACGCGTGGTCGCGCTGGAGACCCCTTCCCAGATGTGCTCGGCCCGCTGGCTTACCGAGTAGATCGCGCCACGAGGCGTCTGGAGCACCTTACCCGCCCCGCAGATGATCTGCCGGCTCACCAGGAACGGGATGAGGACGTCGGCCAGCCGGGCGAACTCGCCGTGTCGGCCTACCAGGTAGTTCTCGTGGCAGCCGTAGGAGTTTCCCGCCGAGTCGGTGTTGTTCTTGAACAGGTAGACGTCGCCGGCGATGCCCTCCTCACGAAGACGACGCTCGGCGTCCACGAGCAGGCCCTCGAGCACCCGCTCGCCCGCCTTGTCGTGAGTGACCAGGTCGGTGACCGAGTCACATTCGGGGGTTGCGTACTCGGGGTGGCTGCCCACGTCGAGATAGAGGCGGGCACCGTTGCGAAGGAACACGTTGCTCGAGCGCCCCCACGAGACGACTCGACGGAACAGGTAGCGTGCCACTTCGTCGGGAGACAGCCGGCGAGCGCCGCGGAATGTGCACGTGACGCCGTACTCGTTCTCGATGCCGAAGATGCGCCGGTCCACGTGGTCCAGCCTATGCCACGGGTGCGTCTCCCCCGTGGCGTTGACCGCCTCAGGTTGCCGGCTCGCTCGGTGGTTCCTCCACGGGCACTGTGGTGGGCAGACTCGGCGGGTCGGCGGCGGCGGACTGGCCGTCGAGGCCGTTCGAGCTCCCGAACAGCGAGGTCAGGGCGGCCTCGCTAAGCCGCCGGAACTTGCGCGGCCGGGCCCGGGTGCGGTCCAGGACGGCGACCTCGAGCCGGTCGCCCGTGAGCGTGCGGACCGTCGTACCGTCGTGGCCGAGCGCGTCCACGGCGAGCTGCAGCGCCGCCTCGAGGTCCAGCCCACGGGTGTAGCTGGCCTGCAGGTGACTGCTTACCTGCTCGGCAGTGCCGCCCATCACCGCGAAGCCCTGCTCGAAGGCCACCGACCCCTCGTAGGTCACCCGATAGATCTGGTCCTCCGCCGGAGTGTCCCCGACCTCGGCGACGAAGAGCTCCACCTCGTAGGGCTTTTCGCCACCGGAGGAGAAGATGGCTCCGAGCGTCTGGGCGTAGGCGTTCGCGAGCCCCCGGCCGGTCACGTCCCGGCGGTCGTAGGAGTAACCGCGCATGTCGGCGAGTCGCACGCCGGCGATCCGCAGGTTCTCGTACTCGTTGTACCGACCAGCCGCCGCGAACGCGAGCCGGTCGTAGAGCTCGGAGATCTTGTGCAACGCCTGGGAGGGGTTCTCGGCCACGAAGAGCAGCCCGTCCGCGCACTGGACCACGACCACGGAGCGACCGCGGGAGATCCCCTTGCGGGCAAAGTCCGCGCGGTCCTTCATGAGCTGCTCGGGTGAGACGTAGAACGGCATCGACATGGCGTCTCCTCGGCTAGGTCAGCGGGGCGGCGGGGCCGTCGGGGCGACGCATCCGGGCTGCGATGACCCGGTCCGCCACCTCAGCGACGGACTCGTCGGGCATCCGGGAGTAGCCCGCCTCGGTCACGATCGCCACGATCGGGAAGATCCTCCGCGTCACGTCAGGCCCGCCGGTGGCGGAGTCGTCGTCGGCGGCGTCGTACAGCGCCTGCACGACCGCAGTCACCGTCTCGTCCGAGGTCAGGTCGCTGCGGTAGAGCTTCTTCAGCGACCCTCGCGCGAACAGTGAACCCGACCCCACCGAGTGGAAGGCCTGCTCCTCATACCGTCCACCGGTCACGTCGTAGGAGAAGATCCGACCGACCAGCGACTCCGGGTCGAAGCCGGCGAACAGCGGAACCACCGCAAGTCCCTGCATGGCCATCGCCAGATTGCCTCTGATCAGCGCGGAAAGCCGGTTGGCTTTGCCATCCAGCGAGAGCGTGACGCCCTCGATCTTCTCGTAGTGCTCGAGCTCGGCCTGGAACAGCCGGACCAGCTCGACGGACAGCCCAGCGGCACCGGCGATGCCCACGCACGAGTAGTCGTCGGCGGGGAAGACCTTCTCGATGTCGCGCTGCGCGATGATGTTGCCCATGGTGGCGCGCCGGTCGCCCGCCATCACCACACCGCCGTCGAACGTGGCGGCCACGATGGTCGTGCCGTGCGGCGCCTCGACCGGCACCGCCGACGACGGAAGAGTACGGCGCCCGGGCAACAGGTCGGGCGCCTGCTGGCCGAGGAAGTCGGCGAAGGACGAGCTGCCGGGCATGAGGTAGGCAGCCGGAAGACGTGACTCGGTCACGGAGTCACTCGCCGCCCTTCTGCACGAAGCCGCGCACGAACTCCTCCGCGTTGGACTCCAGGACGCCGTCGATGTCGTCGAGGATCGCGTCGACGTCGTCGTCGAGCTTGCCCTTGCGCTCGGCGACCTCGTCGGCAGGCGCGACGTCGGGCGGAAGGTCCTCTTCCGTCGACTTCCTCGTGGTCTTCTGCTGCTGACCACCCTCACGCGCCATCTGCCACCTCCCGCTTCGTCACCCTGGTCATCGCCATCCGGCTGGTGCCACTGGTGCTATCGGAGGAAACCCTACCTGCGCCCGCTCGCGCACTCACGACGTCAGGGCCGCGAAGAGCTCCTCCGCGGTCCCGCACCTGTCGAGCAGGTCGCCGACGTGGGCCCGGGTGCCACGGCTCGGCTCCATCGTCGGGATGCGTTGCAGCGAGTCGCGCCCCGGGAGGTCGAAGATCACCGAGTCCCACGACGCCGCCGCGATCCGTTCGGCGTACTGCGCCAGGCAGCGACCCCGGAAGTACGCCCGGGTGTCCTCGGGAGGGGACCCGACGGCCGCCTCGACCTCGGCATCGTCGAGCAGCCGGTCGATCTGGCCGCGGGCGAGCAGCCGGGCGTAGAGACCCTTCTCGGGGCGCAGGTCGGAGTACTGCAGGTCGATGAGCGCGAGCTTGGGATCGTCCCATGCCAGGCCGTCGCGCTCGCGGTACGACTCCAGCAACGCGAGCTTGGCCACCCAGTCGAGCTCCCGACGGCACTCGAAGGGGTCGCGGCGGAGCCGTTCGATCACCGACCCCCAACGGGCGAGAACGTCGACGGTCTGGTCGTCGGCATGCTCGCCTTGGGTGTCGGCGACGTAGGCACGTGCAGCCTCCAGGTAGGCCTCCTGGATGTCCAGCGCTGACATCCGGAGACCGTCGCGCATCGGGAGCAGGTGGGTGAGGCTGGGGTCGTGGGAGACCTCGTGCATCTGCACGACCGGCCCGTCGACCGCCAGGTCTCGGATCAGCGCCCGGCCCTCGATCATCGCGAGCACCAGGGCGGTGGTGCCAATCTTGAGGTACGTCGAGATCTCTGCCAGGTTGGCGTCGCCGATGATCACGTGGAGCCGCCGGTACTTCTCCGGGTCGGCGTGCGGCTCGTCCCGGGTGTTGATGATCGGCCGCTTCAGCGTCGTCTCCAGGCCGACCTCGACCTCGAAGAAGTCCGCTCGCTGGCTCAGCTGGAAGCCGTGGCCCCGGCCATCCTGTCCGAGCCCCACCCGACCCGAGCCGCACAGCACCTGGCGGGTCACGAAGAACGGGGTCAGGTGCTTGACGATGTCGGCAAAAGGCGTCGACCGACGCATCAGGTAGTTCTCGTGGCTGCCATAGGAGGCGCCCTTGTTGTCGGTGTTGTTCTTGTAGATCACGATCGCGTTCTGGCCGGGAATGTCCACGTTACTTGCGGCGATCGTGATCACGTTCTCCCCCGCCTTGTCCCAGCGGACCACGTCCAGCGGATTCGTGCACTCGGGGGTCGCATACTCAGGGTGGGCGTGATCGACGTACAGGCGGGCCCCGTTGGTGAGGATGAGGTTGGCCAGCCCGACGTCCTCGTCGGTGAGCTGGCTCGGGTCGGCGGCACTGCGGGTCAGGTCGAAGCCCCGCGCGTCGCGCAGCGGGCTCTCCTCCTCGAAGTCCCAGCGGGCCCGGCGGGTGCGTGCGGTTCTCGACGCGTAGGCGTTGACGACCTGCGAGGAGGCCAGCATGGGGTTGGCCGACGGCGTGCCCAGGACCGAGACGCCGAACTCTGTCTCCGTTCCCATGATGCGCCGCACGGTCATGGCTGCCGAGCCTACGCTGCGGGTCTCCGTCACCGATTTGAGCGGGTCATAGCCCAGGCGGCAAAGCGACTGTCGGGGGGCAGACATCACGCACGCCGTGACCGGGTCGCTTGCGATGGCCCATCCGGGCCACCCTGCTTACCCTTGGAGCAACCGACCGAAGGAGCACGATGACGGAGTCATTGGAACGACGAATAAGGCACGACTCGACCGAGGACGACCTCGCGGAGGGCGACCAGCCCCTGCGCTCGGAATCCCCGACCGGCGAGCACCTGGACGCGGCCCGGGAAGCTGACGACTTGGACCAGGACCCGGATGCGGTGCCGAACCGGGTCCAGGAGCCGGAGCCGCCCCGATCGGAACGCGTTGAACCCGCGGATCCGCCTCGTGATTACGATCCTCTCTACGACGAGACCCGCGAGAACTGACGCCCTCTTCGGTCGAGCCGCCAACATCTGCGCCATACGACGCAAGAACCTGACGGCTGAACCGAAAGAACCTGACGGCTCAACCGCGACCTACAGGTACTGGCCGGTGTTGGCGACGTTGTCGATCGAGCGTCCCGGCTCGGTGCCCTGCTTGCCGGAGATCAGCGTGCGGACGAAGACGATCCGTTCACCCTTCTTGCCGGAGATGCGGGCCCAGTCGTCGGGGTTCGTGGTGTTGGGCAGATCCTCGTTCTCCTTGAACTCGTCGACGCACGCCTGCAGCAGATGCTGTACCCGCAGGCCTCGCTGTCCCGTGTCGAGGAGTTCGCGGATCGCCATCTTCTTCGCGCGGTCCACGATGTTCTGGATCATGGCGCCGGAGTTGAAGTCCTTGAAGTACAAGACCTCCTTGTCACCGTTGGCGTAGGTCACCTCCAGGAACCGGTTCTCCTCGAGCTCGGTGTACATCCGCTCGACCGTGCGCAGGATCATCGCAGCGACCGTGGCCTCACGGTTGCCGCCGTTCTCCGCCAGGTCCTCGGCGTGGATCGGCAGGTCCACGAGCAGGTATTTCGAGAAGATGTCCCGGGCCGCTTCGGCATCGGGGCGCTCGATCTTGATCTTGACGTCGAGCCGCCCGGGCCGCAGGATCGCCGGATCGATCATGTCCTCCCGGTTGGAGGCGCCGATGACGATCACGTTCTCCAGGCCTTCCACGCCGTCGATCTCGCTCAGCAACTGGGGCACGATCGTGTTTTCCACATCGCTGGACACACCCGAGCCACGGGTCCGGAAGATGGAGTCCATCTCGTCGAAGAACACGATCACCGGCGTGCCCTCGGTCGCCTTCTCGCGAGCCCGCTGGAACACCAGGCGGATGTGGCGCTCGGTCTCCCCGACGTACTTGTTGAGCAGCTCGGGGCCCTTGATGTTGAGGAAGTAGGACTTGGTGCCGCCCTCACCGGACCGGTCGCCGGACTGGCTGGCGATCTTCTTGGCCAGCGAGTTGGCGACCGCCTTGGCGATGAGGGTCTTGCCACAGCCGGGCGGGCCGTAGAGGAGCACGCCCTTGGGCGGGCGAAGCA
>JBBSGI010000008.1:0-86528 GCA_038254365.1 Propionibacteriales bacterium
CGATCGCGAAGCAGCCGGCCGCCTGGAACGCACTGGACAAGGAGATCCAGATGAAGTACTACCCGGTCGTCGTCACCGGCTACGGCGCGGACGCCATGGCCCGCGGCTCCAAGGTCATGAACGCGATCAACGACCCGGTGTTCGGGATGCCCGACTGGAAGGACATGTGGCTGCAGTCGTAACGGCTCGCACCACCAGCACAACCCGGTCCAGGTGACCGGTCAGCAAGTTCCGGTGAGGGGTGGGCGGCAGGCCCGCCCGCCCCTCATCTCACTACCCAGGAGAGGCGACCCATGTTCGGCTATATCGTCCGGCGGCTGATCGCCGCGTTCTTGGTGATTGTTGTCACGTCGCTGTTCGTGTTCGCCCTTTTCGCATACGGACCTTCGAACCCGGCCTCCTACTTCTGCACCTCGAATGGCCGGTGCACCGCGCAGCGCCAGGCCCTGATCGAGCACCAGCTCGGGCTCGACCAGTCGTTCACCACCCAGTACACGACGTTCGTCAAGGGCCTGTTCGTCGACCGCAAGATCCAGATGGGCGCCAAGTACGACTGCCCCGCACCGTGCCTGGGCATCTCCTACGTCGACCAGACACCGGTGCGCGAGCAGCTGGTCTCCAAGTACCCGGCGACCCTCTCGCTGGCCGTCGGCGGCGCAGTCCTCTACGTGCTGCTCGGGGTCGTGATGGGCTCGCTGGCGGCTCGCTGGCGCGGCGGCGTGGCCGACAAGTCGCTGGTGACCGGCAGCCTGGTGATCAGCTCGTTCCCCTACTACGTGGTCTGTCTGCTGGCTTGGATCTACCTCTATCTGATCTGGGGCGTGTTCCCTCAGACCGGCTACCACCCCGTCTTCCACGACCCGCTGGCCTGGGCCAAGGGGCTATTGCTGCCCTGGCTGGTGCTCGGGATCACCAACTCGACCCAGTACGCCAGGTACAGCCGAGCCTCGATGATCGAGTCGCTGGGGGAGGACTATGTCCGTTCCGCCACCGCCAAGGGCGTGTCGACCAACAAGGCGGTGTTCAAGCATGCCCTGCGCGCCGCCATCGTCCCCGTGGTCACGATCTTCGGCATCGACTTCGCCTTCCTGCTCTCCGGCACCATCTTCACCGAGAAGATCTTCCAGATCGACGGGGTGGGCAACTACGCCATCCAGGCGATTCCCAACGACTTCCCGATCATTGCTGCTACCGTTTTGCTGACGGCGGTACTCATCGTGATGGCCAACCTGATCGTCGACGTTCTCTACAGTGTGCTCGACCCCCGAGTGAGGCTGGTATGACGGAGGTTCTCCAAGGCGACCAGGTCACCCGGCGCAGCCCGGAGCAGAAGGCGGACGAGCCTTACCTGGTCGTCGAGGACCTCACGGTCAAGTTCCCGACGCACGACGGCCTGGTCCACGCGGTCACCGACCTGTCGTACTCGGTCGGCATGGGCCAGACCCTCGGCATCGTCGGCGAGTCGGGCTCCGGCAAGAGCGTGTCGTCGATGGCCGTCCTCGGTCTGCACGACATCAAGCGCACGCACCTGACCGGCTCAATCCGGGTCGGTGGCAAGGAGATCGTCGGAGCATCGACGTCCACGATGCGCAAGATCCGCGGCAAAGAGGTCGCGATGATCTTCCAGGACGCGCTCAGCGCGCTGCATCCGTTCTTCACGATCGGCGCACAGATCACCGAGGCCTACCGGCTGCACAACAACGTCTCCAAGTCCAAGGCCCGCACCCGGGCCGTGGAGATGCTCGACCTGGTCGGGATCCCGCAGCCGGACCGCCGGGTCGACGACTACCCCCACCAGTTCTCCGGAGGCATGCGCCAACGCGCGATGATCGCCATGTCGCTCGTCAACAACCCTCGGCTGCTCATCGCGGACGAGCCGACCACGGCCCTCGACGTGACCGTGCAGGCGCAGATCCTCGACCTGATCCAGGAGCTGCAGAAGGAGTTCGGCTCGGCGGTCGTCATGATCACCCACGACCTCGGTGTCATCGCCGAGATCGCCGACGACGTCCTGGTGATGTACGCCGGTCGCTGTGTGGAGAAAGGCACCTGCCGGCAGCTGCTGACCCACCCGGAGATGCCCTACACCTGGGGGCTGCTCGGCAGCATCGCCGACAACGTAGGAGACCCCGAGAAGCCTCTGCTGCCGATCCCCGGGACTCCGCCGAGTCTGCTGACCCCCCCGTCCGGCTGCTCCTTCCATCCCCGGTGTGTCCATCAGGACAAGGTCGAGGGCGACCGATGTGTCAGCGAGCTACCGCTGCTGAGGCCCGGCGGCCAGCCCGGGCACGAGATCCGGTGCCACCTGCCCGATCCGGAGGCGATCTACCAGAACGAGGTCAAGGATGAGGTGCTCGGGTGGTGACCTCAACGGAGCCTGAGGCCGGAGCCGAGCGGCCCCCGCTGCTCAAGGTCGACGGCCTCCAGAAGTACTTCCCGGTGAAGTCCTCGGGAGTCATCCGCCGGACCATCGGCCACGTGCAGGCTGTCGACGGCGTCTCGTTCGTCGTCGACAAGGGACAGTCACTCGGCCTGGTCGGTGAGTCCGGGTGCGGAAAGACGACCACGGGTCGCGTTATCACTCGGCTCTACGACCCGACCGCGGGCTCGATGGAGTTCGAGGGCACCGAGATCGGCCACCTCAGCCGCCGGGACATGCTGCCCTTTCGCCGCGAGATCCAGCTGATCTTCCAGGACCCGTACTCCTCGCTCAACCCACGCCACACCGTCGGAAGCATCATCAGCTCGCCGATCGAGGTCCACCGAACCGTCCCGAAGAACAAGGTCAAGGGTCGGGTCGAGGAGCTGCTGGAGGTTGTCGGGCTGAACCCCGAGCACTACAACCGGTATCCCAGTGAGTTCTCCGGTGGCCAGCGTCAGCGCATCGGCATCGCGCGGGCGCTCGCCCTCAACCCGAAGCTGATCGTCGCCGACGAGCCCGTGTCAGCTCTCGACGTCTCCATCCAGGCCCAGGTCATCAACCTGCTGCGCGACCTGCAGAGAGAGTTCGACATCGCGTTCCTGTTCATCGCCCACGACCTCGCGATCGTCCGGCACTTCTGCCCGCAGATCGCCGTCATGTACCTCGGCAAGATCGTCGAGATCGGAGACCGTGAGCAGATCTACGAGACACCCCACCACCCCTACACGCAGGCGCTGCTGTCGGCCGCACCAGACGTCAAGCAGGCCGCGATCGGCGGCCGCCGGGAGCGGATCAGGCTGGTCGGCGACGTCCCGAGCCCGATCAACCCGCCCTCCGGCTGCCGGTTCCGTACCCGGTGCTGGAAGGCCCAGGACATCTGCGCCGAGGTGGAACCGCCACTCCTCGAAGTCGGAGGCCGTCAGGTCGCCTGCCACTTCGCCGAGCCGCTGCACGTCCTCGTTACCGAACCGGTAGAGCCTGCGGCGGCCGAGGCCTGAACGACCACGAAGACGTCCTCTTCGACGTCGTCCACCCGGTGGCCCGTCCGCCGGTGCCCTGACGACGAACTCCCCGTCGGCTCCGCTAGCGGTCCGCATGCGGCCGCAGCGCCTCGACGACGTGGTCGGGCAGCAGCATCTCCTGGCCCCCGGGTCGCCGCTGCGCCAGATCATCGAGACCGACGCCTCGTCTGCGGTGATCCTGTGGGGCCCCCCGGGGACCGGCAAGACGACGATCGCGGCGATCGTGGCGGCCTCCACGCGACGACGGTTCGTCGAGCTCTCGGCCACCTCGGCCGGGGTTCGCGACGTGAGGTCGGTCATCGACTCCGCCCGGCGTGACCTTGCCCGCGGGGAGCGGGAGACGGTGCTGTTCGTCGACGAGGTCCACCGCTTCAGCAAGGCGCAACAGGACGCCCTGCTGCCCGGCGTCGAGAACCGCTGGGTGACCCTGGTGGCCGCGACCACCGAGAACCCCTTCTTCTCGGTGATCTCGCCGCTGCTCTCCCGGTCCCTACTGCTCACCCTGGAGCCGCTCCCCGACGAGGCGGTCCGCCTGGTCATCGACCGGGCACTGACCGCCGAACGCGGCCTGGCCGGCGCCTTCACCGTGGACGATGACGCCTCCGACCAGCTGGTCAGGCTGGCCGGAGGGGACGCCAGGCGCGCCCTTACCTACCTCGAGGCGGCGACCGGGGTGGCCAGCTCGCGAAGGACCACGGTCGTGGACGTGGAGACGCTCGAGCTTGCCGTCGACCAGGCCGCCGTCCGCTACGACCGGGCGGGTGACCAGCACTACGACGTGATCAGCGCGTTCATCAAGTCGATCCGCGGCAGCGACGTCGACGCGGCGCTGCACTACCTGGCGAGGATGATCGCGGCCGGCGAGGACCCCAGGTTCATCGCGCGAAGGCTGGTGATCTCGGCCAGCGAGGACATCGGTCTCGCGGACCCGACCGCGCTCACCACCGCAGTCGCCGCCGCCCAGGCGGTCCAGCTGATCGGGATGCCCGAGGCCCGGCTGAACCTGGGCCAGGCGGTGATCGCGCTTACCCTGGCACCGAAGTCCAACGCCGTGATCCGGGCCGTCGACGGCGCGCTTGACGACGTACGGGCCGGTCTCCTCGGCACGGTGCCGCGGCATCTCCGTGACAGCCACTACCCGGGTGCGGCGAAGCTGGACCACGGCGGCGGGTACCGGTATCCGCACGACGACCCGCGCGGCGTGTCGCCCCAGCAGTACGCGCCCGACGAGGTCAACGCTCGCGCCTACTACGCACCCACCCGGCACGGCGCCGAGTCGTCCTACGCGGACCGGCTGGACAAGGTCAAGCGCATTCTCGACGACCACTGAGGCAGCCGCCGGCGATATCCCTCGCGATAGGCTGGCCGCTTCGTTGACACCGACCTGGAAGGCACCCGTTGACTGGCCTGGCGCTTGCTGTGACCCTCGTCGGGGTCGTGGCGCTCGCGCTCGCCGCCGTGTCCTGGTCGCTCGTGCGCCAGGTACGCCGTCTCAACGTCGAGGTCGAGACACTCCAACAGCGCCCCGAGCAGGTGCCGGCCGAGCCCGAGCCGGTGTCAGCCCGGGACGCGGACGAGCTGGTGATCCGGCCGACGCCGCTCGGACCGGTCGACGTCGAGCCTGATCCGAGCGGCGCCAGGGTCGCGTCGGTGACCCTCGCCGGCCCGCTGATCAAAGTGGCGGCGTTCTCGCACGGGGTACGACGAGCGCTGACCGACGACAGCCGGATGCGGGTCGCGCACGCGTTCCGCAAGGAGCTGAGACGCCAGCATCGGATCCGGCGGAAGCGGGCCGAGTCCGGGCCACTCCGCAAGGTCGGGTGGCGGCCGTGAGCCGGCTTAGCTGGTTCGCCGCGGGGACCGTGGCCGGTGTCTACGGGATCGTCCGAGCCAGGCGGGTGGTCCGCAACTTCACGCCGGCCGGGATCGCCGCCCGGACGGCCGCGCTCGGTGCCGGGCTTCGCGTCCTCAGCTCGGAGGTCAACGCCGCGATGGCCGAGCGGGAAGCCGAGCTGCGTGTCCAGCTGCGCGACCGGATCGCGCTGGCTGCCGGCGGCGAGATGGACGTCGGACCCGCGATGATCGAGCCAGCCACCCAAGCCCGAGACGGAGAAGCCGATGGACACCGCTGAGATCAGGCGACGGTTCATCGCGCACTTCGAGCAGCGCGACCACACCGTGGTGCCGAGTGCCTCGCTGCTGCTCGACGACCCGAACCTGCTGTTCGTCAACGCCGGCATGGTGCCGTTCGTGCCGTACTTCCTCGGCCAGGAGGCGGCGCCGTACCCCCGAGCGGTGAGCGTGCAGAAGTGCGTGCGGACCAACGACATCGAGGAGGTCGGTCAGACCGACCGGCACGGGACGTTCTTCCAGATGAACGGGAACTTCTCGTTCGGTGACTACTTCAAGGAAGGTGCGATCTGGCACGCCTGGGACCTCGTCACGCGGTCGCAGGCCGACGGCGGTTTCGGGCTGCCGGAGGCCGATCTGCACGTGTCGGTCTACTACGACGACGACGAGTCGGTCGCGTTGTGGAAGAAGGTGGCCGGCCTGTCCGACGAGAAGATCCACCGGCTCGGCAAGGCCGCCAACTACTGGTCGATGGGCGTCCCTGGGCCCTGCGGGCCGGACTCGGAGCTCCACCTCGACCGCGGCGCGGCGTACGGTCCGGAGGGTGACATCGAGAAGGCTGGCGACCGGTACCTAGAGTTCTGGAACTTGGTGTTCATGCAGAACGAGCGCGGCCAGGGCATCGGCAAGGACGACTTCGAGATCCTCGGCGAGCTCCCGGCCAAGAACATCGACACCGGCATGGGCCTGGAGCGGATGGCCATGCTGCTGCAGGGCAAGGACAGCATCTACGAGATCGACGAGGTCTCGCCGGTGCTCGAGAAGGCGGCCGAGCTGGCCGGCAGGTCGTACCGGGCGAACCACGACGACGACGTCCGGCTCCGCGTCGTCGCCGACCACGTCCGCAGCGGCCTGATGCTGATCTCAGACGGGGTCACCCCGGGCAACGAGGCGCGGGGCTACGTGCTCCGGCGCATCCTGCGGCGGGTCGTGCGGTCAATGCGGCTGATGGGAGTCGATGAGCCGACGCTGCCCGAGCTGCTGCCGGCGTCGTACCAGATGATGCGCCGCTCGTACCCCGAGCTCGACGCCCAGTGGGAGCGGATCCAGCAGATCGCCTACGCCGAGGAGCAGACGTTCCGGGCGACGCTCCGCTCGGGGACCACGATGTTCGACCTGGCGGCCGAGCGCACCCGCACCGGTGGCGTGGACGTGCTGTCCGGCGCTGACGCGTTCGCCCTGCACGACACGTACGGCTTCCCGATCGACCTGACCCTGGAGATGGCCGCCGAACAGGGTCTCGCCGTGGACGCGGTCGGGTTCCGCCAGCTGATGGCCGAGCAGCGTGCGCTGTCGAAGGCGGACGCCTCGTCGAAGAAGGGCCAGCACGCCGACCTGAGCGCCTACCGGCAGGTCCTCGACGGGTCCGGGCCGACGGACTGGCGGGCCTACCAGACACTCGTCACGGAGTCCCGCGTGGTCGCGATGCTGCGCGGGGGGGCAGCGACGCCCGAGCTGGCCGACGGTGAGATCGGTGAGGTCGTGCTCGACCGTACGCCGTTCTACGCCGAGTCAGGCGGCCAGAACGCCGACGCCGGCACCCTGGTGTGGGACGGCGGAGCCGCCGAGGTGCTGGACGTGCAGCGCCCGGTCCGGGGGCTGGTCTCTCATCAGGTCCGGATCACCGGCGGAACCCTGCGCGCCGACGTGACAGTGCAGGCGGTCGTGGACCGCGAGTGGCGGCTCGGC
This sequence comes from Propionibacteriales bacterium, assembly GCA_038254365.1. Classification (GTDB taxonomy): domain Bacteria; phylum Actinomycetota; class Actinomycetes; order Propionibacteriales; family Nocardioidaceae; genus JAWWPG01. The sequence continues at coordinate 7,264 of JBBSGI010000008.1, forward strand.
GCGTGCCAGGCGCATAGCGGAACCCATGTCGTGCACGCGGCGCTACGCCAGGTGCTCGGCCCCACCGCGTTGCAGAGCGGCTCGTACAACCGGCCGGGTTATCTGCGGCTCGACTTCGGCTGGGGGTCGGCACTGACCGGTGTCCAGGTCCGCGAGGTCGAGGAGGCCGCCAACCAGGCACTGCGCAATGACCTGCCGGTGTCGGCGACGTTGATGACGCTGGCGGAGGCGCAACGGGCCGGCGCGTTGGCTCTCTTCGGGGAGACCTACGGCGAGCGGGTGCGGGTGGTCGAGATCGGCGGGGAGTGGTCGCGCGAGCTCTGCGGCGGAACCCACGTCGCGCGGTCGTCACAGATCGGCACTGTCGTGCTCACGTCGGAGTCCTCGGTCGGGTCGGGCAACCGTCGGGTCGAGGCGGTCGTGGGCATCGAGGGCTTCCGCTACCTGGCCCGGGAACGCACGTTGGTGCGCGACCTCGGTGACCTGCTCAAGGCCCAACCCGACGACCTGGTCACCAGGGTCAGCGACCTGCTCGGACGCGTGCGGGCCGCCGAGAAGGAGCTCGGTCGCGCCCGCGCGGACGCCCTCTTGTCGCGAGCGGGGGAGCTGGCGGCCGCCGCGGTCGACGTCGGTGGGGTGTCGTACGTCGGGCAGATCCTCGAGGGCGCCTCCGGGGGCGACGTCCGGACGCTCGCCCTCGACATCCGCGGTCGGCTCTCGGCGGCCGCGCCCGGCGTGGTCATGCTGATCGGCATCAGCGAGGGCAAGCCTTCAGTGGTCGTGGCCGTCAACGACCGCGCCCGGGACACCGGGCTGCACGCCGGCAGCTTGGTGCGGGTCGCCGCGGGCGCGCTCGGCGGCAGCGGAGGCGGCAAGGACGACGTCGCCCAGGGCGGGGGGACCGACCCGGCCGCGGCACCGACCGCGATCGCCCTGGTCGGGCGGACTATCGCCGACCAGGCCGCCCAGCCCTACGTGAACCCGTGACCGGCGCGTGACGGTTGACCCCCACTTGCTCCGGCCGGGCGTCCGGCTGGGCGTCGACGTCGGTGAGGTCAGGATCGGCGTCGCTGCGAGTGACCGCGCCGGGGTGCTCGCCACGCCTGTCGAGACGGTTCGGCGCGGGCGTGGCGACGTCGCGCGCCTGGTCGACCTCGTCCAGGAGCTGGCGGCCGTGGAGGTCGTCGTCGGCCTGCCGCTGTCCATGTCCGGGGCGGCCGGAGCCGCGGCCGAGAAGGCGACTGCATTCGCCCGGCGGCTGGCCGGTGAGATCTGGTCACGCGAGCTCGCGGTGTCGGTTCGCCTCAGCGACGAAAGGTTGACTACGGTGAGCGCTGAACGGGTCCTTCGTGAGCGAGGTCGCAGCGGCGCGAAACGTCGGGCGGTCGTCGACCAGGCGGCCGCCGTGGTGATCCTGCAGCACGCGCTGGACAGCGAACGTACGACGGGGGTCCCACCCGGATCGGTAGTGAGGCGAGACTCGTGAGCGACCTAGGGCTAGGCAGCGTCGAACCCCGCGGCCACCGAGGGCGGCGCCCCCGGTTCGGCGGCTGTCTCGCCGTCCTCGTGGCCTTGGCGATCATCATCGGCATCGGGGCTTTCGTCTACGTCAAGGGTGTCGACACGATCAAGAGCTGGGTGGACTCCACGAGCGCACCGGACTTCGCAGGGCGTGGCCACGGCTCCGTCGTCGTCCAGGTCAAGGAAGGGGACACCGGCTCCGACATCGGCACCACCTTGGAGAGGGCCGGCGTGGTCAAGAGCGCCGCGGCGTTCGCGGACGCGGCGGCGAAGGACGACCGCTCCGGGCAGATCCAGGTCGGCTACTACCGGCTGCGTCGACAGATGTCCGGCGCTGAGGCACTGAAGCTGATGCTCGACCCCAGTTCGCGGATCACCGCCGGCGTCACCATCCCCGAAGGACTCCGCGCCAAGGAGATCCTGGACCTGGTCGCCTCCCACACCAAGTTCACCGCGAGCGCGATGGCGGCCGCGTTCGCCGATACCAAGGCGCTGGGTCTCCCGCCGTACGCGAACAACGACGCCGAGGGCTATCTCTTCCCCGCCACGTACACGGTGACCCCGGGGAGCACGCCGGCCAGCCTGCTCAAGGAGATGACCACCCGCTTCACCCAGGAGGGCGATGCCCTGGGGCTCACGGACGGGGCCGTGGCGCTGAACATGAACCCCAACGACGTCGTGATCGTGGCCAGCCTGGTCCAGGCAGAGGCCAGCCGACCGGAGGACATGCCCAAAGTGGCCCGGGTCATCTACAACCGGCTGAAGATCGGGATGGCGCTGCAGCTGGACTCGACGCTGCACTACGCCATCGACAGCCGGGGAGTCGTGCAGACGACCCAGAGCCTCCGCGACCTCAACACCCCGTACAACTCCTACCAGCGCACCGGTCTGCCGCCGACCGCGATCGACTCGCCCGGCGCGTTGGCCCTGAAGGCGGCGCTGCATCCCGCGCCGGGCACCTGGCGCTACTTCGTCACGGTGAACCTGACCACGGGCAAGACGCTGTTCGCGACCAGCTACCAGGACCACCTGCACAACGTGGCACTCCTCCACGAGTACTGCCAGAGCCACCCGTCCTGCTGACATGACACGTCGCTGCGGGGTGCTCGGCAGCCCGGTCGCGCACTCGCTGTCGCCGACGCTGCATCGGGCTGCGTACGGCGCACTCGGCCTCGACTGGGATTACGGCGCGCATGACGTCGACGCCGCGGGGCTGCCTGCCTTCATGGCCGGGCTCGGCACGCAGTGGCGTGGCCTGAGCCTCACCATGCCGCTCAAGGAGGTCGCGCTGAGCCTGTGCGATCGGGTGGACGAGCCGGCTCGGCTCGCCGGCTCGGTCAACACCATGCTGCTCGAGTCGGCCGGCGGCGTGACCGGGCTCAACACCGACGTACCCGGTTTCGTGGCCGCCTGGCGAGAGGCCGGGATCACCCGGGTGGGTCATGCGGTGATCGTCGGTGCTGGGGCGACGGCCCGGTCCGCGGTGGCCGCCCTGGCTTCGGTCGAGGCTGCTCGGGTCAGCGTGCTGGCCAGGTCGCCGGACCGCGCCGGGCTCCTGCTGGCCCTCGTCGACGAGCTCGGGCTGGACGGCCAGGTGGGGCCGCTGTCCGCCGGGTGGGGGCGGCAGCCCGTCGACCTGGTGGTGTCCACGGTCCCGATCTCCGCGCACGACGTCGCGATGACCCGGCTCGCCGAGCGGCTCGTTGCCGGGGCCGGCGCCGTAAGCGACGTGGTGTACTCCCCGCGGCTGACGGCATTCATCCTGGCTGCCCGGAGTTCCGGTCTGCCGTACGCCGAGGGCTTCGACCTGCTCCTCCACCAGGCGGCCCGTCAGGTGGAGCTCATGACCGGGTGCCTGGCCGCGCCCCTGGAGGTCATGCGGGCGGCCGGGATCGCCGAGCTGGCCCGACGTACCGAGCGTAGGTGACGGACAACCGGCGGGATCGCCGCGGCGTCCTTGGGTCATGACAACAGAGCCGGTGGGCCGTCGTACCGTTCTGCAGAGCGTCGCGGTGGGCGGCGCCGCGCTGCTCACGGGCTGCACGGGCGGCGTCCAGGCCAGCCAGTCGGCCAGCCACCGGGTCGTGACCCGCCGCCCGACCGGCGCGCAGCCGGAGTCCACGCCTCCGGAGTCGGCCTGGCGAGCGTTCGCTGCGGGGCTCGACGGTGACCTGGTGCGTCCGGGAGACAGCGACTACTTCGAGGCCAAGGAGCTCTTCAACCCGCGTTGGGACGGCTTCCGGCCGCTCGCGGTCGTCGAGGCCACCACGGCCGCCGACGTCAGCGAGAGCATCAGGTTCGCCAAGCGGTACGGCCTGCGCGTACGGCCGAAAGCCGGCGGTCACTCCTACGTCGGAGCCTCCAGCGCCACCGGAGTCATCGTGGTCAGTACATCGCGAATGACGAGTGTCCGCTACCAGCCGGCGACCGGGACGGCACTGGTGGGAGCCGGAGCAAATCTGTACCCGGTGCACAGCGCGCTGGCCGCCCACGCCCGCACCATCCCCACCGGCACCTGTCCGACGGTGGGCGCAGCCGGCCTCACCCTCGGTGGGGGGATCGGCATCGCCAGCACGGGCCATGGGCTCACCTGCGACCAGCTCTTCTCGGCCCGGATCGTCACGGCCGACGGGGTGATCCGGACCGCGAGCGCGGCGACCAACCCCGACCTGCTGTGGGCGCTGCGCGGTGGCGGCGGCGGCAACTTCGGGATCGTCACCCTGCTCGAGTACCACACCCAGCCCACCACCCATCTCGGCTTCTTCCTGCTGACCTTCCCGTGGGCGTCGGCCGCTGCCGTCGTGCGCGGCTGGTCGCGGCGGGTCAAGGTGATGCCGCACTCCACCTGGGCCAACCTGCATCTCGAGGCGAACGCCGACGGCACCGCCGGGGTGCGGATCGTCGGAGTGTGCGCGCCCGGCGCGCAGACCGCGGAAGCTCACGCGATGGAAGCCGAGATCGGCGTCGACGCGTCGAGCTCGTCGCTCTTCACCAAGACCTACCTGGCGGGCGTGCAGTTCCTCGGCGGCGGCACCACGTCGCCCCGCCAGGGATGGGCGGCCGGCAGCGACATCCTGCCCGCGATGACCGTCCCGGTGTCGCAGGCGCTGGTCCGGGTCATCGCCACCCGGGCGGCCGGCCACCGCTCCGGCGTGGCGATCCTCGACCCACTGACCGGGCAGGTCCAGGCGCACGCGCCGAACGGCACGGCGTTCCCTTGGCGGCGCCACCTGTGCTCGATCCAGTGGTACCTGAGCCTGCCCGACCACCCGACGATCGACCAGATCCACGGCGCCTACACCTGGATCGACACGGCCCACCGCAGCGTGGCGTCCATGTCCGCGGGAGGTTACGTCAACTATCTCGAGCCCCGTCGGCACGTCGCCTCGTATTACGGCGGGAACTTCGCCCGGCTGCGCGCGGTCAAACGCGCCCACGACCCGCAGGACTTCTTCTCCACCCCCTGGTCGATCCCCACCTGAGTCTGACCAGCCAAACCACCAGCATCGGCGGCCAGCGATCGGGGATGCACAGGGGAGGGGTGACCCGACGGGAGAGCGGGCGCCTGGCGGCTAGGCTGCGGGCTTGTGTCCCCCGATCTGCTGGCCCCCGATCTGCTGGCCCCCGATCTGCTGGCCGCCGGGCTGACTGCGCTGGTCGCGATGTCCGCCGGGTTGGCCGGGCCCTGGGTGATCGCCCGGTTGCGGGAGCCGGAGACGGAGGTGGCCGGGCCGCCGCGGCCCACCTACGAACAGCTCGCGGCCGACCCCGGGCTGCGCCGGCGACTGGCCCTGGTCGGCGCACCGGTCGGGTTCCTCGTCGGCTGGCAGGTCGGCTGGACGCCCGCCTTGGCCGCTTGGGCCGTGCTGACCGCCGTCTGCCTGCTGCTCGGGTACATCGATGCCCGCACCCGGCTGCTGCCGACCCAGCTGATCGCCCCCTCGTACTGGGTGATCCTCATCCTGCTGGTGGGTGCCGCCGTCGCCGACCGGGACATCGGCCACCTGTGGGGAGCGGCGTTGGGCTGGCTGGCCATGGGTGGCTTCTACTACCTGATGTGGCGGCTCGGCCCGGGACTGGGGTACGGCGACGTCCGGCTGTCGGGGCTCTTGGCCCTGTGCCTGGGGTTCCTCGGATGGGGGCGGCTCTTGACCGGGCTGTACTCCGGGTTCCTGCTCGGCGGGCTCGCCAGCGCGACGCTCGTGCTCGCTCGCCGAGCCAGTCTGAAGACCCAGCTCCCGTTCGGCCCGTTCATGATGCTGGGCGCCCTGGTGGGTCTCGTCTGGGGTCCGTCACTGGCCGGTTGGTACGTGGCTCCCTGAGCCCGCGGCCGCATGAAAGACTCTGCCCATGCTGAGGTGGCTGACCGCGGGCGAGTCGCACGGGGCCGCCCTCGTCGGCATCATCGAGGGGGTGCCGGCGGGAGTTGCACTCACCACCGCCGAGCTGGCGCAGGTCCTCGCCCGGCGGAGACTTGGCTATGGCCGCGGCGCGCGGATGAGCTTCGAGGCCGACGAGGTCACGATCCTCGGCGGCGTCCGGCACGGTACGACGATCGGTGGGCCGGTGGCGGTGCTGATCGCCAACAGCGAGTGGCCGAAGTGGCAGCAGGTGATGTCGCCCGACCCGGTCGCCTACGAGGTCCTCGAGGGGCTGGCGCGGAACGTGCCGCTGACCCGGCCGCGCCCCGGGCACGCCGACCTGGTCGGGATGCAGAAGTACGGCTTCGACGAGGCCAGGCCGGTGCTGGAGCGGGCCAGCGCGCGGGAGACCGCCGCGCGGGTGGCGCTGGGTGCGGTGGCGGCCGCCTTCTGTCGGCAGGCACTCGACGTCGCCCTCGTCTCCCACGTGGTCTCCATCGGCGGCGCCGAGGCTCCCGCCGGATCGCTGCCGGCGCCCGACGACGTCGCCGCGTTGGACGCCGACCCGGTACGGTGCCTGGACCGGACGGCGAGCGCGGCGATGGTGGCCGCGATCGACCAGGCCCATCGAGACGCCGACACCTTGGGCGGGACCGTTGAGGTGATCGCCTACGGCCTCCCACCCGGCCTCGGGTCGCACGTGCACTGGGACCGCCGGCTGGACTCCCGGCTGGCCGGTGCCTTGATGGGCATCCAGGCGATCAAGGGCGTCGAGCTCGGTGACGGGTTCGCGGCGGCGCGTGGCCCGGGCTCGGCCGCCCACGACGAGATCGAGCCCGGGCCGGCCGGCCTGCGACGGACCTCCGGCCGCTCCGGCGGCACCGAGGGCGGCATGTCGACAGGTGAGCCGCTGCGCGTGCGGGCCGCGATGAAGCCGATCTCCACGGTGCCCCGTGCGTTGCGCACTATCGACGTGGCAACCGGGGCGGCGGCGGTTGCGCACCACCAGCGGTCGGACGTGTGCGCCGTGCCCGCGGCAGCCGTCGTGGCCGAGGCCATGGTGGCGCTGGTTCTCGCCGAAGCAGCCCTGGAGAAGTTCGGGGGCGACTCGGTGGCGGAGACGCGGCGCAACCGCGACGGTTACCTCACCGCACTCACCATCCGATGACCGGTCGATGACCGGCCGATGACCCGCCGATGACGGAGCCGATCACCGGGCCGCCGCGGCTGGTTCTGGTCGGCCCTCCCGGGGCAGGCAAGACCAGCGTGGGAAGCATCCTTGCCCGCCGATGGGACCTTGAGCTGCTCGACACCGACCAGGTCATCGAACGCGAGCAGCAGACCACGGTCTCGGACATCTTCGTCGAGCGGGGGGAGGAGGTCTTCCGGCGGCTGGAGGAGGCGGCCGTCGTCGAGGCCTTGACCGGCCATCCTGGCGTGGTGGCCCTGGGTGGTGGCGCGGTCCTCGCGGATGGCACCCGGTGCCGCCTCCTGGGCGTCACGGTGGCGTTCCTCGACGTCGGGCTGGCAGCGGCCGCGGGCCGCATCGGTCTGGGTCTCACCCGCCCGCTGTTGCTCGGCAATGTCCGTGGCCAGCTCAAGACCCTGCTGGACGCCCGCCGGCCGTTGTACGTCGAGGTGGCCTCGGTGGTGGTGGCGACGGACGAACGCACCGTAACCGAGGTGGCCGACGAGGTCGAACGGCTGCTGGCATGACGACGATCCGGGTCACGGCCGAGTCGCCGTACGACGTGCTCGTCGGCACGAACATCCTGGGCGCGGTCGCGAACCTGCTCGGGCCCGACGTAAGCCGGGTGGCGGTCATCCATCCTCATGGCCTTCCTGGCCCGCCGTGTCTGCTCGGGCAGGCGCTGAGCGACGCCGGCTACGCGGTGCACCCAATCCCGGTTCCGGACGGCGAGTCAGCCAAGACCGTCGGCGTGGCAGCGGACTGCTGGGCCGAGCTCGGGCGCACCGGATTGACCCGGTCGGACGCGGTGGTCGGGGTCGGCGGCGGCGCGACCACGGACCTGGCGGGCTTCGTGGCCGCGACATTCTTGCGCGGGATCCGCGTCGTGCACGTTCCGACGACCCTGCTCGGGATGGTCGACGCGGCGGTCGGAGGCAAGACCGGGATCAACACCGCCGAGGGCAAGAACCTCGTCGGCAGCTTCCATGAGCCGGCCGGGGTGGTGTGCGATCTCGCCCTGCTGACGTCTCTGCCGAGGGCCGACCTGGCGAGCGGGCTGGCCGAGGTGGTCAAGTGCGGCCTGATCGCCGATGGTCGGATCCTCGACGTGGTCGCCGCCGATCCGGCGGGCGCCCTGGACCCGGCATCGGCCGGCCTGCGCGAGCTGGTCGAGCGGGCCGTCGCGGTCAAGGCGCGGGTCGTGTCCGCCGACCTGCGCGAGGCGACCTCAACCGGCTCGAGCGTCGGACGCGAGGCACTCAACTACGGCCACACGCTCGGCCACGCGATCGAGCGTGTCGAGCACTACAGGTTTCGTCACGGTGACGCCGTGGCGATCGGTCTGGTCTACGCCGCCGAGCTCTCCCGGGTGACCGGGCGGCTGGACGAGCGCGCTGTCGGGAGGCACCGTGACCTGCTGCGGCGAGTCGGGCTGCCCACGTCGTACCCCGCAGGTCGGTGGCCGGCGCTGCACGAGGCGATGCGAATGGACAAGAAGGCGCGCGGCGACCGGCTGCGCTTCGTGATCCTGGACGCCATCGGACGCCCCGCGATCCTCGAGGCGCCTGATGACGCGGCGCTGGTCCAGGCCTACGCCGCGATCTCGCGGTGACCGAGGGAGGCCGCCCAGCGGTCCGTTAGGGTCGCACCATGGCGGTGTGGGTGCTGAACGGTCCCAACCTGGGGCGCCTCGGGGCGCGCGAGCCCGAGGTCTACGGGTCGACGTCGTACGACGACCTGGTCGGTCTGTGCGCGCAGTGGGGTGCGGCCCTCGAGATCAGCGTTGACGTCCGCCAGACCGACGACGAGGCGGAGCTCGTGGGGTGGCTGCACGCGGCCGCCGACGAGAAGGTGCCGGTGGTGCTCAACCCGGCGGCCTTCACTCACTACTCGTACTCGTTGCGCGACGCGTGTGCCCAGCTCCGGGCGCCGCTGGTGGAGGTTCACCTGACCAACCCAGCAGGCCGCGAAAAGTTTCGGCACACGAGTGTCGTCGCAGCAGTGGCAACCGGCACGATCGCCGGCTTCGGCGTCGACTCCTACCGGCTCGCACTGGAAGCTCTCGCCAGCCTGCTCCGCCGGCAACCTCAGGAGTAGGAGCGGATCGTCTTGGTCGCCTCGAGCAGGCCGACGTCCATCGTGTCGCAGACCACCCGGACCGCCTCCACCTCATGGCCGTTGCGCAGGTGGAAGCGAACCAGCTCGGCCACCTCGGTCGGCAGCGCGACGACCGCTACCCCGCCGAACACCGCGGACGTCTCTGGCTTCGGCGACGAGTCGGTGAGCGACGAGCTCAGCGACGACGACAGCGACGTCATCAGCGACGAGGGCTGGTAGGGCATCGCCAAGGTGGTGTTCAACGATGTGCTGCTGACGGCGGTGCTGCCCTGGTACGGCGCCTGCTCCGGGGACGTGCGTGACGCTCGACGCGCATCGCGGTCGATCATCTCCTGGTCACGCCGCGCGGTCGCGATCTCGGTGAGGGACGCGTAGGCCGGCTGATAGTCAGCGTCGTAGTCGCGTCTCGATTTGGGCTCCTGTGGCGGCGGAGCCTGCTGCGGCGCAGAGGTGATGGCCGGGCGGGAGCCGATGGCAGCTACTGGTGCATACGTCGGGGAGTCGCCCGGCGCGTAGACCGCTGCATCGCCGGGCGGGTACGTCGGCGAGTTCCCGGGGCCGAACATCGGAGAGCGAGAGGTCGGCGCGTTGCTCGGCTGGTAGGTCTGCGCGTCACCGGGTCGGTAGGTGGGGGAGTTGCCGGGTCCGTAGGTGGGCGAGTCGCCGGGGCGGTAGGTCGCCGAGTTGCCCGGCTGGTACACGGGGGCGGTCCCTGGGGGTGAATTCCCCGACACCATGGACTGCGCGCTCTGATATGACTGCGAGCTCTGCACTGGTTCCGTCGCCTGGGCCTGGAGGGTCGTCACCTGCTGACTCATCCTCGCGCGTGTCTTCGCCGCCCGGCTGCGCATGCTGCTCAGCATTATGAGGAGCACGACGACGAAGATGATCCAGCCCATGGCGTGACACTACGCCGGGCGTTCGGGCACGGTGTTCGATTGGTTACGCCCAGTGCTCGATTGGCTACACTGGGCCGTTGGTCCGGCTCTCGCCATGACCGACCGATCAGTCGATCGACCCCACCCAGCAGGAAGTGACGACGTACTCGCATGGCATCGACGAACGACCTCAAGAACGGCATGGTGCTCAACCTGGACGGCCAGCTGTGGTCTGTCGTGTGGTTCCAGCACCACAAGCCCGGTAAGGGCAACACCGTCGTACGTACCAAGCTCAAGCATGTGCTGTCGGGCAAGGTTGTCGACAAGACGTTCAACTCCGACACCAAGGTCGAGACCGCCAACGTCGACAAGCGCGGTATGACCTATCTCTACAACGACGGCTCCGCATACGTGTTCATGGACACCGAGACGTACGAGCAGATGGCGATCATGCCCGAGACGGTCGGAGACGCCGCGAAGTTCATGCTGGAGAACCAGGATGCGACGGTCGCCGTCCACGAGGGGCTGCCGCTCTACATCGAGTTGCCGGCGTCGGTCGAGCTCACGATCGAGTACACCGAGCCGGGGCTGCAGGGCGATCGGTCGACGGGCGGTACGAAGCCGGCCAAGCTCGAGACCGGCGCCGAGATCGCCGTACCGCTGTTCATCACCACCGGTGAGAAGGTCAAGGTCGACACCCGCGACGGGAGCTATCTCGGCCGTGTCACGGGTTGACCAGCGCTCGCCGATGGGGGCGCGCACCAAGGCCCGCAAGCGTGCGCTGGACATCCTCTTCGAATCCGAGCTTCGTGGCCTGGGAGTTGGGGAGACCCTCGCGGACCGCACGGCGGCCGCCGACCCGCCGCTCAACCCCTACACGATCATCCTGGTCGAGGGCGTGATCAGCCATCAGCCCGCCATCGACGAGCTCATCTCGACGTACTCCACCGGCTGGTCCCTCGACCGGATGCCAGCCGTCGACCGGACCCTCCTGCGGCTCGGCGTCTTCGAGGTGCTGTACGTCGACGAGGTGCCCCAGGGTGTGGCCATCAGCGAAGCCGTCGCGTTGGCCAAGGACCTCTCCACGGACGAGTCGCCCGCCTTCGTCAACGGCGTGCTCTCCGCGATCGCAGCCCACCCGCCGGTAGATCCCGCCATGGACGACCCGCCTGGCTTCACCAGCCCGCCCAGCTGAGGGGCGGCGCGACGTCGAGTGGCGGATTGCCCCCTGGTCCGCCCGCGGGCAGCGCTAGCCTGTGGCGATCGCGAGGAGCCGCTATGAGGAGGAGCCGCTATGAGTCTGTCGAGATGCGCGTTGCGTCGTGGCCGTCAATGGCCGTTGTGAGCTCGCCGTCGTCCCTGGGGTGATCGCCGTCGCGACCGGTGCAGCGTTGCTGCTCGTGCGGGTTCGAGCTCGCTCCAAGAGGCCCGACCGGACGCCAGCCGTGTTCGCCTTCCACAGATAGCCAACGCCCGAGCGCCTGCTTGTCACCGCGTGATTCTGGTTGTGGAGAAAGAGCCCGAGGTCATCCGAAAATGTCGGTGGCCGGTCGTAGATTCGCATTCATGTTCGATGACCTGCAGGTGCCGTTCGACCCAGAGGAGGTCGCGCCCGGGGACTGCGACGTGGACTACTGGTCACCCGACGCCGAGCTGGATGCGGCGGCGTGTGCTGTCTGGACGGAGCGGGAGGCTGCCGAGCAGGCATCGGAGCTCTCGGTGCACCGGCTGGATGCCGATGCCACGTTGGACCAGGTCGATGTGGCCCGCAGGCAGGTGAACCTGGCGGAGGTGCGCCAGCTCGACCTGGTCGCGCACTGGGCCGACCTGAACGCCGTGTGCGACCGGCCCGGTGGACCCAAACCACCGGGTGCGGAGCGGCTAATCACCCCCGGTGGCGACGGGACCCCGGCAGTGGCCGAGTTCGCGCCGGCCGAGCTGGCCATCGCCCTGCAGGTCACCGTCAACGCCGCCGGGAGTCTGGTGGCGGATGCGTTGGACCTGCGGCACCGGTTTCCGCTGCTGTGGGACCGGCTGCACACTGGGGACATCCCGGTGTGGCAGGCCAGCAAGACCGCCCAGACCAGCCGGGGCCTGTCAAGAGAAGCCGCTGGGCAGGTGGATCGCCAGATCGCCGGTCACCACGGCCACCTGCCCTGGGCCCGGTTGAAGAAGGCGCTCGACGCGGCGATCCTGCGCGCCGACCCACCTAAAGCCATGTCGGACGCCGAGCAGGCAGCGGCGGAGGCCGGGGTCAGCTGGCGCAAGGACGACGTCACCCACGGCTACGGGGTGATGATCATCAAAGCCGCTGCCGGAGACCTGGAAGCGTTCGACCAGGCGTTGGATGTGATCTCCCGGTCGTTGAAGGTCCTCGGCGACCCCCGCCCCGCCGACCAGCGCCGGGCCACCGCGATCGCCATCCTGGCCGACCCCGACGGCGCCAAGGCACTCGTCGACCGGGCCGAGCAGACCCGCAAGACCATGCTCGAAGCCGCCGCAGCCAGACGGGCCGGCAACGGCGTCCTGGCCGACACCCTGGACCTGGCCGTCGACCGGCGACCCCTCGTCTTCACCAACGCCGTCCTGTATCTCCACCTCACCCGCGACACCCTGGACGACATCCTCAACGGTGTCCCGCATGCGCAGGCGGGGGTGGTGCGGATCGAGGACATCGGACCCGTCATCGCCGACCAGGCCCGACAGTGGCTCCGGCATTCAAACGTGACCGTCAAGCCCGTCATCGACCTCGCCGGCATCGCCCCGGTCGACCGGTACGAGACCCCACCCCGCATCGCGGAAGCGATCGGGCTGATCCACCCCGCCGACTACTCCTCCTACGCGACGTCAACGAGCCGACATCAAGACAACGACCATCCAGAACCACGGTCAACGACCACAGACAGGCCATTGCACCACAGACCCACCGCACCGGCGACCCAACCCGTCAACCAGGCCCATGTGTCATCACCGGATCAAAACGCACGCCGGTTGGACCGTCAGACAGGTCAGACCCGGCGCCTGGCTCTGGCGCACCCCCCACGGCTGGTACTCCCTCGTCGACCACCACGGCACCACTGCGTTAGGTCGACTCTGACTCAGTCGCTCATTCGCCGGTGGCTCCGTTGATCGCCTCACGCAGCAGGTCGGCGTGCCCGTTGTGCCGCGAGTACTCCTTGAGCATATGGAGGAAGACCAAGCACAGGTTCATCGACTCCTTGCGCTCTCCGGGACCAGTGAACCCGTGGTCGAGGTCGAGCCCGGCCACTGCCTCACGTGAAGCCTGCATCTCGGCGTCGAGCCGGCTGAGATCGTCGTACGCGGTCGCAGCGTCGATCAGTTCGATTCGCCGTCCGGGAACTCCTCGGCACAGTAGCTGTCGTCGAGCTCGAGATGGGCGGCCTGACGGCGGAACCACCACTGCTCGTTCTCCGCGAGATGCCGTGCCAGTCCCACCAGAGTCAGCGACGTCGTGGGGATCGCGCGCTCGACAAGGTACTCGGGCGAAAGACCGTCACACTTCCACCTGAACGTTCCCCGGTGAAACTCGAGCACGCCTCGAGCACGATGCACTCGTCTCCGGTCCCCCGCGACTCGCTCGGGGAACTGGCCAGGTGATGGCGGTGGTGCCACGGTGTCGGTCATCGCGGCCACGATAGGGAGGCGGCGCGCGATGACCACGGCTTTACCCGCAGGACCATCGCTCGACGGAGCGGCGCGCGGCCACCAGGATGCTGGCATGTGCCGCTCCGCCGTCGGAAGCCAAGGCTTCGGGGTGCCACCACCGATGGTCGTCGATCGTCTTCAACTCCCAGGTGTCGTGGCCGCCGAAGGTCACTGTTGTGTCGTCGACCCTGAGGGCGAAGAAGGTCTGCTCTTGCACCAAGTGGAGGCCTCCCCAGTCGAACTCGATGGTGTCCGCGTGTACGGGGTCGCCAAGGGCGGCCGGCTCGACGCGGATGCCTGTCTCTTCGAAGAGCTCGCGGGCACCGGCCTCGGCGAGGGTCTCGTCTCCCGCGACGGCGCCGCCGATCGTGAACCAGTACGGGGACTCCGGGTGGTGCGGATCCCAGCCGTGCAGCAGGAGAACCCGACCCGCGGGATCGACCGGCAGCACCCGGGCCGTCGAACGCCGCACTGTCGAGCCTGGCGGCGGCAACTCCGGCGTGGCGCTCACCGCGCCAGCGTAGTCAATCGCCCGGTGGTGTAGCGTGGCCCGCGATCGACATCCTTTAACGAGCCGTCCGGTGAGGCGGAGAAGGAGGTCAGCGTCATGACGCCTGCCCATCCTGGCGGTCTCGACACCGACATTTCCCGTATCGTTGTCGACGCGTCGGACATCTCCCGCGCACTGACGCGCATCGCCCACGAGATCCTCGAGCGGAACAAGGGCGCGGAGCACGTCGTCCTGCTGGGCATACCGCGCCGAGGGGTTCCCCTCGCGGCGCGCATCGCCACCCTCATGTCGCAGGTCGAAGGCACGCACGTCCCGCACGGTGCACTCGACATCACGATGTACCGCGATGACCTGCGCCTCAAGCCGGCTCGCGCCCTCGAACACACCGCGATCCCCGGCGACACGATCGAGGACGCCGTCGTGGTACTCGTTGACGACGTCCTCTTCTCCGGGCGCACCGTCCGCGCCGCGCTGGACGCCCTCAACGACGTGGGTCGGCCACGCGCCGTCCAGCTCGCCGTGCTGGTTGACCGTGGGCACCGCGAGCTGCCGATCCGCGCCGACTTCGTTGGCAAGAACCTGCCCACCAGCCGGTCCGAGACGGTCCGGGTGTCGCTCGAGGAGTCCGACGACCGCGACGCCGTCGTGATCAGCCCATGAAGCACCATCTGCTGTCGGCCGCCGACCTGACCCGAGACGACGCGTTGCTCATCCTGGACACCGCCGCCGAGCTGAGATCCCTCGCCGACCGGCCGATCAAGAAGCTGCCGACCCTGCGGGGGCGCACCGTCGTCAACCTCTTCTTCGAGGACTCGACCCGTACCCGCATCTCGTTCGAGGCGGCGGCCAAGCGGCTCTCCGCCGACGTCATCAACTTCTCCGCCAAGGGCTCCAGCGTGTCAAAGGGCGAGAGTCTCAAGGACACCGCGCTGACGCTCGAGGCGATGGGTGCCGACGCGGTCGTCATCCGGCACAGCTCCTCGGGAGCTCCGCACCGGTTGGCGAACAGCGGATGGGTGCGCTCGAGTGTGGTGAACGCGGGCGACGGGACACACGAGCACCCGACCCAGGCCCTGCTCGACGCCTTCACGATGCGCCGCCATCTCGGGGACCTCGACGGGCGCCGGGTTACCATCGTCGGCGACGTGCTGCACAGTCGGGTGGCGCGTTCCAACGCGTTGCTGCTCAGCATTCTCGGCGCCGAGGTCACACTGGTCGCGCCGCCGACGCTGCTACCGGTCGGCGTGGACGCGTGGCCGGTCCAGACGTCGTACGACCTCGACAGCGCGCTGGACAAGAGCGACGTGGTGATGATGCTGCGGGTCCAGCACGAGCGGATGAACGCCTCCTTCTTCCCCAGCGCCCGCGAGTACAGCCGGCGCTACGGCCTCGACGACCGACGATTCGCCCGGCTGGCCGACCACGCCATCGTCATGCATCCCGGGCCGATGAACCGCGGCATGGAGATCTCCGCGAACGTCGCCGACTCGGCCCGGTCGGTGATCGTCGAGCAGGTGACGAACGGCGTCGCCGTCCGGATGGCGGTGCTCTACCTGTTGCTTTCCGGGCCGGCTCAACAGAACTCGGCCTCCCCGGCCCCACCAGACGAAGAGATCACCCGATGAGCACGGACTACCTCATCAAGGGCGCCAGCGTTCTGGGCGGCGAGCCCGCCGACCTCCTGCTCCGGGACGGCCGCATTGGTGACCCGGTCGAGGCCAAGGCCGGTACGACGACCCTCGACGCCGCAGGCCTGGTCGCGCTGCCGGGGCTGGTCGACCTCCACACACATCTGCGCGAACCCGGCCGCGAGGACGCCGAGACGGTGCTCAGCGGGTCGCAGGCGGCGGCGCGGGGCGGCTTCACCGCCGTGCACGCCATGGCCAACACCGACCCGGTGGCCGACACCGCCGGTGTGGTCGAGCAGGTCCACAACCTGGGACTGGCCGGCGGCTACTGCGACGTCCGGCCGGTCGGCGCGGTCACCGCCGGCCTTCGAGGTGAGCGGCTGGCGGAGCTCGGCGCCATGGCCGACTCGGCCGCTCGGGTGCGGGTCTTCTCCGACGACGGCCGCTGCGTGTCCGATGCGGTGCTGATGCGCCGCGCGCTCGAGTACGTCAAGGCGTTCGACGGAGTCATCGCCCAGCACGCCCAGGAGCCCCGACTCACCGAGGACGCCCAGATGAACGAGGGCATCATGTCCGGCATCCTCGGGATGCGTGGCTGGCCAGCCGTTGCCGAGGAGGCAGTGATCGCTCGGGACTGCCTGCTCGCCGGACACGTCGGTTCTCGGTTGCACGTGTGCCACGTCTCGACCGCCGGATCGGTCGAGCTGGTCCGCTGGGCCAAGAGCAAGGGGTGGGCGGTCACGGCGGAGGTGACCCCCCACCACCTCATGCTCACCGACGAGCTCGTCGCGACCTACGACCCGATCTACAAGGTCAACCCGCCGTTGCGCACCAGCGCTGACGTGGAGGCGCTGCGCGCCGGGGTCGCCGACGGCACCATCGACTGCGTCGCCACCGACCACGCACCTCATCCGACCGAGGACAAGGAGTGCGAGTGGGCCGCGGCGGCCCTGGGGATGCTCGGGCTGGAGACCGCGCTGAGCGTCGTGCAGCACGCGCTCGTCGACACCGGGCTGCTCGACTGGGCGGGAGTCGCGGACCGGATGTCGGTGGCGCCGGCCCGCATCGGGCGCCTTTCCCACCACGGCGGTGCCCTCAGCTACGGCTCGCCCGCCAACCTGACCCTCGTCGACCCGTCGGCAACCCGCGTCGTCGACCCGGCCGACTCGGCATCGTTGTCGCGCAACACGCCGTTCCGAGGGCTGCAGCTGCCCGGCGCGGTCGTCGCAACGTTCCTCCGCGGCAAGCCGACCGTGCTCGACGGGAAGCTGCAGTGACCGAGGCCATCCTCACTCTGGAGGACGGGCTGACCTTCCACGGCGAGGCGTACGGCGCGGTCGGCGAGACCGTGGGAGAGGCGGTCTTCTGTACCGGGATGACCGGGTACCAGGAGACCCTGACCGACCCCTCCTACCACGGGCAGGTTGTCGTGATGACGGCACCACACGTCGGCAACACCGGCGTGAACGACGAGGACAACGAGTCGTCGCGGATCTGGGTCGCCGGATACGTCGTGCGCGAGCCCGCCCGGCTCGCCAGCAGCTGGCGCGCCCAACGCACCCTCACCGAAGAGCTTTGCGCACAAGGAATCGTCGGAATCAGTGGTCTCGACACTCGGGCGCTCACCCGGCATCTGCGCGAGCGCGGCACGATGCGGGTAGGCCTCTCCTCGGTCGACACCGATGCCGCGGCGCTGCTGCGTCGCGTGCTCGAGGCGCCCCCGATGGCCGGGTCGGCGCTTGCCCATCAGGTGTCCACCCCTGCGCCGTATGTCGTTGCAGCCGACGGCCAAGCTGCCCACCGGGTCGTGGCACTCGACCTCGGGATCAAGACCATGACCCTGCGACGGTTCGCCGAGCACGGGGTCGAGGTTGTGGTGTTGCCCGCCGCCTCGACGTTCGACGACGTGCTCGCGCATGCACCCGACGGGGTCTTCTTCTCCAACGGGCCGGGCGACCCGGCCACCGCCGATCTCGAGGTATGCGTCATCCGCGACACGCTCTCGCGCGGCATCCCGTTCTTCGGCATCTGCTTCGGACACCAGCTGCTCGGCCGAGCGCTCGGTCTGCCGACATACAAGCTCGGCTACGGACACCGCGGCATCAACCAGCCGGTCAAGGACCTGACCACCGGCAGGGTCGAGGTGACCTCGCACAACCATGGCTTCGCGGTGGGTATCCCCGAGGGCAGCGTCGGAGATCGGTTCGACACCGACTTCGGACCGGCCATCGTGACCCACCGCAACCTCAACGACGGCGTGGTGGAGGGGCTGGCGCTGCTGGAGCGGCCGGCGTTCAGCGTGCAGTACCACCCCGAGGCCGCCGCCGGGCCGCACGATGCCGGGTATCTGTTCCAGCGGTTCTGTGACCTCATGGCTGGCGCTCATGCCTAGGCGCGCGGACCTCAGGTCTGTGCTGGTCATCGGGTCCGGCCCGATCGTCATCGGGCAGGCGTGCGAGTTCGACTACAGCGGGACGCAGGCCTGCCGGGTGCTGAAGGCGGAGGGTCTGCGGGTGATCCTGGTCAACTCCAACCCAGCCACGATCATGACCGACCCCGACCTGGCAGATGCGACGTACGTGGAGCCGATCACGCCGGAGTTCGTCACCAAGGTGATCGAGAAGGAGCGGCCCGACGCACTGCTCGCGACCCTCGGCGGCCAGACCGCGCTCAACACCGCGGTGGCCCTCGACAGCGACGGCACGCTGGAGAAGTACGACGTCGAGCTGATCGGGGCGTCCATCGCGGCCATCCAGGCCGGCGAGAACCGCGAGACGTTCAAAGGCGTCGTGGAGTCCCTCGGTGGTGAAGTCGCGCGCAGCGTCGTCTGCCACACCCTGGGCGACTGCCTGGCGGGGGCCGACGAGCTCGCCTTCCCGGTCGTCGTCCGGCCGTCCTTCACCATGGGCGGGGCGGGGTCAGGGCTCGCGTACGACCAGACGAGCCTGGTCCGGATCGCGGGCGCCGGGCTGGTCGCGAGCCCGACCACCGAGGTGCTGCTCGAGGAGTCAGTGCTCGGCTGGAAGGAGTACGAGCTCGAGGTCATGCGCGACCGCAACGACAACACCGTCGTGGTGTGCTCGATCGAGAACCTCGACCCGATGGGCGTGCACACCGGCGACTCGATCACCGTCGCGCCGGCGATGACGCTGGCCGACCGCGAGTACCAGGCAATGCGCGACATGGCGATCGGCGTCATCCGCGCCGTCGGGGTGGAGACCGGCGGATGCAACATCCAGTTCGCGGTCGATCCGGCGGATGGCCGGATGATCGTGGTCGAGATGAACCCGCGGGTCTCCCGCTCCAGCGCGCTGGCCTCCAAGGCGACCGGCTTCCCGATCGCCAAGATCGCGGCCATGGTGGCGATCGGGTACTCGCTCGACGAGATCCCCAACGACATCACCTTGAAGACGCCCGCCAGCTTCGAGCCGACCCTCGACTACGTAGTCGTCAAGGTCCCGCGCTTCGCCTTCGAGAAGTTCCCGGCCGCCGACCCCACGCTGACCACGCACATGAAGAGCGTGGGGGAGGCGATGGCGATCGGCCGGTGCTTCACGGAGGCGCTGCAAAAGGCGTTGCGCTCGTTGGAGCGCACGGGAGCCGAGCTGAGCTGGCAGGGCGATCCCGGTGACGCAGCGGTCCATCTCCAGGCGGCCCGGGTGCCGCACGAGGATCGCCTGCAGAGGGTGCTGGCCGCGATTCGGGCCGGCGCCACGGCGGCCGAGGTCACCGCCGAGACCGGCATCGACCTCTGGTTCGTCGACCAGCTCGTGCTGCTCGACGAGATCGCCCGGGAGGTCCGGGCAGCCGCGGTCCTCACCGCCGCGCTGCTGCGGCGTGCCAAACGGCACGGGTTCTCCGACGTGCAGCTCGCCGACCTGACCAGGTCGACCGAAGGAGTGGTCCGCGGCGTCAGGCGGGCCCTCGGCGTGCGGCCCGTCTACAAGACCGTCGACACCTGTGCCGCCGAGTTCGCGGCCACCACGCCGTACCACTACTCCACCTACGACGCAGAGACCGAGGTACAGCCGCGGACCCGACCCGCGGTGATCATCCTGGGCTCCGGCCCCAACCGGATCGGGCAGGGCATCGAGTTCGACTACTCCTGCGTGCACGCGGCGTTGGCGCTGTCCACGGCCCCGAACGGCCTGGGAGGTTTCGAGACCGTCATGGTCAACTGCAACCCCGAGACGGTGTCGACCGACTACGACACATCGGACCGGCTGTACTTCGAGCCATTGACCCTCGAGGACGCGCTCGAGGTGGTCGCCGCCGAGACGGCCGCCGGCCCGGTGGCCGGCGTCATCGTCCAGCTCGGCGGGCAGACGCCGCTCGGCCTCGCGCACCGGCTCGCCGCCGAGGGAGTGCCGATCGTCGGCACCAGCCCCGCCGCAATCGAGCTCGCCGAGGACCGCGGGGCCTTCGGTCAGCTGCTCGCCGAAGCCGACCTGCCCACCCCCAAGCACGGCACCGCCACGACATACCTGGGGGCCAAGCGCGTCGCCGACGACATCGGCTACCCGGTGCTGGTGCGCCCGTCGTACGTGCTCGGCGGCTCCGGGATGGAGATCGTGTACGACGACGTCGCGCTGCGTGCCTACATCGAGCGGGCGACCCTGATCTCGCCCTCGCACCCGGTGCTGGTCGACAGGTTCCTCGACGACGCGGTCGAGATCGACGTCGATGCGTTGTACGACGGTACGGAGCTCTTCATCGGCGGGGTCCTCGAGCACATCGAAGAGGCCGGCGTGCACTCGGGCGACTCGTCGTGCACCCTGCCGCCGATCACCCTCGGCGGCGAGGACATCGACCGGATACGCGAGTCCACGCGGGCGATCGCGGCGGGCGTCGGGGTGTGCGGGCTGCTGAACATCCAGTTCGCGATGGCCACAGACGTGCTCTACGTCCTCGAGGCCAACCCACGCGCCTCGCGCACCGTGCCGTTCGTCTCCAAGGCGACGGCCACCCCCTTGGCGAAGGCGGCCGCCCGGATCATGCTCGGCGCCACCATCGCGGAGCTGCGCACCGAGGGGATGCTGCCGGAGTACGGTGACGGCGCCGATCAGCCCGCGTCCGCGCCGGTCGCGGTCAAGGAAGCGGTGATGCCGTTCAACCGCTTCCGCACCGTCGAAGGGGTACACGTCGACACCCTGCTCGGTCCGGAGATGCGCTCGACCGGGGAGGTGATGGGGTTCGACGCCACCTTCGGAACGGCCTTCGCGAAGGCCCAGATCGCCTGCCTCGGTTCGATTCCGGCTAGCGGGCGGGTGTTCGTCTCGGTCGCCAACCGCGACAAGCGGCACATGATCTTCCCGATCAAGCGGCTGGCCGACCTCGGCTTCGAGATCCTCGCGACTGCCGGCACCGCGGCCGTGCTCTTCCGCAACGGCGTCTCGGCGACCGTCGTACGCAAGCACTCCGAAGGCCCTGGCCCCGATGGAGAGCCGACGATCGTGGGCCGCATCCAGGCCGGTGACGTCGACCTGGTGGTGAACACGCCCCACGGCACGACGTCGGGCGGTTCGCCGCGGGTCGACGGCTACGAGATCCGTACCGCCTCGGTCGTCGCCAACATCGCCTGCGTCACCACCGTCCAGGGACTCGCGGCCACCGTGCAGGCCATCGAGGCGTCGAGGGCCGGCGGACTGGGGGTGCGGTCGCTGCAGAGCTGGGCCGCGAGGAGGTCGGCCGGCTGATGTATCGCGGCCTGTTCCGGGCTGTGCTGTCGCGACTCGACGCCGAGCACGCCCACCACCTCGGCTTCGGTGCGCTTCGAGCCGGCGCACGGGTGCCCGGTCTGCTCGGCGCGGCGCAGCGCGGTGACCCCGCGCAGCCGGTGCACGCCTTCGGGCTCACCTTCCCCGGCCCGCTGGGCGTCGCGGCCGGCTTCGACAAGAACGCCGTGGGCATCGATGCGCTGGCGAGGGTCGGGTTCAGCTTCGTTGAGGTCGGCACGGTGACCGGCCAGGCGCAGGCCGGGAACGACCGCCCGAGGTTGTCCCGTCTGGTGGCCGACGAGGCGCTCGTCAACCGCATGGGCTTCAACAACGACGGGGCGGCCACGGTCGCCGCTCGGCTGGCCGCGCGACGCCAGAGGGGAGGGCCGCACCGAGACGTGGTCGTCGGTGTCAACATCGGCAAGACCAAGGCGGTGGCCGATGCCGACGCCGTGGCGGACTACGAGCTGAGTGCCCGTCTGCTGGCGCCGTACGCCGACTACCTCGTCGTCAACGTGAGCTCGCCAAACACGCCCGGGCTGCGCGACCTCCAGGCGGTCGACCGGCTGCGGCCGCTGCTGCTCGCGGTCCGCCGGCAGGCCGACGACGCGGCCGACCGCCACGTCCCCCTGCTGGTGAAGATCGCCCCCGACCTGGCCGACGACGAGCTCCAGAGCATCGCCGGTCTCGCTGTCGACATCGGCCTGGACGGGATCATCGCGGTGAACACCACGCTCTCCCGTTCCGGCCTGGTCAGCCCGCCGGCCGTGGTCGCGGCGGCGGGAGCCGGAGGGCTGTCGGGGAGGCCCTTGCGCGCGAGGTCACTGGAGGTGCTCAGGCTGCTTCGCCGGCACGCCGGCACGATGCCCCTGATCTCGGTGGGTGGGGTGAGCACGGCCGAGGACGTCGCCGAACGGCTCGCCTCCGGAGCGGTGCTGGTCCAGGCCTACACGGCGTTCGTCTACCAGGGCCCGGCTTGGCCGTCGCGAGCCCAGCGGGCGCATGGCTGAGCGGACCCCGGGGGTGCCCCCGGGCCCGGTGCAGGTGGAGGGTCAGGTCGTCTCGGTCAAGAGGGTCGGTGGCTACGTCCATCTCACTCTGATCGCCGACGAGGTCGCGGAACGCGCCCGGCCCGGGACCTTCGTGGCACTCCGCATTGGAGGCGAGTCGTCGGCCAGGCTGCTCAGAAGGGCGTTCTGGGTGCACCGGGCGCGCCCGTCCGGCGTGTACGGCGGCACCGTCGAGGTGGTCTTCACCGAACGGGGACCCGCCACCCGGTGGCTTGGCGCTCTGCGGGCCCACGACCGGGTGGACGTAGTCGGTCCGGTCGGGCGGCCGTTCGCGCTGCCCCAGGAGCCGGTCTCCTGCGCGGTCGTCGGCGAGGGCCACGGGGCGGCTCCGTTGTTCCTGCTGGGGGAGCGGTTGCGCGAGCGCGCCTGCGCGGTGCACATGGTGCTCGGGGCGGCCGACGAGCGTCGGCTGTTCGGCGCGTTGGAGGCCAGACGGGCGGCCCAGTCGGTGACTGTGACGACGGCCGACGGCTCCGTCGGCATCAAGGGCGCCGTCGCCGGAGCGCTGCCGGCGCTGCTGGATCGGCACCGGATCGACGTCGTGTACGCCTGCGGGCCGCTCGGCATGCTGGCGGAGGTGTCTGCGCTGGCCCGGGGCACCGGCGCCTGGTGCCAGGTGGCGATGGAGGCTTCGATGGCCTGCGCCACCGGTCTCTGCCTGTCCTGCGTCGTCCCCGTCCGGGGCAAGGACAACGTGACCCGGCCGGCCCGCTGCTGCGTCGACGGTCCGGTCTTCGGTGGCGACCGGGTGGACTGGGGGCTGGTGTGACCGCGATGCCGGTCGACCTGACCACGATGCTGGCCGGCGTCCTGCTCAGCAGCCCGGTGATGGTCGCCAGCGGCTGCGGAGGCGCCGGTCGTGAGCTGAGCCGCTTCTGCGATCTGCGTGAGCTCGGTGCATTCGTCACACCCTCGGTGACCCGCGACGGCAGTCCGGGTGCGCCGCTGCCTCGTACCGTCGAGGTGCCTTCCGGCCTGCTCAGCGCTGTCGGCCTGCCGGGGAACGGGATCGATGCGTTCCTCGCGACCGATCTGCCCTGGCTGATCCGGCACGACGTGAGACCGATCGTCTCGGTCGCCGGCGCGACGCTCGGGGAGTACGCCGAGCTGGCCCGCCGCGTCGGCAACACGCCAGGCATTGCGGGCGTCGAGGTCAACCTCGCCCAAGGCTTGGCGCGCGACCCCGTCCAGGCCTCCCGGGCGGTGGCCGTGATGCGGCGTGACACCGCCGCAGGCGTGCCGGTCTTCGCGAAGCTCTGGCCGGGGGTGGCGCCGGTTGCGGACCTGGCGGCGGCGGTGATGCAGGCCGGCGCCGACGCCGTGGTGCTGCCCGGGGCCGTCCCCGGGCTCGCCCTGGACCGACAGACCCTGCGGCCACGACTAGGCGCCGGGGTGGGGGAGCTCAGCGGCCCAGCGGTCCGCGCGGCCGGGCTGCTCGCGGTGTGGGAGGTCCGGCGGGCTCTCCCGGACGCCTGCGTGGTCGGGGTCGGAGGGATCGCCAGCGGCGCAGACGCCCTCGACTACCTCGCGGCCGGCGCTGACGCCGTACAGGTCGGCACCGCGGTGCTCGCCGACCCGTCCGCCCCGGCCCGGGTAGTCGAAGAGCTGCGACGGTGCCTGGCCGAGCATGGTTACGAGAGCCCCCGACTGGCCCGGGGCGTCGCCCAGGCCCGGGCGCCAGCCGGAGAGGAGTAGCGGGTGGAGCCATTCGGAGCCAGGTTGCACGCCGCGATGCAGGCCCGCGGCGCACTGTGCGTGGGGATCGACCCGCACGCCAGTCTGCTCGACGCCTGGGGGCTGGCTGACGGCCCGGCGGGTCTCGAGCGGTTCGCCATGACCTGTGTCGAGGCCTTCGCCGGGCAGGTCGCCGTCCTCAAGCCCCAGTCCGCGTTCTTCGAACGCATGGGGTCGGCGGGCATCGGCGTCCTCGAGCGGTTCGTCGCCGAGGCCCGCGAGGCCGGCGCGCTCGTCCTGCTGGACGCCAAACGGGGAGACCTGGGCTCGACCATGCAGGGCTATGCGCAGGCCTACCTGATGGAGTCCTCGGCGCTGGCGGTCGATGCCCTCACGGTGCACCCCTACCTCGGTTTCGAGTCGCTCCGCCCGGCGCTCGAGGCTGCGCGCGGCAACGGGACCGGACTGTTCGTGCTCTCGCTGACCTCCAACCCCGAGGGCACACAGTTCCAAGGGGCTCTTACGGACGACGGGAGCACGGTCGCCGGCGCGGTGCTCGGCGCCGTACGTCGCGAGAACCATGGGGACGTCCCGATGGGGTCCGTCGGAGTGGTGGTCGGAGCCACCCTGGCGGGCTCGGACGAGGACCTGGACGTCAACGGACCGGTGCTCGCTCCCGGGTACGGCGTGCAGGGTGGTTCGGTGCAGAACCTGCGACGGCTGTTCGGCGACGCGTTCGAGCGGGTGCTCCCGTCCAGCTCCCGGGGGGTGCTGCAGGCCGGCCCATCGGTGCAGCGACTGCGAGACGCAGCGGCCCGGTGCCTCGACGAGCTCAGCGCGGGCTGAGTCAGGGCAGGTTGAGGCGGTCCTTGAAAAGGGTGTAACCGACGAAGGCGACCGTGTCGATGATGCCGTGCGCGACCACCAGAGGCAGCACCGTGCGCCGGCGCTGGAAGTATGTTCCGAAGACCAGACCCATGACGGCGTTGCCGAGGAATCCGCCGAAGCCCTGGTAGAGGTGGTAGCTGCCGCGCAGGGTGGCGCTCGCGAGCAGGGCCCCGCGGGAGGTGAAGCTGATTTGTTGGAGCCGGGTGATCAGGAAACCGACGACGACGATCTCCTCCACTGCAGCGTTCTGGAACGCGGAGAGCACCAGCACGGGCAGGCTCCACCAGTGGTCGTTGAGCGCGGCCGGCACCACGGTGGCGTTGATGTTGAGGGCACGGGCGAGAAGGTAGAGCCCGAGGCCCGGGATGCCGATCGCGGCGGCCAGCGCGGCGCCCCACCCGAGGTCGTGCCGGAGCCCCGACGGACCCCCGCCCAGCCCGATCCGGGTCGCCCCGGTGCGCAACGCCCCGGGAACCCCCTCCGGGGTGCTGCTCAGGAAGTGCAGGGCCAACGCGACCGGCACCAGCCCGAAGCCGATCCCCAACAGCTGATAGGTAAGGTCCAGCAGCGAACGGGTTGTGACGCTGCCGATGACCGTCGACGTCTGTTGGCTGAGCCGACCCGGCGCCGTGAGCTTGGCGACCAGGCTGACCACCGAGTAGACCGCGGATGCGCCCAGCGACAGGGCGAGCACCAGCCAGACCTCGCGGCGCATCCGCAGCCGCTGGGGCGCGGAGGTCTCCAGGGAGGAAGGCACGAGTGCCAGTCTGCCTGCTCACGCCCCGTCTACGATCGAGGGCATGACGCAGCCGCCGTACGACGAACGGCCGCAGCCGGCGGAGACACCGTCCCCATATCCACAGCAGGCCCTGCTGCCTCAGCAGGTTCAGCCGCGGCGGAGCCGGCTGCCGCGGGTGTTGATGGCCCTCGCCGTCGTGGCTGCGGTGGTCGTCGGCCTGGTGATTTGGCGCGTCGTCCACGACCACGGGGAACGCAACCGCGACGCGTACTGCGCGACGCTGAGCAGATTGACCGGCGGAGGCAGCCTGCTGGAGACCGCGCAGCGCCTCGGGCCGGGCGCTCTGGCCGCCCTGCAACGGCTCCGGACACTCGCCCCGGACTCGGTGCGAGGCGAGTGGGACGACCTGGCGGCCCTGATGCAGAGCGCGCCGACGTCGCAGCTCGACCTCGGCTCGGCGGCCCGCGCGCTCACCGACGTCCGGGCGATCATCAGCGACGCCAACTCCAGCTGCGGGATGAGCATCCAGATTCCTGGCTGACCGTTGCGAAACCTGACGACCGAACCGGTGAAGGGCTACTGTGAGAAAAGGTCGGGCTAGTGAACAGCTGAGGTGAAGTCGTGGGAGTGCCGGAGCTGACAGCAGAGCAACGTCGAGCCGCCCTCGAAAAGGCGGCGCAGGTCCGCCGGGAGCGGGCGGCGGTCAAGAACAGGTTGAAGAACTCGGGGGCATCCCTCAGCGAGACCCTCAAGGCGGCCTCTACGAACGAGGCCATCGGCAAGATGAAGGTCGTCGACCTGCTGCAGGCGATGCCGGGTCTGGGGAAGGTGCGCGCCCGGAACCTGATGGAGCGCATCGGAATCTCCCAGTCGCGCCGGGTGCGCGGGCTTGGCGCAAACCAGGTTGCCGCGCTCGAGCGCGAGTTTGAGCACCGCGGCTGACCCAGCGGGCGGTCGCCGAGCGAGGCTGACGGTCCTCGCCGGGCCTACCGCGGTCGGCAAGGGGACGCTCTCGGCCTACCTGCGCGAGCACCATCGCCAGATCTGGATCTCGGTCTCGATGACCACCCGCGCTGCACGACCGGGGGAGGTCGACGGCGTCCACTACCACTTCGTCGACGACGAGACGTTCGACGCGGCCACCCGCGACGGAAGTCTCCTGGAGTGGGCCGTCGTGCACAGCGGCGCTCGGTACGGCACCCCGTCCGCCCCAGTCGAGGAGGCGCTGGCCCAAGGTCGAACTGCCCTCCTGGAGATCGACCTGCAGGGAGCGCGACAGGTGCGGCAGAAGATGCCCGAAGCCCTGCTGGTCTTCCTGGCACCCCCCTCGTGGGAGGAGCTGGAGCGTCGCCTGGTGGGTCGCGGCACCGAAACCCTCCACGAGCGCCGCCGGCGGCTGGACACCGCACGCCTCGAGCTGGCCGCCGAACGGGAGTTCGACGCGACCGTCGTGAACGTTGACGTTCATCGAGCGGCGGAAGACTTGGTAACCTTGATGCAGTCCATGGACTCGGCCCGTGATCCGGCGCCGTGATCTGCCCCCAACCTGTGAATGAGGCTCCTGCGTGTCCGGCACCCTGCCCGTAGCCGAGGGGATCACAAACCCTCCGATCGACGAACTGCTGACCAAGACCGACTCCAAGTACAAGCTCGTGCTGTACTCCGCCAAGCGGGCCCGCCAGATCAACGCGTACTACTCCCAGCTGGGTGAGGGTCTGCTCGAGTACGTCGGGCCGCTGGTCGAGACCCATGTGCAGGAGAAGCCATTGTCGATCGCCCTCCGGGAGATCAACAAGGACCTGCTCACCTGCGAGGACATCGAGCCCGAGGAAGCCTGATTCCGCCCCGGGTGCTGCTCGGCGTGGGTGGCGGCATCGCCGCCTACAAGGCGTGTGAGCTGGTGCGCCTGCTCACCGAGTCCGGCCACGACGTGACGGTCGTGCCGACCACGAACGCCCTCAAGTTCGTCGGCGCCGCCACCTGGGAGGCGCTCTCGGGTAACCCCGTCAGCGCCGATGTCTTCGAACGGGTCGACGAGGTGCGCCACGTCCGGCTGGGGCGCGACGCCGACCTCGTGGTGGTGGTCCCCGCGACGGCCGACCTGCTGGCCAAGGCGGCCCACGGCCGCGCCGACGACCTGTTGACGTGCGCGCTGCTCACCGCCCGCTGCCCGGTCGTCTTCGCTCCGGCAATGCACACCGAGATGTGGCTCCACCCCGCGACCTCCGCCAACGTGGCAACGCTGCGGGAGCGCGGCGCGGTCGTGATCGAGCCGGCCACCGGTCGTCTCACCGGCGCCGACAGCGGCCCTGGTCGGCTGCCCGATCCCGATGCGATCTTCGCGCTCGCCTCCTCGGTCCTGCAGCGCGGCGCCCTCGAGCTCGACCTCGCGGGGCGGCACGTCGTCGTGACGGCTGGCGGCACCCGGGAGTACCTCGACCCGGTGCGGTTCCTCGGCAACCGGTCGTCGGGCAAACAGGGCTACGCGCTGGCGCTCAGCGCGGCCGCTCGCGGCGCGGAGGTCACGGTGGTCTCGGCCAACGTGGAGCTGCCCGACCCGGCCGGCGTGACGCTCGTGCGCGTGGTGTCGACCGACGAGCTGCACGACGCCGTCCTCGCCGCGGCGGCCACCGCCGACGCCGTGGTGATGGCTGCCGCCCCCGCGGACTTCCGGCCGGTCACCCCCGTCGGGCACAAGATCAAGAAGCGCCCCGACGGGGAGGCGCCGAGCGTCGACCTGGTGGAGAACCCCGACATCCTGACCGCGCTGGTCGCGAAGCGACGCGGGCCGGAGCAGCTGCTGGTCGGCTTCGCGGCCGAGACCGGCGACGAGGCCGGCTCCGTCCTCGACCATGCCCGGGCCAAGCTGGCCCGCAAGGGCTGCGACCTGCTGGTCGCCAACGACGTGGGCGCTGGTGGCGTCTTCGGCTCGGACCTGACGGCAGCGGTCATCATGTCCCCCGACCAGCCCGATGTCGTCGTACCCGTCGGCTCGAAGCTCGCGTTGGGCGAGGCGGTCTGGGACCAGGTCGTCGCTCGCTGGGCCGTGTTGCGATGAGGAGTCCAGGCCCGCCGGCGCCGTGCCGGCCGCTACTCTTGGTGCAGCCAGCGGGCGCCCGCCGGCTCGCCCCTCCGAGGAGAGTGTCGTGACAGGTCGACTTTTCACGTCGGAGTCCGTGACCGAGGGCCACCCCGACAAGATCGCGGACCAGATCAGCGACACAGTGCTCGACGCCCTGCTGACGGAGGACCCCAACAGCCGGGTCGCCGTGGAGACGCTCGTCACGACCGGACTCGTCGTCATCGCCGGAGAGGTGACGACCAAGGCCTACGTCCCGGTGGCCGAGCTCGTCCGCCAGCGGATCGTGGCCATCGGCTACGACTCGTCGACCAAGGGCTTCGACGGCAACTCCTGCGGCGTCCAGGTCTGCATCGGAACGCAGTCGCCCGACATCGCACTCGGGGTCGACGAGGCGTGGGAGGAGCGCTCCGGCGGCTCGGACGACCCGCTCGACCGGCAGGGCGCGGGCGACCAGGGACTGATGTTCGGCTACGCGTGCGATGACACGCCCGAGCTGATGCCGCTGCCGATCACCATCGCCCAGCGACTGGCCGAACGGCTGTCCGAGGTGCGCAAGGACGGCACGATGGCCTACCTGCGCCCAGACGGCAAGACCCAGGTCACCATCGAGTACGACGACGCCGGCCGGCCGGTTCGCGTCGACACGGTCGTGGTGTCGAGCCAGCACGCTCGAGACATCGACCTCGAGGCGATGCTCACGCCCGACGTCAAGAAGCACGTGGTCGACGAGGTGCTGAGTTCGTTTGACATCGACTCCAGCGACTACCGGCTGCTGGTCAACCCGACGGGCCGGTTCGAGGTCGGCGGCCCGATGGGCGACGCCGGGCTGACCGGCCGCAAGATCATCATCGACACCTACGGCGGCATGGCCCGCCACGGCGGCGGTGCCTTCAGTGGCAAGGACCCTTCCAAGGTGGACCGCTCCGCCGCCTACGCGATGCGCTGGGTGGCGAAGAACGTCGTCGCCGCGGGCTTGGCCCGTCGTTGCGAGGTACAGGTCGCCTACGCGATCGGCAAGGCACACCCGGTCGGCTTCTACATCGACTGCTTCGACACCGAGACGGTCCCCGTCGAGAGCATCCGGATCGCGGTGCTCGAGGTCTTCGACCTCCGCCCGGCGGCGATCATCGCCGACCTGGACCTGCTCCGGCCGATCTACGCGCTTACCGCCGCCTACGGTCACTTCGGGCGGGAGCTGCCGGAGTTCACCTGGGAGCGCACCGACCGGGTCGCCGAGCTGAAGGCGGCGCTCTCCCCCTAACGCAATTGGCGGTGAGGTTTGTCCACAGCCGGCAGCTGACGGGCGACGTAGCGTCGGAGGGGACTGGTTGACTGGCGGCATGACCTCGGCCACCACCCACAGCGAGCAGGTGGCCCGCCTCAAGCGCGCTGTCCGCCACCGGCCCACGCGTGAGCCTGAGGCACCCGCGCCCGAGCGGCGGTTCGCCCAGGTGGCGGTCGACCTGCCGCTGGCCCATCTCGACCGGCCCTTCGACTACCTGGTGCCGGCGTCGATGCACGAGCAGGCCGAGCCCGGCTGCCGGGTGAAGATTCGCTTCTCCGGCCGTGACGTGGACGGCTTCCTGCTCGGGCGGGCCGAGGAGACCGCGCACGTCGGTCGGCTGTCTCCGCTCCGGCGGGTCGTCTCGCCGGAACCGGTGCTTGCCCCCCCGGTGCTCGAGGTCGCCCGGATGGTGGCGGAGCGCTATGCGGGCACGCTTGCCGACGTGCTGCGGCTCGCGGTCCCGGCCCGCCACGCCCGGGTCGAGGCCGAGCCGCTGGCCGCCCTCGACCGGCCGCTCGACGTACCGGTGGGGGAGCTCGAGGCAGCCTGGCTGGCCGAGGCGGGCGGACGGGCCTGGGTGGACCGGCTGGCGACCGGAGAGCATCCGCGCGCGGTGTGGACAGCCGCGGCCGGGGCGGACTGGGCGACCCGACTGGCCGCGAGCGCCGCCGCCGTTCGTCGATCGGGGCGGGGCAGCCTGCTGCTCGCCCCGGACGCCCGCGACGTGGCTCGCCTCGACGCCGCGCTCACCGAGCTCCTCGGCAACGGGTCCCACGTCGTGCTCACCGCCGACCTGGGGCCGGCCGCCCGATACCGCGCGTTCCTGGCCGTCTCGCGCGGTCAGGTCGACATCGTCGTAGGAACCCGCGCGGCCGCATTCGCGCCGGTCCACCGGCTCGGGCTGGTCGCGCTCTGGGACGACGGCGACGACCTGTATGCCGAGCAGCGCGCGCCGTATCCGCACGCGCGCGAGGTGCTGGTTGCCCGCGCCTACGCGGAGCAGGCGGCGATGCTCGTCGCAGCGCACAGCCGCACGGTGGAGGCGCAGGCACTGCTGGAGTCCGGTTGGGCGAACGAGCTGAGCGCGGACCGGGAAGCGGTGCGGACGGCCGCCCCGCAGGTGCACGTCACCGGCGAGACCGACGCCGACCTGGCCCGCGACCGGGCGGCGCGTTCGGCGCGGATGCCGGCCCAGGTGTTCACGACCGTGCGGGAGGCGCTGGTGACCGGACCGGTGCTCGTGCACGCACCGCGGTACGGGTACCAGCCGGCCCTGGTCTGCACCCGGTGCCGCCACCCCGCTGGTTGCCCGCGATGCTCCGGACCACTCGGCCGGTCCGGAGCACGCGCTTGCCCATCCTGTCGGCGTTGCGGCGTGTTCGCGGAGAACTGGCGGTGCAGCCACTGCGGAGGGGCCGAGATGCGCGCGCCGGTGGTGGGGTCGCTGCGCACGGCGGAGGAGTGGGGGCGGAGCTTTCCGCAGACGTCCGTGCTCGCCTCGGGCGGCGACCATGTGCTCGACACGGTGGACGGTGGCCCGGCGATCGTCGTCGCGACCCCGGGAGCCGAGCCGGCCGCGGCCGGGGGTTACGCCGCGGCGGTGCTGCTCGACACCTGGCTCACGGTGAGCGTGCCGGGACTCCGGGCCGCCGAGGAGGCGCTCCGGCGCTGGATGCGAGTGGCGGCCCTGGTGCGTCCCGCCGCCGACGGCGGGCGGGTGATCGCCGTCGGGGATCCCTCGCTGCCTGCCTTGCAGGCCCTCGTCCGGTGGGACTCCGCCGGGTTCGCTGCCCGCGAGCTGGCCGAGCGGCGCTCGGCGCGGCTGACGCCGGCCTACCGGTTGGCCACCATCACCGCCCCCCCGGACACCCTCACCGAGGCCGTGGCGGCCCTCGATCTTCCCCGCGGAGGCGACATCCTGGGGCCGGTCGACGCCGGGGAAGGCCTCGCCCGGGTGGTGCTTGCGATCCCCTCCCTCCGCGGAGCTGCCTTGTCTCGGGCGCTGCAGCAGCTGCAGGCCGGCCGCAGCAGCCGCAAGCTGCCACCCGTGCGGATCCACGTCGACCCCACCGAACTCGTCTAGCCCAGGCAGCAGCGGCCCCCACTCGGGGCGGCAACCCGTGAGGACCGGTCGGTAGGATCGCGAGGTGGCGGTACGGGAGATCAGGCTGTTCGGGGACCCCGTGCTGCGTGAGGTCGCCGCGCCAGTCACAGACTTCGACCGCCAGCTGCGCACGCTGGTCAAGGACCTCACCGACACCATGATGGAGGCCCCGGCTCCGGGTTGGCGGCCCCGCAGCTGGGTGTCGGGCTCCGGGTGTTCACCTACGTCGAAGACGGCGAGGTCGGCCACCTGGTCAACCCCCGACTGTTGCTCACCGAGGAGACCCAGGTGGGCGAGGAGGGCTGCCTGTCCATCCCCGGCCTTGCCTTCGACTGCACCCGCGCCTATGGCGTCGTCGCCAAGGGACTTGACATGTATGGCGAGCCGGTGAGCATCGACGGCACCGAGCACCTGGCCAGGGTTCTCCAGCACGAGACCGACCACCTCGACGGCGTGCTGTTCGTGGACCGGCTGGACAGCCTGACCCGCAAGGCCGCGATGAAGGCGATCCGCGAAGCGGAGTGGAGCGGCCTCGCCGCGCCGGTCGTCAAGGAGTCACCGCACCCGATGCTCGGCCAGGTCCGCTGAGCATGCGACTGGTGTTCGCGGGCACGCCGGAGGCGGCGCTGCCCTCGCTGCGGGCCCTGCTCGACAGCCGCCACCAGGTGATGGCGGTGCTGACCCGTCCCGACGCGCGGGCCGGCCGCGGTCGCAGCCTCGCGCCGTCACCGGTCGCCCGGCTGGCAGCCGAAAGTGGGCTGGAGACCCTTCGCCCTCCCCGCCCGAGCGATCCCGGGCTGCTGGGCCGCCTCGCCGAGCTGGCCCCCGACTGCTGCCCGGTGGTCGCGTATGGCGGTCTGTTGTCCCAGCAGGGGCTGGATATCCCGCCGCACGGCTGGATCAATCTGCACTTCTCGCTGCTGCCGGCGTGGCGGGGTGCGGCGCCGGTCCAGCACGCCCTGATGGCGGGGGACCAGGTCACCGGGGCCACCACGTTCCGCCTGGTCAAGGAGCTCGACGCCGGACCGACGTACGGCATGCTCACCGAGACGATCAAGCCGGACGACACCGCAGGTGACCTGCTGGACCGGCTGGCCGGCCACGGAGCCGATCTGCTCGTCGCCACCCTGGACGGAATCGAGGACGGCCTTCTCGAGGAGCGACCGCAGCCCGGCGAGGGTGTGTCGTTCGCGCCCAAGCTCACCCCCGCGGACGCGCTCGTGGACTGGTCCCGAACGGCTTTCGCGATCGATCGGCAGGTGCGCGGTTGCACGCCGACCCCGGGTGCCTGGACCTGGCTGGGCGAGCAGCGCCTCGGGCTCGGGGCGGTGACGATGGCCCCGGAGCATCCTCCGCTCGGGCCGGGGCGGCTCGAGGTGACCCGACACGCCGCGTTCGTCGGGACCGGCACCCATCCGGTCGTGCTCGGAATGGTGCAGGCCCCGGGCAGGCCGAGGATGCGTGCTGCGGACTGGGCGCGCGGACAGCGCCCGCCGCCGGCCTGGCTCGGTCGATGACACCGGGGCAGGTTCCCGACCACTCACAGGCCCGCCGGGCCCGCGTCCGCACTCGGCTGGACGCAGCCCGCCAGACCGCCTACGCCGCAATTCGAGCCGTCGACGACACCGACTCCTACCTGAACCTGACCCTGCCGGCGCTCCTGGCCGGGGCCGGGCTCACCGGTCGCGACGCGGCGTTCGCCACCGAGCTCGCCAACGGATGTGTGCGCATGCAGGGCCGGTACGACGCGATGATCGCCGCGTGCGTCGAGGGTGGTCCGTCGTCCCTGCAGCCGGCGGTGCTGACCGCGATGCGCCTCGGCTGCCACCAGCTGCACGCGATGCGGGTCCCGGGCCATGCCGCAGTCGGGACCAGTGTCGAGCTGGTCCGGGAGGCGGTCGGGGAGCGGCCGGTCCGGCTGGTCAATGCCGTGCTGCGGCGGATCGGCGCGACTCCGCTCGAGGCCTGGCTGGACACGATGCCCGTTACCCAGCGGTACTCCCACCCGCAGTGGGTTGTCGACGCGTTCGTTGCGGCGTTGGCCTCCGGCGGCCGCAACACGTCCGAGCTGACTGACCTGCTCGACGCCGACAACGCGGCGCCGCTGGTGACGCTCGCGGTCCGACCCGGCCTGGCTGACGTGTCGGACCTGACGCGGTACGGCGCGGAGCCGGCACGCTACTCGCGCTACGCCGCACGGTTGTCCGCCGGCGACCCGCATGACATCCCTCAGGTGCGGGCGGGGTCTGTGGGGGTACAGGACGAGGGATCCCAGCTGGCCGCGCTCACGCTGGCCGTCGCCTCCCTCCGGGGCCGCGACCAGCGCTGGCTGGACATGTGTGCCGGCCCGGGCGGCAAGGCGGCGCTGCTGACCGGCCTGGCCGCCGACCGGGGAGCAACCCTCGTCGCGGCCGAGCGGTTGCCGCACCGGGCGGCGCTGGTCGCGGGGTCGCTGCGCGGCTATCCGGGGCCGCGACCCATCGTGGCGGCCGACGCGACGGTGCCGCCTTGGTCAGCCGAGACCTTCGACCGGGTCCTGGTGGACGCCCCGTGCACCGGTCTGGGCGCCTTGCGTCGGCGACCGGAGGCCCGCTGGCGCCGGCAACCGCAGGATCTGGGCTCGCTGGTTCCCCTACAGGGACGGCTGCTCTGCGCGGCCCTCACGGCAGCGCGAGAGGGAGGACTGGTCGTCTACGTGACTTGCACCCCCCACCTGGAGGAGACCCGTGGGGTCGTCGACGCCGTGCTGGCGAGCCGCCCAGACGTGTCCGAGGACGACGCGCGGCCCCTCTTCCCCGGTGTGGACGACCTGGGCGACGGCCCGCACGTGCAGCTCTGGCCGCACCTACACGGGACCGACGCGATGTTCGTCGCCATGCTCCGCCGCTAGACTCCGCAGCGATGGGCATCCAGATCGCAGCGAGCATCCTGGCCGCCGACTTCGCCAACCTGCAGGCCGACGCGGCCAAGGTGGCCGGCGCGGACTGGCTACATGTCGACGTGATGGACGGCCACTTCGTGCCGAACCTCACCCTGGGCGTCCCCGTCGTCGAGGCCCTCGCCCGGATTGCCGCTCAGCCGTTGGACTGCCACCTGATGATCGACGACCCCGACCGATGGGCACTCGGGTACGTCGAGGCGGGGGCCGGCAGCGTGACGTTCCACGTCGAGGCCTGCCGGGCTCCCGTCCGGCTGGCCCGCGAGCTTCGGGCGCACGAGGCGCGGGTCGGTCTGGCCCTACGGCCGGGGACTCCGATCGAGCCGTACGCCGACCTGCTGGGCGAGGTCGACATGGTGCTGGTCATGACCGTCGAGCCGGGGTTCGGCGGCCAGCAGTTCCTCGACGTCTGTCTGCCCAAGATCCGCCGTACCCGCCGGCTCCTCGACCGGCTCGGCGGCGATGTCTGGCTGCAGGTGGACGGCGGCATCTCGTTAGACACCATCGAGCGGTGCGCCGATGCCGGAGCCGACATGTTCGTCGCCGGATCCGCGGTGTTCGGCGCCGGCGATCCGGACGACATGGTCGCCCAGCTCCGCCAGCGCGCCGGGCGAGCTTGACCTTCTCAGGACCGGTGGTTCTTGGTGGCGTGCAGGGCGTCGGGTGACGGTAGCCCGCTCCCTGGTCTCCCTCCCCCTTCTCAAGGAGTTCGCGTGAACCGACTGTCCATCTATGCCGGTCTCGCCGCCGGCACGACCGGCGCCGTCGTCGCGAACGCCGACGGCACCATCTGGAGTCCGACCTCAAGGTCTTCCGCAGCACGTACGGCCTACCGCCCTGCACGATCAAGAACGGCTGCCTGCGCATCGTGGACGAGCGCGGCGGCAACAACCTCCCTCCGGACGACGCCGGATGGGACCTGGATCAGGCCCTCGACGTCGACATGGTCTCCTCGGCCTGCCCCGACTGCAAGATCCTCGTCGTTCAGGGCAAAGCGCCGAACCTGAAGTCGCTCGGCCACGCGGTCAACACCGCGGCCAAAACCAGGGGTGTGCTCGCCATCTCCAATAGCTACGGCGGCGGCGAGCGACGCAACGACCCCGCCTATCGCCACCACGACGTCGCGATCACTGCCTCGACCGGCGACTCCGGATTCCAGGGACCGTTGTACCCGGCGAGCGACACCCACGTCATCGCCATCGGGGGCACCTCGGTGTTCCGGGACGGCAGTGCTCGCGGCTACCATGAGACGGCCTGGGCGGGGTCGGGATCGGGTTGCTCCCGGGTGAATCGGCAGCCGGCCTGGCAGCA
This sequence comes from Propionibacteriales bacterium, assembly GCA_038254365.1. GTDB lineage: Bacteria > Actinomycetota > Actinomycetes > Propionibacteriales > Nocardioidaceae > JAWWPG01. The sequence continues at coordinate 43,944 of JBBSGI010000008.1, forward strand.
GGCGGTGGACACCTCGTGCCAGACCGATGCAGCAGCCGATGTCTCCGGCCCGGCTGACCCCACCAACGGCGGGCTCAGCGTGTACATCAACGGGCACTTCAGCCAGGTTGGTGGCACCAGCGAGTCCTCGCCGATGATCGCGGCGGTCTACGCGCTCTCCGGACGGGTCAACGGGCTGCCCGGTGGCATCCCGTACGCGCACCCCGGCAAGCTGTACGACATCACCAGCGGCAGCAACGGCTCCTGCGGCGCCCCCTTGTGTACCGCGGGCAGCGGCTGGGACGGTCCGACCGGGCTCGGCACTCCGCATGGGGTCGCCGGCTTCTAAGCGGTAGGATGGCCGCCGTACGAGTGACCACACTCGCGTGCTCCGGGGTCGGTGAAACTCCGAACCGGCGGTGACAGTCCGCGACCCGACCGCTTCCAGCGGCCGGTTGACCCGGTGAAACTCCGGGACCGACGGTGAAAGTCCGGATGGGAGGATGCACGAGGCTGTCGGTCGCGCCTGTGGGCCGCTCCGGCTCTGGTCGCGTCGCCAGCTGCTGACGTCCTCCTTGCCCGCCTCGGAGTCCGCGACCGGACCGAGGACGCAGCATGGGCAGCCCGACCGAGACCGAAGCGATGCGCCGCGCGCTGGCGCTCGCGGGTCAGGTCGACCTCTCGCAGGACCCGAACCCGAGGGTGGGAGCCGTCGTGCTGTCCGCCGCCGGCAACGTGGTGGGCGAGGCGGCACACCGAGGCGCCGGCACGCCCCACGCCGAGGCCGCCGCGCTGATGGCGGCGCGGGACCAGGCGCGGGGGGCGACCGTGGTGGTGACGCTCGAGCCCTGCGATCACACTGGCCGGACCGGAGCCTGCACCCAGGCCATCATCTCGGCCGGGGTACGGAGGGTCGTCTATGCCCAACGGGACCCGAACCCCGAGGCGGCGGGCGGCGCCGGAACGTTGCGCACCGCCGGTATCGAGGTCGAGGGAGGCCTGCTCGAGCCGATGGCGCAGGCGCTCAACGCGGGCTGGACCTTCGCGGTCACGCACCGCCGACCCTTCGTCACCTGGAAGTTCGCGGCCACCCTCGACGGCCGGTCAGCGGCCGCCGACGGCACCTCTCGATGGGTGACCGGGCCACAGGCGAGAGCCGATGTCCACCGGCTGCGAGCCGGATGCGACACGATCCTGGTCGGCACCGGCACCGTCGCACTCGACAACCCCCGACTGACCGTCCGGACCCCCACCGGTCGGCCGGTCAACTCACCGCGGCAACCCCGTCGGGCCGTCATGGGCCTGCGTGACCTCCCCGCGGGCAGCCAGATCTTCGACGACGCGGCCGAGACCGTGCTGCTGCGAACCCGTGACCCGCACCGTGGCCTGGCGGAACTCCTCACGGTCGGCAGCCGCCATGTCTGGCTCGAGGGCGGGCCCACGCTCGGAGCGGCCTTCCTGAGCGCCGGCCTGGTCGACGAGGTCGTCGCCTACGTCGCGGCTGCGCTCTTGGGCGCCGGGCCGCCGGCCGTCGCCGATCTCGGGATCACCACCATCGGTGACGCGGTCCGGCTCCAGCTTGGCGACGTCACGCGGCTCGGGTCCGACGTACGGCTGACGTTGAGAGGATCGAGCTGATGTTCACCGGAATCGTCGAGGAGCTCGGTGAGGTTCTCACCCTCGACCGCCAGCAGGACTCTGCCCGGCTCACCGTCCGGGGCGCGCTGGTCACCTCCGACGTGCGCCAGGGTCAGTCGATCGCGGTCAACGGCTGCTGCCTCACGGTCGTCGCACAAGAGGCGGGCGCGTTCGCCGCCGACGTCATGGCGGAGACGCTGGACCACACCTCGCTCGGCGACCTCTCACCCGGGAGCCGGGTCAACCTCGAGCGGGCGGTGACTCCGCTCGACCGGCTCGGCGGGCACCTCGTCCAGGGCCACATCGACGGCGTCGGCACCCTCGTCGGTCGCGAACAAACCGAACACTGGGACGTCGTCACCATTGCCGTCCCGCCCGACCTGCTCCGCTACCTGGCCCACAAGGGGTCCGTCGCGGTCGACGGGGTATCGCTGACGGTGTCCGGACTCTCCGACGAGGACGGGACGTTCTCGGTCAGCCTCATCCCGGCGACGCTGGCGCTGACCACGCTCGGTTTCACGGCGCCGGGCGACCTGGTCAACCTGGAGGTCGACGTGGTCGCGAAGTACGTCGAACGTCTGCTCACCCACTCCCGCGAGGACGGCTGACATGGATCCTGTGCACTGGCTGCTGGACGGCAGCTGGACGATCTCCGGACATCCGGTACTGCACCGGGAGGTGCTGGGCAACGCCTTCGGGCTGGCCAGCGCGATCCTCGGCATGCGCCGGCTCACCTGGGCCTGGCCGGTGGGCATCGTGGGCAACGTCGTCCTGTTCACGGTCTTCGTCTCCGGCATTTTCGACAAGCCGCAGGCCCACGACCTCTGGGGTCAGGCCGGGCGGCAGGTCTTCTTCCTCGCGGTCAGCGTCTACGGCTGGTGGCGCTGGCAGCAGAGCAAGCGCCGGGGAGGGGCACCCGACGGGGGGGCGATCGTGCCCCGGTGGGCCCGCGCTAACGAGCTGCGCGTGATGATCCTGGCCGGCACCGCGATGATGTTCGTCTTCTTCTATGTCCTGCGCTGGCTCGACTCCTACCTCCCCCTGGCCGACGCCTGGATCCTCACCGGCAGCATCCTGGCGACGTACGGGATGGCCCGCGGGTACGTCGACTTCTGGTGGATCTGGGTTGGTGTCGACATCGTCGGGGTGCCGCTGCTGTACCGGGCGCAGTACTACCCGAGCGCGGTCATGTACGTCGTGTACGGCGCCTTCTGCCTCGGAGGTTTCGTGGCCTGGGCCAGGGTGGAGCGGCGACTGAACCCAGCCCCGGCGGACCGGTCGAGCCCCGAGCCACAGGAGGCGATGACCGATGCCTGAGCTACGGTTCGACCGGATCGAACAGGCGGTGGCGGAGCTGGCGGCGGGCCATGCCGTCGTGGTGCTGGACGACGAGACGCGGGAGAACGAGGGCGACCTGGTCTTCGCGGCCGGTCGGGCAACGCCGGAGCTCCTCGCGTTCACCGTCCGCCACAGCAGCGGCCTGGTGTGTGTGCCGATGGAGGGCGACGACCTGGACCGGCTGTCCCTGCCGCAGATGACCAGAGTCAACAACGAGGCGATGCGGACCGCGTTCACCGTCTCGGTCGACGCGGCGAGCGCGGTGTCGACGGGCATCTCCGCCGCCGACCGGGCGCGGACGATCCGCGTACTGGCGGACCCGGCGAGCACCGCCGACGACCTGGTCCGACCGGGGCACGTCTTCCCGTTGCGCTCCTGCGCCGGCGGGGTGCTCAGTCGCCCCGGCCACACCGAGGCCGCCGTTGACCTGGTGCGGCTCGCCGGTCTCCGGCCGGTCGGGGTGATCGCCGAGCTGGTCGACGATGACGGGACCATGCGCCGCGGTCGACGGCTCCGGGAGTTCGCCGACGAGCACGGCCTGGTTCTGGTCTCGATCGCCGACCTGGTAGCCCACCGCCGGCAACGGGAGGCGCCGGTCGAGCGGGTCGCCACCACCAGGCTGCCCACGGCGGCCGGTGACTTCACGGCGATCGGGTACCGCGACATGGTGACCGGCATCGAGCACGTTGCGCTGGTCCACGGCGATCTGGCCGGAGGGGCCGACGTCCTGGTCCGGCTGCACTCGGAGTGCCTGACCGGCGACGCGCTCGGTTCCCGCCGCTGCGACTGTGGCCAGCAGCTCCGAGGCGCGATGGAGGCCGTCGTCGCTCGTGGTCGGGGCGTGGTGGTATACCTGCGAGGTCACGAGGGCCGAGGCATCGGTCTGCTGCACAAGCTGCGGGCCTACACGCTGCAGGACGGGGGACTCGACACGGTGGAGGCTAACCTCGAGCTCGGGCTGCCCGCCGACGCCCGCGACTACGCCGTAGGCGCTTGGGTTCTCGCGGACCTAGGAGTCCGGTCGGTGAACCTGATGACCAACAACCCCGCCAAGGAGGAGGCGCTCGCCGCCGCTGGCATCGACGTGGCGTCCCGGGTCGCCGTACCGGTCGAGGTGCACGCCGACAACCGGCGCTACCTCGCCACCAAGCGCGACCGGATGGGACACGCGCTCGCCACGGACCTCGGTGAGGTATACGACGCCGCCGGGGCAGGAGGGCCATGAGCGGGTCCGGCCACCCGGTCCTGCGGACCCTCGATGGCAGCGGGATGCGGGTCGCGATCGCAGCGTCCCGCTGGCACAGCCAGGTCATGGCCGGCCTGCTCGACGGAGCGCTGCGGGCGCTCGACGACGCCCAGGTCGACTCACCCACGGTGGTGCGCGCCGCGGGCTGTTTCGAGTTGCCGGTCGTGTGCCAGGCGCTGGCGGGGGCAGGTTTCGACGCCGTGGTGGCCCTCGGGGTCGTCATCCGCGGCGGCACCCCACACTTCGACTACATCTGCCGGGCCGTCACCGACGGGCTGGCCAGGGTCGCCCTCGAGTCCGGAGTGCCGGTCGGTTTCGGCATCCTCACCTGCGGCGACGAGGCGCAGGCTCTGGACCGGGCCGGGTTGGCCGGTTCGCAGGAGGACAAGGGCTTCGAGGCCGCCCACGCCGCACTCGACACTGCACTTACGCTCCGCAGGCTGCCCGCTCGTAATGGTTGAGCCGCGGTCGCTGCCGAAGGTCTACCGCCCGCTCGGGGCGCGTATGGTCTCCGCGGTCTCCGCGGCAGTGCTCACCGCCGTCGTCGTGTTCCTTTGGCTGATGCTGCCCGGCCGGGTGCAGGACCAGTTCGACTGGTTCCAGCGGGGTACCTTGTTGCTCTTCTTCCTGGTCGTGCTGTTCGTCCTGTACGGCGTCTTCCGCACCCGGGTCGCGGTGTCGGACCATGGGCTCAGCGTGACGAACGGGTACCGGAGCCACGACTTCGTGTGGGCCCAGGTCGTGGCCATCTCGCTGAGCCGTCACCGGCCCTGGGCCTCGCTAGACCTGGCCGACGGCAGCACCCGGGCGGTGATGGCGCTGCAGACCGCAGACGGCCCGCGTGCCATCGCGTCCGCCCAGGAGATCGCCGCGCTGATCTTGCGACGGACGAGGACCGAACGCGACACCTGAGCCGGTCAACCGACGGCGGACGCCAGCGCGCCGAGCGCCCGCCGGAAGCAGTCCATGGGTGGCGTCACCAGGCCAGCACCGACCTGCCCGGTGCCGGCCAGTCGACCGGCGATCCCGGTGTTGATCTGCGGCAGGGTACCGGTACGCACGACCGCCGTCACGTCGATCCCGGTCGGCGCACCGCGGAAGTCGAGCACCGGGATCGCCCACGCCGGGTTCTCACCTACACAGAGGTCGTGCATCCGGGCCGTGGTGGACAGCGCGTCGGAGACGGTTCCGCCGACGAACCGGACGATCGCGGGCGCCGTCGCCATCGCGAAGCCGCCGATCCCCGCCGTCTCGGTCACCGCCGAGTCGCCGATGTCGGCGTTCGCGTCGCCCGGTCCGTAGTCACCGAGGTACAGACCTTCGGCGGTCTGCGCGGGCCCGGTGAACCAAGTGTCGCCGGTCCCGGACACCCGGATCCCGAAATCCGTGCCGTTGCGCGCCATCGTGGTGACCACGCAGGAGCCGGGTACGCCGTGCCCGGCCGCCGTGACCAGCGCGCAGGCGGGCATCGACAGGTTGAGGAAGAAATGGTCGTTGCCCGCAATGAACCGGGCCACCGCCGCGACGTCGGCCGCCGGCAGAGACGACTCGGCCAGATGCGGGAACCACTCCCGGAGCAACATCAAAGTGCCGGACCGGTTGCGGTTATGCCCCTCATCGCCCATCTGCAGCATCTGGGCGATGGTCGCCTTCAGGTCGAGAGGTCCGGCCGCGCGGACGCCTCGACGCAGCGCCGGCCCCAGGACCTCGGCCATCCAGCCCAGCCGTTCGAGGACGTCGGGTGAGTAGGCGCCGTACCGCAGCACCTTGCCCAGTCCCTCGTTGAGCGTGCACCAGGCTTGTCGGCCGCCGACGGCGTCGGTCACCTCGAACACCCACATCGAGGACGACACGACCCCCGCCATCGGCCCGACCGCTCCGCGGTGGTGACAGGGCTCCCAGCTGAACGACCCCGCGGCGAACCGGCGTTCGGCGTCCTGTGGCGACCCGGCCACGCCTTCGAGCATCGCGGCACCCAGCAGGGCCCCCCGGAGTGGACCGGACATCCGGTCCCAGCTGACCGGTGGTCCGGCGTGCAGGAAGTGACCGCGCTCGAGGCCGAGTGCGTCGGTGGCCGGCCGGACGTCGGTGAGCCGCGGGGATGCGCCGAGCATCTGTCGCAGCGCCTGGTCGTTCGCCGCCGTACGGCGGGGGTCCAGCATGACCGCCCGGAGGTCGGCCTCGGTTCCGGCGACCGGGGGAGCCCACTCGACCCGGCTGACCTGGACTGCCTGCGACTCCAGGGACTGCGCGAAGAGCTCGGCTCCGGCGGCCACGACCCGGGCCGCGGAGGTGACGTGCGCGGCGTTCACGGGGCCACCGCCAAGACCAGGCCGGCCGCCTCCCGGGCGGCCGCGGCGTTGGACGCGTGGACGATCGCGCCGGCGTCCCGGAGCCGCCGCGCCGTCGTGGCCAGGTCCTGCGGGTCGTCACGGGTGCCGATGAGGGAAACCACGACCGGCTTACCGGCTCCGTCGATGAGCTCGGCCAGGTCCGCCGCGGGATCGGGGTGGGCGCCCAGGCCGAGGACCACGTCGAGCAGGACGGCGGCGCAGCCCGGGTCGGTGAGCTCGGCGGTCAGCCGGTCGAGGCGCAGGCTCGGGTCGATCATCGGGTGTGGTCGCCCGGCGGTCAGCCGGTCGTCGCCGAAGTCGACGAAGACGTGGCCGTCTGCGCAGAGGCCGGCGCCAAGTGCCGGCTGGTCGGCCAGCGCGATGTTGGAGTGCACGGTATGGAGCAGCGGTGCCACGACGAGCATCGCCTCCGTGCACAGCGTCCCCCCGCAGAACAGCCCGCGGAGGTGACCCGGACTCCCCACGGGAGCCGGCGGGCCCCAGCGCCGCGGCGTCACCCACGTCCGACCCAGGCGGGTGCAGACGTCGACCGCGGTGCTCGTCAGGTCCAGAAGGCCGGCGCCCAGATACCCGAGGACTACCGGGGTGCCCATGCCACCGACGTGCTTCGCGACGGCCTCGGCCACGGCAGCGGAGGGTGGCTTCGACACCAGCACCACCAACTCGACCTCGGGGGCAGCGTCCAGCCGGTCGAGCGCCTCCAGCGTCGACCGGGCGGCGACTCGCTCGTCGAGATCTCGCCCCCCGACCCCGAGGCAGTGCCGGACCCCGATGTCGCAGGCGTCCAGCAGGGCCATCATGTGCTGGGCGCCGGTGCCGGAAGCGGCCACCAGCCCGACCGGCCCCGGTCGTACCACGTTGGCGAAGCCGAGACCGACGCCGTCGACTACCGCAGTGCCGCAGTCGGGCCCCATCACGAGGAGACCGGCGGCCTCGGCCATGGTCTTGAGCGCGACCTCGTCGTCGACCGACACGTTGTCGCTGAAGATCATCACGTCGAGGCCATGCGCAAGAGCGTCGGCCGCGTCGACGGCCGCCACTCGCCCGGGGGTGCTGACCAGGGCCAGGGTCGCGTCGGGGCTGCGGCGGACCGCGGCCCCGATGGTCGTCGGCGGAGGATCGCGGGTGGCTCCCGACGCGGCTGTTCCGGGTCGGCTCTGCAAGGCCGCGTCGAGCACGTCCCGAGCCGCCTGCGCGGCGTCGTCGTCGCGCGCCTCGATCGCCACCAGCAGGTCGTTGGGCCCCGGGGCGCCGGGGATCTCGAAGCCCAGGTCGCGCGCCAGGTCCAGGTTGAGCCCGGTAGCCATCGCGACCAGGGCCCGGGTGACACCGGCCCCGCCGGTGATGTCGCGGCTTAGGGCCAGCAGACTCACCGAGTCCCGGTATGCCCCGGGCCGCACCTCCACCAGGCGGGTCACGCGGCGACTGCCAGGGCTGGCGTCTCGAGGACCGCCGCGAGGCCGACGACGAGACCCCGTCCGGATGAATGACCGACCGCGAGCAGGCGCTGAAGCGCGGCACTCACCGGCCGGCCGGCCGCCAAAGCGGTCAGGACGGCGGCGACCTCGGGAATGCACCAGCCGTCGGCCGCGCACCGCAGCAGGGTGGCCGAGGCGGCTGTCGTCCTGGCCTCGAGGTCGGTGCCGGTGATCGCCTCGGCCAGCCACCGGGACCGCTCGTCGCCAGCCGCGATCAGCCCCAGCATGAGGCCGCAGAGGATGTCGTCGCCGTACGGCGTGAGACCCTCGCCGCTGCCCAGCTGGTGCCGCCAGCCCGCGATGAGCCGGGCGGCGCGACCCGATGCTGCGGCGTGGGTTCGCCCGGCCCCAAGGACCACCCGGGCGGGGGTGAACCAGCGCCGCACCACCACCGGCCTGTCGTCGTACCATAGGCAGCCTGCGCCGATGCCCACCTCGGGACAGTCCGACGGCAGGTCAGGCACCAGCAGGGACGGCGGGAGCAGGACCGCCCGGGGGGTCACCAGGGCCACCGTCGAGTGGTGCCCGGGTCGGCTGAGCAGCCAGGCTTCCCGGCCACGGTGCACCAGCGTCAGCGCGGTTCGCGGGCCGCGCAACGCCTCCGCACACAAGACGCTGGCCGCCAGGCTGCCGGACGATGTCACCTGACCTCCTCGGCTGGGTCGGCGGGACGGTGGATAGATGGAGGATAGTGCCAACTATTCGGCCGGCTCCGGCTCGACCTGGCGCTGGCGCTGCGCGTCCTGGCGAGCAGACCCGCTGGGCGGCGGCGCGCCGCAGGCGCGAACCGGGCTGCGAAGGGCATCCTGATCCCAGGTGACGTCCGTCACGGGACGGGTGGGGGGTCGTCACGCGGGTCGGCGAGGCGGGAGACGGCAATGGCGATGACATGGAAGGTCGTGTACGGCGGCAGGACCCCGCCGCCCGGGAAGGCGGTGGCCCCCGACGAGCGGCTGTCCTGGGGTCGGACGGTCGGGCTGGGGGCCCAGCACGTGGTCGCGATGTTCGGTGCCACCTTCGTGTTCCCGTTGATCATGGGGCTCAACCCCCAGCTGGCGATCATGATGAGCGGTATCGCGACGATCTGCTTCCTGCTGATCGTGCAAGGGAAGGTGCCGAGCTACCTGGGCACCAGCGCATCCTTCGTCGGCGGGGTGGTCGCGATCCGCGGTCAGGGCGGTGACTCCTCCGACGTGACCGGCGCGATCCTGATCGCCGGCCTAGTGCTGCTGCTGGTCGGCGTGCTGATCCACTTCGCCGGGTCCCACGTACTGCACGCCGTTCTTCCCCCCGCGGTGACCGGAGCGGTCGTCATGCTGATCGGGTTCAACCTGGCACCGGTGGTGGCCAACATCTACTGGCCCCAGGACCAGTGGGTGGCCCTGGCGACGATGGCGTTCGTCATCTTGGTCGCGGTCGGGGTTCGCGGTTTCCTCGGCCGGATCGCGATCTTCCTCGGGCTGACCTTCGGCTACCTCTTGTCGTGGTTCAACGACCATGTGTTCGGCCAGATCACCTCGTTCGACCCAGCGGCGAACAAGGTCACCACCCACGACCGGGTCAGCTGGGCGGGCGTCAAGGCGGCCGACTGGATCGGCTTCCCGCCGCACACCGACACCACGCCCGGCGGCGTGGTGGGGTGGCACTTCCCGAGCTTCTCGGTCACGTTCACCCTGCTCGTGCTGCCCGCGGTGATCGCGCTGATCGCGGAGAACACCGGGCATGTGAAGGCGGTCGCGGAGATGACCGACCGCGACCTCAACCCGGTCATGGGTCGGGCCATCGCCGCCGACGGGTTCGGCACGGCGCTGGCAAGCACGTTCGGCGGCTCGCCGACGACGACGTACGCCGAGAACATCGGAGTGATGGCGGCCACCCGGGTCTATTCCACGGCGGCCTACTACGTCGCCGCTCTGGTCGCGATTGTGTTCGGCTTGAGCCCGAAATTCGGCGCGCTCGTCGCGTCGACGCCGGGCGGCGTGCTCGGCGGCATCACCGTGGTGCTCTACGGCATGATCGGCCTGCTCGGTGCGAAGATCTGGAAGGAGAACGACGTCGACTTCGGCAATCCGATCAACCTGGTGCCGCTGGCGGCCGGGATCGTCATCGCGATCGGCAACACCACCCTCAAGGTCACCGACAACTTCGAGCTCACCGGCATCGCGCTCGGCACCATCGTGGTGCTGGTCTTCTACCATCTGTGCCGCACCATCGCGCCCTCTCATCTTCGCGAGGGCACCATGCTTGCGGTGGGGCAGCAGGGGATGTACGAGGTCGACGACGACCAACCCGGAGCCCATCGCGACCAACCCGGAGCCCATCGCGACCAGACCTGAACCGGAGGCGGCTCACCGGTGAAACCAGCACCCTTCGACTACCACCGGGCGAGCAGCGCCGAGGAAGCCGCCGTGCTGCTCGCCCAGACCGGCGGCAAGGTGCTCGCGGGGGGCCAGAGCCTGGTCCCGTTGATGTCGATGCGGCTGGCCTCGCCCCCTGCGCTGGTCGACATCAACGCGGTCCCCGGCCTGGACCTGATCGCATTGGACGAGACCGCGGTGCGCATCGGGGCCACGGTTCGCCATCGGTCCCTCGAGCTGCACGACCGGGTGCACGCGGCGAACCCGCTACTGCGCCAGGCCCTCTGCCAGGTTGCCCATCCGACGATCCGCAACCGGGGTACGACGGTCGGTAGCCTGGTCCACGCGGACCCGGCCGCGGAGATGCCGGCCGTGCTCGCGTTGCTGGCCGGTGAGGTGGCCGTGGTCGGCCCCGGAGGCAGTCGCCGCAGCATCCCCGCGACCGAGCTCTTCACCGGTCCGTTGGAGACGGCGCTGCGGCCCGACGAGGTCGCCGTCAGCGCGGCCTTCCCCCATCCGCCGCCAGGGAGCGGAACCAGCTGGGTCGAGCTGTCCCGACGCAAGGGTGACTACGCTCTTGTCGGGGTCGGGGCCGTGATAACCCTCGACCCGCAGGGTCTCTTGCGGTCGGCCCGCCTTGCCCTGGTCAGCGTTGCCGCTACGCCGCTGGTCGTCGACGTGTCCAACGCGGCCGGGCCGACGCCGTACAGCGACGTGGACTGGACCTCCGGCGTCGAGCAGGTCGACGCCGCGATCGACCCCGAGCAGGACATCCATGCCAGCGCGGAGTACCGACGACGGCTGGCCCGGGTGCTCGCGCACCGGGCGCTGGACCAGGCTCTGCGTGCCGCGTCCACGAGCTCCCACGGAGTGCCGGCCGATGGCTGACATCGGAGGTGAACGCGGGCACGAGATCACGCTGGTCGTCAACGGCGTGCCGCACCGGCTGACCGTGCCGGCCCGGCGACTGCTCTCCGACGCGCTGCGGCACGACCTGCGGCTCACCGGCACGCACGTGGGCTGCGAACACGGCGTGTGCGGAGCCTGCACGGTGCTGGTCGACGGTCTGCCCACGCGGTCCTGCCTCGTGTTCGCGGTCTCGCTGGACGGCGCGCGGGTGACGACGGTCGAGGGATGCACCCGACCGGGCGGCCAGCTCGGCGCCGTACAGCAGGCTTTCCACGATTGCCATGCCCTCCAGTGCGGGTTCTGCACACCGGGCTTCATCACCACGATCACGGCGTTCCTCGAGACGGACCCCGATCCCACCGAGGCGGAGGCCCGGGATGCCATCGGCGGCAACCTGTGCCGTTGCACCGGCTACCAGAACATCGTGGCGGCGGTACTGCGTGCTGCCGAGATCCGCCGCGAGTCCCCCCGCGAACTGCGGGAAACTGGCTCGGTTGACGCGGCCGAAGTCGACCACTTTCCCGCAGTTCCGGGGGAGCGGTGACCGTGACGACGAAGCTTTTCGGCCAACGGGTGCCCCGGGTCGAGGACCCGCGGCTGCTGCGCGGCGAGGGACGCTACCTCGACGACCTGGGACACGACGCGCTCGCTGCGGCCTTTGTGCGCAGCCCGCACGCCCACGCGCGGATCACCGGTATCGACGTCTCCGCTGCGTTGGACGTCGACGGCCTGGCCGCGATCTACACCTACGACGATCTCGAGGGTCTCACCGGGCAGCCGCTGCCGCTGCTCATCCCCCACCCCGCGTTGACCCACGGGCGAACGCCGTACCCGCTGGCGCGGGACGAGGTCAACCACGTCGGTGAAGCCATCGTCATGGTGGTGGCGCGCGACCGCTACCTGGCCGAGGACGCGGCCGGGCTGGTCGAGATTACCTACGAGACACTGCCCCAGGTGGTGGGCATCGACGCAGCCCGGGCGGCAAACCAGCTGGTGCACGACGATGTGCCCGGCAACGTGGCGGCGACCATGGTCCAGGAGGTCGGCGATGCCGCGGCGACGATCGCCGCCGCCGCCCACTACGGCCGGCTGCGGTTGACCATCGAGCGCAGCGCATCCACGCCGCTGGAAGGCAAAGGGGTGCTGGCCCGTTGGGACCCCGACGACCGCTCGCTGCTCGTGCACACCTCCACCCAGACGTCCACCAGCGTCCGGCAGGCACTGGCGGCACGGCTGGGCCTCCCGGTCGACCGGGTCGAGGTCGTTACTCCCGACGTCGGTGGTGGCTTCGGGGTGAAGATCGTCCATCCGTGGCCGGAGGAGGTGCTGGTGCCGTGGGCCGCCATGCGGCTGGGCCGGCCGGTGAAGTGGACGGAGGACCGCCGGGAGCACTTCGTCTCGTCCGCCCACGAGCGTGGTCAGCTGCACGAGGTCGAGTACGGGTACGACGACGAGGGACGCCTGCGGGGGTTGTCGGTGCGCTTCTGGCACGACAACGGCGCCTACACGCCGTACGGGCTGATCGTGCCGATCATCACCTCGACCCAGCTGCTCGGGCCGTACAAGCCCGGTGCCTACCGGGTGGAGTTCCAAAGCCTCTACACGAACACCGTCATCGTGACGCCCTACCGCGGCGCGGGGCGGCCGCAGGGCTGCTTCGTGATGGAGCGGGTGATCGACGCGATCGCCCGCGACCTCGGGCTGGACCGCGCCGACGTCCGAGAGCGGAACTTCATCCGGGCCGACGAGATGCCCTTCGACCACGGACTGGTGTTCCAGGACGGCCGGCCGCTGGTCTACGACTCCGGGGACTTCGCGGCCTCGCTGGCGATGCTGAAGCGGTTGGTCGGCTGGGACGACTTCGAGGCGTTCCGGGTAGCGCGGGCGGCGGAGGGACGCACAGTCGGGATCGGGCTGGCCTGCTACGTCGAGGGCACCGGGGTCGGCCCCTACGAGGGTGGCCACGTGCGGGTCGAAACCGATGGCAGCGTGGTGGTGTCGACCGGGCTCACCTCGCAGGGCCAGGGACACCAGACCATGCTGGCGCAGATCGTCGCGGACGAGCTGGGGGTGGCGATCGACCGGGTCAGCGTCACCACGGGTGACACCCGACGCTTCAAGTACGCCGTGGGCACGTTCGCGTCCCGGACCGCGGTGATGTCGGGCAGTGCGGTCGCGCTGACCGCGCGGAAGGTCCGGGAGAAGGCGCTGCTGGTCGCCGCGGAGGCGCTCGAGGCATCACCTGAGGACCTCGAGATCGAGGACGGTGTCGTGCGGGTGCGGGGCGCCCCAGCACCGGGGATCGAGCTCGGGACGATCGCGGTGCTCGCCAACCCGTTGCGCTACGCCTTCGACGAGGGTGCCGCCCTGGCCACCCCGTTCGCCGGGCTGGCCGACCCCGACAGGCCACCCGTCGCCGAGGGCGAGCAGCCCGGCCTCGAGAGCACCGCCTACTACTCCCCGGTTCGATCGACATTCGCGAACGGCATGCACGCCGTGGTGGTGGAAACCGACCCCGAGACGGCCGAGATCACCATCCTGCGCTACTGCGTCGTGCATGACTGCGGCACGGTGATCAACCCGATGATCGTCGAGGGGCAGATCCACGGTGGCGTGGCCCAGGGTGTGGGCGGCGCGCTCTACGAACGCATGGCGTACGACGAGTCAGGCCAGCTGGTGAACGCCTCGTTCATGGACTTCCTGATGCCGTATGCGAGCGAGGTGCCGACCATCGAGATCGACCACCTGGAGACGCCGTCGCCGCTGAACCCGCTCGGCGTAAAGGGCGCGGGGGAGGCTGGGGTGATCCCCGGCTCCGCCGCGATCGCCTCGGCGATCGAGGACGCCGAGGGGATCGTGATCGCGGCGATGCCGATCAGCCCCAGCGACCTGTTCGCCCTCCGGGGGGCCCGCCGCGCCGCTGCGCCCGGAGGCGTTTGAGTGGTGCACTACGCAGGTGCCCCTCAAGCCACCCAAATCTGAGTGGCTTGAGGGATCCCTCGGTGGTGCACCACCCAAGCGTGAAAGGCCTGCGGGAAGCTCGGCCCTCGGGCGCCGGCTCTCACGCGGATCGGTCCATGCGAGATCGCGTGCGTGCCGCGTCCTGGGACCGGATCTCGTGCCACAGGCGGGCACTCGCCCGACCGAAGGCGTCGGGCATGGTGTCCCTCCAGACGATGCGGCTGACTCCGAAGCCCGCTCCTCGAATCTCGTCCTCGCGTTGCTTCTCGTCCCAGACGACGTCGTCCGCGCTGACCGCGACTCCATTGAGGTTGACCTGACTTCGGTACTTCAGCTTGCCGTCGCACTCGAAGCAGTGGTGGAAGCGCGGTGAGTAGAGGTCGACGAACACGCTTGTTCCGGTGAGCAGGCGGACCTTGTACTGCGGTCTTACGTCGGTGATGCCCATGTTCTTCACCAGTATCCGCGCCAACGACTCGAGGGGTGTCTCTGCGCGACCGTCGGCGTCCCCCACAACGGCCGCGCGAATGCGAGCGTGCGAGTCATGCAAGAACCGCGGCATGGCCTGGGTCAACTGCTCCCTGGTCACCAGTCTCGCCAGTGCGACATCGGCCATCACCAAGCCCGTCCGGTAGCCGAACTCGGAGGCTACGTCCAGAACCGTCCGTTCGACAGTTGTCACAGGAAGGCCGCCGACGGACGTGATCTCGTCGGCATCGAGTTCGCCACAATGGTGCTTGATGCCCGCGACGGTCCTGGTGAGTCGGCGGTCGTGGATGCGCAGTCGGGTCAGATGCGTGAGGCCATCGTTGACGTCGTACAGCGGGAGTTCGTACGCGCGGCCGGCGGAGGAGTGGCTCAAGACGCTGCCCTCGTCACACACCAACAAGGCCGCTCGGTCAAGCAAGGATGCCTGCTTGGCTGCTGAGTGCGCTTCCCACTGGCGGCGGTTCGCATAGATGCCGTACCGGATACGAATCCAAGGTCCGTCCTGGCGACGCGTCAACCAGGCGAACTCCTTGGGAGTACAGCCGGAAGTGATCGCCTGATGACGGGCGAAGATGCCACCTTGACGCTCGATCACGGACTGCAGCGAGGTGCCCATGGCCTGAGTGTGGGCTCCCTGGCGCATCAGCCGCCCTGGGCCGACGCCGAGCTGTGGACGAACGGCGCCTGTGGACAGGTAGCGGATCCGGGCCATTTGGGTGGTGTGCCACTCAAGCTGCCCCCAAGCCACGCAAGTCTGGGGGGCTCAAGGGCAATCTGGGTGGTGCACCATGCGCACCGCCGTCCTCGGTGACCGCGCCTCGGTGCTCGGTGCCCTGCTGCTGGCTCTCGACAGTGTGGAGCCCGTGCTGCCGTAACCTCCCTTTGGTCGATTGGTGCCCTGCTGCGCCGACGGATCCTTGGGATGGTCTGCCGCTTCTCAGCATCCAGGGCGACGGCCTGGCCTTCGGGGGATCCCCACGCCACGTACCCAGGTCTCCTACTCACCGGCCGACCGGAGGCACGGTGAGCCGATACCGAGCGCGACCTGCTGGCAGCCGGCTACCAGCTTCACCGACACCACGGTGAAGGTCCCCAACCCGATGTACTACATCCCCTGACCATCGCAGGGTGCTCATCGCCAGAACCTGGGCGGGCCGGTCCCGGGCCGCCTAGGTTGGAGCCTGTGAGGATCACCGGCACCGCTACGCTGCACGCGTCCCGGGCCGACGTCTGGGACGCCCTCAACGACGCGGCCGTCCTGGTCACGACGATCCCCGGCTGCGAGCGTCTGGAAGAGGTGGCGCCGGACTCCTACACGATGACCGTCTCGGCCGGCGTCGGGTCGATCAGGGGCGTCTACCGCGGCGAGGTGCGGCTCGGTGACAAACAGCATCCGGAGCAGTTCGTCCTGCACGCCTCGGGGGCCGGCACGCCTGGCACGCTGAGCGCCGACGTGCTCGTCACCTTGTCCGAGATGGAGCCCACGACGACCGCGGTAACCTACGACGCCGACGCCGTCGTCGGGGGCCTGGTCGCCGGCGTCGGACAACGCATGATCGCCGGGGTGGCCAAGAAGACGGCCGCCGAGTTCTTCGGCGCCGTCGAGACCGCGCTCGCGGGGGCCCACGTGGACGACTCCCCCCAAGCCGGTACGACGACCTCCCGCCCGTCGGCCGTCGCCAAGCCGGGGGTCTTCACGGCCCCTCGCCTCACCGGGGTCCCGCAGCCGGGATCGTTCCGTAGCGGGGCCGTCTTGGGCGCCACCGCGGCGTTGCTCGGTGCCGTGGTCGGCGGCTGGCTGTCCGGCCGCCGGCGGGCCTGACCACATCCCCAACGTTCGGAGCCACCACCATGCGAGCACTAACGGCAGCAGCGCTCCAGGTCCAGCCGATGGCTGAGCCGCTGACCCGCAGGACCCTCACGGCCAACGTTACCCACTGCACGGCGTGGGTCCGGCGGTGTTTCGAGGAGACCGGCGCCGACCTCATCGTGCTGCCGGAGACCTGTACGACCGGATTCGATCCCGGGCTCACCGCGGGCGAGCTTTGGGACGTGGTCGACGAGCTCCCCGCCGAGCTCACGGCGCCCCTCGAGTCGGCGGCGGGAGAGCTCGGCGTCCATCTGGTCTATGGCGCGTACGTCCGCGGGTCGGAGCGTGGAGTCGTCTTCAATGCAGCGGTTCTCGCCGGTCCCCGCGGCGACATCCTGGGCTGCTACCACAAGACGCACCCGTTCTGCACCGAGATCGTGACCGGGGGAGGCTGGGTGACGCCCGGTGACGAGGCGTGCGTCATAGAGACAGACTTCGGCACGGTCGGTCTGCTGATCTGCTTCGACGGCGACTATCCCGAGCTAGCGCGGGTCTGCGCGCTTCGCGGCGCCGAGATCCTGGTCCGGCCGTCGGCGCTGCTGAGGAGCGCGGACATCTGGGAGCTGACGAACCGGGCGCGCGCCTACGACAACCACGTGTTCGTGGTAGCGAGCAACGCGACCGGCGTCGACCCGGCCGGCACGATCTACTTCGGCAACTCGATGATCGTCACGCCGGTGGCGGAGGTGGTGGCGCGCGGGTCCTCGTTCGAGCAGTGGGTGACGGCCAGGCTGGACCCGGCGTCGGCACTCTCGGCGATGACGCCGGGCAGCAGCATTGCCCAGGGCTTCGACCACCTCGCGGACCGCAACCTGAACCTGCTGGCCAGGTACCGGGACCTGCTTGCCGGGCCTGGCGCCACCCGCTTTCCCTACCGACGCGGGGACGCGGGTGAGTGAGCGCCGGTTCCGGGTCGGTATCGACACTGGAGGCACGTTCACGGACGTGGTGGTGGTCGACGAGCGGACCGGGGCGGTCCTCACCACGAAGACCGCGACGACGCCCGCCGACCCTTCCGTGGGCTTCATGACCGGGCTGACCAAGGCGCTCGCGATGGTGGGCGCGGGACCCGAGGCGCTGGCGTCGGTGTCGCACGGAACGACGGTCGCGACGAACCAGTTGCTCGAGGGCAAGGTGGAGAACCTGGGGTTCGTGACGACGCAGGGATACGAGCACATGCTCGAGATCGCCCGCCAGTCCGTTCCCGACGGTTATGGGAACTCCTACTTCTGGGTCAAGCCGTCCCGCATCGTGCCGGCCGACCTCGTCATGGGCGTGGGCGGGCGGCTCGCCTTCGACGGCAGCGAGATCAGACCGTTCGACGAAGCGACGGCGACGGTTGCGGCCGAGCGTCTCAGGGCCGCCGGCGTCCGTACGGTCGGAGTGTGCTTCCTGCACTCGTACGCCAACCCCGCGCACGAGGAGGCCATGCGCGACGTCCTGAGCAGGGTGCATCCGGACGGCGTGGTGTCGATCTCCTCGGAGGTGATACGGGAGTACCGGGAGTACGAGCGCTCGGTGACGACGCTTGTCGACGCCGCCGTGAAGCCGCGTATTCGCGACTACGTCGCGGCGATCAGCGCCAAGCTCGAGCGGTACGTGTCGACCTCGGGCGGAGCGCCCCGGGTGGTGCCGTTCTCGGTGATGAAGTCGAACGGCGGAGTGCTGTCCGCCGCCGAGGTCGTGGCGCAGCCGATCACGACGGTCCTCTCCGGTCCGGCGGCTGGTGCCCTGGGCGCAACCCGGGTCGCCTGCACAGCGGGCTTCTCTGCGGTCGTGACCTGCGACGGGGGAGGTACGTCGACCGACGTGGCGCTGGTTGTCGACGGCCATCCGACGATGACCACCGAGGGTGGCATCGGCGCCTACCCCTGCAAAGTCCCGATGATCGACGTCGTGACCGTCGGCGCGGGCGGCGGATCGGTCGCGTACCTGAGCCCCGAGGGCACTCTCAAGGTCGGCCCGCAGTCGGCCGGGGCGGACCCCGGACCGATGTGCTACGCGGCCGGTGGTGCGCAGCCGACCGTGACCGACGCCCACGCGGCCCTCGGCCGGATCCCCCCGCACCTGCTCGCCGGCGAGGTCCCCCTCGACCTCGACCTGGCCAGAGCCGGCCTGAATCGGCTGGCCGACGACATCGGCCTCGAGTGGGAGCGCGCTGCTGCCGGCGTGCTCGAGATAGCGGCGTGGAACCAGGCGAACGCGGTTAGGCAGATCACCGTCCAGCGGGGGCTCGACGTCAGGGACTTCCACCTGGTGACGTTCGGTGGCTCGGGGTCGCTGCTGGCTTGCCGGCTGCTGGACATCCTGGGGGCGCGCGGCGCGCTCGTCCCGCTGAACCCGGGGAACCTCTCGGCGTACGGGCTCTTGACGGTGGATGTGCGCGTCGACCACGGGCAGACCGCAGTCGTCCGACACTCCAGGCAGACCCCGGAGGCCGTCGCATCGATCGTCCGGTCCCTGCGAGCCCGGGCCGGAGACGCCTTGCGACGCGAAGGTTTCGGCGCAGATGAACAGGTCTTCGAGATCAGCGCGGACCTGCGCTACTTCGGGCAGGCCTACGAGGTTCGGGTGCCGCTAGCCGACCGCGTGGCCTCCCAGCACTTGCTCGAGGAGGTCGCCACCTCCTTTCACGACGAGCATCGTGCGCTGTACGGCTACGACCTCCGCGCCTCGCCGGGGCAGGAGGTCGAGTGGGTCAACCTGCGAGTGACCGGGGTCGGACCAATCCGGCGGCCCGACACCCCCCCCGTCCGCGAGGGGACGGGGGGGTCGCATGCGGTGACCGGAATCCGCACGGTCTTCTTCGACGACTGGGTCGACGCGTCGCTGGTCGAACGGAGCCGGCTCGGGAGTGGTGACGTCGTCGAAGGCCCTGCCGTCGTGGAGGAGTTCTCGTCCACCCTGCCGCTCCACCCCGGCTTCGCGGCCCGCGTCGACCGTTACGGCAACCTCATCGTGACCCGACAGCACGAAGGGAGTGGTAGCCCGTGAACCAGACCGGACCGCCGCCCGTGCCGTACCGCCTGACCGAGGGTGGGGAGGTCGACCCCATCCTGGTGGAGGTTGTTGCGGGCTACCTGCGGTCGGTCGAGATGGAGGTCGAGACCGCGATCGGACGTACCTCCCGCTCACCGATGATTCGCGACGCACACGACTACCGCGCGGGTATCCACGATCGGCACCTCCGCAAGCTCACCGGGCGCTCCTACTCCGCCCTGGTGCACCCGGTCGCCCGAGACTACCCCTTGGACACAATGCGTCCCGGCGACGTCTTCTTCCACAACGACGTCTACCTGTCGGAGGGTGGCATCGGTCATCTTCCGGACCTGTGTGTCACCGCTCCCGTCTTCCACGACGGCGGTGCAGGCCCGGAGGTTGTGGGGTTCGTGCAGGCGTTCGGACACCACGACGACATCGGCGGGTCGGTGCCCGGGTCCATGCCGTCGCACGCGACCTCGGTGTTCGAGGAGGGCCTGATGGTGCCGCCGATCCGGCTGTGGGACCGGGGTGTGCCCTGTGAGCCGGCCTTGCGGATCATGACCCGGAACTCGCGGCTGCCGGACGCGTTGGCCGCCGACCTTGACGCCGAGTGCGCCGCCTGCCTGATGGGGGCCAGCCGGATGTCAGAGCTGTTCGAGCGATACGGACGCCACGTCGTGGAGTCCTGTTTCGACGCCGTTCTCGACAACACCACGGAGACGTTCCGTCGCGAGCTGCTGGCCCGGATCCCCGACGGCACCTATGTCTGGGAGGACTACGCCGAGCACGACGGCGTCGACCCGCCGCGACTGCACGCCCAACGGATCACCCTGACCAAGCTGCCCGATGAGGGCGGCCGCCTGGTGGTCGACTTCACCGGCACCGGACCGCAGGCCCGCGGTCCGATCAATCACTGCGGGGACTACGCCGACGGCAACTTCCTCAAGAAGTGGTTGGCTCCGGTCCTGCGCAACCTGGCGGAGAGCCCGGCGCGCATGGCGGAGCTCGAGGTCAACGAAGGCGTAGTGCCGCTGATCGAGATGCGCTTCCCCGGGCCTGGCTCGCTGCTCACCCCGGTGTTCCCGGCACCGACCAACGCGCGCACGTTCGTGATCCTCCGGCTGCTCGGGGTGCTCGCCGGCACGCTGGCAAAGGCGGTTGACGGGCAGATGCCGGCCGACCAGGAGACCATCCGGTACACCGGGCTGTACGGCGAGGACTCCGACGGTGAGCCGTACCTGATGCGCGAGGTGCTCGGTGGTGGGTCCGGTGGCCGGCCCTACGCCGACGGCGAGGACACCATCCATGTCGTGCCCGACTCGCGTAACCTGCCGAGCGAGTTCAGCGAGGCGCGGTTCCCGTTCGTCGTGGAGCGGCTCGCCCTGGCCGTCGACTCCGGAGGGCCCGGCCGGCATCGCGGGGGCTGCGGGTACGAGAAGCACATCCGGCTGCTGAAGGACGCGCACTTCATGTCGATCGCGGACCGCTCGATCCTGGCCTGTTGGGGCGTCAAGGGCGGACTGGCCGGGCGGCCGTTCCGGGTCGTGATCGATCCGGGCGGACCGGCGGAGCGGGTCGTCGACGCGCTCGTCGACGACGAGCCGGTGCGCGCCGGGGAGGTGGTCGTGATCCGGACGACCGGCGGTGGGGGATGGGGGGACCCCCTGGAGCGGCCCTATGGCGAGGTCGTCCGAGACGTCGGGTGGCGCAAAGTCTCGGTCGAGGCAGCCGCCGCGTCGTACGGCGTCGTGCTGGTGGACGGTGAGGTGGATCGCAGCGCCTCGGACCGCCGCCGAGACATGATGCGCGAGGACCGCGAGCGTCGGTCACCCGCCGAGGGTCGGCCGCTCTTCGACCGCGGGCCCGGCTACGCGACTCTGTCCGGTGGCGCGCCGTTCCCCGACGTCGACCACCCATGACGATCCGCCTCCCGTGACACACGATCCGCCGGGTGTCGCGGCGCTACCATCACCGCGCGACGTGACCGCGGCGCCACGGCTGCTGATCGCCGAACTACAAGACCTGGTGGGTGAACCCGCCGTGGTGCGCATCTGTGTCGAGCTCCTGCAGGGCGCTGCTGCCGACGACTTCCCCAACGAGCTCTGGTACTTCGCCGCCCAGGCCGCGCCGGGTGTGCTCGACGGCAGCTGGGCGCCGTACTGGGCCAGAGTCTGGGGTGCCCGTGGGCTCCTGTACGTCTGGAGCCCGACGGCCGCGCCGGCGGTGGTAGCCGGGCTAAACGACCCCGCCTGGCGGGTTGCCGAGATGTGCCTCAAGGTGTCGTCGCTACGCGAGCTCGCCGAGGCCGGTGACCGGGCGGTCGCGCTGACCGGACATGGCTTGCCGCGGGTCCGGGCCAACGCCGTACGGACGTTGGGTCTGGTCGGCGACAGCGAGCATGTCGAGGCCGTGGAGGATCTGCTCGACGACGAGGAAGCGGCGGTACGGCGTGCCGCGGCGCTCGCGCTGCGCCGGGTCAGCGCGCGCCTCGACCTTCCTGCTCGTAACGCGTGATGATGGCACGATGCTCGCTGCCCGCATGCGGGTAGCTGACGGTCCGGACGTCCACGCCGTACAGGGCCGACAGGACGTCCTCGCTCAGCAGGTCGGCGGCCTTGCCGGTGCGCACATCGTCCAGACCCATGATCAGCACCACCGAGTCGGCGAGGAACATCGCGTGGTCGGGGTGATGTGTGGTGAGCAGCACCGTCATGCCGCCCGCGGCAAGAGTGCGGAGCAGGGACAGCACCCGGGCCTGGTTGTGGAGGTCAAGCCCCGACGAGGGCTCGTCCAAGGCAAGGATTGGACACTCCGACGCGACCGCTCGAGCAATCAGCACGAGCTGCTGCTCACCGCCGCTCAGGGTGGGGAAGGGACGGTCGCCGAGCTGGCCGACCCCGACCCGCTCCATGGCGTCGCGGGCCGCCGCCCGGTCGGCTCGACCCGGGGTCCCGAACAGCCGCACGTGCCGCGCTCGGCCCATCACCACCATGTCGAGCGAGCGGTAGGCGAAGGCGCCGCCGTGTGCCTGTGGCACGAACCCGACTGGACCGTCCCGGGTGATCGTGCCTTCCTGGGGTGTCAGCAGCCCGGCGGCACACCGCACCAGCGTCGTCTTCCCTCGTCCGTTCGGCCCGAGCACCGCGGTGACCGAGCCGGGCGGGACACGAAAGCCCACATCGCGGAGCACCCAGTCGCGGCCGCGGTAGTGGAAGCCGACGCCCGAGAGCTCAAGCACTGTCCCAGACCCGGTCCCGGTTGCGTCGCAGCAGCACGAAGAACGCGGGAGCGCCGATCAGTGCGGTGAGCACCCCCAGCGGAATTTCGCCAGCAGTCAGCGTCCGCGCGAGGGTGTCGACCGCGACCAGGTAGCTGGCCCCCAGCAGGAACGACACCGGAAGCAGTATCCGATGGTCGGGGCCGACCCACATGCGGGCCAGGTGGGGGATGACCAGCCCTACCCAGCCGACGACGCCGCTGACCGCCACTGCGCCGGCGACGATCAGGGCGGCCGAGACGAGCACCAGCCAGCGGACTCGCACCGGGCGGATGCCCAGCGCGGCGGCATCTTCGTCGCCGAGGGACAGCACGTTGATGCGCCAACGCACGAGCAGCAGGATGACCGCGCCGACCCCGATCGGCGCCGCCGCCACGCCGACCTGGGTGAACGTGGCGGTGGCGAGGCTGCCCAGCAGCCAGAAGACGATCGCCGGCAGCGTCGTGTACGGGTCCGCCAGGTACGTCGTCAGCGCCACCAGGGCGGAGAAGAACGAGCCGGTCACCACCCCGCCGAGCACCACCATCAGCATCGGCGCTCCCTCGGGGCCAAGGGTGACGGCGAACAGGATCGCCAGGGCGGCCAGGCCGAACACGAAAGCCCCGCCGACCAGGTAGGCGGACCCCAGCCCGAACAGCAGGGCCAGCGCCCCGCCGAAGGACGCCCCGGCGGAGACCCCGATGATGTCGGGGCTGACCAGAGGGTTGCGGAAGATCGCCTGCAGGGCCGCCCCGGCGATGCCGAGCCCGCCGCCCACGAGTACCGCCAGCAGGACCCGGGGCAACCTGACCAGCCACACCACGTTCTGCTGGCTGTCGCTTGCCGACGTCCCGATCGGCAGCAGGTGCGACCCGACCGTCTCGAGGACACTGCCGAAAGGGACCGCGAAGCGGCCGACGGACAAGCCCACCAGCATCACGGCCGCCAGCAGGGCGGCCGTGGCCAGGACGGGCACCAGCCCCGTCGCAGATCGACCTGCCGCGGCCGCGCGGCTCAGCGTTGGGTCGGCTCGGCTCACCCGGCGCCGAACTGGCCGTAGTCCGCGGATGCCGAATTCGGCTCGTTCCACAAGATGTCGTCGATCTCGCTCGGGCTCGGCGAGTACCCGTACAAGAAGTCGTACGACGACATGATCTCGGTCCGCACCCGGGAGCCCGCAGGCTGGGGGTAGACGACGTCCGACAGCCACTGCCACATCAGCGGCGACTCCTGGCCGGGCGGATCCCACCGGTAGCCCCCGAACGGCACCTTGTAGACCCGCTTGGTCCGCACCGCGGAGACCCCTTGCCAGACGCGGTCCGAGTAGATGTCGCCCGGCATGGCCGTGTCGAAGTTGCCCAGCAGGACGATGTCGGGGTCCCAGGAGAGCACCTGCTCGATGTCGACGGTGGCGAACCCCGCCACGGGGTCCTTGCCGCCGGCCGGGTTGGTGGCCCCGACCAGCGAGATGTAGTAGTCGTTGTAGGTGTCCGTGCCGGCGACCTGGAGCCCGTCGGCGTACCGCAGGAAGTAGAGCACCTTCGGCGCGACAGCGCCCGCCGATCGCCGCGCCGCACCTGTCGACTGGGCGGCTCGCAGTCGGTGGTGGATCCCGGCGAGCATCGCGCGGCCGCGTTCCGGCTTGCCGAGCATCGCCGCGAATAGCCGAATCCAGGCTTCCAGGTCGGCCTGGGTGCCGTAGGACAGGCCGACGACGGTGAGACCGGCGTTCTCGAGCGGGGTGATGATCTGGTCGCCATGGTCACCCCACTGCACGACGACGTCGGGGTCGAGCGACAGGATGCTCTCGACGTTCGGGGCGAACTCCTCATCCGCAACGTCATGGGTGACGTGGAGGGCAGCCGGGAACATTTTGCCCATGATCCCGTCGCGGATCGCGCTCCATGATGCGTCCTGCATCCCGACCAGCGGGTTGGCCGACTTGTCGATGGCGATGAGCATCGACGCGGCGGGGATCGGTACGGTCACCACCCGCGTCGCAGGCCCGTCGAGCTGGATCGTCTTGCCCCGCTGATCGGTGAGGGTGATCTTGCTGGGCGTGCTCGTGGTCGGTGTCGTCTCGGTGGGGCCGCGCGGACCGTTGCCGCCGTCATCGCCACAGGCCGTCACCAGGGCGGCCCCACCAAGAAGCGCCGCGGCTCGCAGTACGGTCCGCCGGTCGCTCACCCGTAGTGTGCCGCCGGGGGAATCATCGCCTGCGTCTGCTGCTCTCACGTCGACCGGCATCTTGTCCTCCTCCACGGGGACCGCGTGATGCCAGTATGACTGTGCGGGACGTTGCCCGGGATGTTACCGGCTGTTACGGTCGAACGAGTCTCGTAAGGATGTACCGATGCCGATCGTCGATGGACCTCAGCTCTTCGCCCGCTACGCGTATCCGCCGAACGCCCTCGGCTACTGCGGGCCGGCCGACAGTGACGCGCTGCTGCAGTACGGCTCGGCCGGCGTCACGGACCGCGGCCTCACCGAGCTCGCCCGCGGGTTCGAAGGCGCGTGGCCGTACCTGGAGCTGATTTCCACCGGCTGCCACATCCGCGACCCCCTCGACCGGCGCGTCGTCGAGGCCTACTGGGTGGGGTCCCCGCTGCTCGACACGGTGGGGCTCACGGGCATCGGGAACTCGTTGGAGGCCCGGTTCCGCGCCCGGATGGGCTTCCAGTTTTCCCACCTGATCGACGGGGTCGAGGCTGGCGGTGTCCCGCACCACAACTTCCATGTGTTCGAGGTCTCCCCGTGGCTCGGCCTGATGCGCGACGGCCGCAAGGCCGCGACGGCCGTGGCGCAGCTGGATCGCTGCCGGATCAGGTGGGGCACCATCGTGAGCGTCACGGGCGACGAGGCGACGGTGCGCTTCTCGCCGCTGGAATGGGACGGGTTCGCCCTGGTACTGGGGGACCCCCGGGTCGAGACGGCGCGGGTCTCCGTCGGCGGAACGGGATTCCTCGACGGTCTGGCGCCCGGCGAGGTGGTCTCGCTGCACTGGGACTGTGTCTGCGACCGGCTCACGCCCGGCCAGCTGCACCAGCTGCGGCACTACACCCAACGCCACCTCGAGATCGCCAACACGTTGCTGCAACGCCCGCACGCCGGGGTCACGATCGGGTAGCGCGGTCGGAGCTTCGCCGACTCGCCTGTGCCAGGAGCAACGATGCCGGCTGGCTCGCCGCTCGTCTCAGCCGACCTGTGCCGCTCCCGGTTACCCGCCGGGTTGGGCTGGGTGCGCGCGAAGGCCGGCCTCGAGCTTGGCGATCAGCTCCTTCACGGTCGCGCTGCTGCGGATGTCGGCGGCCGAAACGACCCGCTGCAGGTGGGGACCGGTCTGGACCAGGATGACCGGCAGCGCGACGGTGCGCCAGGAGGAGGAGGCGTGGTCGGCCCGGAACTGGTCACGGGTCAGGGTCTGGACCGGCTCGGTGAGCGAGTCGAGGTACGACTGCCACCGCGGGTTGACGCCGCGCACCCCGCGGGTGAGGGTGCAGAGGGAGCATGGCGCTGCGTGCGGGTGGCGCAACCGCCGCCAGGTTGCCGCAACGTAGCTGGCCAGCCCGCTGTCGAGGTTGTGCACGATCACCAGCTGACGCCCACCGATCGGGGGGTCGGAGCGCTTCACCCGGGTAGTGTGGCAGTCCGACCTAAGCGCTTCCTAAGAGCTCCCGACGTCCGATGCCGGTACCCGGCACTTCCCCCGAAGGATCCGACGCGTGTACGACGTACCGAAGCGACAACGCCGGGGGGCGCGGTGAGAGTTCTGGTCGCACTCGGCGGCAACGCGATGACCGGGCCCGGGGGGAGCGCCCGCCCAGAGGAGCAGATCGTGGCAGCAAACGTCGCCATGGCCTCCGTGGCCGACCTGGTCGCGTCGGGCTGCGATGTCGTGATCACCCACGGAAACGGCCCGCAAGTGGGCAATCTGCTGGTCAAGAACGAGGTCGCCGCATCCGTCGTACCGCCGGTCCCGCTCGACTGGTGCGTGGCCCAGACGCAGGCGACCCTGGGCTTTGTCCTGCTGGACTCGCTCGACGCGGCCCTGTCGGAGCGGGGGGTCCGTCGTGCCACCTGCGCAGTCGTCACCCGGACGAGGGTTGACGTCGACGACCCGGGCTTCAGCCATCTCACGAAGCCGATAGGCCGCTATCTGCCGAAGGACGACGCCGCAACTCTCATCGAGCACGGTCAGACGTTCGTCGACTTCGGTGAACGGGGCTGGCGACGGGTGGTCGCCTCACCCGAGCCACGCGAGATCATCGACGCCCCCGCCATCAAGGCGCTCGTGGACCAGGGGTTCATCGTTGTCGCGAACGGCGGCGGTGGAATCCCGGTCGTCCGCGAGGCCGACGGGTCGATCCGCGGTGTCGAGGCGGTGATCGACAAGGATCTGGGCGCCGCCCTATTGGCCCGGTCGATCGCGGTCGACGGTCTGGTGATCGCCACCGATGTCGACCACGCCGTCCTGCATTTCGCGACGCCGGACGCCAAGCCGATCGGCGAGGTGGACGTCGCCGAGATGAGGCGCTACCTCGCCGAGGGCCAGTTCGGGAGCGGCTCGATGGGGCCGAAGGTCGACGCGGTGTGTCGGTTCGTCGAGCAGACGGGCAAGGTAGGGGTGATCACCAGCCTCGAACGGATCGTCGCCGCGGCTTCGGGAAGCGTCGGAACAGTGGTCCGGCCCTCGCCGCCGCAGCCCGGCGGCGCCTAGCCCGCCCCGTTGGTTGATCACGGCCCACCGACGCCCCAGGAGGGAGCCACATGCCAGACCCGATCGAGGTGCGAAAGGTGCCGATCGCCCACGTCACGGACGCCAGCGGGCTGACCGACCTCATCACGGCCGGGGTAATCGACGCCGACCGGGTCTTGGCCGTCATCGGCAAGACCGAAGGCAACGGCGGGGTGAACGACTACACGCGCATACTCGCCGACCGGGCCTTCCGCGAGGTCCTCACGACGATGGGCACCCGGGCTGATGACGTGGTCCGTGCGGTGCCGATCGTCTGGTCCGGCGGCACCGACGGGGTGATCAGTCCGCACGCCACGGTCTTCGCGTCGCTTCCCGCGGACCAGGCTGAGCCCACGGACGAGCCGCGCCTCACGGTGGGCTTCGCGATGAGTGAGCGTCTCCATCCCGAAGACATCGGTCGGCGGCCGATGATGGAGAAGGTCGCGGAGGCGGTCCGCGTCGCCATGTCCCGGGCGGGGATCGACGACCCGGCCGACGTCCACTACGTGCAGACCAAGACCCCACTGCTGACGATCCAGACGATCCGCGACGCCAAGGCCCGCGGCGAGAGCGTGTGGACCGAGGACACGCACCTGTCGATGGACCTGTCCAACGGGTGTACGGCGCTGGGCATCGCGGTCGCGCTCGGTGAGCTCGACATGCCCGACGACGCGGACGTCCTGCACAACCGAGCGCTCTATTCGAGGGTCGCCTCCTGTTCTTCGGGGGTCGAGCTCGACCGGGCCCAGGTCGTGGTCGTGGGCAACGCGCGTGGCGTCGGCGGCAGCTACCGGATCGGTCACGGCGTGATGCGCGATGCGCTCGACCAGGACGGCATCTGGGCCGCCATCGCGGACGCCGGTCTCGCGCTCCCGGACCGGCCGAGGGCGGACGACCTCGGCGGCCGGCTGGTCAACGTCTTCCTCAAGTGCGAGGCCTCGCAGGACGGCCGGGTGCGGGGTCGCCGCAACGCCATGCTCGACGACTCCGACGTGCACTGGCACCGGCAGATCAAGGCCTGCGTGGGTGGCGTCGCGTCGGCTGTCACGGGTGATCCAGCCGTGTACGTCTCTGTCTCCGCCGCGCACCAGGGTCCCGATGGTGGCGGACCGGTGGCCGCGATCGTGGACCTCGGAGCCCGCTGACCGCGACACTCAGGTGAAGATGACGACGTCCGCACGCTCCCGGGTGCCGTTCGCGGCGAAGTGGAGCTCCTCGGAGCGCCGCCAACCGGCGAGGTGACCCACCACCTCGGGCCCGTCGCGGGCCGCCATGCGGGCGACCGCCTGGTCGGGGGTCGTCTCGAGCCACACCAGCAAGGTTGTGTACGGCGAGTGCGCCCGGGCACCCGCGCCGCAGCCTTCTAGGACGAGCACGTCCGGTGTCGTCATCTCGCGCCACTCGCCGAACGCCTTGGCTGCCCAGTCGTAGACCTGCCACCGGGCCGAGTGCCCCGCGGCCAGCGGAGCCAGTACCTGGTCGACGACTCGCCGGGAGAGGTCGGGGTTGAGCCCGGCCCACCCCTCGTACATCTCGTCCAGACTCAGCACCTGGACGGAGGTGTGCTCTGTCGTGAGGCGTCCGGCCACCTCCCGGGCGAGCGTCGACTTGCCGGCACCTGCCGGTCCGTCGATCGAGAGGAGTCGGGCGCCGGCCAGCGTCGACGACCGGGCGGTCAGCTCCTGAACCAGGAGCTCGGCGTCAGCCAAGCCCATGCTTCTTGAGAATGTCCTCGATCTCGGTCATGTCGTCATCTCCACCGGAGCGCTGCTTCGCGCGCAGCGCCTTGGGTGCGGCGGGGGAGGAGCCCGGGCCGGAGCCCAGGCGTCTGTTGACCTTGGCAGGCAACACGATCAGCACGACCGCGACCACGGCCAGCAGCAGACCGACCCAGACCGAGGGCCGGAACGCGAAGCCGGTGACGAAGCGCGACACTGCCAGGGACACGCTCCACACCAGCCGGAAGAGCCCGATCGCGTAGAGCGCCAGCGGCAGCATCGCCACCCCCACCCAGCGCAGCCCGATCAGCAGGCCCCTGCTCCGCCAGCGCCAGACCGCGACCGCCGCGAGGACCGCGGTCATCACCAACGCGTTCGGCAGCCAGACGACGTCGCTGTAGCTCACCAGACCAGCCTGACACATCGGGGAAGGCGAGGCTCCCCACCCTGGTCCGATACGGTTCGCCGGTGAGTTCCCTGTCGCCAGCAGGTTCTCCACGCGACCGCGGTGAGGCGGACCGGGAGTTGACGGCCGCCCTCGCCCGGTATGCCGAGGACGGCGCGGACAACGCAGTGCTGACCCTGCTGTCGTTCTCCCGGTTGCTGGTTCCGGTCCTGGCCGTCGCCGCGGCACCGTCCGAAGGAGACCGGGACACCGACATCTCCGCAGTCCTCTTCCGCGGTCGTGACGGACGGCTTGCGCTGCTGGCCTTCACCTGCCTGGCGAGCCTGCGGAGCTGGAAGCCGGACGCTCGACCCGTGCCGGTGGCCGGGGCCGACGCGGCGCGGGCCGCGCAGGCCCAAGGAGCCAGCGCCCTGCTGCTCGACCTGGCCGGCCCGGTGACGTTCGTCGTGGAGTCCGCCGAGCTGGCCGAGCTGGCCGCTGGCCATCGGCTGCGTCGGACGTCCGTCGGCTACGCCTGGTTCGCCCAGAGCTGACCTAAGCTGATTTGGCCGATGCCTCCGGGGTGCGGGTAGACTCGTGCGTGGACCGGCCGGTAGGCCGTCGAGCGCACGATTGTCGACGATCGACCCGGCTACAAGTGGAGGCCACCTCCCACCCGCATCGACGCGATGCCTCGGCAGAGGCCAAGTCGTCGGGTCACGGTCGCGGCTCGCCCAGGTGAGCCGTCTCGTGGTGGCCCCCTGGCGTGCGGACCCGGAGGCCACTTTGTGCTTTCCGGGGTCGTATGCGGCCGGCGCCCGCCTCTTCCAGCTGCACGACAACAGGAGGACACATCAGCACAGAGCTACGCGTCAACGACCGGATCCGGGTTCCGGAGGTCAGGCTCGTCGGGCCGAACGGTGAGCAGGTCGGCATCGTCCGCATCGACGACGCACTCCGCCTAGCGCAGGAGTCAGATCTCGACCTGGTCGAGGTCGCACCGACGGCCCGGCCGCCGGTCTGCAAGCTCATGGACTACGGCAAGTTCAAGTACGAGAACGCGCAGAAGGCCCGCGAGACGCGGCGCAACCAGACCAACACGGTCATCAAAGAGATGAAACTTCGCCCCAAGATCGACGCGCACGACTACGAGACCAAGAAGGGACATGTGGTGCGTTTCCTCCGCCAGGGCGACAAGGTCAAGATCACGATCATGTTCCGTGGTCGCGAGCAGTCGCGTCCCGAGCTTGGTTTCCGCCTGTTGCAGCGGCTCGCCGGTGACGTCGAGGAGCTTGGTTTCGTCGAGTCGGCGCCGAAGCAGGACGGCCGAAACATGATCATGGTGCTAGGCCCGCACAAGAAGAAGGCCGAGGCGAAGGCCGACGCGAGGGCGGAGCGCGATCGGCGGGCCGCCGAGCGTGCCTCGGACCGCGAGCTTCAAGAGGCCGAGCACACCGCCCGGTCGGCAGAGGCGGCAGACGAGCCGCGTCGGGAGCGCCGGCGTTCGGAGAGCCTCGACCCCGGCATGTGACCTTGCGACAACAACGACGGTGCACCCTTCCAGCAGGTGGGTGCGAAGAGACGGAGACGGCCCCATGCCGAAGATGAAGAGCCACTCAGGTACCGGCAAACGCGTGAAGCTCACGGGCACCGGCAAGCTCGTGCGCCAGAAGGCAGGCAAGCGCCACAACCTGGAGAAGAAGCCCTCGACGATGACCCGGCGCATGTCGGGCACGGTCGAGGTCGACAAGAGCGACGCCAAGCGACTTCGCAAGCTGCTCGGCAAGTAGCAGCTCACCCGACCAGCGCGATACCGAGACGATAGTTCTGAGGAGCAGAAGTGGCACGCGTCAAGAGGGCAGTCAACGCCCACAAGAAGCGGCGGGAGACGCTGGAACGCGCCGCCGGTTACCGGGGCCAGCGGTCCCGCCTGTACCGGAAGGCGAAGGAGCAGGTTCAGCACTCCCTCGTCTACAGCTACCGCGACCGCAAGGCGAAGAAGGGTGACTTCCGCAAGCTGTGGATCCAACGGATCAACGCCGCCGCCCGCGCTGAGGGCATGACCTACAACCGGTTCATCCAAGGCCTACGGCTCGCTGGTGTCGAGGTCGACCGCAAGATCCTCGCGGATATGGCCGTCAACGACGCCGGTGCCTTCGGGCAGCTTGTCGAGATCGCCAAAGCGAACGTCCCGGCGCAACAGAGCGCACAGACCGAAGCCGCCGCCTCCTGAGCCAGGCAGATCCGTCCCTCGGCCCGCGATCCACGCGGGTCATGCAGGCGAGGCAGCTCTCCCGCCGCTCGGTACGACTCGAGCGCCGGGAGTTCCTCGTCGAGGGTCCGCAGGCGGTCCGCGAGGCGCTCGCCGTACCGGGCCGGGTGCGGGAAGCCTTCGTCACCCGCGAGGCGCTCGAGCGGCACGCCGACATCGCCGAACTGCTCAGGGCAGGACGGACGCTCGTGTCCCTGAGCACCGAACGGGCGATCGCTTCTCTGGCGGGAAGCAAGACTCCGCAGGGCGTCGTGGCCGTATGTGCGTTCGTCGACGTCGCGCTGGATGACGCTCTCGGAGACGAGGCGAGACTCGTCGCGGTCGGCGCGCACGTGCGCGAGCCAGGCAACGTCGGCACCCTCATCCGGTGCGCCGACGCCGCCGGCGCCGACGTCGTGGTCCTGACCGGCTCGTCCGTCGACCCCTACAACGACAAGGTGGTACGGGCCACGTCGGGGTCGCTCTTCCACCTACCGGTGGTCTTCGGCACCTCGATGGCGGTGGCCGCCCGGGCGTTGCGCGCCAGGGGTTTCACCATCTTGGCCACCGACGCAGGTGGGGCCGAGACGGTGGACGGCCTGGTGGCTGTTGGAGCGCTTCGCGGGCGAGTCGCCTGGGTCTTCGGCAACGAAGCGTGGGGCATCCCGGGAGCGGACCGGGCCCACTGCGACCGGGAGGTCGCCGTACCAATCTATGGCCGGGCCGAGAGCCTCAACGTGGCCACCGCGGCGGCGGTCTGCCTCTACGCCACCGCGTGGGCTCAGCGAACCGACGGGACTTCGGAGCGGCCGGTGGTCACTGCTTGACGATCCACTTGCCCGAGGCGAGCCTCGTGAACGCCAGCGCGAAGGTGATCGTCTTGGTGACCTTGTTGCCGCTGGCGTCCTTGGTGGTGGAGGTCGAATGGAAGTTGGCAATGACGTCGGACCCCTGCATCTTCGCGGAGATAGCCACGCACTTAGGATGACCGGCTTGGGGCAGCGTGGCATTGACGAACTTCGGCAGCGGGGCAGCGGCGGTCGCGTTGTGGAAGGAGATCGTGCAGGTGTCCTTCTTGCCCGGCGTCGCCGTGACCATCAGCAGGACGCCGTTGTTCTGCATCACGCCGACGGTCGGAGTCGCCTCGGACTGGGTGTACTTGACCGTGGTGAAGGTCGCCTTGGGGTTCCACATCAAGAAGCTGGTAGGGCTGGACCAGGCGACGAAGTTCCCGGCTATGGAGAAGATCGGCTTGCCGCTGGCCCCGTCGAGATCCATCCGCTTCCAGATCTTGCCGCCGTCCGTGCTGCCCAGGACGTAGCTGGACTGGGTGCCAGTGACGTCCAGCGCCGAGATCGAGCAGATCACGGTCGCGGCGATCGTGGCGCCGCGGGCCTTGGCCTTGATCTCGTGGCAGTACCGGGTGTCGTCGGTGAACACCGAGGTCGGCTCGGACCAGCTCTTGGCAACCGGGTCGTAGATCTGTTCCTTCACCTCGTGACCTGGCGAGTGAGCCGACAGCGACACCTTGGCCCCCTCGCCGGTCTTGAGGATCACATTCTTGATGTCGCCCTTGCCGTTCTGCCGGACGAGCTTCGTAGCCGGGCCACCGGTTGCCGTACTCGAGGTCTTGCCGGAGGACTTGCCGCCGGGGGAGGGAGTCCCGCCGCCGGAGCTGCAGGCGGTTGCGGTCAGGAGTGCGACGGTGAGCACGAGGCCAACGGCCAGAGGCGTTCGGGGCATTGGGCAATCGTAGCCACGCTGTCGGGTTCCCAAGACGGTCGCCGGCGGGCCGGCGGCGCAAAGACTCAGCGGACTCTCAGGAAGGCGCTGTCGCGATAGCGTGAGCCCATTGTGGGAGAAGACGCAGGGCCGCACGTCCAGCAGGCACTCGACAGCCTGCCAGACGGTGCCCTGATCGCCGGTGGGAGCGGTGAGATCCTCGTGGTCAACACCGCGGCCTGTCGGCTGCTGGAGACATCCGTGCAGCCCGGTGACCGCCTCGGCGATGCGGTTCGCCTGCAGGACCTGCACGGCAACGACTGGTTCGGCTGCGTCCAGCCATACGACGGCTTCCGGCTGCGAACCCAGCTCGTGGAGGCGTCCTGGTGGGCGGCGTCGGGCCGCGAGGTCCTGGTCACTACGAATCTGTCGCGCGAGTGCCCAGGTGGTCCCGTGACGGCCGTCTCCTTGTCGCTGCGCAGCGCACGGGCTCGGGCGCGGGCCGAGCGCAGTCGCTCGGAGTTGGTCGCGACCGTGGCGCACGAGCTGCGTTCCCCGCTGACCGGTGTCAAGGGGTTCACGTCGACGCTGATCTCGAAGTGGGACCGGCTCACCGACTCGCAGAAGCTGCTGATGTTGAGCACCGTCGATGCCGACGCCGACCGGCTCACCCGACTGATCGGCGAGCTGCTCGACGTCGCCCGCATCGACACCGGCCGGTTGTCCGTACGCCTGGAGCCGGTCCGCCTGCTCCCGGTCGTGACCAGCCTGCTCGAGCCCATGCAGCCACCGGCCGGCCGCGCGCTGGACTTCTCGGCCGTCGGCGACCCGAGGATCTGGGTCGACCGAGACCGGCTGGCGCAGATCCTCCTGAACCTTGTCGAGAACGCGTTCGCCCACGGCGACGGCCGGGTCGGTGTCGCGCTGCGTGAGCTTGACGCGGGCGGTGCGGAGATCGTCGTCGAGGACGAAGGCGGCGGCATCGCCGAGGACATCCGGCCCCGGATCTTCACCAAGTTCTGGAGCAATGGGCGCGCCGGCGGCTCCGGCCTCGGGCTCTTCATCGTCGCCGGCCTGGTCGCGGCGCACGGTGGATCGGTGAGCGTCGAGGACGCCCCGAGCGGTGGCGCACGCATGCGGGTGACGTTGCCGTCCGGAGAGCCACCTGGGCACAGCTAGCAAAGGGGTCGTTCTGGAATGGTGCGGTACGAGCGGCTGGGTTTCGCTGCCTTCCCTGCCGCCGACTCGTACCGGACCGGATCCAGCAGGTGCGCGGGCGACCGTGGACGAGCGAGCGACCGGAGGCCCCGTCGTCCTCGCTGCGCTCAGCCGGAAGCGAAAGCAAGCGCCCGGCTCCTTGGATGGGCGGAAACCCGTTCGCCGGGGCAGTGGGAGACTTCCTAGACTTGCCCACACGCAGCCTCGAGAGGGAGTCGCCCCGCATGTCCGGCCCGAACAGCAGCTATGACCCGGTCGAGGTCACGCCGCTCCATCCCGACGAGGTGCAACGGAAGCGGGACGAGGCCCTGACCGCGATCACGGCCGCCCGCGACCTGCAGGAGCTCAAGGAGGCCCGGCTCGCCCACGCCGGTGACCGGTCGCCGCTGGGACTCGCGAACCGCGAGATCGGCGCGCTCCCGCCGCAGGCGCGTAAGGACGCCGGCTTGCGCGTGGGGCAGGCCAGATCGGCGGTGAGCCAGGCCCTCGCCGAGCGGTCCGAGCAGCTCGCCGCCGAGCACGAGGAGCGGATGCTCGTCGAGGAGACGGTCGACGTGACGCTTCCGTACGACCGCCAGCCTCGCGGCGCTCGACACCCCGTCACGATGATGAGCGACCGGATCGCCGACTTCTTCGTCGGCATGGGCTGGGAAGTCGCCGAGGGCCCTGAGGTGGAGTCCGCATGGTTCAACTTCGACGCCCTCAACCTTGGCAAGGACCACCCGGCACGCAGCCTGCAGGACACCTTCTTCATCGAGCCCGAAGGGGCCGGCGTCGTGCTGAGGACACACACCTCTCCGGTGCAGGCTCGCTCGCTGCTGTCGCGGACCCTGCCGGTGTACGTCGTATGCCCGGGCCGGACCTTCCGAACCGACGATCTCGACGCCACCCACACGCCGGTCTTCCACCAGGTGGAGGGACTGGCCGTCGACAAGGGGCTGTCGATGGCGCATCTCAAGGGCACGCTCGACCACTTCGCCGAGGCGATGTTCGGTGAAGGCATCGGCACCCGTTTCCGGCCGTCGTACTTCCCGTTCACCGAGCCGAGCGCCGAGGTCGACCTGGTGTGCTTCGTCTGCCGAGGGCTCGAGCCGACCGTCGCGTCCTGTCGGACCTGTCGCGGCGAGGGCTGGATCGAGTGGGGCGGATGCGGCGTCGTCAATCCCCGCGTCCTGGTGGCCTGCGGCGTCGACCCGGACCTCTATTCCGGCCTGGCGTTCGGCATGGGGATCGAGCGCACCTTGATGTTCCGGCACGACGTGCCCGACATGCGCGACATCGTCGAGGGTGACGTGCGGTTCGCCCTTGCGTTCGGGATGGAGCTCTGATGCGCGTCCCCGTGTCGTGGCTCCGTGACTACGTCGACCTGCCCGATGACGTCTCCGCCGCCGATCTCGCGAACCGCTTGACGTTCCTCGGTCTGAAGCTCGAAGCCCTGGAAACGGCCGCCGCGGACCTGGTCGGCCCGCTCGTCGTGGGTCGAGTCCTCGATGTCGAGGAGGAGACCCACAGCAACGGCAAGACCATCCGCTGGTGCCAGGTCGACGTCCGCCAGACCGAACCGCGCGGCGTCGTGTGCGGGGCCGCGAACTTCGCGGTCGGCGACCTCGTGGTCGTTGCGCTACCCGGTGCGGTGCTGCCCGGGGGCTTCGAGATCAGTGCCCGCAAGACCTACGGGCACGTCTCAGACGGCATGATCTGCTCCGCCCGCGAGCTCGGGCTCGGCGACGACCACACCGGGATCATCGTGCTCGGCGCGGATGACGCGTCGCCTGGCGACGACGCGGCAACGGTGCTCCACCTACGCGACGACGTGATCGAGCTCGAGATCAACCCGGACCGCGCGTACGCCTTGTCGTTGCGTGGCGTGGCGCGGGACGCGTCGATCGCGTACGACATACCCTTCCGTGACCCGGCACTTGACCTCGCTGCGTCTCAGGCCGGCGAAGGCTGGCCCGTGCGGGTGGAGGACCCGGAGGGCTGCCAAGTCTTCACGGCGCTGGAGGTGACCGGCTTAGACCCGTCGGCAGCAACTCCGCGCTGGATGGAGCGTCGGCTGCAGCTGGCGGGCATGCGGCCGATCTCGCTCGCCGTCGACGTCACCAACTACGTGATGCTCGAGCTGGGTAACCCGATCCACGGGTACGACCGGGACTCGCTCCGCGGCGAGATCGTGGTACGGCGGGCCCGGCCCGGCGAGCGGCTGACGACACTGGACGACGTGGTTCGGGACCTCGACCCCGAGGACCTGCTGATCATCGACGACCGGGGCCCGATCGGGCTGGCCGGTGTCATGGGGGGGGCGGAGACCGAGCTTGGCCCCACCACCTCCAACCTGGTTATCGAGGCCGCCCATTTCGATTCGGTGACCGTCGCCCGTTCCGCCCGGCGCCACAAGCTGCCGAGCGAGGCGTCAAAGCGGTTCGAACGCGGCGTCGACCCCACGCTCGGACCGACGGCGGCGCGCCGGGTGGCGGACCTGCTGGTGCAGCTCGGCGGCGGCCAGATCGCACCGACGGCAACCGTCGTGGGAGCCGCACCTCCGCCTCGGCCCGTGGTGATGGACGCCCAGCTGCCGAGCCGGGTCGCCGGGTTCCCCATCGCTGACGGGACCGCATGCCACGCCCTCGAACGCGTGGGCTGCGTCGTGACCGCCGTGGCGGGCCGGTTGACGGTTCTGCCACCGCCGTGGCGCCACGACATCGGCGACCCGAACGACCTCGTCGAGGAGGTCGTCCGCGTCATCGGCTACGACCAGGTGCCCAGCGTTCTGCCCGCCGCGCCGCCCGGGCGCGGGCTCACCAGGCACCAGCGACTGCGCCGGCGGGTCGGAACGGCGCTCTCCGCGGCCGGCTACGTCGAGGCACTGGGCAGCGTGTTCGTCGGTGAGACCGACTGGGACGACCTGGGTCTGCGCTGCGAGGACCCCCGGCGCCGGACCTTGCGTGTCGCGAACCCGCTCGCCGACGACTACCCGCTGCTCCGCACGACGCTCCTTCCCGGCCTGCTCCGCACGCTGGCCCGCAACGTCGCCCGCGCGCAAGGGGACGTCGGCCTGTTCGAGATCGGCAGTGTGTTCCTGCCCGCTATCGGTGGGCCGGCCACCGTCCCCGACGTGGGCGTCGAGCGGGCGCCAACGGTCGACGAGCTCAAGGAGCTCGACGCCACACTGCCCGACCAGCCGCTGCACGTGGCGATCGTCCTGTGCGGAGACCGGGTTCCGGCGAGCTGGTGGGGAGCCGCGGTGCCGGCCAGCTGGGCGGACGCCGTCGAAGCCGCCCGGACCGTCGGGCTGGCTCTGGGGGTCGAGCTCCGGGTCGTCCCGTCCCGAGGGGAGCCGTGGCACCCCGGACGATGCGCGGAGATCCTGGTGGGGGAGACCTCGGTCGGCCTGGCCGGCGAGCTCCACCCGAGGGTCGCGGGCGCCTTCGGGCTGCCCAGGCCGTCCGCGGCAGCCGAGCTCGATTTGAGGGCTCTGCTGGCCCATGCGCGGTCCATCGTCTCGGCGCCGCGCCTGTCGTCGTACCCCGTCGGCAAGGAGGACGTCGCGCTGGTCGTCGAGCAGGCGGTGCCGGCTGTCGAGGTCGAAGCCGCCCTGCGCTCCGGTGGGGGAGAGCTGCTCGAGTCGGTCCGGCTGTTCGACGTGTACGCCGGTGAGCAGATCGGCTCCGGAAGGAAGTCCCTGGCCTTCGCGCTCCGGTTCCGCGCGCCGGACCGGACGCTTACCGAGACCGAGATCAAGACCGCGCGGGATGCGGCAGTCGCCGAGGCGGGGCGACGGGTTCAGGCGGCGCAGCGCACCTGACCGGCGCCCCAAGGCCCGGCCGACCTCGGCGAGCAGACGCAGGCGACCCGCTGCGCCGAGCTCCTCCGGGTCGCCGTCGCATAGCCTTGCCGTCGCATAGCCTTGCCCCTGTGAGCCGACAACCACGACACTCGCTGGCAGCTTCAGTGCCTTGCCGGGCGCAGGTCAGCGCCGGTGCTCTGATCTTGATCTCGATATTGTTCTGACCTAGCGGAGGCCCAAGCCATGCGCCACTTCCTGCGCGACGACGATCTGACGTCGGAGGAGCAGTGGGAGATCCTCGACCTCGCGGACCGGTTCCGGGGGGACAGGTTCGCCGAGCAGCCGCTGCGCGGCCCGCAGTCGGTTGCCGTGATCTTCGACAAGCCGTCGACCCGAACCCGGATCTCGTTCTCGGTCGGCATCGCCGAGCTCGGTGGGTACCCTCTGGTCATCGACTCCCAGTCGTCGCAGATGGGGCGCGGTGAGCCCGTCGAGGACACGACGCGGGTGCTCGATCGGCAGGTCCAGGCGATCGTCTGGCGCACGTTCGGCCAGGACCGCATGGACGCGATGGCCGCGGTGTCGGCGGTGCCCGTGGTCAACGCGCTCACGGACATGTTCCACCCCTGTCAGCTCCTGGCCGACCTTCAGACGGTGCGTACGGCGAAGGGCGCGCTCGCTGGCCTCACGATGACCTACCTCGGCGACGGCGCCAACAACATGGCGCACTCGTACCTGCTAGGCGGTGCACTGGCGAGCATGCACGTGCGGATCGGCTCCCCGGCCGGTTACCCGCCCAAGGCCGAGATCCTCGCGGACGCCGAGCGGATCGCCGCCGAGACCGGCGGGTCGGTGCGTCATGAGACGTCAGCCAAGGCGGCGGTCGAAGGCGCTGACGTGGTCGTGACCGACACCTGGGTCTCGATGGGCCAGGAGGCCGAAGCCGCCGAGCGCACGTCGCCGTTCGCGGGCTACTCCGTGGACCAGGACGCGATGGCGCTCGCCGCGCCCGATGCGGTCGTGCTGCACTGCCTGCCGGCCTACCGGGGCAAGGAGATCGCGGCGGAGGTGATCGATGGACCGCAAAGCCTGGTCTGGGACGAGGCCGAGAACCGCTTGCATGTGCAGAAGGCGCTCCTGACCTGGCTGCTCGAACAGGCGCGTGGCCAGGCCTGAGTGTCCAGTGCAGCATGGTCGACGGCCCGTACTGAGGCCTTCTTCTCGCGGCCGGCCCTCGACGTGGCGGCAGACCTGCTCGGCAGCCGGATCGTCGGCGGCGACGTGGTCGTCGAGCTGACCGAGGTCGAGGCCTATGCCGGTGAGGCGGACCAGGCGTCGCACGCGTACCGGGGGCCGACGCCGCGGAACCAGGTCATGTTCGGCGCGGGCGGACGGGTCTACGTCTACTTCAGCTATGGCATGCACCACTGCGTGAACCTGGTCTGTGACGAGCCCGGTACGGCGTCCGCGGTGCTGCTCAGGGCGGGTCGGGTCGTGAGCGGCCTGGACCAGGCACGCGAACGCCGGGGCGAGGTGGCCGATGCCGCGCTCGGTCGCGGACCCGGCAACCTCGCCAAGGCCCTCGGGGTGACCCTGGCCGCCACCGGCACGACGGTCTGGGACGGGCCGCTGCGCTGGGCACCAGCGTCCGTGTCCTACCCCGTCCGGACCGGTCCGCGGGTCGGGGTGAGCCGGGCCGCGGACGTCGCCTGGCGGCTCTGGCTCGCGGACGAGCCCAGCGTGTCGACGTACCGCAGACACCCCAAGGCTTCTCCGCGCCCCGGCTGGCGCGGAGATGGCCCGGAACGCAATGGGCTGGAGCCGCGCTGAGACCGCGCGACGTTCCGCACCACCTTGCACGGCGCGGGTGTGGCAGCTGGTCGCGCGTCGTCGTTGAGCGCTCCGCGAAACCGGTTGTACGGCGCCCGCGAGCATGCGGCAGGCTTGGGGGTACCCGAGTACCTCCGAAAGGATTCTGGCTGTGACCGACTCGGTCTTGGACGACCTCGCGTGGCGCGGACTCATCGCGCACTCCACCGATCTCGACGCCCTGCGCGCCGAGATGGCCGACGGGTCGATCCGGTTCTATGTGGGCTTCGACCCCACTGCCCCGAGCCTGCACATGGGACACCTGGTCCAGATCCTGACGGCCCGCCGGTTGCAGCAGGCCGGGCACACGCCGTACGCGCTGGTGGGCGGTGCGACCGGCATGATCGGCGACCCGCGCGAGTCCAGCGAGCGGGTGCTCAACTCGCTCGACGTGGTGAAGACCTGGGTGGCCAGGGTCCGGGCCCAGATCGAGCCGTTCCTCTCCTTCGACGGGCTGAACCCGGCGACGATGGTCGACAACTACGACTGGACGGCCAACCTGTCCACCATCGACTTCCTGCGCGACATCGGCAAGCACTTCCCGGTCAACCGCATGCTGTCGCGGGACATCGTGCGCTCCCGGCTCGAGGACGGGATCAGCTACACCGAGTTCAGCTACGTGCTGCTGCAGTCCATGGACTACCTCAACCTGTTCCGCGGGCACGGCGTGACGCTCCAGTTCGGCGGCAGCGACCAGTGGGGCAACCTGACGGCCGGAGTCGAGCTGATCCGGCGTGCCGAGGGGGCCAAGGTGCATGCGTTCGCGACCCCGCTGCTGAGCAAGGCCGACGGGACGAAGTACGGCAAGACCGAGGGTGGCGCCCTGTGGCTCGACCCGGAGCTGCTGTCACCGTACGGGTTCTACCAGTTCTGGCTCAACGTCGAGGACGAGAAGGTGAGCGAGATGCTGCGCGCGTTCACCTTCCTCGACCGCGACCAGATCGAAGGGCTCGAGACCCAGACCGCCGAGCAGCCGTTCCTGCGGGCCGGCCAACGGCTGCTTGCGGAGCACGTCACCACGCTTGTGCACGGCGCCGAGGAGACTGCCCGGGTGACGGCGGCAGCCAGCGCGCTGTTCGGCGGTGGAGATCTGCACGAGATCCCGGCAGACACACTCGCCGAGGCGCTCCGGGAGGCACCGCACGTCGCCGTGCCCCGCAACGCCGAGCTGCCGACGTACGTGGAGCTTTTCGCCGCCGTAGGCCTGGTGGCGAGCAAGGGCGCAGCCCGCCGCGCCATCGCCGAGGGTGGAGCCTATGTGAACAACGTGCGCGTCGACGACGCGGAAGGCCGCCCTGCGGCGGGCGACCTGCTGGCTGGCGGCTGGCTGCTGCTGCGGCGGGGCAAGCGCAACCTGGCAGGAGTCCAGGTGACCGAAAGGGGCTGAGTGGCTGGGTGGTCGGCATCCACGCCGCTTGACCTGGGACGTTGCCCGGTTGACGGGCCGCGTCGGCAACCGACTTGACGGAGGCCCAACGGCTTCGTAAGGTCTTGCATCTCCCATCGCCGGATGCGTCGGGAGGCCAGGCTCCAGACACCACGAGCGAGCCGGGCGGCCGGTCCCACGATGAGCCATCTCCACCAGCCCGGACGACGCCGCGAGGTGCCGCCTGAGCAGGTATGATGGGCCCAAAGCGGGGCGGCCAGCAGATTTGACGGTGCCTGCCCTACCCGGTAAGTTAAGTCAGGTTGCCCCCGAGCTAGCCGACAGGCTGGCGATGGAGTGCGCGCGATCCTTGAGAACTCAACAGTGTGCCAAAAGTCGACGACGAATTAATTAACGCCCCGTCTCGGCATGATGCGAAGGCAGCTCGCTGCCCTCGGTTTGTGTTGAGCGGTTTCTTTGGTAAAAACCAAGTCTCTCCGGTTTAAGCAATCGGGGAGCGGTTCTTGCCGGGATACTCCAAGAAGTCGATGAACGCCCGTCTCGACGGGTGTCTGTCAACAGATTTCAACGGAGAGTTTGATCCTGGCTCAGGACGAACGCTGGCGGCGTGCTTAACACATGCAAGTCGAGCGGTAAGGCTCCTTCGGGAGTACACG
>JBBSGI010000009.1:0-65468 GCA_038254365.1 Propionibacteriales bacterium
CGTACCAACCGGCCCGCACTACCAACGACTTCGCATGCTCTGGCATCGGACAGGTGGGAACTTCCATGGATTCCACGCTATCTGATATCCACGCTAAGCGACATAGGACATACGTTCGACTCAGCGTAGGATATCGCCATGAC
Organism: Propionibacteriales bacterium; assembly: GCA_038254365.1. Classification (GTDB taxonomy): domain Bacteria; phylum Actinomycetota; class Actinomycetes; order Propionibacteriales; family Nocardioidaceae; genus JAWWPG01. The sequence goes on from JBBSGI010000009.1 coordinate 144, forward strand.
GTTGACCTACCAGGGTTCGCTGCTTGACCTACCCGCCGGCCATCCCCAGTTCGGCGACCTCGCCGAGCTCCAGCGCACCAGCCTCACCCACGGGGCCTGGGTGGACGTGCTGCCCGGGTGGATCTCGGGCTCGGACGACCTGTTCGTGAAGCTGGTCGAGGAGGTCCCTTGGCATGCCGAGCGCCGTCAGATGTATGAGCGGGTCGTCGACGTGCCACGCCTCCTGAGCTGGTACGGCGAAGGCGCCGTACTGCCTGACCCGTTGCTTGCAGAAGCGCGTGACCGGCTGAGCAAGCACTACCGACGCGAGCTCGGGAGCGATTTCGTCACGGCGGGCCTGTGTTACTACCGCGACGGCAACGACAGCGTTGCCTGGCATGGGGACACCATCGGGCGCAGCCGATGGCAGGACACCATGGTGGCGATCGTGTCTCTCGGGGCGGCCCGTCGGCTGTCGTTACGCCTTCGCGGGGGCGGCGGCCGCCCGTTCAACTTCAACCTGGGTCATGGCGACCTGATCGTGATGGGCGGCTCCTGCCAGCGGACCTGGGAGCACGCCATCTTGAAGACCGCCAGACCGGTCGGGCCACGGATCAGCGTCCAGTTCAGACCGGCGGGCGTGCGCTGACTTCCTCCCCGTCGAGAGTCAACCACTTGCCGCGATGGACCCGGTGGAGTGCACGACCACGGCCTCCGGCAGCGACGTACATCCGCGTGAGCTCGAAACCCTAGCCGGTACTACGGACATCGACGTGCCGGTGGCTGGTCGTAGAGTTCCGGAATGGCCAAGCGGGCGAAACCCCGGCTGCCGGTGGCCGCGCGGGTGGCCACGCTTCCGCTGGACGACCTGGTTGACGAGGTTCTGCTGGCAGACCTGCGGTACGAAGGCCTCGACCTGTCGGCACGACGCACCAGTCTGCTCGACGTTGAGGGGTGCCGGTTCGACGCAAGCAACCTGGCCGGCGGGCGGTTCGACAAGGTGACCATCATCGACTCGGCGTTCGATCGGTGCGACCTGGCCAACCTGAGTCTGGCCCACTCGTCGTTGTCCCGGGTCGAGCTGACCGGATGCCGGGCCACCGGCCTCCTCCTTGGTGGTGTGCTGCTTCGTCATGTGCTGCTGCAAGACTGCCTGGCGGACCTCAGCGTGTTCCGGTTCGCGACGTTGCAGCAGGTCCAGCTGGTGGACTGTCGGCTGCAGGGGGCCGATTTCATCTCCGCCGACCTCAGCGGCGCGTTCTTCCGCCGCTGCGATCTGTCCCGAGCCGACCTGTCGCAGGCGAAGGCGCGCGGGGCGGTGTTCGTCGACTGCACCTGGGACGGTGTCCGTGGGGTCTCGAGCCTGGCGGGCGCGACCATCGTGCACGGCTCGCCGCTCGATGCGCATGCGTTCATGGTCGCCACCGCAAGCAGCCTGGGCATCCGGCTGGGGGATCCAGCCGACTTCCCCGAAGAGGGCTGAGCCTCAGCTGGCCCAGGTGGGGCGCAGCGGGAACGCCGCGTCGCCGCCTGGTCCTACCCGCACCCCGAGCACCTGGTGGAGCTGGATCTCGTTGCGCTCGAAGGCCAGACGTGACCCCGCCATGTACAGGCCCCAGACCCTGGCTGTCGGCTGGCCGACCTCCGCGACGCAGGCCTCCCAGTTGTCGCGAAGGTTCGCGCACCAGTGCTTGAGGGTGAGGGCATAGTGCTCGCGGAGGTTCTCCTCGTGCCGCACCTCGAACCCGGCATCCTGAGCGGCGGCGATGATCGTGCCGGAGCCGGTGAGCTCGCCGTCAGGGAAGACGTAGCGGTCGATGAACGCCCCGGTCTTCACCTGCCCGTTGTTGGTGGGACGGGTGATGCAGTGGTTGAGCAGGCGGCCACCGTCGTGGAGCCTGTCCCGCAGGTACCCGAAGTACGCGGGGTAGTTGGCCACCCCCACATGCTCGAGCAGCCCGATCGAGCTGACCGCGTCGTAGTGCGAACCCGGTGAGTCCCGGTAGTCGGCGTGCCGGATCGTGATCTGGTCGGTCAGGCCCTCCCGCTCGACCGCTTCCTCCGCCCAGGAGGCCTGCTCCCTCGACAAGGTGACCCCCACCGCATGTACCCCGTAGTGCTTGGCCGCGTGCAGCGACATCCCACCCCAGCCGCAGCCCACGTCGAGCAACCGCATCCCGCGGGAGAGGCCGAGCTTGCGGGCCACCAGATCGAACTTCTCCTCCTGGGCTTCTTCCAGGCTCGCGTCCGGTTTCGGGAAGACGGCGCAGGTGTACGCCATCGAGGGGCCGAGAACCCGCCGGTAGAAGGCGTTGGAGACGTCGTAGTGGTGGTGGATCGCCTCGGCGTCGCGCCGCTTCGAATGGCGCAAACCTTCCGCGGTACGGCGCCACCGGGGCAGCGTCTCCTGGGCCGGCGGGGGCGGCGGCACCAGGTTGCGCCAGCCCATGGCCTTCACCATCACGGCCACCTCGCGCGGTGACGGTCTGCGCAGGCGCCACGAGCCCAACGCCTTGAACGCCTCGTAGGGATCGCCTGGGTGGGCACCGTCGACGTCGAGGTCGCCGGCCACGTAGGCCCGGCCGAGGCCGAGGTCACCCGGCGCGGTCGCGACGTACCGGAGCCCGCGCTCCGTCCGCAGCTGCAGGGTGTACTGCGCGTCCGTGGGGCCGAAGCTGCTGCCGTCGTACGCCTCGAAGCGCATCGGTGGAGTGTCCTCGACCATCATCTGAAGGATCTCCGCGATCTTCACTGATGTCTCACCACCTTCTGATAGAAGCTCGTCAACCGGTGAGCGGGGTCGTACTCGTCCTTGACCGCGGCGTAAGCCTTTCCGCCGTAGGTCTGCGCGAAGGTGTCCTCGTCGTAGTAGACGTCGGAGTAGAGCGACTTGTGGCCGTCGTGCCCGGCGACGGCGGCTTCGACGATCTTGTTGACGTCGCCGTCGGACCGCCCCGGCTCGATCGTGACGGTTCCCCAGAAGCCCACGTTGACATAGAGCTGGCCGGCGGCCAAGGGGTAAAGCGGCCACTCCCGGGCGCCGGTGCCAAGGCGAAGCGCGATCGGGCAGAGCCAGACTGGCCGCATGGTGACGTGCTCATCGAACCAGCGCAGGAACTCGGCAGTGCGCTCCACCGGAATCTCGACGTCCTGGATGACCCGCTCGACGTCGGGCCTGCCGCGCATCCGTTGCAGCCTGGCGTAGGCGCCGAAGCGGTTCTCCAGACCGACGAGCCTGTGGTACACGTCGCTGCGTCTCCACCTGCGCGGCCATAACCGCCGTACCAGCCGATGCTGCGCGCCGAACGTGCCCGAGCACCAGAACCAGTCGGTGTCCCACCGCCACAGGTAGTCGTGCACGGTGAGGACGTCGTACGAGCGTTCCCGGATGGAGCGGTAGTAGATCTCCTGGCCGGTGTAGTCGCTGGCCTGGAGCAAACCCGACTCGCTGAGCTTTGACGCCCACCGGCCCAAGGTCAGATAGGCCTCGTCCGGGGCGAATACCACTCCGTCGACGAAGTCGACCGTTTCACCCTCCCACGCCGAGTCATGGCACACCGCGCTGATCGCCCCGGCGAGCGCGTCGAAATCGTCGAACGGCACATGGCGGAGGGCGACGTACGGCGCCACCGACTCCAGCTCGATCCTGATCCGGACCGCATAGCCGAGACTGCCGAACGAGTTGGGGAACGCGGCGAACAGGTCTGCATGCGGCCCCTCGGGTCCACAGGTCACGATGGCGCCGGCGCCGGTGAGGATGTCCATCTCGAGGACGGACTCGTGCGGAAGGCCGTTGCGGTACGACGACGACTCGATGCCGAGCCCACTGATCGCGCCGCCGAGGGTGATGGTCTTGAGCTGCGGGACCACCAGTGGCATCAGGCCGTGCGGCAACGTCGCGGCCACCAGATGCTCGTATGTGCACATCCCCTGCACGTCGGCGGTGCGGGCGACTGGATCGACCGCGATGACGCCGTCCAGGCCAGCCACGTCCAGCCCGACCGTGGGGGCAGCGGTGCGGCGGCGGAAGAGGTTCGACGTGTGCTTGGCCAGCCGGACCGGCTGGCCTGAGGGGATCGCGGCGTACGACTCGCGAAGCGATGCCACGGCGGCTTCGTGCTGGCGCGCCTTGTCAGTGCCGGCCACCCCGACACTGTAGTGCGTCTCGGAGGAGTCAGTTCCGCAGTCTGCCGGGCTGGGGGTGCGGACCGAGGGTGCTACTCGGTGAATGCGTCGAAGGCCTTCGTCAGGGCGCTGGGTTGGGTGGGGCGACGAGGAGCCCTCTCCCGGAGCTCGATCATCTCTGCCCCGAGGTCCTTCAGCTGGTTGCGCCCGAGAGCCTCGCGCACCTGGGGGAACCACTCGTCCTCCTCTTCCTCCATGTGGTGCCGGACGTTCTCGATGAGAACCGTGGTCTTGGCGGTGAAGCGCTCGTCGTCGGGCGACATCGTCGACAGCTCCATACAGAGCACGTCCGCGACGTGGTGCTCCTCGTATGACTCCAACACATCGTCCTCGAGGTCCGGGACCAGCTCCCGTACCCGGGGGTACATCCCCTCGTTCTCGATGTAGGTGTGCACCGTGAGCAGCTCGAGGATCTTGTCGACGACCTTGCCGCGGGCGGCGTCTGCGTCGTCACCCAGCTTCTCGAACTCACGGAACAGCCGACGAATCTCGACGTGGTCCTGCTTGAGGATCACGATGGCGTCTGTGGACATGCTCACTCCTCGCCGGACTTGGGGTACCCATCCTTCGTACCCAGTTTCCGGTGCCCCAACCGCTCCTTGGTAGGCAGTGAGAGGGTAGAGGCATGTGCCGAAACATCCGAGTGCTGCACAACTTCGAGCCACCCACGACCCAGGACGAGATCCAGTCCGCCGCGCTGCAGTACGTTCGGAAGGTCAGCGGGATCGGCAAACCGTCGCTCGCCAACGAAGAGGCCATGGCGCAGGCCGTGGCCGCCGTGGCAGCTGCGACGTCGACTCTGCTGGACGCCCTCGTGACGCGTGCGCCTCCCAAGGACCGCGATGTCGAGCGTGCCAAGGCCCGGGAGCGCGGACTCAGACGGGTCGAGCAGACCGTCGCCGCGGCGCGCGCCTGACCTTTCGCCCCACTGGGGGTGCGGGCTATCATCGATGCCGTGACCTCGACCGCGCGCATCGCCTACCGTCGTGAGTGGTGGCTGCCCTGACGGGCGGACTGCCGAGTCATCTCTGACCAACCAGCCGTCTCACGTGGGCGGCTGTCTTGATGTCTGGTCACGTGAGGCCCCTTCCCAGGAGCCGACATGAACGACACCTTCCATCCGCGAGACGCGTCGAGCCATCCGCGAGTCCTCTCCGGCATCACGCCGAGCGGGCCGCTGACGCTGGGCAACTACCTCGGAGCCCTCAAACGCTTCGTTGATGGCCAAGGCGGCGAGAACGGCTTCTTCTTCGTGGCGGACCTGCACGCCTTGACGACGCCGTCCCCTCCCGCCCGGGTCCGTGAGCTCACCCTGCAGGCCGCAGCCCTGTTCCTCGCGTCCGGGCTCGACCCGGATGCGTCGACGGTGTTCGTGCAGTCACACGTCCGGGCGCACGTCGAGCTGTCGTACCTGCTGGAGTCGACCGCACATGTGGGTGAGATGAGCCGGATGATCCAGTTCAAGGAGAAGGGCGGACGGCCAGGGACCAGGGCCAGCCTCTTCACCTATCCGTGCCTGATGGCGGCCGACATCCTGCTGTACGAATCGCATCGGGTGCCCGTTGGGGGCGACCAGAGCCAGCACGTCGAGCTCTGCCGTGATCTGGCCGTCCGCTTCAACCGCGAGTACGGCGAGACGTTCGTGGTGCCGGAGCTCGCCCCGGCGGCGCTGGCCACCAGGGTGGCTGACCTGGCGGAGCCGTCGGACAAGATGAACAAGTCCGCGCCCGACGACGCGGCCGGCGTGATCCGCATGCTGGACGACCCAGACGTCGTGCGCCGCAAGCTCATGCGCGCCGTCACGGACTGCGACGGCGAGGTCCGGTACGACCCACTGACGAAACCGGGCGTCTCCAACCTGCTGGACATCCTGGCCGCCGCCCAGTGCGGTGACCCTCGCGTACTGGCCGAGGACTTCACCTCGTACGGCTCATTGAAGGCGACCGTCGCCGAGGCGGTTGTCGCGCTTCTGCAGCCGGTCCGGGAACGCTACGCCCTCCTGCGCGACGACCCGCGAGCCCTCGTGTCCACCCTCGCTGTCGGCGCGGAACGGGCCTCCCGGCAAGCCGAGCAGGTGCTGCGACGGGCCAGGGTAGCCATGGGGCTGTTGGCGCCGTCGTGACGACCGTCTTCCGGTGAATCTCGGTCGGTGAAGCGCTGCCGTGGGACAAGCGCTGGGAAGACCTGCTGCCGGCCCATCAAGCCCAGCTCGAGGGCCGAATCGGGCCACCTCCGGTAGCGTGATGGCGGGCAGGAGCGCCCATGTCGTCGCCACCGTGGAGGGTCACCACATGTCGCAGATCGTGCAGGGCGTCATCGCTCGTGAGAAGGGGTCACCTGTCGAGGTGGTGAACGTCGTCGTACCGGATCCGGGGCCGGGGGAGGCGTTGGTGCAGATCCAGGCGTGCGGCGTCTGCCATACGGACCTGCACTACCGCGAGGGCGGGATCGGCACGGATTTCCCTTACCTGCTTGGCCATGAGGCCGCCGGCGTCGTGGAGGCGGTAGGTGAGGGCGTAGTCGGGCTCGACGCAGGGGACTACGTGGTCCTCAACTGGCGAGCGGTCTGTGGGCAGTGTCGCGCCTGCCGCAGGGGCCGGCCCTGGTACTGCTTCAACACGTTCAACGCGGCTCAGAAGATGACGCTCGAAGACGACACGGAGCTGTCACCGGCGCTCGGGATAGGCGCGTTCATCGACAAGACTCTGGTCCATGCCGGGCAGTGCACCAAGGTCGACAGGGCCGCGCCGGCGACCGTGGCCGGGCTGCTCGGGTGCGGGGTCATGGCAGGTATCGGAGCGGCGATCAACACCGGCGGCGTGACTCGCGGCGACTCGGTGGCCGTGATCGGCTGCGGCGGCGTCGGGGCGGCAGCCGTCGCGGGCTCCGTACTGGCCGGCGCCCGGACCGTCATCGGCATCGACATCGACGAGCGCAAGCTCGCCAACGCTTCGAAGCTCGGGGCGACGCACGTCATCGACGCGCGGGACGTCGACGTCGTCGCGGCAGTCCAGGAGCTGACGTCGGGATTCGGCGCCGACGTAGTCATCGACGCCGTCGGCACGCCGGAGACCTGGAAGCAGGCGTTCTACGCGCGAGACCTGGCCGGCACGGTCGTCCTCGTCGGTGTCCCGATGCCGGACGCGACTTTGGAGCTTCCGCTCCTCGACGTGTTCGGCCGAGGTGGCGCGCTCAAGTCGTCGTGGTACGGCGACTGCCTGCCGAGCCGCGACTTTCCGATGCTCATCGACCTCTATCTGCAGGGACGCCTGCCGCTGGACGCCTTCGTCTCCGAGACCATCGACCTGGACGCGGTGGAGGCGGCGTTCGACCGGATGCACACCGGCGACATCCTCCGATCTGTGGTGGTGCTGTGACCGACGTTCGTGTCGATCACGGGGTGACCAGCGGGACGTTCTCGCTCGACGGGGAGACGTTCGATGTCGACAACAACATCTGGGTGGTGGGCGACGGCCATGAGTGCGTGGTCATCGACGCGCCCCACTCGGCGACCGCCGTCGCGCAGGTGATCGGAGAACGGCGGGTCCTCGCGATCATCTGCACCCATGCACACGACGACCACGTGCGGGTGGCTCCAGAGCTCGCGGAGCAAGTCGACGCGCCGATCCTGCTGCATCCCCACGATGCCGAGGTCTGGGCGCTGACCCATCCCGAGGTCGATCCGGACGGCCCGCTCATTGACGGCAAGCGGATCGTCGTTGCTGACATCGTGCTGGAGGTGCTGCACACCCCCGGGCACTCCCCCGGCTCGGTGTGTCTCTACTCGTCCGAGCTCGGGGTCGTCTTCACCGGCGACACGCTCTTCGAGGGTGGACCCGGGGCGACCGGTCGCAGCTTCTCCGATCATGACACGATGATGACCAGCATCGTGCAACGGCTGTTCACCCTGCCGCCCGAGACGACGGTGCACCCCGGGCACGGCGACTCCACGACCATCGGCACCGAGCGGTGAACGTCGTCCAGTCATCCTTGACCGCTGCCGGCGACTCGTCCCGCAAGCTGTGCAGGGTGCCCCGGAGCCGCTCGAACGTGCCCTGGCTGATCTGGTTGTCCAACAACCCGACGAAGGAGTCCCTCGCCGACCGTAGGTCGTCGCAGTAGGCTCCTGAGCCGCTCGTAGAGCCGTCCTCGCCACATCCGGACGCCACCAGCGTGACCGTCAGAACAACGGCCGCAACCACGGTCGGCGAGCCTCGTATGCCCGTCCTCTGCCGGGCTGGGCCGCCGCGTCAGTTGGTCGTGCTGAGGTCGATGCCGCACTCGGACTTCACCTGGGCCTGGATCTTGTTGGTGGCGGTGGACAAGCCCTTGGTGTCGAAGCCCTGGAGCGCGGTCTGCAGCTTGGCCAGCTTGGCGGGGTCGATGCTCGGAGGAGCCCCGCCCTGCGTGAGCTTGCTGAAGTCGTCCATGGACAGCCCGGCGTCGGCGAGCGCCTGCGTGAGCGAGTCGAACTCGTTGGCGACCAGCGTCCAGGAGCCCTTGATGTCGCTGGGTGCCTCGTCGGCGATGTGGTGCACGGCGAGATTGACCGCGGCGAACTTGTCGCCGGTAAAGGCGCCGCTGAGACCGGACAGCTGGGTCGTCGCGGTCTTGATGTCGTCGCAGTAGGCACTCGTGTCCCCGAGGCCTCCACTCGGGGTGTCTCCACCACTCGTGGTGGTGTCCCCGGCACTTGGCGTGGTGTCGCCGGTACTCGTAGTGGTGCCGAGCCCGGATGGGGCACTGTTGTCACCCCCGCCGCCGCAACCCGCGAGAACGGTCACGGTCAACAGGGCGGCCGCGCCGGCCCCCAGGAGCTTGTTCATTCGTCCCTCGATCAGTCGGCAGCCGGCCGAGTGCCCACTGCTGAGGGACAAATGTCTCACGCGGCGAGGCCACATGTCCGGGAAGGCCGTTGGCTACCGGTGAGTAACGTGAAGGCCGCCCGGTGAGATCAGTTCGTGGCGGCGCGCCGCTCGACCTACCCTCGTCGGGTGTTGGTCATCGAGGAGAAGATCTGGGACGCCATCGTCGCGCATGCCAAGCGCGACCATCCAGACGAGGCGTGCGGCGTCGTTGCGGGACCTGTCGGATCAGACGAGCCACGACGTTTCGTGTCGATGTTGAATGCAGCGCAGACGCCGTACACGCTCTACGAGTTCGCCTCGGCAGACCTGCTCCGGCTTTATCGCGACTTGGACGAGCGCGGCGAAGAGCCCGTAGTCATCTACCACTCACACACCCATAGCGAGGCTTTTCCGTCACCGACCGACCGCCGGCTCGCCTCCGAACCAGGTGCGCACTACGTGCTGGTGTCAACCCGGATGCACGGCAATAAAGCTGGCCCCGTGGACTTCAGGTCGTTCCGCATCGTCGACGGCGAGGTCACCGAGGAGGACGTGAAGGTCGTCACGTCGTACCCGGGCGCGGAATGACGATGGCCTCTGGAGACTTGAACCTCACATGACGCGCTACGACTCGCTGGTGGACACCGTCGGCGGTACGCCACTGGTCGGGATGCCCACGTTGTCGCCCTCACCCGACGTACGGCTCTGGGCGAAGCTGGAGGATCGCAACCCGACCGGCTCGGTCAAGGACCGGGCGGCGATCTGGATGGTGCGGGCGGCGGAGAAGGACGGTACCCTGCGGCCGGGCTGCACGATTCTCGAGCCGACATCGGGCAACACCGGCATCGCGCTGGCCATGGCGGCCCGGTTGCGTGGTTACCGCATCGTGTGCGTGATGCCGGAGAACACGTCCGTCGAGCGGCGTCAGCTGCTGCACATGTGGGGTGCCGAGATCGTCTACTCGTCGGCACCAGGCGGTTCCAACGAGGCGGTCCGGGTCGCGAATGAGCTGGCCGAGGAGCACCCCGACTGGGTCATGCTGTACCAGTACGGCAACCCGGCCAACGCCCAGGCTCACTACGAGGGCACCGCGCCGGAGATTTACCAGGATCTGCCCGAGGTCACTCATGTGGTGGCCGGGCTGGGCACGACGGGCACGCTGATGGGCGTCGGGCGCTGGTTCCGTGAGCACCAGCCGGGCGTTCGGATCGTCGCGGCGGAGCCGCGCTACGGCGAGCTGGTCTACGGCCTACGCAACCTGGACGAGGGCTTCGTCCCGGAGCTGTACGACGAGTCGTTGATCGACGCCCGTTTCTCCGTCGGGCCGCGTGATGCCGTACGACGGGTGCGTGAGCTCCTCGAGACCGAGGGCGTCTTCGCTGGGATATCGACCGGCGCGATCCTGCACGCCGCGCTGGCGCAGGCCGCCGCCTCGGTCCGCGCCCGCCAGCGCGCCGACATCGTCTTCATCGTTGCCGACGGTGGGTGGAAGTACCTGTCCACGGGTGCGTACGAGGGGACGATCGAGGCGGCCGAGCAGCGCCTCGACGGGTTGCTCTGGGCCTAGCCGCCCGGCCATCCCCCGTTCGGTCAGGCGGGAACACGCTCCGTGACCGTCGGTAGATCCGCGTTGCGGATCAGCGCATAGGAGACCAGTCCCCCCAGCATCAGCAGGACGACGCAGATCCACATCGCCCGGCCGTATCCCACCGAAAGCACGTCGGGTTTGTCGTAGTCGTCACCGCTGAGGCCGACGGTGAACGGCAGAGCGGCGACCGCGAGGAGGGACCCACCGCGCGCGACTGCGTTGTTGACCCCGCTGGCGATACCGGCGTACCGGTCCGGTGCCGCCGCCAGCACCGTGGACGTCAGCGGAGCGACCAGCAGCGCGAGACCGAACGAGAAGACGGTCACGCCAGGGAAGATGTCGAACCAGTAGCGTGCGTCGCGGTCCACGCCGGCGAGCAGCGCGATGCCGGCCGCACAGACGATCGGTCCGAGCGTCATGGGGAGCCGCGGACCGATGCGCGCGGCCAACGCCCCGCCTCGGGCGGCGAACATCAGCATCACGATCGTGATGGGCAGCATCGCCAGACCGGCGCGCAGCGGGCCGTACCCCGCAACGGTCTGGAGCTGCAGGACGAGGAAGAACGTCATGGCCCCGAGGGCGGCGTAGACCAACAAGGTCATGCCGTTGGCGGCGCTGAACTGACGGGATCGAAACAGCCCGACCGGCAGCATCGGCGTCTTCTCCGCACGCTCGGCGAACACGAATGCCACCATCGCGACGATGCCGATCGCGGCGGCGGCCAGCACCATCGCCTGGCCTGCGGCGCCAGCCTCGATCAGCGCGAACGTGATGCCACCAAGACCGACCACTCCGAGCGTGGCACCCAGCACATCGAAGTGGTGGGCGCTCTCCGCATCACGGGTCTCCGGAACCCATCGGAGCGTGATCAGCACGGTCGCGGCCGCGATGGGCAGGTTGAGTAGGAAGACCAAACGCCAGCTCGCGTACTCGACCAGCAGCCCGCCGACCAGCGGCCCGACCGCGGCGGCGATCGCGCCGAGCCCCGACCAGGCGCCGATCGCCCGACCGCGATCCTCGCGCCGGAACGACGCCTCGATCATCGCCAGGCTGCCCGGCGTGAGCAGCGCGGCTCCCACGCCCTGCAGCACCCGCGCCCCGATCAGCTGGCCCGGGTTGAGCGCGAACGCGCAGAGCAACGAGCTGGCCGTGAACCACAACACCCCGATGACGAAGATGCGCCGGCGACCGTACCGATCGCCGAGCGAACCGCCGAGCAGGATCAGCGAGGCGAGGGCGAGCAGATAGCCGTTGGTGATCCACTGCAGCTCGGCCAGGCTGGCACCCAGGTCGGTGCCGATCCGCCGAAGCGCGACGTTGACCACGGTGCCGTCGAGGAGCGCCATCCCGGATCCGAGGACCGCCGCAGCGAGCAGCGCTCGGCCAGGTCCGGAGCTGTAATGCACGCCGGGATCCATTCGAGAAACCTACGCGGCGGTCCCCACGCAACGGCCTCGACGGCTGTCAGCGGCCCGCGTTACGCTCCTCTGGTGCGACAGGACCAAAATGCCAAGACACTCCTCACGCCGTCGGCCGCTAAAAGGGCTCCCGCGCCTTCACCGGCGCTGGTGGCGCTCGCCCTGGCGATCGTGTATGTCGTGTGGGGCTCGACGTACCTCGCCATCCGGATCGTCGTCCGGGACCTGCCCACGTTGGCATCGGCCAGTTGGCGGTTCCTGCTCGGCGCAGTAGTTCTGGGGGTGATCCTGATTGCCCGTGGAGGCTGGCGGCGGGTGTTGGCGACTCGGCGTGAGCTGGCCGGCTGCGCCGTCCTCGGCTTGCTGCTGCCGGCCCTCGGTAATGGGCTTGTCTCCGTCGGCGAGAACAACGGAGCGCCGTCTGGAATCGCCGCCCTGATCGTCGCCGCCGTCCCCTTGTGGATCATCGTCTACCGGGTGGTGATCGGCGACCTGCCCGGGCGCCGGACGGTGCTTGGTGTCCTGCTGGGCTTCACTGGCCTGCTGGGTCTGGTCACCGCGAGCGGCATCGGCGGCAACCTGACCGTGCTCCCATGCCTGGTCATCGGCGTGGCCAGCGTCTGCTGGTCGTTCGGCTCCTGGTTGATGGCCCGCCTCACCCTGCCCGCCGACCCGTTCGTGACGGCCGTCTACGAGATGCTGTTCGGTGCGCTCTTCCTGGCGCTCATCGCGCTGTTGTCCGGCGAGAGTCTGGTGCCGCGCGGCGGCTCGGCCGAGTCGTGGCTCGCATGGGGTTACCTGGTCGGCTTCGGCTCGGTGGTCGCATTCACGGCCTACGTCTGGGTGCTGAACGCCGCGCCGATTTCGCTGGTGGCGACCTATGCGTATGTGAACCCCGTGGTGGCGGTCTTCCTCGGTTGGCTGGTGTTGTCGGAACCGGTCACGCTGACGATTCTGCTGGGTGGCGCAGTGGCGATCGCTGGGGTCGCGATCGTGGTGGCCTCCGAGCGGAGGGGCTAGGCCAAGGACGCCAGCCAGGCGTCGTGCAGGTCGGAGAAGCGGCCGGCGTGGGCGTCGATGAGCTGTTGCGGAGCACCGTCCTCGACGATCTCCCCATGCTCCATCACCAGCACCCGGTCGGCGATCTCCACCGTGGACAGCCGGTGGGCGATGATGATCGCCGTCCGCCGGGCCAAGATCGTCCGGAGTGCCCGCTGGACCAGCCGCTCCGACGGTACGTCGAGGCTCGAGGTGGCCTCGTCCAGGATCAGCACCGCGGGGTCGGCCAGGAATGCCCGGGCGAAGGCAACCAGCTGGCGCTGACCGGCGGACAGCCGTCCACCGCGGTTGGCGACGTCGGTGTCGTAGCCGTCCGGCAGCGCGATGATGAAGTCGTGGGCCCCGATGGCCTTGGCCGCCTCGACGATCTCGTCGCGGCTGGCCTCCGGCCTCCCGAACAAGATGTTGTCCGCGACCGACCCGTTGAAGAGATAGTTCTCCTGGGTCACCATCACGACGGCCCGGCGGAGGTCGTCCTCCGACAACCGCCGGAGGTCGACCCCGTCCAGCCTCAGCTCGCCCTCGTCGGGGTCGTAGAAGCGGGCGACCATCTTGGCCAGCGTGGTCTTGCCGGCCCCGGTGGTGCCGACCACGGCGATCGTCTGGCCGGCGGGGATGTCGAGCGTCAGCCCCGGCAGGACTGGCCGGCCCTCCACGTAGGAGAACCGGACGCCCTGCAGGCTCAAGTCGCCACGCGGATCCGGCAGGGAAACGGGCTGAGCCGGCTCGGGGACCGAAGGCTCCTCCTCGAGCACCCCGGACAGTTTCTCGAGGGCGGCCGAGGCGGACTGGAACGTGTTGTAGAACTGCGAGACGTCCTGCATAGGCTCGAAGAACTGCCGAAGGTAGAGCAGGAACGCGGCCAGCACGCCCACCGTGATGTCGCCGTTGAAGGCCCGGTGCGCGCCATAGATCAAGACGATTCCCAGGGTCAGGTTGCCGATGATCTTGATTCCCGGCATGAATACGCCGACCAACCGGAACGCCCGCTCGTTCGCCGCCCGGTAGTCGTCGTTGACGCTGGCGAAGATCTCCTGGTTGCGGTCCTGTCGGCGGAACGCCTGCACTGCCCGCATGCCGTTGACGGTTTCGACGAAGTGCACGATGACCACCGCGACGGTCTCGCGGGTACGGCGATAGGCCAGCGCCGACTGCCTGCGGAACCACGTGGTGAGCCACCACAGGAACGGGAAGCACAGCAGCGCGACCAGGCCAAGCTTCAGGTCGAGCAACAGCAGGATGACGGCGGTGCCGACCAGGGTCAGCACAGCGGTGATCAAGCCGTCGAATCCGGTCTCGAGCAGCTCGTAGATCGCATCGACGTCCGACGTCTGGCGGGAGATCACCCGACCTGAGGTGTACTCGTCGTGGAATGCGGGTGACAGCTGCTGGAAGTGCCTGAAGATGCGGCGCCGTAGGTCCAGCAGAACGTCCTGGCCGATCCGGCCGGACATGAAGAGGAACAGCTGCCGGGTGATCGCCTGTGCCACCACCATCAGCAGCAGAATGGCCACGATCACGACAAGCTCTCGGCTGCCGTCGCCGGCGAGGAGCGGCGGGATGCCGAGGTCGATGCCCTCCTTGACCAGGTAGGGGACCGACAACCGGGCGGCGTTCTCTATGAGGACGACGACCATCAACCAGATCAGGGCCTTCTTATGCGGCCGCAGCAGGGAGCCGAGCAACCGGCGCGAGCGCGCCTTCAACAGGAGCGACAGCCGATCCGGGATCTCCTCCTCCCGCTCGGCGGCGATACCGCGCCACTCGGCCTCGTCGAGCCGGCGCTGTTCCGCCTGGTGCTGCTCGCCGGCCGTCTGTGGGGTGGTCGTCATCGCTGCATCGCCCCTTCGCGATGGGTCTCCAGGTCGGCTTCGGTGTCGGCATCTGCGGCGAGCAGCTCGCGGTACTGCGGAACGGTCGCCAACAGATCATGGTGTTTGCCGACATGGGTGATGGTGCGCCCGGACAGCAGGGCCACCCGGTCGGCGAGCATCACGGTGGACGCTCGGTGGGCCACCACGATCGACGTGGTGTCGGCGAGGACCCTGCGGAGGGCCCGCTCGACGAGGGCCTCGGTGTGCACGTCGAGCGCGGACAGGGTGTCGTCCAGAACCAGGATGTTGGGTCGGGCTAGGACGGCCCGCGCCAACGCCAACCGCTGACGTTGGCCGCCCGACAAGGACATCCCCTGCTCGCCGATCCGGGTGTCCAGCCCCCAGGGCAGCTCGTAGACGAAACCGGCCTGGGCCGTCTCGATGGCATCGCGGATGTCCTCGTCGCTCGCGTCGGGCCGCCCGAGCGCGACGTTTTCCCGGACGCTCATCGAGAACAACGTCGCGTCCTCGAAAGCGGTGGCCACGATGCGTCGCAGGTTGGCCAGCGTGAGCTCCCTGGTGTCGACGCCGTCGATGGTCACCCGCCCGGCGGTGGCGTCGTACAGGCGGGGCACCAGCGCGGTGATCGACGTCTTCCCGGAACCGGTGGCACCGACGATCGCGACCGTCTCGCCCGGCGCCACGTCGAGGTTCACGTCCTCAAGCACGAGCTCGTCGGAGTCGGGATAGCTGAAGTCGACGTGCTCGAACCGCAGGTGCCCCGACACCTGGTCCAGCTCGACGTCCCCCCCGACGATCGTCGACTTCGTGTCGAAGATCTCCAGTACGCGCTCGGATGCGGTCATCGCCTCCTGGGCCATCGCGAGGATGACGCCGAGCGACTCGATGGGCCAGACCAGCTGCAGCATCAGCGAGATGAACGCGACGAGCGTGCCGAGCGTGAGACGGTGGTCACCGACCCCGAGCGCACCCAAGAGAAGCACGATGACCAGCGAGATATTGGGGATGACCTCGAGAAACGTCCAGAAGCGGGCGGAGAGCCGGACCTTCTCCATCGAATCCTCGTAGAGGCTCTGCGTCTTGTCATGGAAGTTCGCCTGGCTGTAACGACGCCGGCCAAACGACTTGACTACCCGGTACCCGACGGCCGCCTCTTCGACCGAGGTGGCTACGTCCCCCTGCTGGTCCTGGACCCGACGGGACACGAGGACGTAGCGTGACTCGAAGCGCATGCTCAGGTAGATGATGGGCAGGGCGGACAACGCGACCACCAGACCCAGCGGCCAGAACAGCTTGAGCAGGACGAGTGTGACCACAGTGAGCTGGATGATGTTGATCACCAGGAACAGCAGGCCAAAGCCCATGAAGCGCCGGAGGGAGCTGAGGTCTATGGTGATGCGGGAGAGCAGCTGACCGCTCTGATAGCGACTGTGGAACTCCATCGGGAGTTCCTGCATGTGCTCGTAAAGGTCGTTTCGGACCGCCGTCTCGAACCCCAGGACGGCCCGGGCCTGCACCCAGCGCCGGATCAGGATCAAGCCGGCCTCGGCGAGCCCCAGCGCAAGGGCGAGCAGTCCCAGCGGGAGGATCGGGCCGACCTCGTGGTCGCTGATCGGCCCGTCGATCATCGCCTTCGTCACCAGCGGGATGGAGAGGCCGACGAAGACACCGAGGAGGGCCGTCCCGCCCATGATGGCGAGGGAGCGGTAGTAGGGACGCAAGTAGCTGCGAAGCCGCCACAGCGAGTGGATTCCGGCTGGGCGGCGGGTCGAATTGGGGTCTTGGACGGTTCCGGGAACGGCATCGGTCGTCAAGGACATCGTCGGGCGTTGGCCTCCTTGGCTGCGGCGACGGGTAGGGCGGGGTGTTGTGTAAGCATCACTCTACTTGATGCCTCTGACAGTCGCGACGGGGTTTTTCGATTGTTACCGGGGCTCACGATGTGGTACCACAGGAGATAGGGGTCTTCGAGCCCGGGCGCCTGGCGCCGGGGCCGGGGTATCGGGTCGGACGGCGGATGACGGAGGCGAGATGGCAGACCAGAAGGACGTCGAGGCGACGACGGGCGACGACGCTGCGCACGCCGGTTCTGCCACCGATGCGGAGGAGACCCGGCGCAAGTTCCGCGAAGCACTGGAGCGCAAGCAGCAACGACACCACGCCACCGCAGAGGCGGCCGCGCGGGACGGCTCCGAGAAGTCACACGGCGCACCAGGCCCGACGAAGGGCCGCACGTTCCGCCGCAAGAGCGTATGACGTCGCGCGCCTAGTGCTCGGCGCGCCAGGCCTTCGCTGCGCCCAGGAAGAGATCGTTCGCCTCGGGCTCTCCGACGGTGACCCGGACGCCGTCGCCGGCGAACGGCCGGACACTGACCCCGACCTCCTCGCAGGTGGCGGCGAACGCCGTGCTGTGTTCTCCCAGGGCCAGCCAGACGAAGTTGCCCTGGGCGTCGGGTACTGCCCAGCCCTGGTCGGTGAGCCCGGCGTGCACCCGGCTGCGTTCGACGACCAGCGACCTCACCCGCTCGAAGAGGGCTGCCTCCACATCGAGTGAGGCGACGGCGGCCGCCTGGGCAATGGTGGAGACCCCGAACGGCAACGCGCACTTGCGGATGGCCTCGGCCACCGGCGCGGGGCCGAGTGCGTACCCGACGCGCAAACCGGCAAGCCCGTAGGCCTTGGAGAAGGTCCTGAGCACGACGACATTGTCCCGACCGGCCGCCACCTCGAGCGCGTCAGGCGTATCCGGGTCGGTCACGAACTCGCCGTATGCCTCGTCGATCGCGACCAGCACGTGACCAGGCACCGCGTCCAGGAACGCCTCGAGCTCCGCGCGGTGGACCGAAGGTCCGGTCGGGTTGTTCGGACTGCAGACCACTGCGACCTTGGTGCGATCCGTGACGGCGGCGAGCATCCCGGGGAGGTCGTGGCGGGCATCGGGCCGGAGCGGAACCTGGACGTCCGCGGCGCCGGTCAGGCCAACCGCGATCGGGTAAGCCTCGAAGGAACGCCAAGCGTAGATGACCTCGTCGCCCCCCGCACAGCTCGCCTGCAACAGGTGGTAGAGCACGGCGACCGACCCTGCCCCGGAGGCCACCCGCTCGACCTCGATGTCGTAGCGCTTCGCGATCGCCGCGTGCAGCGCCGAGACACCCATGTCGGGGTAGCGGTTCATGGTGCGGACCGCTTCGGTTGCGCGCTCGATGACACCGGGCAGGGGCGGATATGGGTTCTCGTTGCTCGAGAGCTTGTAGGACTGGGCCAGTCCGCCGCTCGGCGGCCGGCCGGCCCGGTACGCCGGAATCGTCTCGAGCGCCTTCCGGAACCGCGGTGTCGTCATGGCCTTCACTGTAGACAGCGGCTGGCTGGCCGGGTGACGGTCTCAGCCGAAACCGCTCACCGGCTCGGGGCATCGTAGGGTCAACCAATGGCAGCCGGTCGCGACGTCCGCCGCGGCTCTCTGCTCGTGGTGGTCGGGGCGGTGCTGTTCTCGATCAACGCCGGGGTCTCTCGCGTCATCCAGACCGCGGGCGTCGCCTCGACGACGCTCACGACGGTACGCTGCACCGGCACGGCGCTCGTCCTGTCGACCGTCGTCCTGGCCCGGGGTGAGCGGCTGCGGTTGCCCCGCGGCGGTCGGGAGGTCGCCCGCGTCATCGGCTTCGGCATCACCGGAGTGGCGCTGGTCCAATGGTTCTACTTCGTGGCGATCGACCGACTGCCCGTCGGGATCGCGCTGTTGCTGCAGTTCACCGCGCCGGTGCTGGTCGCGCTCTTCGTGTGGATCGGCTACCGCGAACCGGTCCGCAGCCGGATCTGGCTGGGGCTCGCTCTCTCACTCGGTGGCTTGGCGCTGGTGGCCGAGGTGTGGTCCGGACTCGTGCTCGACGGGCTTGGTGTGCTCGCCGGATTCGGTGCGGCGGCTGCGCTGGCGACCTACTTCCTCATCGGCGAACGGAGCGTCAGCGGGGCGTCGCCACTCCACGTGATCACGGAGGCGTTCATCGTGGCTGCGGCGTTCTGGAACCTGGTGTCGCCGCTCCCGCGCTTGTTCCACACCGACCTCACCACACCGACCACCCTGGTCGGCAGCCTGGGTGGGGTGCAGCTGCCGATCTGGTTGCTGTTGTGCTGGCTGGTGCTGCTCGGGACCGTCGTACCCTTCATCGCCGAGCTGACCGCATTGCAGCTCCTCACGGCGACCGAGGTCGGCCTCGTCGGGATGTTGGAGCCGGTCGGCGCCACCGTCGTCGGATGGGCCTGGTTCCGGGAGACGCTTTCGGTCGTCCAGCTGCTGGGGATGGTCGCCATCCTGGCCGGCATCGCGGTGGCGCAGACCGCGCGGGTCACCCGCCGGTCTCCGGACGTCGTACCCGGCGTCTGACCAGAGCTGCTGCTGGACGCGGCGTCCCGGCGGCTCCAGGGCGGGTGTTCAGGCGAGCTGCATCCGGCCACCAGGCACGTGGCGGAGGTCGCGTCCGACCAGGATGTCCAGGGGGTTCGTCAGGCACCGGACGGACCCGCCGCCCTTGTGGAACTCGGACACGTCGACGATCTCGACCTCGAGGCCGCGGCTCTCCAGCTGGGCGGCCACCCGGTCCGGACAGGCCGGCATCACCACGGTGTGTCCCACCACGACCGAGTTGGCACAGAAGGTGAGCGCCTCGGACTCGGTAAGCACGACGGGGTCCGGCACCAGTGCCAACAGCGCCTCGGCGCTTACCTCGTCGAACGCGTCAGGACAGACCAGGGCCGACGTAGTGTCGAGCGGGCAGAAGGCCAGGTCGAGGTGGTACATGCGCGGATGGGTCATCCGGAGGCCGCGGACTGCGATGCCGAAGTCGGCGGCCAGGTGCTTGAGGGCGAGCTCCTCCGTGCGGGGCCCGTAGCCCACCACGAGCTCGCCGGCGAACGGGAAGGCGTCTCCGGCTTCCAGATGCGCCCCGACGCCACCATGGCCGACGACCACCGGCGTAAAGCCGGCAGCGGCGAACCAGACCCGAGCGGTCTCCGTCTCCATGCGGCGCTCCGGGAACCGCATGTGGGACAACGCCACGCGCCCACCACTGGCGTCGGTGAGCGCCAGCCCGCGGTTCGAGTGCCGAACCGCGGAGTCGCGGTCAAGGAGCTGTCCCCCCAGGACGTCTCCGACATCAGTCTGGCCCGAGTGTCGCTCGAGCTTTCCGGGGTGCGCCGATGGCCCGATGCCTCGCAGCTCGAGCGGGCGACGGTGCGATCCGCGGTCGACCGCTATGCCGCGCTGGCTCGTCGTACCAAGGATTCGGGGGTTCTCACACAGGCCCACCTGCAGATCCACCGGGCGCTCGTCGCGCTGACCGGCAGTGCACGCCTGGTCGCAGCCGCGGACGCCTACAGCGCCGAGCTGAGGCTGGGGCTAGCCCACCTGGATCGCATTCGAGCCAATATCGCCGAGCAGGTCGAGAGTCACCGCCGACTTCTCGACCTGCTGGAGGCCGACGACATCGAGGCGACGGTCGCCGAGCTGGCGCGACACCTCGCCGTCGCCGAAGGGTCGCTCCGCAGCGCCATCAGGCATGGGACGATCGAGCCATGAAGGCCTGGGTCGTCCGCGTCGTCATCAACGCCTGCGCTCTCGCGATCGCCGCCTGGTTGTTCACGGGCATCATGGTCAACGGCGCGTCCAGCCAGGACCGGCTGCTGACTCTGCTGCTGGTGGCGCTTCTCTTCGGTGTGGTCAACGAGTTCGTCCGCCCAGTCGTGGCGCTACTGTCGCTCCCCCTCTATCTGCTGACGCTGGGCCTGTTCTACTTCGTCGTCAACGCGTTGATGCTCTGGCTGACCAGCTGGCTCGCGGACGTCGTCGGCCTCGGGTTCCGGGTACGAGGCTTCTGGACCGCGATCTTCGGGGCCATCGTCATCTCGCTCGTGTGTTGGATCATGGGGATGATCCTGCCGGCTCAGAGGACCCCAGCCTGGCGTAGAGCCATCAGTTGGCGCTGACCACGGTGAGAACCCGGCTTCCGCCGCCGCGGGTATCCGACGGCTCGACGTACTCGATCGCCCTCGTCTGCCTCGGGAACATCTGCCGCTCACCCATCGCGCACATCGTGCTCGAGCGGAAGCTGGTGGGCGCCGCGACGGGTCGGCGGGTCGTCGTGGAGAGCTCGGGCACCGGAGACTGGCACGTCGGCGAACCGATGGACCGCAGGGCGGCGTCGACCCTGACGACGGCCGGGTACGACCCGTCGATGCACCGCGCCCGCCAGGTTGACGACGCCATCTTCGCGCGCAACGACGCGATCCTGGTGATGGACGATACGAACCTCAGCGACCTGCGGGCGCTCGCCCCGAACGCGGCCGACCACGACCGGGTGCTCCTGTTCCGTGCGTTCGACCCGACCGCCGGCGAGGATCTGAACGTCCCCGACCCTTGGTACGGCGGGCAGGGAGGTTTCGACGAGGTGCTGAAGATCGTGGAGCGAGCCACTACCGCGCTGGTCGACGCCCTCGAACAGGGTTAGGTGGATTCACCCGCGGATGCGCCGTACCTTCGACACATGGCACGCATGGGCGGCATCGCCGGCCTGGTGGAGGCACTGCTCGGCACCGCCGTGGTCGCGACCACACCCGTCGCCGGTGGCGATGTGTGCAACGCCGCCCGGGTTCGGTTGAGCGACGGACGCAACGCCTTCGTGAAGACCAGACCTCACGCCCCTGCCGACTTTTTCGCGGTCGAAGCCGCGGGGCTGCGCTGGCTCGCCGAGGCCGAGGGTGGGGCCCGAGTGCCCGACGTTCTCGCCGAGTCGGAGGACTGCTTGGTGCTCTCCTGGGTCGAGTCCGGCCGTCCGAGTGCCGACATCGTCGAGGGGTTCGCGCGCCGATTGGCGGTCACGCACGCACACGGGCCTGCCGCCTTCGGTGCCGACCGCGCGGGTTACCTCGGGGTCGCTCCGTTGGCGAACACCGCTGCGGATACTTGGCCCGAGTTCTTCGCGACCCGGCGGGTGCTCCCCTACCTCCGGGTGGCCCGAGACCGCGGCGCGATCGGCACCGACGACGCGGCGACCGTGGATGAGGTGATCGCGAGGATCGACGAGCTCGCGGGACCGGCGGAACCGCCGAGCCGAATCCACGGAGACCTCTGGAGTGCCAACGTGGTGTGGAGCGCGGACGGTCAAGGCGTGCTGGTCGACCCCGCCGCTCACGGAGGTCATCGCGAGACCGACCTGGCGATGCTGACGCTCTTCGGGGCACCGCACCTCGCACGGTTGGTGGATGCGTACCACGAGGCCCATCCGCTGAGCGAAGGCTGGCGCGACCGCGTGCCGCTGCACCAGCTGCATCCGCTGCTGGTGCACGCCGCCGTGTTCGGCGGCTCGTACGGAGCCCGCGCTGGCGACGCGGCTCGGACGCTGCTCTCGGCCGGCGAGGGAACCGCATGACCACCGGGCCGGGGCCGACGTCAGCTCTCAGGCGTGTCTCAGATCTGCGTGGCAGCCTTTCTCCCATGCGCATTCTTGTCGTGGACGACGACCGCGCCGTCCGCGACTCCCTCCGTCGTTCCCTCGAGTACAACGGATATGAGGTGGCCGTCGCCAACGACGGAGTGGAGGCGCTGGCCCGCATCAACGGGCTGGCGCCCGACGCCCTGATCGTCGACGTGATGATGCCCCGACTCGACGGCATCGAGACGACGAAGGCACTGCGCGCGGCGGGCAACGACCTGCCGATCCTGGTACTCACCGCGCGGGACTCCGTCGACGACCGGGTGGACGGGCTGGACGCCGGCGCCGACGACTACCTGGCCAAACCGTTCGCGCTGGACGAGCTCCTCGCGCGGGTCCGTGCGATGTTACGGCGGCGCAACCTCGGCGCCCCCGCCGGCCTGGACGAGGCGCCGCTGACGTTCGCCGACCTGACCATGAACACGGTCACCCGAGAGGTCGACCGGGCCGGGCGATCCATCACGTTCACCCGTACCGAGTGGGACCTGCTTGAGCTGTTCATGCGCCGGCCCAAGCGGGTCCTCGAGCGCTCCTTCATCCTCGAGGAGGTCTGGGGCTATGACTTCCCCACGACGGCCAACTCGCTTGAGGTGTATGTCGGCTACGTCCGCCGCAAAACAGAGGCGGAGGGGGAGACCAGGCTGCTGCACACCGTGCGCGGGGTCGGATACGTCCTGCGGGAGACGCCCCCGTGAAACGGATGTCGCTGGCCGCCAGGATCTCGCTCCTGGCAGCCTGCGCCGTCGGTATCGCGGTCGCGGTAGCGAGTCTTGCTGCCTACCTGACCCTGCGGTCCCAGCTGCACGACCGGCTCGACAACTCGCTCCTCGACCGGGCCAACCTGGCCAGCCGCTCGGACCTGATCGCCCGGGCGCTGCCGGCGGGGATCACCGAGGAGGTCCTGCATGCAGCGGACGTGCAGTTCTACGTCATCTCGGCGGACGGCGACGTGGGAGCGTTCGCCGGAGAGGGTGACGTCCGACCGGTCTCCCAGGCCGAGAAGCTGGTCGCCGCCGGCCGGCTCAGCCACACGTTCCGGACGATCAACGAGAACGGTGTCGACTACCGCGCGGTGACGGTGACCACCCAGCGGCCCAACCACGCCCTGATGTTCACCCAGTCGACGGAGTCCATCGAGAACACGATCGACCGGGTGGGCCTGGTTCTGCTCCTGGTCGGCGGCGGCGGGATCATCGCAGCGGGTGTGATAGGGCTTGCCGTGGCGAGGTCGGCGCTGCGCCCGGTTCGCCAGCTCAGCGAGGCCGCCGAGCACATCGCCCGGACCGAGGAGCTGAACCCGATCCCGGTCACCGGCGACGACGAGCTGGCCAGCCTTGCCGCGTCGTTCAACGACATGCTCGGCGCGTTGCAGGGCTCGCGGGACCGTCAGCGCCGGCTGGTCGCCGACGCCGGACACGAGCTGCGCACCCCGTTGACCAGCCTGCGGACGAACCTCGAGCTGCTCGCCCAGGCCGACAAGCGGGGCGGCATGGCGCTCAGCTCTCGGCAGGAGATCTTCGCGGACGTCACGGCGCAGGTCGAGGAGCTCTCGACGCTGGTCGGGGACCTCGTGGAGCTGGCCCGCGACGAGCCGCTGTCGCGCACGCCCGAGCCGCTCGACCTCGCCGACATCGTGGCGCGGGCCGCCGACCGGGTGCGCCGGCGCGCCCCGTCGGTAGCCTTCGACATCCGGGTGTCCACCTGGTGGGCCGTCGGGGAGGCCCAGATCCTCGAGCGGGCAGTCACGAACCTGCTCGACAACGCAGCCAAGTGGAGCCCGGCGGGCGGCACGGTCGGCATCACTCTCGCGGGCGGTGAGCTCACCGTGACCGATGAGGGCCCCGGCGTCGCGGAGGCCGACATGCCGCTGATCTTCGAGCGCTTCTACCGGGCCTCCGACGCCCGTATGATGCCCGGCTCGGGGCTCGGCCTCTCCATCGTTCGGCAGGCCGCCGAACGGCACGGCGGGTCGGTGAGGGCAGTCAACCGTCATCCCCGGGGCGCTGCCTTCACGATGGTGATCCCGGGCTCCCCGGGTTGGCCACCGCCAGCCGAGAGGCCGCTCCCAACCCGCCCTGTGCAGCAGCAGCCGGGCGCGATTCACATGAAGCTCTGAGGTACGTCTCAGGGCTTCCTCAGCCAGTCTCGCAAGGATGGTGAACGTGAACAACGGCGACACGACTCCATCGACGTACCCGCAGGGGTACCCGCTGAGTCCTCCACCAGCCCGCCCCCGCCGCGGTGGGCGTGTCGTCGGTGCGGCTCTGCTCGTCGGCGCACTCGCCGGAGGAGCCGCCGGGTTCAGCGGGGCGGCGTTGTTGCATGAGACAACCTCGCACAACGCCGCAACGCTGAGCCGTCAGACCAGCTCGGGGCTCAACGTCGCACCCGACTCCAGCGCAACCGGGGCGCCGAATGCCTTCGACGCCAGCGCTGAGACGGCAGCCGCCAACGTGCTGCCCTCCGTGGTCAAGATCTACGGCACGTCGTCGACCCAGAGCGGGTCGGGTTCAGGCATCGTGCTCACCGCCAGTGGGCAGATCCTCACGAACAACCACGTTGCGGAGCTGGGGGTCAACGGCAAGCTCGCGGTGAGCTTCCCCAGCGGGGAGACGACCTCGGCCTACATCCTCGGTCGGGACCCGCTCACCGATCTTGCCGTAATCCAGGCCCGGGACGTCAGCGACGCCAGGCCGGCGACCCTCGGCAAGTCGGCCAGCCTCCAGGTCGGCCAGCCGGTCGTCGCCGTGGGTGCCCCGTTCGGCCTCGAGAGCACCGTCACCTCCGGCATCGTGAGTGCGCTCAACCGTCCGGTGACCACGCAAGGTGAGCTGAGCAACGACCCTGCGACCATCTTCCCCGCAATCCAGACCGACGCGGCGATCAACCCGGGCAACTCCGGTGGACCGCTGGTCAACTCCGCCGGGGAGGTGGTCGGCATCAACTCCGCCATCCGCACCGCGTCGTCCAGCGGTTCCGGCGGCCAGGCCGGCTCTATCGGGCTCGGGTTCGCCATCCCGATCGACGAGGCGCTCCCGATCGTCCAGCAGTTGCGAAAAGGACAGCAGCCCACGCACGCTCGGATCGGCGTCGAGGTCACGGACGCCACCGACCGGTTCGGGCTACCCGACGGGGCGCTGGTCCACAACGTCACCCAGGGCACTGCAGCCGCGCAGATCGGCCTTCGGCCCGGCGACGTGATCACCAAACTGGACAGCACCGACGTCACCGACTCCGACTCGCTCGTCGCCGACGTCCGGTCCTACCGCCCCGGTGACCGCGTCACGCTCACCGTCCGATCGAAGTCCGGGTCGATCAGAACGGTCGAGATCACCTTGGGATCCGACTGACACCACCCCCACGATCACGCCCCAGCAGCTCACCCGTCCCCGGCTGCTGGGGCGTTCCCTTTCCCGCGGCGCGCCCGCGATCGCGGGGAAGTGGCTGACCCGCTCGGTGCGTCGCGAGCCGCTTTCCCGCAATCGCTCACGAGCAGGCTCCGGACGATCTCGCGGAGGAGGTCAAAGCCGTTCTCGGTGAGGATGGACTCGGCGTGGAACTGGACGCCGACGAAGTGCGGTCCCCGCAGGAGATGTACGTCCCCCGTCTGCCGGTCGGCGTCGACACTGACGCCGGACGGCAGCTCACGGTCGGGGCTGGTGCGAGCCACGAACGTGTTATAGAAGCCGACGTTCTCCTGCCGGCCCAGAATGTCGACCATCGTTCGCGTCCCTTGGAACACGATGTCCTTGAAGACGAGGTCCAAGCCAAGTGCGCCACACAACACTTGGTGGCCCAGGCACACCGCCAGGAAAGGCTGCCGGGTCTCCAGCAAAGTGTTGACGGCGGCTCGGAAGGTAGCGATCTTCGGGTCGGTGAGGTCGCGCGGATCCCCTGGCCCCGGTCCGACGATGACCAGGTCGGCCTCCTCGAAGTCGCCTTGGTGGTAGTCGCGG
Organism: Propionibacteriales bacterium; assembly: GCA_038254365.1. Lineage (GTDB taxonomy): Bacteria > Actinomycetota > Actinomycetes > Propionibacteriales > Nocardioidaceae > JAWWPG01. Next base: position 26,498 of record JBBSGI010000009.1, read on the forward strand.
TGGCTGATCGAGACGCTCGCCATGCCCAACACGCGCAACATGTGGCGCAGCATCGCCACGAAGTCGTCCTCGCCGTCGAGCACGACAACCCGCCGTCCCGCGAGCTCAGGCGTGGGGGCGGTGGCGGACTGGTCCGCGAGCCAGAACCTGCTGAGCTGCTCGTTGCGGCTGGCCAGGGCGGTCACGACGGCGGAGTCCTCGACGAGGGTCGTCACCGCGGCTGGCTCGGAAGGCGCGGCCGGGACCAGCCCGAACGCGGAGAGTATTCCGGCCGCCTTCGCGTGCGTCTCCGCCACCTCGGATCGGGGTTGTGAGTCCCGGACCAGGGTCGCGCCGGCGGTGACCCGCAACCGTCCGTCGACGCTCACGTCCGCCGTGCGCAAGACGATCGGCGCGTCGACCGTCGGGCCGCCGTGGGGGTCACGACCGACGAGCGCGAGCACGGCCCCGTAGTAGCCCCGGCCTCCGGCCTCATACCTGGTGATCAACCGGCAGGCATTCTCGACCGGGCTTCCGGTGACCGTCGCGGCGAACATCGAGTCCCGGAGCACGGCCCGCACGTCGAGCGACGAGCGGCCGCTCAGCAGGTACTCGGTATGGACGAGGTGGCTCATGGGCTTGAGGAAGGGACCGGTGATCGCCCCCCCGTCTGCGCACATGCCGCACATCATCTTGAGCTCCTCGTCGACGACCATGAACAGCTCGAAGATCTCCTTCTCGTCGCCCAGAAACCCAAGCAAGCGCTCGGTGAGGTCGCCGGCGCGCTCGGCATCCCCAAGCCGGAAGGTGCCGCTGATCGGGTTCATCGTCACTTCACCGGACTGCACTCGGACATGCCGCTCGGGGCTGGCGCCGATCAGGTACCGGTCGCCGGTGAACACCAGGAACGTCCAGTAGGCGCCGCGCTCCTGGCGGAGCAGGCGAAGGAAGACGGCGATCGCCGCAGCCGCGTCCCAGCTGACGATCTGGGTTCGGTAGTCGCGGGCCACCACGACGTTGGCGCCCTCGCCGCGACCGATCTCATCGCGGATGATCGTTGCGACGAGCTCCGCGTAGGCGTCGTCTCCGACCGTGAACCCGGCCGGGCCCGTGGTGCGCAGCGGTTGGTCCGATGAGAGTGCCTCGAGGTCGGCGCACGAGACAGTCGTCTCGACGTCGATGTCGATGCTGGAAAGCGGCGCGTCGTCGGCGTGCACCTCGAAGCCCCGTTCACGGATCTGCGCGAAGGGCACGCACAACAACCGGTCGAAGCGCCTCCCGGCTTCGGGCGGCCCGCTATCCAGCGGTACGTCGGACAGCAAGTCGTGGTGGGTACGGGTGCCACCGACCAGGGTGACCGATTGCGCACCCGGGAGCCGGACCAGCGCCCACGCGGGCCTCAGCAGCACCGCCGCCAGCGGACCGGAGCTCATCGGGGCACTGCTGCGGGCGACCGCCAGTGGCCCGTGGTGCCGACGATGTGCAGCCGTTGGGTGGCCCGGGTGAGCACGACGTACAGCGTGCGAATGCCGGCCGGTGCCTCGGCCACGATGCGGTCGGGCTCCACGACGACGATGCCGTCGAACTCCAGGCCCTTGGTGTCCAGGGCCGCGAGGACCGGCACCCGCGCCTCGTCCCGGGGCGCCAGCCAACCCTCGACCTCCGGCTCCCAGCCCGCCGGGACCACGACCGCAACCGTCCCTTCGAGCTGGTCGGCGAGCCTCGCCGTCGCCTCGCGGACTCCAGCGGCTCGTGAGCTCTCGTCGACGGCCGAGATCACCGGCTCCGCCCCGGTCTCTCGAACGGCGTGCGGGAGGTCCGCGTCCGGGATGTTGGCTCGCGCGTAGTCGGCGGCGAGCTCGAAGATCTCGCGGGAGTTGCGATAGTTGGTCGAGAGTCGGAAATGGCTCTGCTCCCGGCCGCGCAACGCGGCCTTGCGTGCCGCGGTCGCCTCTGCCGGAAGCGGCCAGGAACTCTGTGCCGGATCGCCGACGATGGTCCAGCTGGCGTGCCGCCCCCGACGTCCGATCATCCGCCACTGCATGGGCGACAGATCCTGTGCCTCGTCGACGAGCAGGTGCGCGTAGGCATCGTCCTCGATCGACCCGACGGCGCGCGCGGAACCCCCTATCGGGCCGCCCACGCGCCGTTGGTCGTGCGTAGTCAGCTCCGCGACCGTCTCATCCTCCAGTCCCTCCTGCATGGCGAGCGGGTCGTCCTCGTCGTCTGGCGCCTCCGGAGGCTCTCCGAGGAGATAGCGGAGCTCGTCGATGAGGGGGACGTCCTCGACGGTCAGGTCACCGCCCGGCGGGTCGAACGCGAGCGAGTCGGCGAGCATGTCGAGCTCGTGGCGGCTGAACAACCCGTCCGCCTCGGCGCTGAGTCGCTGCCGGTCCGCCAGCCAGGAACAGGCATCGACCGGGTCGACGACCGGCCACCAGGCCCGCACGAACTCCACGAAGTCCCGGTTGTCGCGCATCGCGCGGGCGAACTCGTGACGGCCGTGCTCTCGGGCCCGGTCGCCCGCCACCTGCTCCCACAGTGAGTCGATCAGCTCGCCGGAGACCCTGCCCGCCACCGGGTTGCGGCGCTGCCCGCCACTGAGCAGCCGTCGCCGTACGGCGCTCAGCTCGCGATGGTCGAGTCGTAGCACGTCGTCGCGGTAGAAGATCCGGAAAGCGGTGGGCGCGCCGGGCACGTCACCGCGCACGGTCCGGGCCAGCAGCTGCGCCATGCGAGAGGACCCCTTCAGCAGCGCAACGGAGGCACGGTCATGCCTGCTGGCGTGGACTCCCTCGACCACCTCGCCCAGCGCACGCAGTGAGACGGTGGTCTCCCCGAGTGAGGGCAGCACCCGCTCGATATAGGAGATGAACACCGCGTTCGGCCCGACCACCAGTACGCCACCGGACTCGTAGCGTCGTCGATCGGTGTAGAGCAGGTAGGCGGCGCGGTGAAGTGCCACCACGGTCTTTCCGGTGCCGGGACCGCCACCGATCGTGGTGACTCCGCGCTGGGGGGACCGGATTGCCTCGTCCTGTTCCTTCTGGATGGTGGCCACCACCGACTGCATCGTGCGGTCGCGGGTCCGCGAGAGCGCCGCCATCAGGACGCCTTCACCAACCACCACCATGTCGTCCGGTGCGTGCTCGGGATCGAGCAGGTCGTCCTCGACGCCAATCACCCGGTCGCTGAAGGACTGCAGTACCCGTCGCCGTACGACGCCTGCCGGATCTTGGGCGGTCGCCTGGTAGAAAATCGCCGCCGCCGGCGCGCGCCAGTCGACCAGCAGGACATCGCGGTCGGCGTCGCGCAGCCCGAGCCGGCCGACGTAGCGGGTCTCGCCGTCTCGCAGGTCGAGGCGTCCGAAGACCAGGCCGTCATGGGCGGCGTCGAGGTTCGCCAGCCGACGGCTGGCCTGGAAGACGATCGCGTCGCGCTCGACAAGCCCCCCGTAGTTGCCGAGCCTGGCCCGAGCATGGCCGTCGGAGGCCAGCTGCCGGGCCGACGCCGCCGCGGCCTCGAGGCGGGCGTAGATCCGGTCGACGACCACCTGCTCGTTCTTGATCTCCTGCTCGACCGCAGGGGTGGTGGCGCGCTGCCGACCCGTCTCTGACACCTGACCCCGTTCCTGCCGCTCGTGCAGCCGGATCCGCGAAAAAAATGGGACTCACCATTGTGCCGCATCCCTTCGCCCGGACCGAAATGGCGACGCTCGGTCGCAGGTATCCCGGCATCCCACGTTCGGGTCGATGCGGTCCTTCGGGCCTGCGATGGGTACCGTTGAGGGCGCGACCGAGGGATGCCAGCGATCTTGTGCATCGTCACCACGAGGAGAACCTGTGAGCAGTTCCGGCTCGGACCCCGACCTTGGCGAGGTATTCGGCCCCAGCCCCCAAGCCGCCTCGCCAGACCTGGTGCAGCTGCTGACTCCCGAGGGTGAGCGCGTCGAGCACCCGGATTTCTCCTTCTCGCTCGACGACGAGGCGATCAAGGGCTTTTACCGCGACATGGTCTTGACCCGGCGCATCGACATCGAGGCGACCGCCTTGCAGCGCCACGGGGAGCTCGGCATCTGGGCGCAGCTGCTGGGCCAGGAGGCCGCCCAGATCGGATCCGGTCGGGCGCTGCGCAAGCAGGACTTCGTCTTCCCCACCTACCGCGAGCACGGCGTCGCCTGGTGCCGCGACCTTGACCCGCTGCACCTGCTGGGGCTGTTCCGTGGGGTGGACCAGGGTGGTTGGGACCCGCGCGAGAACAACTTCGGCCTCTACACGATCGTCATCGGCGCCCAGACCCTGCACGCCACCGGATACGCGATGGGCATCCAGCGTGACGGCGCGGTCGGCACCGGCGACCCGGACCGGGATGCGGCGGTAGTCGCCTACTTCGGCGACGGAGCGAGCAGCCAGGGCGATGTCAACGAGGCCTTTGTCTACGCGTCGGTGTTCAATGCGCCGGTCGTGTTCTTCTGCCAGAACAATCAGTGGGCGATCTCGGAGCCGATCGAGCGGCAGAGCCGGATCCCGCTCTACCAGCGTTCGCTCGGCTTCGGCTTCCCCGGCCTACGCGTCGACGGGAACGACGTCCTCGCCGTACACGCCGTCACCCAGGCCGCGCTGCAGCGGGCCCGTGAGGGCAGTGGACCCACGCTCGTCGAGGCGTACACCTACCGGATGGGCGCGCACACGACCACCGACGACCCCACCCGCTACCGGCTGTCCGAAGAGCTGGAGAGCTGGAAGCTCAAGGACCCGATCGCCAGGGTGAAGGCCTATCTGACCAGGAACGGCCTGATCGACAACGACTACCTCGACGCGGTCGAGGACGAGGCGGAGAAGCTGGGCGAGCATCTGCGCGAGGGATGTCGAGCCCTCCCCGAACCCAACATCTCGGCCATCTTCGACCAGGTCTACGTCGAGAAGACTCCAGAGCTGGCCGCGCAGCAGGACGAGCTGGCCGCCTATCACGCGTCGTTCGAGGGAGCCCACTGATGACCACGATCACGCTGGCCAAGGGGCTGAACGCGGGACTGCGCGCCGCGATGGAGGCCGATCCCAAGGTCCTCATCATGGGCGAGGACATCGGCAAGCTCGGCGGTGTCTTCCGGATCACCGACGGGCTGCAAAAGGACTTCGGCGAGGACCGGGTCATCGACACGCCGCTCGCGGAGTCGGGGATCCTCGGTACGGCGGTCGGGCTCGCCATGCGGGGTTACCGGCCGGTTTGTGAGATCCAGTTCGACGGCTTCGTCTACCCGGCGTACGACCAGATCGTCAGTCAGGTCGCCAAGATTCACTTCCGCAGTCAGGGCAAGCTGCGCATGCCTATCGTCATCCGCATTCCCTTCGGGGGTGGCATCGGTGCCGTCGAGCACCACAGTGAGAGCCCGGAGGCCCAGTTCGCGCACACCGCGGGTCTCAAGGTCGTGGCCTGCTCCAACCCGGTCGATGGCTACTGGATGATCCAGCAGGCCATCAGGAGCGACGACCCCGTCGTGTTCTTCGAGCCGAAGCGCCAGTACCACGGCGAGAAGGCCGAGCTCGACGAGTCCGCGACGCCCGACCCGTTGTTCAGCTCGCGGGTCGTGCGTGAGGGCACAGACGTGACACTGATCACCTACGGTCCAAGGGTCCACGTCTGCCTGCAGAGCGCCGAGGCCGCGGCGGCCGAGGGCAAGAGCGTCGAGGTCATCGACCTCCGCACCCTCTCCCCGCTCGACCTGGAGCCGGTTTTCGCCTCCGTGCGCAAGACCGGCCGGGTCGTCGTGGTGCACGAGGCCGCGATCAGCCTGGGCATGGGCGCCGAGGTGGCCGCCCGCATCACTGAGGAGTGCTTCTACTCGCTGGAGTCGCCGGTGCTGCGGGTCGGTGGCTTCGATACGCCCTACCCGCCTGCGCGCATCGAGGAGGAGTACCTGCCCGACCTGGACCGGGTGCTCGATGCCGTCGACCGCGCACTGAGCTTCTGAGCGGGGTCGGGGAACCATGGCTGTTTACGAGTTCAAGCTGCCTGATGTCGGAGAAGGTCTCACCGAGGCCGAGCTCGTCACCTGGCTGGTCGAGGTCGGCGACACCATCAAGGTCAACACCGTCGTGTGCGAGATCGAGACCGCGAAGTCCCTGGTCGAGCTGCCGTCGCCGTACGCCGGGACCGTCTCCCGGCTGATGGTGTCGCCGGGAGAGATGGTCGCGGTCGGCACGCCGATCATCGCGGTCTCCTCGGGGGCGGACGCGGACCTCGTCGGGGCGGCTGGCGTCGACCCCGAGAGCGCTCCCGACGGGGAGTCCGAGATCGACCATCCCGCTGCCGACCGGGCGGTGGAGCCTGGCATGGTCGGCAGCCCGGCACCGCGTGCAGACGGCGCGACCCCGACATTGGTCGGGTACGGACCGCGTACGGCGGTTACCAGCCGCCGTGCCCGCAGGGCAGCCACGGCGGCCCCGATCGAGGTGACGTCGCCGACTGCGGAGGCGCCCCCCCCTGCGCCGGTACCGGCGCCCACTGCGGTAACCGCTCCTGCCTCGCCACCGGTCGGCGCGAATGGTGCAAAGGCCCTCGCCAAACCACCGGTCCGCAAGCTGGCCAAGGACCTGGGCGTCGACCTGGCCCTCGTCACGGCAACCGGGCCGGGCGGCACCATTTCACGCGACGACGTCGAACAGCACGCTGCCGGTTCCGGTCCCGCCGGGGAGACGGCCCAGACCACGGCAACCGGCTCCGGGCCTGCGCCCGGCCAGCGCGAGACCCGGATACCCGTCAAGGGCGTGCGCAAGATGACCGCCCAGGCGATGGTGTCCTCGGCGTTCACCGCGCCGCACGTCACGGAGTGGGTGACCTTCGACGCGACCAAGACGATGCGGCTCGTCCGGCGGTTGCGCGAGGACCGGGCGTTCGCGGACGTCCGGGTGTCGCCGCTTCTGGTGGTAGCCCGCGCCGTCTGCCTGGCAGCGCGGCGTACTCCGGAGATCAACGCGACCTGGGACGAGGCCGCTCAGGAGATCGTGCTGAAGCACTACGTCAACCTGGGCATCGCCGCGGCGACTCCCCGCGGGCTGGTGGTGCCCAATGTCAAGGGCGCTGACGCCCTGTCCGCGGTCGACCTGGCCGCGGCTTTGGGTGAGCTGACCGCGGTGGCGCGGTCGGGCCGGACCCAGCCGGCCGACATGGCCGGCGGCACGTTCACGATCACCAATGTGGGCGTGTTTGGCGTCGACGCCGGCACCCCGATCCTCAATCCGGGTGAGTCGGCGATCCTCGCGATGGGTGCGATCCGCAAACAGCCCTGGGTCGTCGGAAACAAGGTCCGTCCTCGCTGGGTCACGACGTTGGCGTTGTCCTTCGATCATCGCGTCGTCGACGGCCAGCAGGGTTCGCAGTTCTTGGCCGATGTCGCCAGCATCCTGGAGAGCCCAGGTCGGGCTCTCCTCTTCTGACCCCGGCCAGCACGGAGGGCCGAGCGCCAGATGAAGCAGGTCACCGTCTGCCGAGAACCCTACGACCGGGCGTCCTGAGGGGTCAGCGTGCCGGCTCGACCTCGACCGCGGCCTTGAGGTTCACCAAGGTGGCCTCGATGCCCTTGCGGTTGCGCTCGGGGAAGCCGGCGACGTCGAGCCACTTCCCCGTGGGGCCGGGGTAGTAGCTGGCGTCCCAGGTCTCGGTGACCTTCGTGCCGCCCTCGGGAGTCAGCTCGAGCTCGTAACGCCAGCGGTGGGGCCCGAGGTGGCGCCACGCGATGCGCGTCCCCTCCTCGAACTCCACCACCGTGTTCCGGATCCTGTACGGCGCCCCGAACAGCTTCATGCTCGCGCCGAACTGCGATCCGAGGCGCAGACGTGACGGTCCGTCGGTCATGCGTTCGACACTTCCCGAGCCGTCGATCTCGGGATGGCGGCGCGGGTCGGCCAGGACCGAGAACACCCGGCTCGGCGGGGCGTCGATGGTGATGGTCGAGGAGACGATGCGGTCGCCCATGGGCACAACGTAGCCGGGCCCGTCAGGTCAATTGGCCACCGGCCGCATGGACTCCGCCGAGATCCTCGCCAGTCTCGACCTCCGGCGAAGCCTGCTCGGAGACGCCGCCCCTCGCCACGAAGTCCTTCTGCCGGATCAAGATGAGTGACAGCACTCCGGAGGCGAACGCCAGCGCTGCCGCGATCAGGGTGATGTCGTTGAGGGCGTCCACCACGGCCGACGTGCCGACCTGCTGGACGAGGTCAAAGGCCTGCTGTCCGACGCTCGGGCCCTGGGCTGCGGTGGCGGCCTGTTGCGCACCGGTCGCGGCGGCATGCACCTGTCCGCCGGACAGTGCCGCGGTGAGACCGTCCAGGGCCTGCGCGGGGACCCTGCCGGCCAGCTGTGGTCGGGCGGCCGCGGCCACCTGGTGGCTGAAGATCGACCCGAGCGCCGCGATCCCTGTGGCGACGCCGACCTGGCGGAGCGTGGAGTTGGCGCCGCTCGCCATACCCGACCGCGCGACCGGGACGACGCCGACCGCGGTCGAGGCCAGCGGCGGGTTGATCATGCCGATCCCGACGCCAGAGACCAGCAGCCCGGGGATCAGGTGGGTCCAGGACGAGTCGTCCTGGATCCCGGTCAGGAGCAGCAGCCCCAAGCCGAGGATCAGGAAGCCGGGTCCGATCAGCCACTTGACCGGCACGTGCTCGGTCAGCCGCCCGGCGATGGCGGCGGCGAAAAACGACGCCCCGGACAGGAACAGGAACCGGACGCCGGTCCCGACCGCGGAGTAGTCGAGCACGTTCTGGACGTAGATCACCAGGAAGGCCAGGAGCGAGAAGATCGAGGCCGAGACCCCGAAGGCCGCGATCAGGCCGCCGGTGAAGGTCGGCTTGCGGAGCAGGCCGAGATCGAGCATCGGATGTCGCTGTACTGCCTGGCTGACCACGAAGACCACGAGCAGGAGACCGGAGGCGACCAGCGAGGCTACGACGAGGTGGTCGCCCCAGGTGGTCTGGCCGGCCTCGATCAGACCGTAGACGAGCGCGCCGAGGGCCAGCGAGAAGCTGACGAAGCCGAACCAGTCCGGCCGGCCGGCGTCGGGATCCTTCGACTCCAGCACCTTGGTCAGCGAGACCGCGAGCGCGACCAGGCAGATGGGGATGTTCACGAAGAAAATCCAGCGCCAGGAAAGGCCGCTGGTGAGCGCGCCACCGAGCACGGGGCCGATCGCTACCGCGAACCCCGTGGTCGCACCGAAGACGCCGAAGGCCGTACCCCGGTCCTTGCCGCGGAAGGCGCCGGCCAGCAGGGCAAGCGCCGCCGCGAACATCGCGGCCCCGCCGATGCCCTGGAAGGCGCGTGCCAGCTGGAGGAACAAGATGTCCTGGGCGGACCCGCAGGCGATGGACCCGAGGGTGAAGATCAGCAGGCCGATTACGAACACCCGGCGACGACCGAACAAGTCGGCCAGCGACCCAGCGGTGAGCAGCAGTGCGGCAAGGCTGAGCGCGTAGGCGTCGATCACCCACTGGAGGTCCGACAGCGAGGCGTTGAGCTGCGTCTGGATGTCGGGCAACGCGACGTTGACGATGGTGATGTCGAGCAGCAGCATGAAGACGCCGGTGCAGACCGCGACCAGGGTCCACCACTTGGGGTCCCGGGCTGGGGTGGGGGCGATGGTCTCCTGGGTCATAGCTCCTGCCTGGCGGTCGAGGGCGAGCGAAATCATCAAGTGGTGAACGATTACCTGGTGTACGATGCTCCTGGACCGCAGTTCGTCAAGTGGCTAACGATTGAGCAGGTGATGAAATCGGCACCGCGCCCGGGTCTGTCCTGCTGCCGGAGCTGGCCGACCTGCCGGGATACCTCGTCTGGCGAGCGCATGCCAGGGTCGTCGCCGCGGTGGAGAATGTGCTACCCGACACCGTCGACATCCACGGGTACGCCGTGCTGCTCGCGCTGGCGGGGGGCATCACCCGGAGCCAGCAGGCCCTGTCGCTCACCGTGTGTGTCAGCCGGACCACGATGGTCCGGGTGGCCGCCGACCTCGCGGCGCGCGGCCTGGTCGAGCGGGTGCGCAACCCGGAGGACCGCCGGTCCAACGCCCTGACCCGTACCCCGGAAGGCGCTGCGGCCGCGCGCACCTGGCGGCGCCACGCCGAGGACCTGGAGGACGCGATCAGCGCCGGCTTCACGCCGCGCGAGCGTGCGGAACTGCGCACGCTCCTCCTGCGACTCGTGGAGGGCGACCTGGCACCGGACACGCCGGAGCCCTTGCGGGAGAGCATCGGGTTCCTGATCACCCGCCTCCATTACCGCATGCACCGTGCCTTCCTGAGCACGCTGGCACCCCTGCGTATCGAGCCCCGACACTTCGGGATGCTGACGTCGCTTCGTGCGACCGGACCGGTCTCCCAGTCAGACCTGGCGAGCAGCCTCGGGCTGAGCGGCGCGAGCATGGTCCAGATGATCGACGACCTCGAGCGACGTGGCCTGGTGGCTCGCCGCAGGCAAGAGAGCGACCGGCGGGCGCACGTCGTCGACGTGCTCCCGGAGGCGACCGAGGTCATGCGGCAGGCGGCGCTGCTTGCGCGTCGGACCTCCGACGTGCACCTGGCGCCGCTCTCCAAGGCGCAGACGCAGCGACTGCTCGTGCTCCTGCGGCGGTTGGTCACCGCACCCTGAGACTCACCTGACTGGTGGCCTGCGCCCCGGCCGATACCTGTGTGCCCACGAATGTGGTCCCGGTCACACGCGCGCCGCACCACCCTCGCGGGGCTGGCCGCGCGCCTCGCCCTCAGGACTACCTCTTCCCGACCGACCGCGAGCATGGGGCTCGAAGGATCTTGAGCGTTCGGGGTTACCGGATCGACCTTCATCATCACCATCCGGCGCCACGGGAGCGGAGGAGCCCAGAGTCCTCAAGACCCGGGGCCCTCCCGCTCAGCGAGCCAGGCGAGCACCGACCCGGTGTGCTCACCAAGTCGTGGTGGCGGGTCGTGATGGTCCCGTCCCCCGGCGAATGTCGAGTCGTCGAACCGGATCGGGGGCCCGGGGAGCTCGACCTCCCCCAGACCGGGCGCGTCGACGGACACCACGAGGCCCTGGGACCTGGTCTGCTCCCAGGTGTAGACCTCGTCGAGGGATCGGACCCGGCCGGCCGGGACTCCGGCCGCGGCCAAGCGTTCTACCCACTGTTGCGCGGTGGCTGCCGAGAGGGCGTCCTCGATCAGGGTGGCGAGCTCCTCCCGCCGCCCCACCCGATCCACGTTGGTAGCGAACCTGGGATCGTCGGGACTCAGCCCGACCAACGGAGCGAAGGCGCGCCAGAGACCCTCGCTGCCGCAGGCCACCTGGACAGGGGCGTCGGCTGCCTGGAAGAGCCCGTACGGCGCGATCGACGGGTGCTGGTTGCCGATGGCAACCGGCACCTCGTGGGCGACCGTCCACTGGGTGCCCTGGTAGGCGTGCACGCCGACGATCGCCGCCAGCAGGCTGGTGCGCACTACCCGGCCCCTGCCGGTCTGCTCGCGCTCGTACAGCGCCGAGAGCACTCCGGTGACGCCGTACATGCCGGCGAGCAGATCGCCGATGGGCAGGCCGACCTTGGTCGGTTCGCCCGGCGGGCCGGTGACGCTCATCAGCCCTGCCTCACCCTGAGCAATCTGGTCGTAGCCTGCCCGACGACCTTCGGGGCCGTCATGGCCGAACCCGGTGATCGACAGCACGACAAGTCTCGGGTTGAGCTCATGTAGCTGCTCGACCGAGAGCCCGAGGCGGTCCAGCACGCCGGGGCGGAAGTTCTCACACAGCACGTCGCTGTGCCGCACCAACCGGCGCACCAGGTCGAGGCCGGCCGGCGACTTCAGGTCGGCGGTCACAGACTCCTTGTTGCGGTTGCAGCTCATGAAGTACGTCGAAAGCCGGTCGGGTCCCGAACCGGCGAACGGTGGGCCCCAGCCGCGGCTGTCGTCGCCGCCTTCCGGGTGCTCGATCTTGATCACCCGCGCGCCCAGGTCGCCCAGCATCATCGCGGCATGCGGACCGGCCAGGGCGCGCGTCAGGTCGAGCACGACGAGATCGCTGAGCGGGCCGATCGGGGCGCTCATCGGGCCGGCGGTGGCGTGGTCATCGCCTCAGTCTGTCGCCTGCTCGCTCTGCTATCGTGAGGGGGCCGCCAGCCGTGGCGGTGTCAACTTCACAAGCTCGACGTAGGGGAAGCTGGTGAGACTCCAGCGCTGTCCCGCAACCGTGACCGGTGTCCGACACCGGCAGCCGGAATACCTGCGCCGAGCGAGCGGCTCCCCATCTGTCGAGGTCTGCAGGGTCGGAGTCATGGACAGCGCCGGCCCTGCTGCCGCCGCCCATCCGTTCCTGGGACCGCTCACCGAAAGGCCCCAGTCGTCATGCTCTCCACCCGTGTGCGCGGCCTGTCCGCCGCCACCTTGTCCCTGACCCTCTCCCTCGGCCTCGCCTTCGCGACGATGTCGTCCCAGGCCGCTTCAGCTACCGCCGACCCGGCGACCGACTACGGAGCGAGGGGGCACCTCGCCGCCGAGTGGCAGGCCAGCCAGCTCGAGCACGGACACATGCCCGGGTTTGCGCCTGGTTATCCCGACTGGGGTCTGACCATCGACACCGCCTACATGCTCGCGGCGGACGGCTCGCAGCCCGTCGTCTTGGCCCGGGTCAAGAAGGCCATCGCCCATCACATTCTCGACTATGCCGTCTACAACGGCGACACCGCTTCGGGGGCCATGGCGAAGGCGCTTCTGGTGAGCAAGGTCCTCAAGGCCGACCCGACCCACTTCGGTGGCATCAATGTTCGCAAGCGGGTGCTGAAGCTCATCGCGCCCGCCAGCGCGGGCTTCGAGCACGGCCGGCTCCGCGACACGGGCGCGACCGACTACAGCAATGTCTTCGGCCAGTCCTACGGGACGATCGGCCTGGCCAGGTCCGGCGTGGTCCGGCAGTCGGTTGTCGACTACCTGGTCAAGCAGCGTTGCTCGGCCGGATACTTCCGCCTGTTCGAGACCGTGGGCGAGACCTGCGACCAGAGCGGGAGTGGCCCTGACGTGGACGCGACCGCGCTCGCTCTGCAGGCGCTGATCGCCGCCAAGGCGGATGGTGCGACGGTGCGCCACCAGATGATCGTGGACACGACGAGCTGGCTGATATCGGTGCAGAAGGCAGACGGGTCATACTCCGAGGACGCGACCGGTGGCTCTCCCAGCTCGAACTCCACCGGCCTGGCCGCCAACGCCTTGGTCGCGGCCGGCCACACCTCACCGCGGCTGAAGGCGGCCACCTGGGTAGCGAGCATGCAGCTCACCAAGGCGAACGCGGGCAGTGGACCGGCACGGACCGACATCGGGGCGATCGCGCTCAATCCCGCGGCGCTCTCTGACGCTATCGCCAACGGCCTGGGCGACAACCGCTCGCAGTGGTGGCGGGTGGCGCCTCAGGCGTCCTTCGCATTGCATCCCTCGCCGCTCGGAACGCTGACCGCGCCGTGACCGGCGGAGGTCGCTGGGGAACCCTCGCGGCCGGACTGCTGGTCGTCGGTGCCCTATCCGCGGGGACGGTGTCTAGTGCCGATGCGGTCGCAGGCGGAACACCGGGCTACTGCCCGACAAGAACCGGCGTCACCGTCGTCGTCGACTTCCAGGAGTTGGGGGGCGGCATCGTCGTCAGGTGCGCACCGGGTCCCGTCGTACCCGGCTACAGCGGGCTGGACGCCCTGCAGGACGCCGGCTTCACCCCCACGGGCGTTCGTCAGTACGGGCTTGCCTTCATCTGCCGAATAGCCGGCAAACCCGCTGCCGACCAGACACTCCCGATCGAGGGAGACCCGAACTACCGGGAGGACTGCAACCAGACGCCGCCGCAGCAGGCCTTCTGGGGTTACTGGTACGCCCCGGACGGAGGCAGCTGGACCTACAGCCAGCTTGCGGCGCTGAGCCGCGATGCGATCCCGGGTGGCTTCGAGGGCTGGTCATTCTCGCTCAACCATGTATCCGGGGACGCTCCAGCGCCCGGCATCGCGCCGAAGCGGCCACCGCGCACCCCTCCGACGACGCCTCCGACGACGCCTCCGACGACGACTCGGACCCCCCCGCCGCCGACGCCCCCGACGACGCCTCCGACGACGACTCGGACCCCCCCGCCGCCGACGCCCCCGACGACGTCACCGACCACCCTGCCGCCGACGGCACCCACCCACTCGATACCGTCCCAACAGTCTCCGACCCATCAACCGAGAGGCCCCGGCTCAGGTTGGTCGGCTTCAGCGGGAAGCGGGCACCCCACGGCAAAGCCCACCCAGACGGCTCAACCCTCCTCTACCCACAAGCCGGAGCGCGGCAAGGGGGTATCGGGTGGCCCGGGGTCGGCGATCCACACCTCCGCGGGCGGGGCCAGGTCTCCAACCACGGAGAGTCCGGTCGACAACCCGGTCGCAGCGGGGCACAACGCGGCGGGCGAGCAGGTCAGCGGTGAGCTTCCGGACGCCGCGTCCTCCGACAGCGGGTCGGCCGCCACCGCAGTGCTGGGTATCGTCCTCGTCACCCTGCTGGCCGCGGGTGGCGGGATGGCTGCCTGGCGGAGGAGAGCCGGCCGAGGATGACCAGGCGTGGCGGCACGTACTGGCTGCCTCGGTCCCTGCACCCCCTCGCCTGGTGGCTGTGGGCGCTCGGCCTGACAGTGGCCGCCAGTCGGACCACGAACCCGGTACTGCTGGCGACCATTCTCGGCGTCGTCTGCTGGGTCGTGATGGCCCGGCGACCCGACGCGCCCTGGGCGCATGCCTTCCGGCTGTACGTCGTCGGAGGGCTGCTCGTCGTCGCGATCAGGGTGGTCTTCCGGGTCGTGTTCGCCGGGGATCAGGGTCACGTCGTGCTGCTGTCTCTGCCGACGGTTCCGCTGCCGAGCGGGACCGGCATCCACCTGCTCGGCGACATCACGGCGGAGTCGATCCTGGAGGGGATCTATGACGGCCTCCGCCTCGCGACGATGCTGATCTGCCTCGGCGCGGCGAACGCGCTGGCCAACCCCCGAAGGTTGCTCCGCTCGATGCCACCGGCGCTGCACGAGGTGAGTACCGCGGTGGTCGTCGCCCTGTCGGTCTTTCCCCAGCTGGCGGAGAGCGTGGTCCGGGTCCGGCGCGCCAGGCGGCTCCGGCCGGGCGGCGACCAACGTGGCATCGCGGGGTTGCGCACGGTGGTGGTCCCGGTGCTGGAGGACGCCTTGGACCGCTCTCTGCTGCTGGCGGCCTCGATGGACTCGCGCGGCTACGGCCGGGTGGCGGGACGCAGCAGGGCGATGACGCGCCTCACCGGCGGGCTGCTGGTCACCGGGCTCGGCGGGATCTGCGTTGGCGCGTACGCGTTGCTAGATGCGACCACCCCCCGGGTGCTGGCCACGCCGATGCTCATGGCAGGGGTGGTCGTGGGGGTGCTCGGCGTGTCATTGTCCGGGCGGGGAGTCACCAGGTCGTCCTACCGCCCGGACACCTGGCAGCTGGCCGAATGCCTCATCGTCGCCTCGGGACTCATTGCGGGCGTCACCGTCTACCTGACCTCGCGGGTCGACCCCGCCGAGCTCAACCCGTCGCTCAGCCCGCTGACCTGGCCGAAGGTCGCGCTGCTGCCGTTGATCGGTGTCCTGGTCGCGCTGGCGCCCGCGATGGGCACCCCGGTCCCGGTTGACGACACGGTCACGGTACCTGCGTGATCTCCTTCTCCGACTTCTCGTTCTGGTATCCCGGCGCCGAAGACCCGGTGCTCGAGAACGTTCACCTCGAGGTGCAGGAGGGTGACTTCGCGCTGGTTGTCGGGCACACCGGGTCGGGCAAGTCGACGCTGCTGCGAGCGGTGAACGGTCTGGTCCCGCACTTCACCGGCGGCCACGTCGAGGGCTCGGTCCGAGTCAGTGGGCTGGATCCTCGGCTGAAGCCGCCGCGGGAGCTCGCCGAGACCGTCGGCGTTGTCGGGCAGGACCCCTTGGCCGGGTTCGTCACCGACACGGTCGAGGAGGAGCTGGCCTATGGGATGGAGCAGCTCGCGGTCCGCCCTCAGGCCATGCGGCGACGGGTGGAGGAGGTCCTGGACCTGATGGGCATCGCCGCTCTGCGACGACGGCCGCTGCGGACGCTGTCCGGAGGGGAGCAGCAGCGGGTGGCGCTCGGATCGGTGCTGACCCAGAACCCGAAGGTGCTGGTTCTCGACGAACCGACGTCTGCGCTGGACCCGGCGGCGGCGGAGGACGCACTGGCGGCCGTGCTGCGCCTCGTGCACGACGTGGGGGTCACCGTGCTGGCGGCGGAGCACCGGCTGGAGCGGGTCGTGGAGTATGCCGACTCGCTGGTGGTGGTGGAAGGCCGGCGCGTCCGCTCCGGCCGACCCGCGGACTTGCTGCTGAGCTCACCGCTCGCGCCGCCGGTCGTCGAGCTCGCCCGGCTATGTGGTTGGCGACCGCTTCCGCTCTCCGTGCGAGACGCGCGCCGGCTGTCGGGCCCCCTGCGCGACCGGCTGTCGGGGTTGCGGCCGGCCGCCGTGGTCGAGGCCGTCGGCGACGCCGCGGACGGACTGGTCGCCCGGTCCGTGTCTGTCAGCTACGGCGCAACCGCCGCCCTGCGCCGCGCGGACCTGGAGGCTGCGCCGGGCGAGATCGTGGCCCTGATGGGACGTAACGGGTCGGGGAAGTCCTCGCTGCTGTGGGCCGTCCAGGGCAGCGTCCGGCGCTCGGGTGGATCGGTCCGCGTGGCGGGCCAGGACGTCACCAAGCTGCCTCGGGACGGCGCCTCGGGTCTGGTGGCCCTGGTCCCACAGCAGGCCACGGACCTGCTGTACCACGACAGCGTCCGGGCTGAGTGCGCGGCAGCCGATCGGGCAGCGGGGGCCCCGTCGGGGACGGCGCGGGCGATCTTCGACGAGCTCTGCCTCGGTGCGGCCGTTTCCGAGGCGGCCCACCCGCGTGACCTGTCTGACGGACAGCGGCTGGCGCTGGCCCTGGCCGTCCAGCTCGCGCCGCGTCCAAGCGTCATCCTGCTCGACGAGCCGACCCGTGGGCTTGACTACCGGGCCAAGGCTCGGCTCCGTGGGATGCTGCGGGGCTTGGCCGCCGTGGGCAAGGCCGTCGTGGTGGCCACTCACGACGTCGAGTTCGTCGCCCAGACCGCCCAGCGGGTCGTCGTACTGGCCGAGGGGGAGGTCATCACGTCTGCTCCAACTGCGGAGGCGCTGGCCGCCTCGCCGGTGTTCGCACCGCAGGTTGCGAAAGTGCTGGCCCCGATGGAGTGGCTGACCACGGACCAGGTAGTCGAGGCGCTCGAAGCGGAGGTCGCCCGTGGTTGAGGTTGCCCACCGTTCGGCCCCCCAGCGGGTGCATCGTCTCGAGAACGACGTCTCAGTACTGCGGATCGGGACCAAGACCGGGACCCTGCTGTTGCTCGCGACGGTCGGTGGCCTGGTCATGTTCTGCTGGCCGCTGTTCGTGCACGCGTCGAACCACTCTTGGGGTCACACGACGGCTGCGCCGTTCGTCTTCGTCCTGGTGCTCCCGGTCCTGGTCGCTATCGTGCTGGCGTCGTTCAGCGAGGGAGGGATGGACTCGAAGGCGCTGGCGATGCTCGGCGTGCTGTCGGCGGTCAACGCAGCGCTGCGACCCCTCGGGGCGGGGATCGCCGGCGTCGAGACGGTGTTCTTCATGCTGGTGCTCGCCGGCCGGGTGTTCGGGCCGGGCTTCGGGTTCGTGCTCGGCTGTACGTCGATCTTCGCGTCCGCCTTGCTGACCGCAGGGGTGGGTCCCTGGCTGCCGTTCCAGATGCTGGCGTCGGCGTGGATCGGGCTGGGCGCAGGCCTCCTGCCGAGGCGCCCTCGGGGCCGAGCGGAGGTTGTCATGCTGGTCGGCTACGGGGTGGTGGCGGCCTACGTCTTCGGCTTCCTGATGAACCTGTCCTTCTGGCCGTACGCGGTTGGGACCGGAACCCAGATTTCGTTCGTGCCGGGGGCCGGTGTGTGGGAGAACTTGCACCGTTTCGTCTTCTACACCTTGACGACTTCGACCCTCGGATGGGACACCGGACGGGCAGTCACCAACTCGGTGGCGATTCTCACCTTCGGACCGGCGGTGCTCGCCACCCTACGTCGCGCGTCACGCCGCGCCTCCTTCGCGACACCGGCCCGTTCACCCGCCACCTGGGGATGGAAGACGACTAGCGCGGCCGCTCGTCGTTGATGCGTTTGGCCTTGCCCAGTGAGCGTTCGAGTTCGTGCGGCTCGCAGATCTCGACGGTCACCGTGACGCCGACGTGGTCCTTGATCAGCCGCGCCGCACTCTCGGCGAGTGCCTGTTTGGCGACCGGGCCGATCCCGTCCCGGCGGCTCTCCACCCGGACCGTCATCTCGTCGAGCCGCCCGGGACGGGCGAGCACGCATACGTAGTGCGGGGTCAGCCCTTCGACCTTGAGCAGCTGCTCCTCCACCTGGGTGGGGAAGACGTTGACGCCCCGCACGATCATCATGTCGTCGCTGCGCCCGGTGACCTTCTGCATGCGCCGGTACGACGGCCGGGCGGTCCCCGGCAGCAGCCGGGTCAGATCCCTCGTGCGGTAGCGGATCACCGGCATCGCCTGCTTGGTGAGCGAGGTGAAGACAAGTTCGCCTTCCTCGCCGTCGGGCAGCACCGCGCCGCTGACCGGGTCGACGATCTCGGGGTAGAACATGTCCTCCCAGACGTGCAGGCCGTCCTTGGTCTCCACGCACTCCTGAGCCACGCCGGGACCCATTACCTCGCTGAGGCCGTAGATGTCGACGGCGTGCATCGAGCAGCGTTCCTCGATCTCGTGCCGCATCTCGTCGGTCCATGGTTCCGCGCCGAAGATCCCGATCTCGAGCGACGAGCGTGCGGGGTCGAGTCCTTGGCGCTCCATCTCGTCGACGATCGCGAGAAAGTACGAAGGGGTCACCATGATCACCCGGGGGCGGAAGTCGTCGATCAGCTGGACCTGCCGCTCGGTCATCCCGCCGCTGACCGGGACCACGGTGCAGCCCAGCCGCTCCGCGCCGTAGTGCGCCCCGAGGCCGCCGGTGAACAGCCCGTAGCCATAGGCCACGTGCAGCAGGTCGCCGCGTCGCGCTCCTGCCGCCCGGATCGAACGCGCCATCACGTCCGCCCAGTCGTCCAGGTCCGCCACGGTGTACCCGACCACGGTGGGCCGGCCCGTCGTACCACTCGACGCGTGCACGCGAGCTACCTCCTCGCGCGGCACCGAGAACATCCCGAACGGGTAGTTGTCACGCAGGTCGGCCTTGCTGGTCAAGGGGAAGCGGGCCAGGTCCTCGAGATGGTGGAGGTCGTCGGGCCGCATCCCGGCCGCGTCAAAGGCACGGGTGTAGTGCGGTACGTGGTCGTAGACGCGATGCAGCGTCTCCCGCATTCGGTTGAGCTGGTGGGTGCGCAACGCGTCGACAGACATGCGCTCGCGGTGGTCCCACAGTTCCTGCGGGGTGGACAGTGGCGGCGAGCTCATGACTGTCCGGGTAACCGTCCGGGCTCGCCGGCAGCCGGGTCCAGGTGCGCGCCGCCGATCGTTCTGCTGCGGCCGCGAAACTCCGCTAACACCTCGTCGCCCCTCCTCACCTGGATGTCATAGATGCCGGAACGCCCCGAGCGATGGCGTTCGACGGCCGTTGCGACGAGGAGGTCATCTCGCTGTGCGGGCAGCACGAACGTTATGTCGCAGGCTTGGGCGACCGTGCGCACGTTGTAGGTGTTGCATGCAAAGGCGAACGCGGAGTCGGCCAGGGCAAAGATGAAACCGCCGTGAGCCATGCCGTGACCGTTGGTCATGTCGTCGCGGACCCGCATCGACACGGTGGCGTGCCCGCTGGCGACCGACTCGATGCGCATGCCCAGGCGCTGCGAGGCGACGTCATCGGCCCACATGACGTCCGCGCACGCCTGCGCCAGCTCGTCCGGGTTCACAATGGCCTCTCGAGCAGCACGACCCGGTGGCCGTCGGACTGAACGAGCTGGCCGACTTCGCGGTAGCCCCGCGCCTGGTGAAACGCGAGTGATTCGAAATTCGGCGGGTCGGAGTTGACCTCGCAGACCATCCGTCCGTGCGCCTTGGCCTCCGCCTCGATGACGTCGTAGATCGCGCCGGCGATCCCGCGCCGACGGAAGGCCCGGTCCACCGCGATGCGGTCGAGGTAGACGAAGTCGTCAAAGCGCCCCGAGTGCCAGGCATAGTTGACGGAACCGTAGGAGGCACCGGGAGCGTACGCCACCGCGAACGCCGCGACCTCCCCCTCCACCTCGCAGACCAAGATGACGGCGGCCTCGGCCCGGTGCGCCGCCAGGCTTTCGGCGTCCAGTGGGCTGAGCGCCCACACCGACTCCGCGTTGAGCCGCAACACCGCCTCGGCGTCCTCATCGGTCATGGGACGGATCTCCACCACGGCACTCTCTCATGCCATAGCCTTGGGACAGCGCCGTGACCGGATCGTCACGTCAAGGTGCGAGCGTGCTCGGGTATCCATCCGGGGTCCTGAGAGGGACCCGTGAGGCTTGTCCGGCTGGTGCGACACTCAAACCCAGCGTTGGGCAAAGAAGACGAGCTCTCGGCCGGGTCGGTCCGGGGCGTCGCGCACATCCCTCACGCGATAGCGGTGCGCGAGCAGGCTGGCTTCGACCTCATCTCGCTGGCGGAAGCGCAGGGTCGAGTCTGAGGTCACCTTCTGCCCATCCGAGCCAAACACCCAGGTGCCGCGGAAGGTCACCAGCGGCCCGCTCACATCGGTGACGTCAACCCAGCTCGTTACCCGGCCCACTCCGGGGATCTCGGTGACGGAGTACGTCGCCGAGCGGTTCCACTCAAGCCACGCCAGAAACGCCGGATCACGCGTCTCGAACACAAGGTGACCATCGGGACGCAAGGCCTCGTATACGCCGTCCAGGGTCCTCTCCCACTCGAACTGGTCGTGGATCGCCTGGGCGACATTCCCGGTCATGGTCGCGAGGTCGACCTGTATCGGCGGCATGCTTGTGGCGTCACTATGGACCCATGCCACCCGGTCGGCGCCGGGCTTGGCCCGAGCAACCTCGAGCGACCCGGCCGCGGGATCGACGCCGACAACGGTGTGACCGCGATCGGCGAGGAGCAACGCGAAAGTCCCAGTGCCACATCCGAGATCCAGCACACTGTGCGCACCCAGTTCCTGGGCTATCGCGAGGTATGTCTCAAGGTCACTACGGTCGGGGTCAAGTGCGTCGTAGATGGCGACCAGCCGCGGATGCTCGAAGATCTCGTCCACCATGCGGCCGAAGCTAGCCCCCTCGGTGACCACGGGGGATACCGGGCGAGTCTTCGAAGT
The DNA here is from genome assembly GCA_038254365.1 of Propionibacteriales bacterium. Lineage (GTDB taxonomy): Bacteria > Actinomycetota > Actinomycetes > Propionibacteriales > Nocardioidaceae > JAWWPG01. Next base: position 47,812 of record JBBSGI010000009.1, read on the forward strand.
CCTCCAGGTCGCAGCTTTGGCCAGCACGGCGGTCGCCGCGGTCTCGCGCCGCCAACTAGACTTCGAGTCATCGGGCCGGCTGGCAGTCGGCACGGAATCCGATTGGTCGTGGAGGCCGGTATGTCGTTCGCCGCCGAGGCGTTTGTCCGTCATCGCGAGACCCTGGAGCAGGCGGTCGAGGCGACGCGGACCCGCGGGTACTTCAGCGCCTATCCGGAGTCTCCCAGCCCCCGGATCTATGGCGAGACGGCGGCAGCCGAAGGCCTCGCCGCGTTCGAAGCCCTGCTAGGCAACGACTTTCCGTTGGCCACACCGGGCGCGGAGGGCACGGTGGCAACGGAGAAGTCACCCTTCGGCCCCGTCCTGGACATCTCCTACCCGCGGATCACCCCCGAGGATGTCGACGCGCTCATCGACGCGGCCTCCGCGGGTCTGGTCGGCTGGCGCGACGCTGGTGTCGAAGCCAGGGTCGGCGTCGGCCTGGAGATTCTGGCCAGGCTGCACGCCCGGGTGTTCGAGCTGGCGAATGCGGTCATGCATACCTCCGGTCAGGCGTTCGTCATGGCGTTCCAGGCGGGCGGTGCCCACGCGCTGGACCGGGCGCTCGAGGCGATCGCCTACGCGTACGTCGAGATGACCCGGGTTCCGCCGAGCGCGGTGTGGGAGAAGCCTGGACGGGACGCGCCGATCCGGATGGAGAAGACTTTCACCGTGGCCCCCCGAGGACTGGCGCTGGTCGTGGGCTGCAACACCTTCCCCACGTGGAACTCCTGGCCGGGTCTGTTCGCATCCTTGGTCACCGGCAACCCGACGATCGTCAAACCGCATCCCGGCGCCGTGCTGCCCCTTGCGATCACGGTCCAGACCTGTCAGGAGGTGCTGCTTGAGGCCGGCCACGACCCCAATCTCGTCACGCTCGCGGCCGAGGACCCCGCGGACGGCATCGCTGCCGTACTGGCCGTGCGACGAGAGGTTCGGCTGGTGGACTTCACCGGATCCAACGCGTTCGGGACCTGGCTCGAGGACAACGCCCGCCAGGCGGTGGTGTTCACCGAGAAGGCCGGGGTCAACACCGTAGTCATCGACTCGACCAACTCGTTCAAGGGAATGTGCTTCAACCTGGCGTTCTCGCTCGCGCTGTACAGCGGGCAGATGTGTACGGCGCCACAGAACCTCTACGTCCCCACCCACGGCATTCAGACCGACGAGGGGCACAAGTCCGTGGACGATGTTGTCGCCGGGCTCTCCGGCGCCCTGTCCAAGCTGATCGGCGACGACGCCAGGGCCGTCGAGGTCCTGGGCGGTGTGGTCAACGCGGCCGTCCTCGAACGCGTCTCCCAGGTGGATGGGTCGGGCGGCGACGTCGTGATCGAGTCCCGCGAGGTGAAGCATCCGTTGTATGGCGACGCTGTCGTCCGTACGCCGACGGTGCTCCGCGTCGCCGTCGCGAACCGTGCCGTCTACGAGCAGGAGTGCTTCGGCCCGGTGGCGTTCCTGGTCACGACCAGATCGAGCGAGGAGTCGGTCTCGGTGTTCCGCGAGACCGCGCTGCAGCACGGTGCGATGACCGCCGCCGTCTACAGCACCGACGCTGAGGTGCTCGCGGCCGTCCGCTCGGCCGCCCTCGACGCCGGAGTGGCGCTGAGCGAGAACCTGACCGGCCAGGTCTTCGTCAACCAGTCGGCCGCCTTCAGCGACTTTCACGGAACGGGCGCCAACCCGGCCGCCAACGCGACGTACACCGACGGCGCCTACGTCGCCAGCAGGTTCCGCATCATCCAGTCCCGCCGCCACATTTGAGGGCGTGCTTGGGGTGTGCGCAGGCTCGACGACTCGGCTCGCCGCCGAACGGTCGTCAAGCCCGGTAGAGCGACACCAGGGGACACGCGAAGGTGTCCTGGCCCCGTAGTCCGACCTGGTTGAGATAGCGGACCACGACACCGTACGACTCGAAGAGCCCCATCTCCGTGTAGTCCACCTGATGCTGCCTGCAGTACTCGCGAACGATCGGCTGGGCGGATGCCAGGTTCGGTCGCGGCATGCTCGGGAACAGGTGATGCTCGATCTGGTAGTTGAGCCCGCCCATGGCGAAGTCCGTCAGGATGCCGCCTCGGATGTTGCGCGACATCAGGACCTGGCGCCGAAGGAAGTCGACCCGCATGTCGGCGGGCACGATCGGCATGCCCTTGTGATTGGGTGCGAACGATCCGCCCAGGGCGAGCCCAAAGATCGCCATCTGGATGCCGAAGAATGCCGAGGCTTTCCCCGGGGAAAGCAGGAGGAACAACACGATGATGTATGCGAGCAGCCGGGTGATGACGAGCAGCGCCTCCACCCGCTGGTACGGCATGGTCCGCCGGGTCAGCAAGCTTCGGATGCTGGCCATGTGCAGGTTGAGACCCTCCAGGGTCAGCAACGGGAAGAAGAGCCATCCTTGGCGCTGGACCATCCACCCGGCGATCCCACGGCGCCGCGTCGCGGCTATCTCGGGGGTGAAGGCGAGAACTCCGGACTCGATGTCGGGGTCCTTGCCGACCTGGTTCGGCGCACCGTGGTGTCTGTTGTGCTTGGTCTTCCACCAGCCGTAGCTGAGCCCCACGAAGACGCCGGACAGGAGTCGCGAGCACCAGTCGTTCCACGCCGCTGACTTGAAGATCTGTCGGTGGGCGCCGTCATGACCGAGGAAGCCGAACTGGGCGATGACCACCCCCAGCACGGCGGCACAGATCAGCACTAGCCACGAGTGGCGCAGGGTGACGGCCACCACCCAGACCAAGCCGAACGCGGCAACTGCCGCGGTGATTCGCGTCCAGTAGTAGAGGTACCGTCGACGCAGCAGTCCGCTGTCGCGGATCGTCGAGGCCAGCTCCGTGTAGAGGCTAACGTGACGGTCGGCGCGCCGCAGGACGGCTGTTTCGCTGGCAGGTGCTGGCATGGACGTCGCTCTCCTGTGACTGAACCTCTGAGTGAGAGTCACCAGGGTCTGGGGCAACCCGCCAAATGGAGGTGGTGGTCCGAATGTAGATCCTGACGAACACGCTACACGCCGAGCTCAGGTGGCGCCCGTGATGCACCGGCCAGTCAGCGCCCGCGGGCGTCGGACGCTGCCGACAGGAGTGCGGACGCCTCGAGCCGCCTTCGACCAGGTCGCGACCAGCGCGACGACGACGATTCCGGCCGATCACCACGGCGGAGCCGGTGCCGACCTTCGCGGCTACCTGCTTGTACGAGGCTCCCGCGAAGTACCCGACCAGACAGAAGCCGATGCCCCAGGTCATCCCGCCGAGCGTGTTCCACAGCAGGAACTTCGGGTAGCGCATCTCGCTGAGCCCGGCCAGTCCCGGCATGACGGCTCGGAAGAACGCGGTGAAACGACCCAGAAACACCGCAGGCCCACCCCGGTCCCGCAGCATGGCGCGGACGCTCGCCAACCTGGCCTCGTGGCGCTCGAGCAGATGCCACCGGACCACCCTTGGTCCGAACAGCCTTCCCACCTCGTACCCGACGCTGTCCCCGAGGATGGCCGCTAGAGCTACCAAGGCGCAGAAGCGCCCAGATGTTCAAGTGATCACTGCTGGCCAGGAACCCTCCGAGGAGCACGGCAGTCTCGCCGGGAAGGACGAACCCGATGAAGACCGCTGCCTCGCCGAAAACGAGGGCGGCGACGATCGCGTACGCCGCGAGGGGAGGCAGCGACTCGATCGCGGAGGTCACGGCGTCCACCCAGGTCACGGTATCGCGGTGGCCGATCCGCTCGCGCATGCGTGCACGACGGTCGCGAGGATCTGACAAACTTGACCGCATGCGAGTGTCCGCCAAGTCCGACTACGCCCTGCGCGCGCTGATCGAGATCGCGACGCGTGCGGACGGCGCGCGGGTATCGGCGGAGGAGCTTGGCCAGCTCCAGGGCATCCCCAGGGGCTTCCTCCAGGCGATCCTCGCCGACCTGCGTCGGGCCAGCATCGTCATCAGCGTGCGGGGCCAGAACGGCGGATGGCGGCTGGCCGCGGACGCGTCGACGATCACCGTCGCGGACATCATCCGGGCGGTTGACGGTCCGCTGGTCAGCGTCTACGGGCTGCGCCCGGAGGCCGTCAAGTACCACGACTCGGCGACCGTGCTCCAGCTGGTGTGGATCGCCGCTCGAGCGAACCTGCGCGACGTTCTCGAGCAGGTCACCGTCGAGATGCTGGCCGAGGCCAGGCTGCCGCCGCGGGTCATGGCCCTCACCAACGATCGCGATGCCTGGCAGCCCCACTAGCTGTTGCCTCTGCGCCACCTGCTGCCGCTGTGACCAGGACACCAGGCCGCGCGAGCGAGACGGCCACGGGCGGCGGCTCGATGCACCTGCCGCAACATGTAGCCCACCTCCCGGGCCTTGCGGGCCGAGACGCGAGCCACCCCGAAGCCCGCATCCTCCATCTGCTCTCAGCCTGTGGATGCGGACATCACAATGCCCACCTGGGGACCCCACTACCCTCAAGAAGATGAACGCGGACGAGGGGGCCGGCCAACCGGTACCCGATGAGGTGTGGACCGAGCTTCGACGACTGAGGGCGAGCATCGACAACCTGGATGCCGCGCTGGTGCACCTGCTCGCGGAGCGCTTCGCGTGTACGCAGCAGGTCGGGCAGCTCAAGGCCCGGCACGGCATGCCGCCGGCGGATCCGGAGCGGGAGGCCCAGCAGATCGCCCGGCTTCGACAGCTCGCGGCGGAGGCACGCCTGGACCCGGAGTTCGCCGAGAAGTTCCTCGGGTTCGTCGTTGCCGAGGTGCTCAGGCACCACGAGGCGATCGCGCGCGACCCCTAGCGCCACATCGGCGCGGGTCGGCGACGCATCCCGCACTACGCTCGACGACGTGCACGTCTCGTCGTTGCGGATCTACCCGGTCAAGTCGACCACGGGCATCGACGTGTGTGAGGCCGTGGTCCACCCGTGGGGCCTCAACAACGACCGGCGCTGGATGGTCGTCGATCCGGCCGGTACGACGATGACCGCCCGCGTCCACCGTGAACTGCTGCACGTCACCGCCACGCCTCGGCGCGGAGGCTCGATAGAGCTAACGGCACCGCGGATGGAGCCGCTGCACGTGGAGGTCCCCTGCCGGGACGTGTCGGTACCGCTCACGATGTCGCGCATCGAGTCGGGGATAGGCGCCGGTGTAGCGGCGGACCGATGGTTGTCCCGGCTCCTTGCCACGCCGGTTCGCCTGGTCTGGCTCGACGACCCGCGGCGCCGTACGGTCGGGACGTCCCACGGTGGACGGCCGGGCGACGCGCTGAACCTCGCGGACGCGGGACCCGTTCTGCTCACGTCGACGACATCACTCGACAGGCTCAACGACTGGCTTCGGGAGACGGCCGCCGAACGCGTCGAGCGGGTCCCCAACCCCCTGCCGATGGTGCGGTTCCGACCGAACATCGTCGTGACCGGGGTGGACGAGCCGTTCGCGGAGGACGAGTGGAAGCTGATCCGCGTCGGTGACGTCGAGCTGCGTTTCGCTGAGCACTGTGACCGGTGCGTACTCACCACGATCGACCCGCAGACCCTCGCCTCCGGCAAGGAACCGACGCGCAGCCTCGCACTGCACCGCCAGTGGGACCACGAGGTCTTCTTCGGGGTGAGGCTCATCCCGGTGACGACCGGCGTGATCCGGGTCGGCGACCCGCTCGTGCTGCGTTGACCGGATCCGCTGCCCGTCGTGGGCGGAAAACGTAGGCTGGTCCGGCGGGGCCGACAGAGAGTGAGAGCTGGCGAGATGACGGAGATCAAGCGGCACCGGGTCATGTTGTCCGAAGACGAGATGCCGACCCGGTGGTACAACATCGTGCCCGATCTGCCGGCGCCTCCTCCCCCCGTGCTGCACCCGGGAACCGGGCAGCCGGTCGGGCCCGACGACTTGGCGCCGCTGTTTCCGCTCGACCTCATCATGCAGGAGGTCACGAACGACAGGTACGTGGAGATCCCGGGCGAGATCCTCGACGTCTACCGGCTCTGGCGGCCTAGCCCGCTCTTCCGCGCGCACCGGCTGGAGAAGGCCCTCGGCACCCCGGCCCGGATCTACTACAAGTACGAGGGTGTCTCGCCGGCTGGCTCGCACAAGCCGAACACCGCTGTGCCTCAGGCGTTCTACAACGCCAAGGCAGGCATCAAGAGGCTGACCACCGAGACCGGTGCGGGACAGTGGGGCACCGCCCTCGCGTTCGCCTGCGCCCAGTTCGACGTCGAGTGTGAGGTCTGGCAAGTACGTGCCTCGTACGACCAGAAGCCGTACCGACGCATGATGATCGAGACGTTCGGCGGCATCGTGCACCCTAGCCCCTCAGACCTGACGAACGCTGGGCGAGCCATCCTGGCCAAGGACCCCGACTCGACGGGCTCCCTCGGCATCGCGATCAGTGAGGCCGTCGAGATGGCTGCCCAGGATCCGACGACCAACTATGCGCTGGGGAGCGTCCTCAACCACGTGCTGATGCACCAGACGATCATCGGCGAGGAGGCTTTGCTGCAGCTCGCGTCGATCGGAGAGACGCCCGACCTCCTCGTCGGATGCACTGGCGGCGGCTCCAACTTCGGCGGCCTCGCCTTCCCGTTCCTGCGCGAGAAGCTCGAGGGTCGCATGTCGCCGGTCATCCGCGCGGTGGAGCCTGCCGCCTGCCCATCCCTGACTCAAGGCGTCTACGCGTACGACTTCGGCGACACAGCAGGCATGACGCCGCTGCTCAAGATGCACACCCTTGGCCATGACTTCATCCCCGACCCCATTCACTCCGGCGGGCTCCGCTACCACGGGATGAGCCCGCTGATCAGTCATCTGTACGACCAGGGCATGCTCGAGGCGACGGCCAAGCCGCAGTCGGAGTGCTTCGCGGCCGGCGTGCTGTTCGCTCGCACCGAGGGGATCGTGCCGGCGCCGGAGCCGACTCATGCGCTCGCAGCGGCAGTCGAGGAGGCTCGACGATGCACGGAGACCGGCGAGGAGAAGGTCATACTGACGGCGCTCTGCGGGCACGGACATCTCGACCTGCCTGCCTACGACGCCTACCTCCACGGCCGAATTGTCGACCACGCCTGGGAGGACGCCGATGTCCAGGCCAGGGTCAACCGGGCGCTGGAGAACCTCCCTGCCCTGGCGCACTGAGCGCGACAGCCGCACGACGCGCTCGCACCGCGTCAGGCTCGCACGCTACGTGGTGGCGGGCTCCAGGACCCGGATCGGGATCTGCCGCTCCGTCTTCTTCTGGTACTCCTCATAGTCCGGCCAGACTCATAGTCCGGCCAGACCTCGACGGCCCGCTGCCACCACAGCACCTTCTCCTCCCCCACGACCTCACGGGCGACCATGTCGTGGCGCGCGGGGCCGTCTTGGAGCTCGACGTGCGGGTGGTTGCGGACGTTGTGGTACCAGACCGGGTTCTTCGGCGCGCCGCCGAGCGAGGCAACGATGGCGTAGGTCCCGTCGTGCTCAACCCGCATCAGCGGTGTCTTGCGCAGCTTGCCGGACTTCGCGCCGACGGTCGTCAAGATCACCACCGGCTTCCCGCTCATCGTGGTGCCCTTGGTGCCGCCGGAGCTCTCGTACTCCTCGACCTGGTCCCGAGCCCACTGGCTGGGTCCCGGCTCGTACTTTCCTTGCAATGGCATAGCTCCAGTCAACACCGCCGAGCGCAGTTCAGCGACCGGTGGGGGGCTCATCATCTGTTGGCGCGCGCCGCGCGGAGCCTTCGTTGAGGCGTCCGAGCATCCGGTTGTAGGCGGCGAGGGCAGCTTCGTCCTCGTCGAGATCGGCGCCGTCTAGCCGAGTGCGCTCGCCGGTGGCGTCGAGGTGGTCGGCCAGTGTGCTCCGCCGTACCCCCTCGAGCCAGCCGCCGGCCGTTGCGTTCGTCGAGGAGTGTGTGATGTAAGCGAGCACGACTCCGACGATGAACAGCATCATCAGCCCGTCACCGAAGGCCCACATGATGCCACCGCCGCGGTTCAGGTCGTGGAGGGGCGTGGGTCCCCAGCTGCGGCGGATCTCGGCGTACGCGGGGAAGAGCTCATGATCCGCCTGCAAGAGGACGATGCCGACAATGGTCTCGGGTGCCATCGCGATGAACAGCGCGACGAGGCGCACCAGGTACGGCGGCTGCCAGCGGATTGGTTCGTTGCCGAGCAGCGGCAGCAGGAAGAGATAGCCGCCAACGAGGTAGAGCACGGCCTCGACCTGGTGCAGCCACGGGTGCAGCATCATCTGCTGCATGAACGACGTCAGATGTGTGCCGACGATGATGCCGGCGTAGAGCAGGAAGCCAATCACCGGGTGCGTCAGGATCGTGATCGGGGCCGAACGGAGGCTGGCTTCGACGCGAGCCCGCATGGTGCCGCGGGTGACCTGGAGCAACAGAGTCAGGGGGCTGCCCAGCACCAGCAGGGCCGGCGCCACCATGATCAGCAGCAGGTGCTGCACCATGTGCACCCAGAAGAGCACGTGGCCGTACGTCTCGATGGCCGTGTTCAGGCTGACCCCCAGCGTGACGAGTCCGAGCAAGAAGCACGCAACCCGGTACCACGGCAGGGGCGGGTCCCCGGTGCGGCGGGCACGGCGCAGGCCGAGGGCGTACGAAACGAGTGCGGCGAGGATGAGCACGTCCCACACCAGGTTCAGCTGCCAGGCGGTGAAGAGCAGGTGCCAGGTGAGGGGGTCGTAGCCGCCCATGTCCATGTCAGGCACGGTCACCCACCTCGGTCCTCACTCCCCCATTGTCGTGCTCGGCCAGCGGCCCGAGTGGGAGGGTCGGTACGGCAGCCCGGTCGTGGAGCGCCCCCACACCGCCCCGGCGCGCCCGTGCCTCGACGGGCTCGGTTCACCGGTGCTCGGGGTTCTCGTAGTCGTAGCGACACCCCGCGTCCCAACCTGCCCGGACGTTGCCCCATACCGGGAACCCACCGGCGTCCTTGAGCAGCTTGGCCAGATGCATCACGTTCCAGGTCATGAACGTGGTGTTGCGGTTCGTGAAGTCGTTCTCCGGCCCTCCCGAACCCGGGTCGAGATAGGAGGGTCCCGGGCCCGCCTCACCGATCCAGCCCGCGTCGGCCTGCGGCGGAATGCTGTAGCCGCTGTGCTGCAGGGTATCGCGTCGGCCGCGGGCGGGGCTGTTGCGGGAGAGGCGACGGCAGTCATGGCAGGCTCCTTGCGTGTCACGGGCATCGGTAGAGACAAGAGTGGCAGGCCATAGGGTGGGTAACCTGCCAGACCGTCGAAAGGGCAGGCCCGTACCCGGTGTTGAGCTCTCGGCGGCGATGGGCCGGGTCGAAGTCCGTCGCCCCTAGGCGGTCCCGGGGCGTAAGGTCAGAGTCCTGCGGAGCCATCCAGGCTTCCGACCAGGGAGCCACCATGGCTGACAAGTCCCCCCGACAACACCTCTCCAAGAAGGCCGGCAAGTCGCTCAAGGAAAAGCGCGCCGAGAAGCACGCGAAAGCCGATGCGAAGGGCAACACCCCGATCATCCCCCCGAAGAAGAGCTGACCGGTCAGACCCCGCGGCGAGGCGGGCTAGCCCGATAGGTGAGCACCCAGCGTCAAGGTGCTTCACCATGCTGGTGCACCTCTCCGACCTCCGCAGTACTTCCTGGCCCCGGCCGGACGGCCCTCGTCAGCCTTCCGGCTGAATCGTTACCTCCCCAAGACATTCGTCGGCAGGTCCTCCGCTTGCGAAGGAGCAAACTGGGCGGGTGAGCATCGGACGCCCGAGCCGCTACACCGGCGGCGCGCGCCTGTATGACGTGTTGTCCGGGGAGCGGCCGGTGTATCGCGCCGGGCGGGTCCTCGGCGTCACCGATCTTGAGCTGCGTCCGGGGGATCGGGTGCTTGATATCGGCTGCGGGACGGGGCTGAACTTCCCGCTGCTGCACGACGCGGTCGGGCCGAGCGGCGCGATCGTCGGGGTCGACGCGAGCAGCGCGATGCTGGCCCGCGCGCGGGCGCGGCGCAAGAACCGAGGATGGCGCAACGTGAACCTAGTCGAGGCCGACGCAGGTGACCTGGGTGAGACACTCTCGCAGTCTGCGCTGTCCCATTCGGTTGTTTCGGGGATGTTTGACGCCGCCCTGTTCACCTATTCTCTGTCGATCATCGACCGATGGCGTGATGCCTACGCACAGACCGCGGCCGCAGTACGTCCCGGTGGACGGATCGTTGTGGTCGACATGGCCTTGCCGGTCGGGCGGTGGCGGGTGTTCTCGCCGCTGGCCCGGTTCGCGTGTTTCACCGGCGGCGCCGATATTACCCGAGCACCGTGGACCCTGCTGCTGTCGAGCACGACGAGGACGAGACATCGCGTTGTCCGCGGGGGCCATATCCATATCGCCGCCGGAAGCCGGCCGTGACCTGGCGGTGCTCACCGAGCATCTTGCTGGCCCGACGGTCCCGCCCTCGCCGCCTGGGAGCGTCGGTGCCGTGAGACGGCCACACCGACGGCGCTCAGCAGGATCAGGGCGCTTATCGCTGTGAGGAACGGCAGCGATCCCGGCCGGTCGCCGTAGGCGCCGACAGCCACGTAGGCAGTCGTGCCGGGCAGGATGCCGAGAAGTGTCCCTGCGAGGTATCTCGATGGCCGAACAGCGGTGAGCCCACTGAGGTAGTTGAGAGCGGTGAACGGCACGATCGGCACGAGACGCGCCGCGAGCACTGCCCAGAACCCCCGACGGGCCAGGTAGCGGTCCAGCGTCTGCAGCCGCGCTCCGGTGAAGTGCTGCACGGCGTCGCGGCCCAGCACCCGACCGAGATGGAACGCGGCGAGGGCGCCGAGCGTCGCGCCGAGCACGACGATCGGCAGGCCCCGGGCCAGCCCAAAGACCGCGCCGGCGGCTATGGTGAAGACCGTCGCAGGCAGCGGCAGCAGGCTGAGCAGGGCGTACACGACGGCAAATCCGAGCGCGCCGACCAGGCCGGTGCCGGCGTACTGGGCCTTCAGACCGGCGACGTCTGGAACGTCGACGAACACGGCCAAAAAGACGGCGGTGACCACCAGAACTGCCAGGCCGGCGAGGCGGTAACGCACATCCGGACGCATCATACGACTTCCGTGTAGTCCGCACTGACGCATGTGCGGGCCGGGACGGCGGCGTGGTCAGATCGCACAGCGGTAGGGCTGGGGCATGCTTCCGTCAGCCAATCGGGCGGCGAAGAACCGCTCAGTCACCAGCTGCTTGCCGACACGCAACGACGCGGCTCCGGTGGTCAGCAGCATGTCCGGGCTGGTCTCGGCGTCCGCGCCGGCAGGATGCCAATGCAGCCCGTCGGCAGTGACCGTCAGCTCGGGGGTCGTGTCGTCTTCACCGATGTCCATCCCGTGGTCGGAGAAGCCCCGACGCAGCATGGGCCGTACCGCGAAGGCGTCGCCTTTCACCCCGAGGCCGGCGAGCATGTCCGCCACCTCCCCGATCTCGGCGGTGTTCTCCGGTGTCTCGGTGAGCGCAACCCGCACCACAAGCCCGAGGTCCAGCGCGGTCGCGATGCCGTCCATCGTGCGCTGCCACGAGCCTCGTCCGCGGTGGATGTCGTGCGTCGCGGCCGTTGCCCCGTCCAGCGAGGTTTGCACTACCAGATTCGGATGGTCGGCGAGGTCGCGCAGGGGATCGAGGCGGGCGCCCCGTAGCAGCATCGCGTTGGTGAGCAAGACCGTCGGCAACCGGTCGACGGCGTAGTGGAGCATGCCCGCGAGGTCGGGGTGCAGCATCGGCTCACCGCCGGTCAAATAGAGCTCGGCGAACTCTTCGTCGACGGCCTCGTCGACGCGGGCACGGAGCTGCTCGAGCGACAGGCTGCGAGCCCGGGCCTTTGGTGAGGATGCGACTGCGCAGTAGTCACACGCGAGGTTGCAGTGGAAGTTGGTATAGATCCACAACCGGGCAGGAAAGAACGGCGAGCCGAACAGCGGAATCACCGGCAGCTCGCCATCGGTCGTGATGCCCGGGGGGCCACCCCACCCGTCGTCAGCGGCGGCGAAGCCGTCGGGCAGCGAGGAGCGGTAGAGGTGATACCGGCCGGTCGAGCGTTCTCGCGGCGGCAGAATCTCCAGACACGTGGCCCACCAGCCGGACTCGATCGTCTCGACGAAGGGCTGCGGCAACCCGGCCCGGGTCATCGACGCGGCCTGGGCCTGCCAGTCGTAGTCCAGCGCGACGAGCTCGGCCCTGGCTTCCCCGTTTTCGATGTCAAGGACGGCGTACCAGACGCTGCGGGTGCCGTCGTTGGCCGGCTTGCCTAGCACGCCGACGTTGACGGCGAGGGTGTTGCCGATCCGCCGCTGCCACGGCAGCCCGCTGTGGGTGCAGAGGATGACGTCCGCGCCGCTGAGGGCCGCCCGAGCCTGGTGTTCCTCCTCGGGCAGAGACTCCCACCAGAAATCGTTCAACGCCACGGTAGAGCCGTGCACCAGGTGCAGATCACAGCCCTCGATCGTTACCCGCTGCTCGGTGGGCAGGGCTCCCATCCAGGCGGCGAACTGCGGGCTGGTGTGTGCCCGAGTGTGGTCGTAGATCAGCTGGGCGAACTCGTTGTCGCGAGGGTCGAGGTAGCCGCAGCCGCAATCGGGGTCGCCGCCGGCGAGGGCGACGTCGTAGTTGCCGGCGATGCACTCCATACCGGCGTCGGTCAGCAGCGGCCACAGGGTGTCCATCTCGGCGCCGAACCCACCAAGATCGCCGAGACAAAATAGCCGTTCGCAGCCGCGGGCCTTCGCGTCGATGATGAATGCCCGCAGCGCGTAGGGATTGGCGTAGGGGCCACCGCACACCGCTATGCGCGTCATCTTCCCCCCAGTCTCGGCGTTCCCGCAGTTGCCGTCGTCGCTCGCGTCGTCGGTGAGTTCACAGCAGTACCGGTTCGGCGTGAAGCGGCGCCACGTCTTCGAGGGAGCGCCGCGACGGGTCGCGTCCGCCGTTGACCGCGGCGACGCCGACGGCGACCGCGCCGATCAACCAGAATCCCGCCACGAGCAGGTAGGACACGGTGGCGCCGAGGTCAGCGGCGATGCTGGGCAGGGCCAGGGTGCCGATGATCGCCCCGATGCGGCCGACCGCGACCGACGCCCCGACGCCGACCCCGCGCAGGTGCGTCGGGAAGAGCTCGGTGAACGTCGGGTAGGCCGACGTCCAGGCCGCGGTGCCCATGCCGTTGGCGACGACGAAGGCCAGCGTCACCCACACGGCACTGCCGCTCTGGGTGGCCACGGAGAGCACGGCCACGGCGATCGCCGACAGGAGGTAACAAGCGCCGACCGTGCGCCTGTGGCCGACCCGATCAAACAAGCTGGCCATGATCAGGCCCCCAGCGAGCGCGCCCACGTTGCCGACGATGTAGAAGACCGGAATTCCGGATTGAGAGATGTCGATCTGCGGGAGCACGACCACCGACATCAGCGCGAACAGCCCGTAATAGCCGAACGCTTCGGCAAGATCGAGCATGGACCCCAATGCGAGCCGGCCCGGGTAGTGGCGCACCAGTTCGGCCAGCGCCGACCTCGTCGAAGCGACGACCGCAGGCCCGGACGCCGGGCTGGTCAGGGTCACCACCGGCGTCCGATCGCCTTCCAGCACCCGGATTGTCTGCTCGGCCTCAGTCATCCGCCCCTGGGAGGCCAGCCACCGTGGTGACTCTGGGATGCGGCGTCGGAAGAACAGCACGACAAGGGCGACCAGGCCGCCGAGGATGAACATGTAGCGCCAGGACACCGCGCTGGACAGGGCCAGGGTGTCGAGTGCGAAGTAGGCCAGCAGCCCAGCCAGGATGGCGCCAATCGGCCAGAAATTCATGACCAGCGCGTTCGCCTTCCCACGCACGCGCGCTGGCATGAACTCGGCGATGGCGGCGTTCACGATCGAGTATTCGGCCCCGACCCCGAGCGCGGCCAGGAAACGGAAGCCATAGACGAAACTCAGATTCGGGCTCAAGCCCGTGAGCACAGTGAAGCCCGCGTACCAGAGCAGGGTGGCCACGAACAAGCGCCGCCGCCCGAAGCGGTCGGCTAGACGACCGCCGACGACCGCCCCGAACAGGATGCCGACGAGCCAGATGGCAAGTACCGCGTCCCGCTCGAACATGCTCGCACCGAAGTGGTCGCCGAGCGGCCCGACAGCGCTGCTAAATATTTGTACTTCGAAGGAGTCGAACAGCCAGCCCGCGCCGAGCGCAATCAAGATCGTGGTGTGCAGACGTCGCCACGCCGCGTCGTCGAGGCGCCTACCGAGGTCGGTCTCAGTCGCCATCAAGCTTCTCCTTCGTCATGCTGGGCCGGTGCAACGTCTGGGACCGTCCCCGCAGGCGTGGCACGGTGATCCCCGGTCCGGCCTCGTAGCGGAGCCGGATCTGCTCAGGGGACACGCCGGTGAGGAACAGCAGCTTCAGGTACTGCATGAACGCGATCATCCGCAGCGTCCCGTGCTCAGTGAGGCGACGCGATGCGGCGGTGCTGGTCGCGGTGAGCACGACCATCCGCCCTGCCCGGTGCAGGCGTCGGGAGAACTCGAAGTCCTCCATCAGCGGCAGGGGGGCGAATCCGCCGAGTCGGTCGAAGGTGTCGCGGCGCACGAACATGGCCTGGTCGCCGAAGACGTGGTGCAGGCGGCGCGCCCGCAGCGTGGACACGCGGGCGAGGTAGTCCAAAGTCGGGGTGCGGCTATCAAAATGGAGAGTGAGCCCGCCGCCGACGGTGCCCGGGTCGCTCAGGGCCTCACGGATCTGCTCCAGCGCGTCCGGTGCGACGGCGGTGTCGGCGTGCACGAACCACAGGACGTCCCCGTGGGTGTGGCCTGCCCCTTCGTTCATCTGTCTAGCCCGTCCGGGGGCAGTCGTGACCACGCACGCCTGAGCGGCGGCCAGGTCGGGTGTGGCATCGCTGCTGCCGCCGTCGACCACGATGAGCTCGCAGTCGGGGAAGTCTTGGCGTAGCCGCCGCAGCGCGTCGCTGATGATCGGCGCCTCGTTGAGCACTGGTACGACGATGGACACGGCCAGGTTGTTGCACGCGGGCTCGCGCGATCGCCCGGACTTCGCCCCACCGGTCCTCGTTGACGCGCTCATCCCGGCTCCAACGACTGCTCGATCGCCGAGGTGACGATGGCGTGGATCGACGGCGGCAGCGCCCCGTCGGCAGCAAGTGCGCGCGCGTCGGCAGGGAGGTCAAGGTCCCTCAGTTCGGGTAGGAATGCGACAGTCAACCCGGCCGCGCGTGCCGCGGCGACGCTCCTTTCCAGCACGCACGGACCGCCCCATGAGGCCGGGTCGATCTCGAACACCTCGCCTACCGGCCGGCGCACTGCGATGAGGTAGTAGCCGCCGTCTAGAGCGGGGCCGAACACCACGTCGTGCCCCGCCTCGAGCAACCGGACCGCTGCGACGATAAGGCCCGACGTCAGGCTGGGCACATCAGTGCCGATCAGCACGACCGGGCCGGGTCGGGTCGCTGCGGCGTGCGCTACCGCAGCGGACATCCGTGAACCGAGATGGCTGCCTTGCTGGGCGACGACGGCCACGGCAGGTCCTACCGTGGCCGCTACCTCGGTCACAGCGTCGGGAGGGTCGACCGCGACGATCAGGCGCGTCGGAGCTGCCCGCAGCGCGGTAGCTGCGGTGTGCACGATCAGGGCGTGTTGCAGTCGGGCGCATCCGGTAGCCCCGAGCAGCGGCTGCAGCCGCGTCTTCGTCCGGCCCGGGCGTGCGGCTCGCGCCATCACCACAACCGTCGGGAGCAGGTTCACGTGTCGAACCGGTAGTTGGTGCCGATGGTGGGCAGCAGCGGCAGCGTCCGACGCAGTGCGACGTTCTCGATGGGGTCGAGCACGCTGTGCTGGACGCAGGCCGGGACGAGTTCCCCGGTCTCGGGGTGCGCCATCGCATATGAGCACGCCTGAAGCCGCTGCTGGACGGCCAGCACGCAGGGCTCTGTGCTGGTCTCGCCGCGCTGCAGCGCCTCCCACGCGGGCGCGACATCGCTGGCGTCCATGAACGAGTGCATCACGAACGTCACCGGCCGGATCCGGCGCTGGCGCATGAGGTTCCGGACACCGACCTTGGCGAGCATGCGTACCGCCCAGCCGGTGAAGACTATGGCGGCCGAAGGATGGCGAGCGATGACCCGCAGCAGCTTTATGATCAGCGTCGGCAACGGTGTGCCGGCGAAGTCGACCCCGCCGAGATGTCGGAAGAACACGTCGCGGGTGTGCAGGTCGGCGAGGTCCTCGTCGTCCAGGATCGGGAAGTAGCGGTTGCCGACGTAGAAGCCGTACGTGGTGCGGTTGCAGCGTTCGTCGCCGATCTGCAGCGCCCGGAACGGAAGGCGGGTGCCAGCGCCCGCCTCGATCTGCGCCCACACGTCATCGGCCGTGGACTCGTGGAAGCTCTCGTGCCAGCGGCGGTCGTCGCCGACGAAGGCGGCCGGCTGGAAGGAGAACAGCCCGAAGCCGTAGTCGTGGCAGTCGCGGATGACGCCGGCGATCTGGTCGAGGTTGCGGGGAGTGACCGTCATGTTGTGCGCGATGAAGTAGGGGATGCCGTGGTCTCTGCGCAGCGCGGCGAACATGTCGGCGAACCGACGTCGGTATGGGTTCAGGGAGCGCTCGTCGGGTGGACGTTCGACGCCACGGCGACCGAACATGAGCATGTCGAAATGCCCGGCGAACGAGATGCGGGGCAGTCGCGGCGCTCCGTCGGCGTCGAGGGCGAGAGCAGTGAGGTAGTCGAGGTCGAAGTCGCCGTGACTCATGCTCATCGGCTCGCGGCCCTGCTCGCGCATGGCCAGCAGAGCCGCGGCATGGTCGTCGGGGGGAAGCAGGCTGACCTCGCCGCCGATCAGCTGTGCATGCGCTCGCGGTCCACGCAGGCGGCGCAGCAGCCGCATCTGCGCGCGAACCTGGTCGACAGTGTGCCGGCCGTCGACCCGGACGCGGTTGGCGTCGCGGGAGTGGTAGCACGGGGTGCACGCCAGATTGCATCGCGGGAACACCCCGTGGGTTCCCTCGCAACCCACCGCATGCTGGCCGAGCGCCTGTGCCCGGGTCCGGACATGCTCGGGCAGCGACTGCCACCGCTGCCTTAGCACCGTCGCAGTCTCTGGGTCGACCGGGCGGGTGGCTCGCGCGAGGCTCCGAAGTCGCCCGAGAAGTCGGCCCATCAGGCCTCGGTGACCGAGATCGAATCCGAGAACGACACGTGGTTCAGGATCGTCTGGTCACCGCGGGCGATGGCCGTATCGTTGAGTGTGGCGACGTAGGTGGTCATACCTGTCCTTCGTTGTCGGAAGGGGTTCGGTTCGCGCGTGGTACCCGGCCAAGACTGTCGAAGGGGCCGTGACCGACAAGCCCTCTGCGGTCCATCAGGACGGCGCTACGGAGGTAAGCCGCAGAACTCTCCTCGTATCGATGGCGGGGGCGAAGGCACCCCGTCAACGGAAACCCGGTGAGAGGCGCGGAGGCATCCCGACGCGGCCGGTCCAATTCAGGCGGCTGCACGCAGGCTATGGCCACGACAAGTGAATTCTGGCTCTCCTGCTGTTCCCGTGGGCGGGGTTGAGCGCCCAGTGATGGCGACACGCCGTGCCGCGTCTAGGTTTCTGGACTGTCGAGGTTCAGCAACCACAGTGCGGAGAACGGCGTGTCTGGGATCAGGGTATGGAAG
>JBBSGI010000010.1:0-62630 GCA_038254365.1 Propionibacteriales bacterium
GACGACCAAGGACCCGGAGACCCCCAACCCGACACGGCAGTCGGGCAACCGTCGTACCCCGAACGCCGACAACACACCCCAAGCCGATCAGACGGTCAAAAACGAGCCGATCCCCCGGCCGCGTGAAAGGGGGAGGCTAGTCTGAGGTTCGCGGGAACGGTGAGTCTTTGAACGAAGGGTTGGACATGCGGATCAGCCTTGCCCAGGTGGACTCACAGCTCGGCGACATCGACGCGAACCTCGATCGAGCAGAGTCCGCCATCGCCGACGCCATCGCCGAAGACACGGACCTGATCGTGTTTCCCGAGCTACACCTCACGGGCTACTCGATCGGGGACGTCGACGTCGACGTCTCGATGCGCCCAGACGACCCGCGGATCGAGAAGCTGGGCAGGCACGCCGGGCGGGCGGGGGTGTTGGCGGGCTTCGTGGAGAGCGGGATGCGTGGCCCCCACACCTACAACAGCATGGCCTATTACGAGGGTGGTCGGCTGGTTCACGTGCACCGCAAGCTATACCTGCCGGCGTACGCGCCCTTCGAGGAACGCAACCATTTCACCCCCGGACCGACGCTCCGGAGCTTTCCCGTCCAGCCCGACACGAGAATGGCGGTCCTGCTGTGCAATGACGCCTGGCAGCCTCAGCTCGCGTTCCTGGCCACCCAGGACGCCGCCCAGGTCCTGCTGGTGCCCGCCGCCAGCGCTCAGAGCATGTTCCCGGACCGCTACGACTCCCACGAGTACTGGCACGACATCACCCGCTTCTACGGCCGCATGTTCCAGCTGTACGTCGTCTTCGTGAACCGCGTCGGGGTCGAGGGACAGCTCCGCTTCTGGGGCGGCTCCCATGTGGTCGACCCGTGGGGCAACGTGACAGGAGAAGCCCAGCAGAACGTGGAGCAGCTGCTGACTGTCGAGATCAACATGGCCGAGATCCGCCGCCGACGACGCCAGGTGCCGCTGGTCAAGGAGGCGCGGCTCGGTCTTATCCGGCGTGAGATCGAACGCCTTCTCGAAGAGGGTGGGGACCTCTGACCTGAGGCCTGGAGCAGGTTCGCAGGAAGTTGCCGAGAATGTGGTGACCCTGCCGGGTGAGAATTGACTCGGGATGGATCTGGATGCCCTCGAGGCGGAGCGCGCGGTGGCGTATCCCCATCAGGACACCGCTGGCTGTATGTGCAGTTGCTCGCAGCTCGGGCGGAAGGGTCTCCTCCGAGACGATGAGGGAGTGGTAGCGGGCGGCCAGAAGTGGACCGTCAAGACCGGCGAAAACGCCCGACCCGTCGTGGTGGACCAGGGACTGCTTGCCATGCACCACCATGTCGGCCCTGACTACGCGTGCCCCGTAGACCTCCGCGATGCACTGGTGACCCAGGCAGACGCCCAGGATGGGGACCGAGGGCCCGAGGTGTTCGACGACCGCCTTGCTGGCTCCAGCCTCCGCGGGCGTTCCAGGGCCGGGGGAGATGATGATCCCCTGCAGGTACCCCTGCTCGACCGCGGTGGCTATCTCATCGACGCGGATCGCATCGCTGCGGACGACCTCCGTGTGGGCGCCTAGCTCGCGGACGTACTGGTCGAGGTTGTAGACGAATGAGTCGTAGTTGTCGATGAGCAAGAGTGTGACTCCGCCGCCAGGAGGACCGGTGTCCAGCTCGACGGGACGCGGAGGTCGCTCACGCACGGGCAGTCGTGTCTCGAGCCATGAGGTCGTCGGGCCGGGGTCCCAGGCGCCCACCCCGTCGACTGAGGAGACAGGCCGCGCTCCATCGACAGAGTTGGAGACAAAGACCTCCGTGGCGTGTGCAAGGTCGTCGAGCGTGAGGCGGTGTTGGGCGACGTCGATACCCACGCCCCTGAGCTGTTCGATCACCCGTTGCCGGGCCACCCCCGGCAGCAGCCGTCCGTCGAGTGCCGGGGTGTGCACGGCATCGTCGGTGACGACAAAGAGGTTTCCGCGTCCGGTCTCGAGGAGGGACCCGTCGGCGTCGCAGAGCAATGCGTCGCAGTCGGCTGACCAGGTGCCCGCTGCGGGCTCCACGGCATCTAGGAATCGGCGGTCGTTGTACTTGTGGGGCCCGACACCACCTCGTACGACGACCGGAACGAGCCGCCACGCGGCAGCCGGACGCTCCGGGAGGAAGTCTGAGTCCAGGCTCGGTTCGCCGATGCCTGCAGCGTCGGGGACCACGGTGATCCGGAGACGGTGCCGCCCGCGCAGCCGAGAGGCCGTTGCCCGGACACGTGCCGATAGGGTCGCAGGCAGAGCGTAGCCATAGCAGTAGGCGACGCTCGCTGCGAGCCTGGTCACATGCCGATCGAGGTCGACGGGCCGGCCATCCACCACCAGAAGCGTCGTGAACAGCCCCGCCGACTGGTCGACCCGGGGGAGAGCCACCGCCAGAGCAGGGTTGGCTGCCTCACAACTGTGATCAGGAACCGTTGGCTCGAGTAGCTCCTCCTCCACGGCGTCAAGGCGGGCGCCGATCGCGGCGACCAGCGGAGCCGCCTTCACCAGCGTCTCCACGAGCTCGCCATCGGGAGTCGACTCGATCACGACTCCGCCCCCGGCGCCGAGCCACACCTGGTCGCCGGCGAACTCGAAGGTGCGGATGGCAACGTTCAGCTCGAGACCCGCGCAAGGGCTGACATAGCCGATCGCCCCGGTATAGGTCTCGCGCCCGGTCATCTCGACCTCATGGATCACCTCCATCGCCCGGACCTTCGGCGCACCCGTCACCGAGCCAGGCGGAAACGTCGCGCGTAGCAGGCTCGCGTCGTCCTCGTCCGGTGCCAGCTCGCCGACGACATCCGAGACCAGGTGCCAAACGCCCGTATGCTCCTCGGCCCGCGCGAGATCCTCGACCCTGACTGACCCCGGCAGGCAGACCCGACCGAGATCGTTTCGCATCAGGTCGACGATCATCACGTTCTCTGCAGGGTTCTTGGGCGAGGCGATCAGCTCGTCGACGTCGCTGTCCAGGGCCGCGGTGCCCTTGATCGGTGCTGTTCTCACGGTCCGCCCCTGGCGCCTCAAGAACAGCTCGGGCGAGAAGCTCGCGATCGCGCCCTGGGGGGTACGCAGAAATGCGCCATGCCGCGGTTTGAGACGCTCCAGCCCTGCGCAGAACGCATCCAGTGGATCCCCATAAAACGCTGCTTCGAAGCGTCGGCAGATGTTGGCCTGGAAGATGTCTCCGGATACGAGGTGACGAAGCGTCGCAGTGATGGCGGCCCGGTGGCCGAGACCATCCGGGCGAGCCACGAAGTCACCGCACTGATAGGGCGCAGCCGGCTCCACGGGCTCATCGAGCAGTTCCTGGACCAACTTGAGCTGGCAATCGACTCGCTCGGTGTTGCCTGCGTCGACCAGCGCCTCGAACCACCAGCCTTCGCAGTCCTGGACCAGGACATGGTCGTAGTAGGCGAGGCTGAACGGTGCCATCGGGATTGGCCGGTGCGGTGCCGGCGGGAGTGCCTCGACCAGGCCCCCCAGCTGGTAGCCAAACGCACCGACCCACCCCCCACCAAAGCCAGCCGAGCCGTTCACCCGCGGGAGGTCACTCACTGCCGCGAAGGGGTCTGCCTGGGTGGACAACCTTCGCGCAGGAGCGAAACCGACAATCGCCGTGGAGTCGTTCCATCCTCCCACCAACGCGAACAGCCCAGTTTGGTCGCGGAGAGCACGCACCACCTGCGAAGGTTCGAGGCACGAGTCAACGCGCCGGCGCAGAAGCGTGGGGGGCACCGGTTCATTATCGTCGACAGTCTCCAGCCGATGACTCCGCGTCCCGCTGCCGAAGGCAGGCCCGCCCCCCGACCCTACGCCGACCGCTGATGTCGCCGACACGCCGCGACCGTGCTCGACGACCTCCCTGAGGCTGTCCTGCCATACCGGTGGCGGACGATCGTCGTGACGAAGGCTCGGCTGAGGCATACGCTCGAGGTGTGGATCGCCGTCAGCGGTACTTCGTGCTCATGGGTACCTGTTTGGCACTGATCATCTCAGCCTGGTTCGTGGTCCGCCTGTACTCGACCACGGCGGCGATCCTGATGAGCATTGTGGCGATGTTCATCCCGCCGATCGCCGCGATCGTGGGCAACCGCAGTGATGACCCGGAGACACGTCGTCCACAGCGCCGTGACCGGTGAGCCGCCGCCAGGGGATCTTGCGAAAGCGCTTCGCAGGCTATCCGCCGTCGATAGGCTCGCGGGGCGAGCGGGTAGTCCTCTCGATCGTTCAGGGCTGCGGTCCACGAATTCGTCCTCGGGAGGAGGGAGCTGACGGTGAGCGACCAGTTCGACGTCGAAGTCCACGATGCGGATGCCCTCGCGGAGATCGAGGTGCTGGGCAATCTGATCGTCGCCGCCTCCGAACACGAGGACCGGGTTCCGCAGGAGCGCATTGACGAGATTCTGGGCGTCGCGCCGGCCGAGGAGCCATCCTCGTCCGACTCCGAGGTCGCTCCGGCTGAGGAGCCGTCCGATTCCGGCCCCGACACGGCCGACTGACACACTTGCGCACGCTTACTGTTCACCCCCTAGCATGGCGGTGATCTTTTCGCGCTCGACGGGAGTTTCTGGTGCCGCTGCGTTTCCGACCCGTGGACAGCACGTTCTACGACCTGATCTCAGAATCGGCCCGTAACCTCGTGGGAGGCGCGGCGCTCCTGGCGGAGATGTTCTCGAGCACGTCCGATCGCAAGGAGCTGGCGAAGAAGATGCGCCAGGCCGAGCATGACTGTGACGAGACCACGCACGCCATCATCCGCCGGGTCAACACCACCTTCGTCACGCCGTTCGACCGCGAAGACATCTACCGCCTGGCCTCGGCCCTCGACGACGTCATGGACTTCATGGAGGAGGCAGTCGACCTGGTCAACCTCTACGAGATCGTGGAGCTTCCCAAGGGGCTCGCGAACCAGGTCGACGTGCTCCAGCGCTCTGCTGAGCTGACCGCAGACGCCATGCCCAGGCTGCGCACCATGCGCGACCTGGAGGAGTACTGGATCGAGATCAACCGCCTGGAGAACGAGGGCGACAAGTCGTACCGCCGCATCCTTGCCAAGTTGTTCAGCGGCGCGTACGACGCGCTCACCGTGTTGAAGTTGAAGGACGTTGTCGACGCTCTCGAGGCGGCGATCGACGCCTTCGAGACCGTCGCCAACATCGTCGAGCAGATCGCGGTCAAGGAGTCCTGACGGCGTGGAGTTCGGGCTCGTTCTGGGAGTCATCGTCGTCGCGTTGGCTTTCGACTACACGAACGGATTCCACGACGCCGCGAACGCCATCGCCACCTCCATCTCTACCCGGGCGCTTACCCCTCGACTCGCGCTCACCCTCGCCGCCGTCATGAACTTCGCAGGCGCCTTCCTGGGACAGGCGGTCGCTACCACCGTCAGCGACGTCATTGACCCGCCCAACGGCAGCAGCGGATTGGTAGTCGTCATCGCCGGCCTGCTGGGAGCGATCACCTGGAACCTGACCACCTGGTACTTCGGCCTCCCGTCGTCTTCCTCGCATGCGTTGATCGGGGGCCTGGTCGGGGCCGCCCTGGCCTCGGGCACCGCGATCCACTGGAAGGCGATCGAGGACAAGGTGCTGATTCCGATGGTGGCCTCGCCGCTCGTCGGGTTCGTCGTCGCATTCCTGCTGATGCTCGCGATCATGTGGACGTTCCGGCGACGCAACCCCAGCCGGATCAACCGTGGGTTCAAGCTCGCGCAGACACTGTCGGCGTCCGCAATGGCTCTTGGCCACGGGCTGCAGGACGCGCAGAAGACCATGGGCGTGATCTTCCTGGCGCTCGTCACCTCGAGCCACGCAACCGCGGACGAGGGGCTGCCCTGGTGGGTCATCGTCGCAGCCGCGACCGCCATCTCCCTCGGCACCTACTCCGGTGGCTGGCGGATCATGCGGACCATGGGCCGCGGCATCATTCACCTCGACCCGCCCCGAGCCTTCTCCGCCGAGGCAACGGCCGCCACGATCCTTTACATCACCGCCTATGTCTACAAGGCCCCGGTCTCCACCACGCACATCATCACCGCTGGCGTCATGGGGGCCGGTGCGACCAGGCGGCGCTCGGCGGTGCGCTGGGGGGTCGCCCGGACCATCGTGACGGCATGGGTGATGACCTTCCCGGCAGCCGGAGCCGTCTCCGCGGTCGTCTACCTGGTCCTCAAGGTCTTCCTGCCGTAACCCCCGCGGCGTTGCGCCCACGGCCTCCCGCAATCGCGGGGGGGGGGGGGCTACTCGGGCTTCTCGACGGAGCGGACCTCACCGCCAGACCGGTGGATCACGATCATGCCGCCGGGGTCCAGCGCGGTCTCACCGATTCCGAGCGCTGCGCACAGGCTGGGCAGCACCGGGCGGTGGGTGCAGATCGCCATCCGCTTCTCACTCGCCAGTGCGGTCGCCGCGACGCCGGCCAGGCTCTGCTCGGTGGCTCGCTCCTCCGAGACACCCGGATCCAGCCGCACCTTGACGTGGTGGCGGTTCACGAATGGCAACATCGTCTCCACGCACCGGAGGGCGTCGCTGGTGACGATCCGGGTGACGGCGTAGGCGGCGAGCACCGACGAGAGCCGCTCCGCCGTACGGCGACCTTCCGCTGCCAACGGTCGCTCCGCGTCGTCGCCCTTCCACGTCTTGCGCTTGCGCGCCTCGGCGTGGCGCACAACGAGCAGCACTGACGAGTCGAACGCCGAGAGGGTCAGCTCGCCCAGCAGCTCGACGTCTCGGCGGTAGCTGAGCGTTGCCCGGGCGTTCGGCTGGTAGCGGGCGATGTCCGCCTTGCGCGGCGGCTGCGCGCACCAGTAGGACACGACCTTGGGCTGGCCGGTCGAGAGGGTGTAGTGGTCGTCCCGGAGCCGCGGCCCGAGCCGCACCCGCAGCCCGGTCTCCTCCTCGACCTCGCGGGCCGCTGCCACGATCGGCGGCTCGTCAGCATCGAGCTTGCCCTTGGGGAACGCCCAGTCCTGCCACCGTGGGCGGTGCACAACCAGCACTTCGGGCTCGTCACTGCCATAGCGCCATACGACGCACCCTGCGGCGCGGACCAGCCCGCTCGTCGAGGCCGCCATCGCCCTAGCGCCTGGCTGCCGACGCCGCTTCTCGGCTGTGTCGGCGCAACTCGATCAAGGTCGTCTGCAGGTCCGGGAGAGTCGCCCCGGTCTCGTTGTGGTTGTGCCGGGTCCAGGTGCCGTCGGCGACCAGCCGCCACGACGCCGTGCCCTCGTCGAGGCCGCGCGCGACCAGCTCGCCGAGCTCCTCGACGTGCTCCTCCGCCGGCACCCTGACCAGCACCTCGACCCGCCGGTCGAGGTTGCGGTGCATGAGATCGGCCGACCCGACCCAGGCCTGCGGCTGCCCGCCGTTGGCGAACCAGAACACCCGGCTGTGCTCGAGGAACCGGCCCAGGATGCTGCGCACCGTGATGTTCTCCGACAGCCCTTCGACTCCGGGGCGGAGCGCGCAGATGCCCCGGATCAGCAGGTCGATGGGGACACCGGCTTGCGAGGCACGGTAGAACGCGTCGATCAGTGTCTCGTCCACCAGGGAGTTGAGCTTGAGCCTGATCCGCGCCGGACGGCCGGCCCGGTGGTGTGCGATCTCGCGCTCGACCAGGGTGAGCAGACCGGAGCGGACCGTCTGCGGCGCCACCAGCAGCTGGCCGTAGTCCCGCTTCAGCGCGAACCCCGACAGGTCGTTAAACAGGTTGCTGATGTCGGCGGTGATATCCGCGTTCTTGGTCAGCAGACCGAGGTCCTCGTACGTCCGGGCGGTCTTGGGGTTGTAGTTCCCGGTGCCGATGTGGGCGTAGCGGCGCATGCCGTCGGGTTCGTCGCGCACGACGAGGGCCAGCTTGCAGTGGGTCTTGAGGCCGACGACGCCGTACACGACGTGACAGCCGGCCTGCTCGAGCTTGCGGGCCCAGCGGATGTTCGCCTGCTCGTCGAAGCGGGCCTTGAGCTCGACGAGCACCAGCACCTGCTTGCCGGCCTCCGCAGCGTCGACCAAGGCGTCGATGATCGGTGAGTCGCCGGAAGTCCGATACAGCGTCTGCTTGATTGCCAGCACGTGCGGGTCCCCGGCCGCCTGCTCGATGAAGCGCTGGACGCTCGTCGCGAACGAGTCGTACGGATGGTGCAGCAACACATCCCTTCGGTTGAGCACCGTGAAGATGTCGACCGGGCTGGCCGACTCGACCTCGGCGAGATGGGCGTGGGTGTGCGGCACGAACGGCGGGTACTTGAGACCCGGACGGTCCAGGTCGGCGATGCCGTGGAGACCGGTCAGGTCGAGCGGCCCGGGCAGGTGGAAGACTTCCCGGTCGGGGATGTCGAGCTCCGAGACGAGCAGCTCGAGCACGTGGGCGTCGATCGACTCCTCGACCTCGAGCCGGACGGCAGAGCCGAAGCGTCGCCGCTGCAGCTCCTTCTCGAGCGCCTTCAGTAGGTTCTCGGCGTCGTCCTCCTCGACCTCGAGGTCCTCGTTGCGAGTGACCCGGAAGGTGTGGTTCTGCAGCACGTCCATGCCGGGGAAGAGCCGGTCGAGGTGGGCCGCGATCACATCCTCCAGCGGCACGAACCGCTGGTCTCCGAGCCTCACGAACCGAGGGAAGATCGGCGGCACCTTGACCCGGGCGAAGTGCTCCTTACCGGTGTCGGGGTTGCAGAGCAGTACCGCCAGGTTGAGCGAGAGCCCGGAGATGTAGGGGAACGGATGCGCCGGGTCGACGGCGAGTGGCGTGAGCACCGGCCACACGCGGTCGGTGAACAGCGTGGTCATCTGGCTGCGCTCGTCCGCGTCGAGCTCCTTCCAGCGCAGCAGGTGGATCCCCTGCTCGTCGAGCGCGCCGAGCACCTGCCCGTGGAAGACGTGGGCGTGCCGCTGCATGAGCTCGCTCGACTCCCGCCAGATCGACTCGAGCAGCTCGCCGGGGTCCATGCCGCTAGAGGCCCGTACGGCGACGCCGGCGTCGATCCGCCGCTTCAGGCCGGCCACCCGGACCATGAAGAACTCGTCGAGGTTGCTGGCGAAGATCGCCAGGAAGCGCGCCCGTTCCAGCAGCGGCAGCTCCTCGTCCTCCGCGAGCTCGAGCACCCGGCTGTTGAACCGCAGCCAGGAGACCTCACGGTCCAGGAAGCGGTCGTCTGGCAGGTCGTCGAAGTCCGGTCGGTACGGCGGTTCGACGTCGAAGGCGTTGTCCGGGGCGGTAAGCCTGGACACGGCGTTCGGGCCCTCGTCAAGCGAGCCGGCAGTGGCCGCAGGCAGGTCGGACGAACGGGTGGCGATCCCGCCGGAGGCGAGTGGATCCGAGGCCATGACGCCATGGTCTCACCCGCGGGTTAACGGCGGATAACGTCGCCGGCCGACATCAGGAGGTGCCGTACATGACGTCGATCCGGGTCGTGGTGAACCCGAGCCTCTCGTAGAGCCCGATGGCGGCCAGGTTGTCGCTGTCGGAGTACAGCATCACCTCGCCGACCCCCTCGTCACGGAGATGGCTCAGCCCGGTGAGGGTGAGCGCCTTGCCGAGGCCCAGCCCCTGCGCGCCCGGCTCCACCCCGACGGCATACACCTCCCCGACCGGTGACGAGCCGGTCTCCTTGCCCGGCTGGACCTTTGTCCAGTGCGAGCCGAGGAGGCTGCCGTCACGCTCGGCGAGGAAGAACCCCAACGGGTCGAACCACGGCTCGGCCGCGCGGTGGCGCAGGTCGTCGACCGTGAGCCGCCCCTGCTCCTGATGGTCGGCGAACGCCCTGGCGTTGAGCGCCACCCAGGCCTCGTCGTCCCGACCCGGCTCGAACGTGCGGACCTTGACGTCAGCGGGATACGACGGGTGCGGGAGCGGCTCGGCGAGGGAGCGCCGCATCTGCCACAGCTCACGCGCCGGGTCCAAGCCACGGGCCGCCGCCAGCGCCCGCGCCCCTTCAGTGTTGCCGTGCGCCCACAGCCGCAGCGTCGGGTGCCGCTGCGCGGGCTGCCGTGGTCTCGACGGGGGGCTGGCGGCGGTCGTCTGCACCACCGCGAGCAGGTGGTCGGCAACTTCGCGGCCGATGCCCCGGCGGCGATGGTCCGGATGAACGACGAGGTGTCCGCTCGCGCCGGCCGCGTCCCGGACCGCATGCGCGTAGGCGACCACCGACGGCGATCCTGGGAGCCGGGCGAGGAGGTGGTGGGAGGCCGCCCCGGCACCGTAGGTGAGCTCGCTGCGCACCTGGTCGTCCAACGGGCTGACACCGTCCGCGTCCTCGGCGGCGGCGGCGATCGCTTCAACCGCGGCCCGCTCCGGCTCGCTCACCCGCTGCACTCTTACCAGGCTGACCCGTGGGGCGCGGCGTGCGCCGGCCGTGCTCATCGGTGCCGTCCGATCTCAGCGCGCTCGGACGTCACCGCGGTGATCGGGTCGAGCGGGGATCGACTTCCCGCTCGTCGGCGCGTGCCCGTTCGCTCTGGGCCGCGTTGGGAGGCCCGGCCCCGGCTCGGCGGGTCTGCGGCAGCACGAACCGGTACCCGACATGGCGCACCGTGCCGATGAGCTGCTCATGCTCGGGGCCGAGCTTGGCTCGCAGTCGCCGTACATGCACGTCGACGGTGCGGGTGCCACCGAAGTAGTCCATCCCCCAGACCTCGTCGAGCAACTGCTGCCGGCTGAACACCCGCCCCGGGTGCTGGGCAAGGAACTTGACCAGCTCGAACTCCTTGAACGTCAGCTGCAGGTCGCGGTCGCCGACGCGGGCCGCGTACGACGACTCGTCGACGGCCAACCCGCCGCCGCCGACGACCGACGGGGGGGCCGCCGCCATCGATAGCGCGATCCGACCCAGCGCCAGCCGCACGCGGGCATCGACCTCCGCCGGTCCTGCGCTGGACAGGACGACGTCGTCGACGCCCCAATCCGCCGCCACCGCGGCCAGGCCGCCCTCGGTCACCGTGACGATGACCGGCACCTTTACCCCGGTGTGTTGAACCAGTCGGCAGAGGCTGCGCACCGCCGACAAATGCTGGCGTCCATCGATCATGAGCAGGTCGCACTCGGGAGCGTCGAGCAGCACGGTCGCCTCGGCCGGAAGCACCCGGACCCGGTGAGAGAGCAGCTCCAGGGCGGGCAGCACCTGGGCCGAGCCGTTGGGGGGGTCGGTCAGCAGCAGCAGGCTGCTCATCTGCATCACCCCACCTGCACCGGTCGTGGCCGACTGGGACATCAGCGTCCGGTCACTCGCTGCCGGGCCACCTTCACCGTCGGTCGTGTTGGGTTGCGACAATACCGGAGTGGAGGGTTCGCGGACTTCGTCGAGCGGGGTGGATCGCGAGCCGGCTCCCCCCGTCGAGGCCGTCGGGGTGACCGTGCGCTACTGGGCGGCCGCCCGGGCGGCCGCTGGCCGCTCGGAGGACGTAGTGAACGGGGCCTCGGTGGCCGAGGTGCTCGACGCCGTACGGCGGGCGCACGCCGACAACCCCGACCTGCTGCGGGTGCTCGGGGTCAGCTCGCTCCTGCTGGGTGACGCTCCGCTCGGGTCTCGCGACCTGACCGGTGTGAAGGTGGCCTCCGGCGACACCGTCGAGGTCCTCCCACCGTTTGCCGGTGGCTAGCAGTTGCGCCGTAGTGCTCGCACCGTCCACGATGTGGACCGGCAGCCGGCGCACCGACGTACCGTGGACTTCGATTCATCAGCGTCGGCTCGGCGGGGGCGAGCCGCCAACTTCCGGAGGAACAGCGCATGAGCCGTGACGCGGTACTAGTCGACGCCGTCTGGGTCGAGCAGCATCTCGACGACGACGGGATCGTCTTGGTCGAGGTCGACGAGGACACCACCGCCTACGACGGCGGCCACATCAGGGGCGCCGTGAAGATCCACTGGAAGGACGATCTGCAGGACCCGGTGCGCCGCGACTTCGTCAACCGTCAGCAGTTCGGGGATCTGCTCGAGCGGCTGGGCATCGGCAACGACGACACGGTGGTCCTGTACGGCGGCAACAACAACTGGTTCGCGGCGTACGCCTACTGGTACTTCAAGCTCTACGGCCATGACAGTGTCGTGCTCCTTGACGGCGGCCGCAAGAAGTGGGAGCTGGACGGGAGGGAGCTCACCTCCGAGGTCCCCAGCCGGTCCCCCGGCTCGTACCAGGCGCAGGAGCCGGACCTGGCGATCCGGGCGTTCCGTGATGAGGTCGTCGCGGCCATCGGGTCGCGAAATCTTGTCGACGTGCGCTCACCCGACGAGTACGCCGGCCGGTTGCTCGCCCCGGCCCATCTGCCCCAGGAGTCCGCGCAGCGCGGCGGACACATCCCGACGGCAGCCAACGTGCCCTGGAGCAAGGCCGCCAACGAGGACGGCACCTTCAGGTCGCAGGACGAGCTGAACAGCCTCTACTCGGCGGCCGGCATCGACCTCGGCACCGACACCATCGCCTACTGCCGCATCGGCGAGCGCAGCGCACACACCTGGTTCGTCCTGCACGAGCTCCTCGAGCACCCGAATGTGAAGAACTACGACGGGTCATGGACCGAGTACGGCTCGCTGGTCGGGGTGCCGGTGGCGGTGGGCGACGAGCCGGGTGCGCCCTGATGGGCTGTGGCGGGGCCGCTGGTGCGGCCCGGGCGGCGCACGTCGACCTGGGCGCCCAGGCCATCATTCAGGGGACGGTCGTGCAGGACGGGCGACCGGTCACTTCGGCCTACGTACGGCTGCTCGACCCGTCGGGGGAGTTCACGGCCGAGGTCCCCACCGGTGACGCCGGCGACTTCCGCTTCTTCGCCGGGCCGGGGGAGTGGACCGTGCGGGTGCTCGCGCCACAGTCCGCCCCGGTGCAGTCCACGGTCAGCGCGGCCATCGGCGCGGTCACCGAGGTAGAGCTGACGCTCTAGACTGACCGCGTCCGGATGGAGCTCGGGGCGCCTTCGGTGGCGCCCAGCGGCAGCGAGGGAGACGCGTGACAGGCCAGCGAGACATGCGTCCTTGGGGTGACTACGAGGTGGTCGACAACGGCGAGGGCTTCCAGGTCAAGCGCATCTCCGTCCAGCCCGGTCAACGCATCAGCTATCAGCGGCACCGCCATCGCGCCGAGCACTGGTTCGTCGTGACCGGAAGCGGCGTCGTGACCATCGACGGCACGGAGCGCCCGGTCGCTCGGGGCGGCGTGGTCGACATCCCGGCGGGAACTGCTCACCGTATCGGCAACGACGGCGACGTCGAGCTCACCTTCATCGAGGTGCAGACCGGCGACTACTTCGGTGAGGACGACATCGAGCGCCTCGACGACGACTACCGTCGCGACCCCGACTGATTCCAAGCCGCTACTTGACGGCCTGGCTGCCCGGCAGCGCGCTGCCCGGGTTGGCCCGCAGGTACGGCGAGATGTCGCCGTGGTCGAACTGGTTGAACAGGTTCCGGGACTTGACCGGGTCCAGCCGGACGATCGACTGTCCGGCCACCGTGTCGTAGCTGCCGAACGGGGCGGTGGTGAACTGCACGTTGGAGGCGCGGAGACCGCGCGAGGAGAAGGCCAGGCTGCGGATCTCGCTGGTGCTCCACCCGTCGTCGACCTGCAGGAAGCCGGCGATCGTGGACACGACGTGGGTCAGCCGGATCGGGTTCAGGAACGTGCTCGACGACAGCAGCGAGTTCATGATCGTGCGCAGGAAGTTCTGCTGCCGCTCGATGCGGCCGAAGTCACCGTTGGCGAGCCCGTGCCGCGTGCGGACGTACTGCAGGGCGGTCTCGCCGTCGAGGGTCTGCCAGCCCTGGTGCCAAGTGACGTGCTGGGTGTAGTCGGTGAAGGTCTGCGGGATGTAGACCCGGACGCCACCCAAGGCGTCGGTCAGGCCCTTGAATCCGTTCCAGTCGATCATTGCGACGTGGTCGATGTGCAGCCCGGTGAAGTCCTGGATGGTGCGCACCGCGAGAGCCGGGCCGCCCCACGAGAAAGCCGCGTTGATCTTCGCCTCACCACCGATGTCGCCGGGAAAGGTCGGGACGGGAACCCAGGAGTCACGCGGGATGGAGATGATCTGGGCCGACTTCCGGTCGGCCGGCAGGTGCACCAAGATGATGGTGTCGCTGCGGTGCAGACCGGGTGTCCAGGTGCCGTCCGCCAGATCGTCGGCCACGGTCTGCACGTTGTTGCCGTCGTCCGACCCCAGCATGAGGATGTTGAGCGCGGTCTTCTCGTCCGGGATGGTGTCGCCGTTTGAGTTGGTCCGTGCGGTGATGCCCGCGCTCGGGAAGGTCTTGATGTTGCCGAGCTGATGGTTGAGGTACCAGACGAAGCTGCCCGCGCTGCCGACGAGCAACACGAAGATCACCAGAAGCGAGGTGAGTGCCAGGTGGCGGCGGAAGAAGTTGCGCTTCCTGACCGGCGGAACCGTCGTCACGGTTTCATCGCCGGACCTTGTGTCGTCGCGGGTGGGCGCGTCGCTCATCGTCAGCCCTTCGTGCGGTATTGGCCACCAAGCATGGCTCAGTGTGTCAACAATTGGGGACGAACCGAAATCTCCAGCGGTTGCCCCAGGCGATCCCTGGCCAATTCTTAGGAATCGACGACCAGCGTGACCGGGCCGTCGTTGGTCAGCGTCACGTCCATGTGCGCGCCGAAGACCCCGGTCGAGACCTCCGCCCCCAGTTGGCGCAACGCGGCACAGAACCGGTCGTACAGCGGCCGGGAGACGGTCCCCGGTGCTGCTGCTGACCACGACGGCCGGCGCCCCTTCGTCAGGTCGGCGTACAGCGTGAACTGGCTGACGACCAGGAGCGGAGCGCCGTGGTCGGAGGCCGACCGCTCGCCTTCCAGAATGCGTAGCTCCCAGACCTTACGGGCCAACCGCTTCGCGTCGTCGTCGGTGTCCGGGTGAGTGACGCCGAGGAGTACGACGAGCCCGGGCCTGGTGAGGCGGCCGACGACGCGCCCCTCGGCGACCACCTCGGCGCTCGACACACGTTGCACAACCGCGCGCATCGGGCCTCACCTCCGGGTTGCTGCTGCCGCACTCGCCGCTGTACGGCGGAGCCTCGAGAGTCTGGCACGATATCGCCATGACGTCGGTCGTACACCCGGGGACGCTGATCACGATCGCGCCGACCGGTGCCGAGACAACTAAGGATGCGTTTCCTGCGTTGCCCACAACGCTCCCTGAGCTCATCGAGACCTCGGTACGGTGTGAGGCTGCGGGCGCGGCGATGATTCACCTGCACATCCGCGACGACGAGCACCGGCCGACGCTGGAGACCGCTCGGCTCGCGGCTGCGGTGGCCGCCGTACGGGAGCACACCTCGCTGATCGTCCAGCTGTCGACGGGGGGATCCGTGCACGACCCCCTGGACACCAGGCTGACCGTGCTCGACGCCGGCCCCGACTCCTGCTCGCTGACCATGGGCACCGTCAACTTCGGCGACGACGTCTTCTCCAACCCCTGGCCGTTCGTCTGCGACCTTTATCAGCTGTCCCAGGAGCGTCAGGTGGTGCCGGAGTTCGAGCTTTTCGACCTCGGCCACGTGGCGGCGCTGCATCGGCTGCTCGCGACCTACGGTCTGCCGTTCGGGGAACGGGTGCACTGCGACCTGGTGATGGGGGTCCCAGGCGGGATGCCGGGTACGGCGGACGCGCTGGTCGCGGCCGTGCAGGCGTTGCCTGCGGAGACCACCTCGTGGTCTGCGACCGGCGTCGGACGTACGACGCTCGCCGTTGCCTTTGCGTCGCTGGCAAAAGGCGGCCACCTCCGGGTCGGCATGGAGGACACCTTGACGCTTGCGCGCGGGGTCCCGGTGACCCACAACTTCGAGCTGGTGGAGCGGGCGGCCCGGCTGGCTGAGCTGGCCCAGCGCCCCGCGATGTCGACCGCCGACGCCCGCGACCTGCTCCAGATCAAACCCCGCTGACCATCTGGCCGTGGTGACCCACGCTCCGGCCGTGGTGACCCACGATCCGCCAGTTGTAACGGACGATCCGCCATCCGGAGAGCACGAACTGGCGGACGGTCCGGGACTAGGGGCGGATGCTCTGGGACTAGGGGCGGATGGTCTGGGACTAGGGGCGGATGGTCTGGGAGAGGGGTCAGGAGCGTTGGAGGCGAGCCCAGATGTGGGGCTGAAGGGCCTCCCCGTGCGCCGCCATGTCGAACGTCCAGAGCAGGTCGCCCTCCACCAGCCCGTACAGGCGCTGACCGGCGACGTACTCCTTGGCCGAGCTGGTCCGCACGACGGCGTCGGTCGACAGCGCCAGCCGTGGCCCGTCGACGCTCCCGTAGTAGATCTCCGCGAAGCCGGTCGGATGCGTCAGCAGCAGCTCGACCTCGCGATCGGGGCGCGGGCGCAGGAAGCCGGTCTCCAGAGCGAGCGGCCGGCCCTCGTCGCCGTGCTCGTCGAGCAGCCAGGTCCGGCTGAAGTAGTGCAGGAACGGTCGGCCGTCATGGGTGAAGCCGAGCTCCTGGCCGAACTGGAACGCCTCGATCGTGGGGTAGTCCCCATGACCGTTGCCGTGCCACTGACCGAGCAGGAACGCCACCGGCATCAGGTCCGGGTGCAAGTCCGCGGGGATCTCGAACGGCATCCGCCGGCCGCTCAGACCTGGCCGCGAATGAGGCGGTAGACGCCCAGGCCGGCGAGGACGGCGACGCCCAGGGCGACTAACACGAGCAGACTGACGAAGAAGACCTCCACGAGCAGCGAGTCTAGCCACTGCTCCGGCCGGATCTGGGCGCCCTGCGGACGGCGCCGGGATACCCTGGACGGGTGGAGCTGGCGCAGAGTCTGCGGGAGCGGGGCTACCGGCTGACGCCTCAGCGTCAGCTGGTCCTTCAGGCCGTGACCGAGCTCGGCCACGCCACCCCGGAGGACGTGCACGCGTGGGTGCGTGACCGGGTCGAGGGCGTCAACATCTCCACGGTCTACCGCACTCTCGAGCTGCTCGAGGAGATCGGCCTGGTCACGCACGCTCACCTCAGCCACGGCGCGCCCACCTACCACGCCGCCGGCGGCGCCCAGCACGCCCACCTGGTCTGCCACACCTGCGGCGTGGTGTCCGAGTTCGAGCCGGGCGACCTGGGCTCGCTCATGGAGACCGTCCGGGCGCGCACCGGCTTCGCCCCAGACATCGGTCATCTGACGATCTTCGGTGAGTGCCGGAAGTGCTCCGGGTGACCCCACCCAGCCCGTTCCTGGCCCTGCCAGGCGCCGTACCCGCCGATGGCATCGACTCAGGAGTACCCGCGCACTACGGTGATCCCTTCCGCGAGCAGCGGGAGCTGGTGACCGGAACCGGGGTCGTGGACCTGTCCCACCGCGGCGTGGTCCGCGTCAGCGGGCCGGACCGGCTGGGTTGGTTGCACTCTTTGACGACGCAGCACCTCGAGGGCCTGCCGCCGTTCCAGCGCACCACGACGCTCGTGCTCTCACCCCAAGGGCACGTCGAGCATGCGATGAGCGGGTACGACGACGGGGAGGCGTTCTGGGCGCACGTGGAGCCGGGTGAGGCGCCGGCGCTCGTCGGCTGGCTCGACTCGATGCGGTTCATGATGCGGGTCGAGGTCGCAGACGTCACCGCGGACTGGGCGGCGGTCGCCTCGAGTGCCGAGATGGTCGACCTGGTACGGCGATCCGAGCTCCAGGCGATCCGGGCGACCCCGTGTGGCGTCTGGGCCATCGAGGCGCTGCGGATCGCCCGCGCTGAGCCGCGAATGGGACTCGACACCGACCATCGCTCGATCCCCAACGAGCTGGGCTGGCTGGGCACCGCGGTGCACCTCGACAAGGGGTGTTACCGGGGCCAGGAGACGGTGGCTCGCGTGCACACGCTGGGCCGGCCGCCCCGCCGGCTGGTGCTGCTGCTGCTCGACGGCTCGGTCGACCGGCTCCCCGAACACGGCAGCTCAGTGACCCTCGACGGACGACAGGTCGGGCTCCTCGGGTCGGCGGCCCGACACTACGAGCTCGGCCCGGTGGGGCTGGCGCTCGTCAAGCGCAGCGTGCCGGTAGAGGCGGAGCTGCTCGCCGACGGTGTGGCCGCCGCCCAGGAGGTCGTGGTCGACCCCGAGGCCGGTCTGCACGTACGCGCCCGCCTCTGACCCCTTCGCGGGGTGGGGGTCAGGTGGCGGCGTTGATCATGCCGGCGCCGACGGTGACGCCGGTTGCCTCGTCGATCAGGATGAACGAGCCGGTGGTGCGGTTCGTCTCATAGGAGTCGCACAGCAGCGGCACCGTCGTGCGCAGCTGCACCCGGCCGATCTCGTTGAGCCCGAGGTGCTTGGTCTCGAGATCGCGGTGCAGCGAGTTGACGTCGAGGCGGTACTGGACGTCCTTGATCAGCGTGCGACACACCCGCGTCGTGTGCTTGATCGCGAGCTTCTGTCGTGGCGCGAGCGGGGTGCTGGACATCCAGCAGACCATTGCGTCGATGTCCTGGCTCGGGGTCGGCGCGTTCTGCGGTCGGCAGATCATGTCGCCGCGAGAGACGTCGATGTCGTCCTCGAGGCGCACCGTGACCGACATCGGCGGGTAGGCCTCGGCGAGCTCGCTCTGGAACAGGTCGATGCCGGCGATCTTCGAGGTGAAGCCCGAGGGAAGCACCAGCACGTCGTCGCCGGGCTTGAGGATGCCGCCGGCCACTCGCCCGGCGTAGCCGCGGTAGTCGTGGTAGTCGTCGCTCTTCGGCCGGATCACGTACTGCACGGGGAACCGGGTGTCGACCAGGTCGCGGTCGGAGGCAACGTGCACGTTCTCGAGGTGGTGCAGCAGGGACGGACCCTCGTACCAGGACATGTTCTCGGAGCGGGTCACCACGTTGTCACCCAGCAGTGCCGAGATCGGGATGATCGTCAGGTCGGGGATCGACAGCTTGGTGGCGAACGAGGTGAACTCCTGGTGGATCTCGTCGTACCGCTCCTGCGAGTACTTGACGAGATCCATCTTGTTGATGCAAAGGACGAGGTGCGGCACCCGCAGCAGCGACAGGATCACCGCATGGCGACGGGACTGCTCGGTCAGACCCTGGCGGGCGTCGACGAGCACCAGGCCAAGATCGGCGGTCGAGGCGCCGGTCACCATGTTGCGCGTGTACTGGGTGTGGCCGGGGGTGTCGGCGATGATGAACTTGCGGTTGGGGGTCGCGAAGTAGCGGTAGGCGACGTCGATCGTGATGCCCTGCTCG
Organism: Propionibacteriales bacterium; assembly: GCA_038254365.1. Classification (GTDB taxonomy): domain Bacteria; phylum Actinomycetota; class Actinomycetes; order Propionibacteriales; family Nocardioidaceae; genus JAWWPG01. The sequence continues at coordinate 19,149 of JBBSGI010000010.1, forward strand.
CGCTCGGAACGCAGACCGTCGGTGAACAGCGCGATGTCGGTGTAGTCGTAGCCGCGGGCGATGGAGGTGTTCTCGACGGCTTCGAGCTGGTCCTCGAAAATCGACTTTGAGTCCAGCAGGAGCCGGCCGATCAGCGTGGACTTCCCGTCGTCGACCGAGCCCGCGGTGGCGAAGCGCAGCAGGTCCATTGCGGGCCGGCCCGCGCCCGCGGAAGCCAACGATGTCATCAGAAGTAGCCCTCTCGCTTGCGGTCTTCCATCGCGGCCTCGCTGAACCGGTCGTCGCCGCGGGTGGCGCCGCGCTCGGTGATCCGAGCGACGGCCACCTCGTCGATGATCTCGGCCACCGTGGATGCGCCGGACTCCACGCACCCGGTGAGGGTCATGTCCCCGACGGTCCGGAACCGCACGGTTTTGACTTCGGCCACCTCGCCCGGCTTCAGCGGGTTGAAATCGCCGGTCGACAGCAGCATCCCGTCACGCCGGAACACCTCGCGCTGGTGCGAGAGGTAGATGCCGGGGATCTCGACGTTCTCCTGACCGATGTAGTGCCAGATATCGAGCTCGGTCCAGTTGGAGAGCGGGAAGACCCGCATGTGCTCCCCGGCATGGATCCGGCCGTTGTACAGCGACCACAGCTCCGGGCGCTGGTTCTTGGGGTCCCACTGCCCGAACTCGTCACGGTGGGAGTAGACGCGCTCCTTCGAGCGGGCCTTCTCCTCGTCGCGCCGGCCGCCACCGAAGGCGGCGGTGAACCCCTCCTCCTCGATGGCGTGCAGCAGGGTGCCGGTCTGCATCCGGTTGCGGCTGGTCTTTCCGTCGTCGACGATGACTCCGCGCTTGATGGCCTCGTCGACGGAGGCCACCACCAGGCGGACGCCGAGTCGGTTGACCCAGCTGTCGCGGCACTCGAGGACCTCGGGGAAGTCGAACCCGGTGTCGATCTGCAGGACCGGAAACGGGATCTTGGCCGGGAAGAACGCCTTCTCGGCCAGCCGCAGCATCACGATGGAGTCCTTGCCGCCGGAGAACATCAGCACGGGCTTCTCGAACTCCGCCGCGACCTCGCGGAAGATGTGGATCGACTCGGCCTCGAGCTCATCGAGCTGGCTGAGGCGGTAGTCAGCGTGAACGGTCATTCCTGTGGGAGCTCCTCGGGGCGGGGATTCCGGCTCATCTTAGCCCGCTCTGGTACGTCGGAATGACCGTCGGGGACGCCAGGGTGGCGAACGTTACACCGCATCAGCGCCTGGCAGACCGCCGGATCGGGCTCTCTCGGTGACCTCAATCGGCGTCGTCGTCAGCTCACGACCCGACGGGTCGTCGTGCGGCTCCATCGGGTGTCTCGTCGGTAGCGGCCCGTCCGTCCGGCTCGTCTCCTGGTACGCCGGGGGGCGGCGCACCTCCGCCCCGGCGGGCTGCCGCCGCCTGGCGGGCGCCTCGCGCGGCGCGCTTGGCCGCCGGGGAGCCGGGCGGTGCCTCGATCTCGGTGACCGTTGGTGTCCCGAACATGGGCAGTCCCACGTTGCGGCGCAGCAGCCCCCACACGAACGGCAGCAGGGCGAACAAACCCAGGCCGATCAGCACGATCGTGCGCGGGTGACTGGTGGCGTCACCATGGTAGCCGAGGGGCCACCAGCCGGACTTGTCGAGCAGCGCGAGGCCTGAGATCGTCAGAACGATGACGATGCCCCGTCGGATGGTCGAGGTCGGGACTCGTGGCGCGAGCCGGGCGCCCAGGAACGTGCCCGGAACCGATCCGATGACCAGTGGAATCGTGATCGTCCAGTCGAGGCCGTGGGCGAGGATGTTCGACGCCGCAGCGGCGATGACGAGCGGCACGGCCTGCACCAGATCGGTGCCGACCAACTTCACGATGGACAATGTCGGGTAGAGCGTGAGCAGCGCGATCATGATGACCGACCCTGCTCCGACGGAGGTGATCCCGACCAGCAGGCCGCCGAGCATCCCCACGAGAAGGGTCGGCAGCGGTCGGATGTGCGGCTCGCCAACACTCACCGGGCCGTGCTTGACGATCTGTCGCAGTTGCAAATAGAGCCGCAGGGCGTACGACGCCGCGGCGAACAACAGGGCGATGGCGATGCAGATCTGCAGGGTCACGTTGATGTCGGAGTTCGGTGCCGCCCACTGGACGAGTCGTGGGCCGAGGAACGCCATGGGCACCGAGCCAGCGATCAGCCAGCCCGCGAGAACGAGGTTGGGCGAGCCGTTCCGCCAGTGCACCGCCGCTCCGGTCGACCGAGATACCGCCGACGCCGCCAGGTCGGCGGTGACGACGGCAGACGCGTCCCCGACGCCGAGGAAGATCAGGGCCGGGGTCATCAAGGCGCCACCGCCCATCCCGGTGATGCCGACGATGATTCCGACGAAGCAGGCGGCGATCGCGGTCTTGAGCTCGGTCGTGTGGCCCGTGATCAGGTTGTCTGCGACGACGTTGGTGGCAGCAGTCAGCATGGGTCCTCCGGGCTCGTCATGAGCGGAGCCAGCCCTCGTTGGTCAGCGCCGCGAGGATCTCCGCCAGGCATTCTGCTATATCCCGATCGGTTGTGTCGACTTTCAGGGCGTTCCGCGGTTCTTCGTACGGTGAGGAGATCCCGGTGAAGTCCGCGATCAGGCCGGCCCGGGCCCGCGCATAGAGGCCCTTGCGGTCCCGCCGCTCACACTCCGCCAGCGGTGTCGCCACGTGGATCAGCACGAACCCGCCGCCGGCGCGCTCTGCCATCCGCCGTACCTCGGCCCGGGTCGACTCGAACGGCGCGATCGGCGAGCAGATCGCTAGGCCTCCGTGCCGGGAGATCTCCGCCGCCACGAACCCGATGCGCAAGATGTTGGTCTCCCGGTCCTCTCGGCTGAAGCCCAGTCCCTTCGAGAGGTGGTGCCGGACGACGTCTCCGTCCAGTGAGGTGACCGTCCGGTGGCCGCGCTCGAGGATGTGGTCGGTCAGGGCACGCGCCAGCGTCGACTTGCCCGAGCCGGAGAGCCCGGTGAAGAAGAACACCGCACCCTGCCGGTCGCGGGGCGGACGGTCGCGGTCGACGATCGCCGCGACATCGGCTGGCAGGCCTGATGGCTCTGCGATGTCGGTCTCGGGAAGCGGCAGCGACTCGGTGGCGAAGGCGCTGCAGACGCTGGAGACCAGCCAACGGTTCACCTCCTCGTCACCGTGGTCGGCGACGGCCGCAGCCACCACCATGCTTGGGCTCTGCAGGTGCCGCGCGGCGGTCTGGGTGGCCCGCACCAGGGCCGGTGCCGAGAGCCCGTGCGGCATGCCGTCGCCGACGCAGGCGATCAGCAGGACCGTCTTGCCCCGGTCCCGGCTGGTGGCGTCGATCTCCTCCAGGTCGGCGAGACTGAGCGGTCGCCGGACGGCGACGGCCAGCAGGGTGTCGCGAGCCCGGGTCTCGTGCAGTACGGCGGGGGGCACGTGCAGGCGGCGGAAGGGGCCGAAGGCGTTGGCGGCCACGCGCTCGACCGGACCGGCCAGGCCGACCCGACCGTCGGGAGCCGGCCAGCTGGCGTCGACGCGCTGGTGGGCGAGCGGGGCGCCCTCCGGGTCGACCAGCTCGATGGCGCCCGCCGCGCTCGCCCGGTCAGCCGTGTCGGCGTCGACGACCAGGGTGACTGCCGCCTCCGGTCCGGCGGAGGCCGGGTCGACGTACCCACGTAGAGGTGGGGAGAAGCAGGCGTTGAGGAGCAGGTCGAGGTCGTCCAGCTCACGAGCGGAAGGGGTCCACTGCGGCACGGAGTCGTCGGACACCGGGCGATTCTGTCACGCGTGAATCGGTTGGTCCCGCGACACGAGCATGGGGTGTACGACGCGCAGCTCTCCCACTGGCCGCCCACCGCCGCGCAGGACGGCCACGCCGGTCGCGTCGAGGGCGGGACCGTCGACACCGGGCTCGTCGGGGACACCCAGCCGGCGAAGGGCGGCGGCCATGACCGGCGCCCGGGCGCGGGAGGCCCCGTCGTCGATCTTCAGCGCGACGGCCCGCCCGTCAGGCAGCGCGACGGCGTAGCAGGCCTCCGCACCCGCCTTGGCCACCGCGCCGGGAACCGCCGTGAGCAGCGCTGCCTCGTCGCGCCGGGTCCCGGACGCGTAGGTCGGATGCACCACGAACGCCTCACCCACCCGCCGCTGGGGCGAGCCCGGCGGCGCCGTGACGAGAGAGCGGAACGCGCGGGCGAGACCGGCCAGGGAGGCGGCGAACACGGGCGCCCCGCAGCCGTCGACCCCGATCGAGGCGATCGGCTCGGCAGTGAGCTCGGCGAAAGTATCCGCTAGGGCCGCCTGCAGCGGGTGGTCCGGCTCCCGATAGCTGTCCAGCGGCCAGTCGTTGACGACGCAGGTGGCCAGCATGCCGGCGTGCTTGCCGGAGCAGTTCATCGCGACGGACGCCGGCTGGTAACCGGCCCGGATGTAGGTGGCCCGCGCCTGCTCGTCCAGCGGGTTGTCCGGGGGAGTCTGGAGGAAGCTCTCGTCCAGTCCCGCGCCGGCCAGGATGGCCCGTACCCCTTCGATGTGGAAGTCCTCACCGGAGTGGCTCGCGGCCACCAGGGCGAGCAGCTCACTGGGAAGGTCCAGCCCCCAGCGGAGCATGCCCACCGCTTGCATCGGCTTGTTGCACGACCGCGGGTAGATCGGCGCCAGCGGGTCACCGACCGACCAGTCGACCTGCCCGGCCGCGTCCAACGCCACCACCGACCCCCGGTGGTGGCCCTCGACGAAGTCGGAACGGACGACCTCGACCAGGATCTCGGGGGCGGTCACGGCGCGAGCGTACGCCAGAACGCCGTCAGCTTGCATTTGCTAGCTGTTGCAAGCACGATGGGAGCATGGCCACGCTGGAGTCCCTCGGGGAGTTTCTCAAGGGCCAGCGTCGCAGTGCCCAGCTGACGCTGCGGCAGCTCGCCGACCAGACCGGAGTCTCGAACCCCTACCTGAGCCAGATCGAACGGGGCCTGCGCAAGCCGTCCGCCGAGGTGCTCCAGCAGCTCGCCAAGGGCCTGCAGATCTCCGCGGAGACGCTCTACGTCCGGGCCGGCATCCTCGACCCGGCCGTGCACGACGAAGGCTCGGTGGAAACGGCCGTCCGCTCCGACCCCGGCCTGACCCAGCGACAGAAGAGCGTGCTGCTCGACGTCTACCAGTCGTTTCGGCACGAGAACGGGCGCCCGGCCGAGACCCGGGACAACGGTTCGACCTCACGGCCGCCTGCTGACTCCGAAAACTCCAGCGCATCACCCCCGGAAGGACGATTATGACCACCATGTTCACCGAGAAGATCAACTTCAAGGACCTCGAGGAGACCCTCGCGAACTCCATGCCGCTGCTCGCGCTCGTCGGCGCCGGCGACTTCGCGGTCGAGAAGATCCGGGCCGCCCGCGACGATCTCGCCGATCGCGCCGCGTCGTTCGACCCGAAGGCGGTCCGTGAGCACGCCCAAGCCGGCATCGCCGAGCGGGTCGAGGCTCTGCAGGTCGAGCTGATGTCGGCGCCGGAGCGCCTTCAGGCGCTTCCCGAGCGGGCCCAGGAGTGGCCGGCCATGGCCCAGTCGCTGTTCGCCGACGTGGTCTCGACGGCGTTCTCGGCGTACGGCGACCTCGCCGGACGGGGCAAGCACCGGGTGAGCCAGGTCCGTCGGGACATGCCCGTCGGCGTGGAGGTCGACATCGACGTGCAGCCGGTCTCTCGCCCAGTGACTGGGCCCGCGGGCAAGAAGACGGCCCGCGCGAGCACCGCGGCCGCCAAGCAGACGAGTGCTGCCAAGAAGACGAGTGCTGCCAAGAAGGCCACGGCCAAGAGCACGGCTAAGCCGGGCCCAGCCAAGAAGAGCCCAGCCAAGAAGAGCCCAGCCAAGAAGAGCCCAGCCAAGAAGAGCCCAGCCAAGAAGAGCGCCCCTTCCGCGACCAAGGCTGCTGCCGCCATCGGCGGCTGACCTGGTTGGGCCGGGCTGCCGGCGTCGTCTCCCGGTATCCTGGGTGGGTGACGGCCTACGCGATCGAGAGCTTCATCGAGCTCCTGATCCTCATCCCCCTGCTGGTGATGAAGATCTTCGCGCTCGCCGACGCCGCCTACCGCAAGGATGCGTTCTTTGTCGCCGCCGACAAGCAGAACAAGGCGTTCTGGCTCATCCTGCTCGCCATCTTCTTGGTGCTGCAGGTGCTGATCCGCTCGCCGTTGCAGATGCTCAACCTGATCGGCACCGTCGCGGCCGCGGTCTACCTGGTCGACGTACGGCCAACGCTGCGTGCCATGCGTCACTACTGAGCCGCGTGCCGCTGATCGCCGGCCTGCCGGCTCGCTGGCCGGGCCGAGCCGGACCAGAGGCTCAGCCGAGGGCGCGCCGGACGGCGTCGAACGTTGCCTCGCCGAATGCAACGAGCAGGCACCGCTCGACGCTCGTCAACGTGGCACGCAGCGTGTCGACCGCCGCTCCGGCGGCGTCGTCCAGCGGCCAGCCGTAAATGCCGGCGGACACCAGGGGGAAGGCGACGCTGGTGGCGCCGAGGTCGTCGGCAACCCGCAGGGCGTTGCGGTAGCACGCAGTAAGGAGGGAGCGGTCGCGCTGACCGGCCCGGTAGTTCGGTCCCACCACGTGGATCACCCAGGTGGCCGGCAGGTCACCGCCGCCGACGCGATGGATCGCGCCGTCGACGCCCCCTCCGCCACGCATCCGGGCGTTCGCGGCGTTGACGATCGCATCCACCCGCTGCCTGGTGATGTCCCCGTTGACGATCTGGAGGTCCATCCCCCGAGTGTGCGGGTCCATCCTCGACCCGACAACGCGCCGCACAGGTCGCGTGGTGCCGTCGCTTGGCTCAGGCGCGCAGGAAGATGCAGGGGGACGGCTACCTCGTGGAGATTCGTCTGATCGCTTCAGTTACGCCCCAGACAACGAGGACCCCGGTGATACTGGCCAGGGCCAGGAAGAGAGCGCCGACCGGCCACAGGTTGGCGCCGATGACCTTGTCATCGGCCGCGTCGATGGACCACGACACCGTGAGCACCGGTGGGATGGTCAAAGCGGCGGCGCCTCCCTGACCGCGCCAGGTCACGACAATGGCCAGGACGGTCAGAGTTGCTGCCAAACCGAACACCTGCCAGGTCTCATACGGTCCCTCGATGTTGCTCGTTCCGGGAACACGGTGCCTTTTCTGGTCCCACCCGAGCCAACCGAGGTAGCTCAGCACTGTCACCGCCGCGACCATGACCGCCGCGACGAGCGAGCGCTCCCACGCCGGTTTGGTCGAGCGGTCTTGGACTGCCATGTCACTCGTCGTGTGGTCTCATCTTCTCGATCCTGCGCCCGGGAGAAGCTCCGCTGTCTCGAGGCTACCGGGAAGGCATCGATCTCAGGCCGGCCGAGCTGGTCGGGCAGACCGGTGTCAGCGTCTGTCCACGGGCGCGGACCCTGCACGATCATGCCAAGGTTCGCAAGCACCGCGCCGATCTCGTCCGGGTCGATCTGGTCGCCGCGTGGCAACTCGGGGTGCTCGGCCGGGCGGCCCAGCATGTGAACCAGCAGTTCGCCTCCCGCGTAGCCGAGCTGCGGATGGTCTCGGAAACCCCGAATGGTCAGGTCTGTAGAGGGCGGCGGGCGCGGGCGGCCGACTTGGCGCGCTCCTGCTGGTCGAGCACCACCTTGCGGATCCGGACGGCGTCCGGGGTGACCTCGACGCACTCGTCTTCGCGGCAGAACTCGAGGGACTGCTCGAGGGAGAGCCGGCGCGGCGGAATCAGCCGCTCGAGCTCCTCCGCGGTCGCCGAGCGCACGTTGGTGAGCTTCTTCGGCTTGGTGATGTTGACGTCCATGTCCTCGGAGCGGCTGTTCTCTCCAACCACCATTCCCTCATAGACCTCGGTGGTGGGCTCGACGAAGAGACTGCCTCGTTCCTGCAGGTTGAACATCGCGTACGACGTCGCCATCCCGGAACGGTCGGCGACCAGGGAGCCGCTGGACCTGGTCCGGAGGTCGCCGACCCAGGGCTCGTACCCCTCGAAGACGTGGTTGGCGATGCCGGTGCCTCGGGTGTCGGTCATGAACTCGGTCCGGAAGCCGATCAAGCCTCGGGCGGGGACCAGGAACTCCATCCGCACCCAACCGGTGCCGTGATTGATCATCTGCTCCATCCGGCCCTTGCGCACCGCGAGCAGCTGGGTGATGACGCCGAGGTGGTCCTCGGGCGCGTCGATCGTGAGCCGCTCCATGGGTTCGAAGACTTTGCCGTCGACGATCTTCGTGACCACCTGGGGCTTACCGACGGTCAGCTCGTACCCCTCGCGGCGCATCTGCTCGACGAGTATCGCCAGCGCCAGCTCGCCGCGGCCCTGCACCTCCCAGGCGTCGGGACGCTCGGTGGACAGGACGCGGATGGAGACGTTTCCGACCAGCTCCCGGTCGATGCGATCCTTGACCAGCCGGGCGGTGACCTTGGTGCCCTTGCGACGGCCCGCGAGCGGGGAGGTGTTGATGCCGACGGTCATCGAGATGGCCGGCTCGTCAACGGTGATCAGCGGCAGGGGTACCGGGTTGTCGAGGTCGGCGAGCGTCTCCCCGATGGTGATCTCGGGGATGCCCGCCACCGCGACGATGTCGCCCGGTCCGGCTTCCAGGCCAGAGACCCGCTCGAGGGCCTTGGTGACCAGCAGCTCGGTGATCTTGACCGTCTGCTGGGACCCGTCCCGGCGGAGCCAGGCGACGTTCTGCCCCTTGCGCAAGGTGCCCTGGTGGACGCGGCACAGTGCCAGCCGGCCGAGGAACGGAGACGCGTCCAGGTTGGTCACGTGTGCTTGGAGCGGGGCGCCATCGACGTACTCGGGCGCGGGCACGGTCTCGATGATCGTGCGGAAGAGCGCCTCGAGGTCAGCACCGTCGGGCATCGTGCCGTCCGCCGGCTGCGCCAGCGAGGCGCGGCCGGCCCGGGCCGACGCGTAGATGACCGGGAAGTTCAACGAGTCCTGGTCGTGTGAGTCGTCGAGCAGGTCCAGGAACAGCTCGTAGGTCTCGTCGACGACCTCGCTGATCCGGGCATCGGGCCGGTCGACCTTGTTGACGACGAGCACCACAGGGAGTTTCTGCTCCAGGGCCTTGCGCAGCACGAAACGGGTCTGTGGGAGCGGGCCTTCGGAGGCGTCGACGAGCAGCACGATGCCGTCGACCATCGACAGCCCGCGCTCGACCTCACCCCCGAAGTCCGCGTGGCCGGGCGTGTCGATGATGTTGATCGTCATCGGCTCCGTCGTCGCCGCACCGGCGTAGCGGACGGCGGTGTTCTTGGCCAGGATCGTGATGCCCTTCTCGCGCTCCAGGTCGCCGGAGTCCATGGCCCGCTCGTCGACGTGCTGGTGGTCGCCGAAGGCGCCCGACTGCCAGAGCATGGCGTCCACGAGCGTCGTCTTGCCGTGATCGACGTGCGCGACGATCGCCACATTGCGCAGATCGTTTCGGCGAGTGGCGATGACCTCGGTGGTGACAGACATGGTGGAGCGTGGGCCCTGTCGAGTGGGGGGAAGCGCCACGCGATCCCGCGGGCACGCCCCGAGTCTATCGGCGGGACTCCTGCCGGGACGAATCAGAGACGTCGGCGGGCCCCGCATTCGTCCGAGCCGGCGCGGGCGTCACTCGGGGGGCTCGGTCGGACGAATTCGCGGAGGGTCGCCGATCTCGACCGTCGCCGACGCCAGCGCCGCGCTCACCGTCTCGAGCACCTCCAGCGCCCGCGACTCGTCGACCTCGAGGTTGGCGTGGAACGACTGGATCGCACGCTGGAACCCGGGAAAGCATGCCTCGGTCGCGGCCAGTCCGGCCGGGGTCAGCGAGATCACGGCAGAGCGCCCGTCGCGTGGGTTCCGGATTCGCTGCAGGTGTCCCAGGTCCGCCATCCTGGCGAGCTGGCTGGACATGGTTGTCGCAGGCAGACCGAGGGTCGAGGCGAGCTCGCTCGGTGTGGTCGGCTGCTCGAGCCGCAGGGTGCTGTAAACCGCGAACTCGCCCGGACGCAGGGGCGCATCCGCCATCGCTCTCGTGAGCAGCGTGCCGAGCTGCTGATCGAGCGCGAACAGCAGCAAGAAGGGTCCGCGGAACTCCGGGCGCGTCACGCCAACGATTATGCCCAGGTCGCCCGGGCTCAGGCCCAGCTCTGGCCCAGCTCAGACCTGGCTCACACCCGGTGGACCTTGTCCTGGGTGGCCTGGGCGCGTGGTCGGATGGTGAGGTTGTCGATGTTGACGTGGGCGGGTCTGGTGGCCACCCACACCACGGCGTCGGCGACGTCGTCGGCGGTCAACGGGTCGGGTACGCCGTCGTACACCGCATCTCGGCGGGACGCGTCTCCGCCGAACCGGACGAGCCCGAACTCCTCGGTCGCGACCATGCCGGGAGCGATCTCCGTGACGCGCACCGGCTGACCGAGCAGCTCGAGGCGCAGCGTCTGCGTGAGGGCGGCCACGCCGTGCTTGGCGGCCGCGTAGCCGCCACCGCCCTCATAGCTGGCGTGACCGGCGGTCGACCCCATATTGATCACGACCGCGTTACCGCTCGAGATCAGGGCCGGCAGCAGCGCTTGGGTCACCCGCAGGGTGCCGATGACGTTGAGCTCGTACATCGCCAGCCAGCCGGCCGGATCGGCCTCCGCTACCCGGTCCAGCCCGAAAGCCGCGCCGGCGTTGTTCAGCAGTACGGCGACGGAGTCGCCCGCCTCGCGAGCAAGGGCGCGCACCTGGTCGGCGTCGGTGACGTCGCAGACGACCGGGGTGCCTTCGACCTCCGCGGCCAGCGCCTGCAGGCGGTCGGCCCGGCGGGCGGCGACCACGACCCGGAAGCCGGCCGCGGCGAGTCGGCGGGCAGAGGCGGCCCCGATGCCGCTGCTCGCGCCGGTGACCACGGCGACGGGGCGAGAGACGTCCATCCGGTCATCCTGTCACCCGGTGCAGGCTGCGGGTGGGTGTGATTTCGCCGTACCGCGGGAATGAGAAAGACTCGGGTGTTGTTCGTGTGACACGGAGGTGCGGACCGGTGCAGCGTTCGAGCGGGTCAACCGCTCACGGCGACAACGTCGTGCGCGTCGCTCGGCCTCCCACGAACCTCCGGCGGCTGGCCATGCTCAGCGTGCACACCTCGCCCCTCGAGCAACCCGGGACCGGCGACGCCGGCGGCATGAACGTGTACGTCGTCGAGCTGTCCCGCCGGCTGGCCGCCACCGGCGTCAAGGTGGAGATCTTCACCCGCGCGACGTCGCGCTCGCAGCCGAGCGTCACCGAGATGGCACCCGGCATCCTGGTCCGTCACGTCATCGCGGGGCCTTTCGAGGGACTGACCAAGGCCGACCTGCCCGGCCAGCTGTGCACCTTCGCCCGCGAGGTGTTGCGCACGGAGGCTGCCTACGAGCCGGGCTACTACGACCTGATCCACTCGCACTACTGGCTTTCGGGGCAGGTAGGCGCGCTGGCCCGCGACCGGTGGGGCGTGCCCCTGGTCCACTCGATGCACACGATGGCGAAGGTCAAGAACGAGCTCCTCGCGGTAGGCGACGAGGCGGAACCGGCAGCTCGAGTGATCGGCGAGCAGCAGGTCGTGGACGCGGCCGACCTCATCGTCGCAAACACCGCGGCCGAGGGCCAGCAGCTCATCGAGCTGTACGGCGCCGGGCCCGACCGGGTGCGAGTGATCACCCCAGGCGTCGACCTGACCGTGTTCTCTCCTGGTGACAAGTCGGCAGCGCGTGAACGGGTCGGCATCGCTCCGGAGGCGCTCGTGGTGCTGTTCGCGGGACGGCTCCAGCAGCTCAAAGCCCCCGACATCGTGGTCGAGGCGGCCGCCGCGATCCTCGAGCGGCTGCCGGAATGGCGTTCGCGTCTGGTGGTTCCCATCATCGGTGGCCCTTCGGGCCGGGGGCTGGACACCGTGCGGTCGCTGCGCTCCTTGGCCACCCGGCTGGCGGTTGCTGACGTGGTGCGCTTCGTGCCGCCGATGGGCCAGGCGGAGCTCGCCGACTACTATCGTGCGGCGTCGCTGGTGTGCGTGCCGTCGTACAACGAGTCCTTCGGGCTGGTCGCTCTGGAGGCACAGGCCTGCGGCACCGCAGTGGTGGCCGCGAACGTCGGTGGGCTGCCGACCGCGGTGCGCGACGGCGTGACCGGCATCCTGGTCGAGGGCCACCGAGCCGCGGACTATGCCCTGGTGATCGAGCGGTTGCTGTCCGACGCGCGGCTGCTCGCGACATTCGGCCAGGCAGCCGCTGGGCACGCAATGACGTTCGGCTGGTCACGCACCGCCGAGCAAACTGTGCAGGCATATCAGGCCGCGCAGGCGGTCTTCTCGCACGAGGCGATGGCTGCTGCCCAATGACCTCCCCCCCTGCCTCCGCCACGCCCTCCGCAGAAGGGGTGGCTGGGACCATCCGAACGGCTTTGGTCGAGGCCGAGATCGAGGCAGAGGAGCCGGCGCCTGGCGTCTTCGTCTTCGACCTGCCCGGGGAGCGCAAGCTCTCCACACCGTGCCGGCTAGTGGTCGGTGACCACGCCGTCGCCGTGCATGCCTTCGTCTGCCGGAACCCCGATGAGAACCATGAGGCCGTCTACCGCTGGCTGCTCGGCCGGAACCTGCGTCTTTACGGCGTCTGCTTCGCGATCGACCACAACGGTGACATCTACCTCGACGGCCGGTTGTCGCTGACCTCGGTGACGCCGTCCGAGGTTGACCGGCTGCTCGGGGCGGTGCTGACCTACGCCGACGAGTCGTTCAACACCATCCTCGAGCTGGGGTTCGCAACCTCGATCCGCAAGGAGTGGGAGTGGCGGCGCAAGCGCGGCGAGTCCACCCGCAATCTGGACGCCTTCCGCGGCTGGCTCGAGCAACCCCCCACTGGTTGAGGGTCATTCCCGGCCGTCCGAGGCGAGAGCTTGACGGATCGTGTGTTTCCAGGGGCCGATGGTGTGTTCCCAGGGGCGGATGGTCGGTTAGCGGCCTTGGTTGGCGACGGCCGCGATGGCGGCGGCCGCAGCCTCCGGGTCGAGGTACTCCCCACCGGCCGTGATCGGGTGCATGTCGTCGTCCAGCTCGTAGAGCAAGGGGATCCCGGTGGGGATGTTCAGGCTGACCACGGCCTGCTCTGACATGTCGTCCAGGTGCTTCACCAAGGCGCGTAGGGAGTTGCCGTGCGCGGCGACCAGCACGGTCCGGCCTCGGCGCAGGTCGGGCACGATCGCGTCGTACCAGTAGGGCAGAACTCGGGCCAGCACGTCGGCCAGACACTCGGTGCGCGGCACGATCTCCGGCGGCAGGTCTGCGTACCGCCGGTCACCGTGCTGGCTGAACTCGCCGTCGCTCTCCAGCGGCGGGGGAGGCGTGTCATAGCTGCGCCGCCAGAGCATGAACTGCTCCTCGCCGAACTCCGCCAACGTCTCCTTTTTGTCCTTGCCCTGCAAGGCGCCGTAGTGGCGCTCGTTGAGCCGCCAGGAGCGCCGTACCGGGACCCAGTGCCGGTCGACGCCGTCCAGGCAGATCTGGGCCGTGGAAATCGCGCGTCGTAGCACGGAGGTGTGGACGACGTCGGGAAGGATGCTGCGTCCCGCCATCAGCGTGGCACCACGCTCGGCCTCCGCCAGGCCCTTGTCGCTCAGCGCCACGTCGACCCACCCGGTGAAGCGGTTCTTCGCGTTCCAGTCACTCTCACCGTGGCGCAGCAGCACGAGCCGGAAAGGCACATCTGTCATGGGCGCAGCCTATTCTCGGCCGGCCGCCGTCGCGCCGGTGGATCAGACGCTGACCGGATGTTCGCCCGTGACGATGAAGACCAACCGCCGGGCCATCGACACCGCGTGGTCGCCGATGCGCTCGTAGTAGCGGCCCAGCAGGGCGATGTCGATCGCCGGCTCCACCCGGCCGACCGTCTGCTCCCACTCGTCGCTCAGCAGAGCCTCGAACATCGACCGCCGCAGCGAGTCCATCTGGTCGTCGGTGTCCTCGAGCTCCGCTGCCGCGTGGACGTCGCGGCTGGCGATGATCTCGGCCGCCTGCGCGATCATCTGGTCGGCGGTCGCGGCCATGGCCTGGATGGTCGGGACGAGCAGCTGCGGCACGGCCTTGGCCGGGTAGCGACGCCGCGCCACTCGGGCCACGTGCACTGCCAGGTCGCCCATCCGCTCCAGGTCAGTGACCATGCGAAGCGTCGCGACCAGCATCCGGAGGTCTCCGGCGACCGGGGACTGCCGGGCCAGGATCTCGAAGCTGTCGTCCTCGATCCGCTCGCGCGTCGCGTCGATCGCCTGGTCGCCGCCGATCACCGTTTCGGCGCGCGTCGCGTCGCCCTCGAGCAACGCCTTGGTGGCGTGGTCGAGGGCGGTTCGGACCGCCCCGGTCATCTCCACCAGGCTGTTCAGGACGGCGTCGAGCTGATGCTGATACTGGTCTCGCATGCCGCAACGGTAAACGGCTGGGGTTACGGCCGGGCGCAACGACGTGAACGGACAGTGAACAGTCGCCAAAAGGCCACGTCAGGCGTCTCGCCGCGACCGGCCGGTACGGGTTGCCTGCGTACCATCGAGGCATGCAGACGTCCACGGCGATTCTGGTGGGTGGCGTCCTTGGTGCCCTGCTCGGGGCCGTCACCGTGTTGGCCTGGCGGCTCAGCGAGCGGGCCCAGGGACGAACGCCGGCGGTCGCCGAGCCGCTGGTCCCTCCCGGGGTGGCTGCGGTGCTCTCGGTCCTGCGTTCCTCCGCCCTGCTGATCGGCTCCGACGATGAAGTGCTGAAGGCGAGCGCGCCGGCGCACCTGCTCGGCGTCGTTCGCGGGTCTCGCCTGGACGTGCCTGACCTGCTCGAGATGGTCCACCAGGTACGGCGCGACGGACAGATCCGCGAGGGCGACCTGGTCCTGCGGCGCACCCGCAGCGGCCCCGCGCTCAAGGTGGCGGCCCGGGTGGCGCCGTTGGGCAGTCGGCTCATCCTCGTGCTGGTCGAGGACCGCACGCGGGAGCGCCGGGTGGAGGCGATCCGCCGTGATTTCGTGGCCAACGTGAGCCATGAGCTGAAGACCCCCGTCGGAGCGATCAACCTGCTGGCCGAGGCGGTGGCGCAGGCCGCGGACGACCCCGAGGCAGTGGTCCGGTTCTCGGCCCGCATGCAGAGGGAAAGCGAACGCCTGACTCGGCTCGTGCAGCAGATCATCGAGCTCTCCCGGCTGCAGGGGGACGACCCGCTCGAGGACGCCGCCGGCGTGCTCGTCGACGAGATCGCCGAGCGGGCCATGGATCGGGTCCGGGTCGATGCCGAGGGCAAGCAGGTGGAGCTGATCTTCACCGGTCGGCGCGGCTGCGTCGTCCACGGCAACGGCGACCAGATCCTGGCCGCCCTGGGCAACCTGGTCGAGAACGCCGTGGTCTACAGCCAGCCGCGCACCCAGGTGACCATCGCCGTACAGCTTGTCGACACGATGGTGGAGCTTGCCGTCACCGACCAGGGCGTCGGGATCCCGGCGACCGAGCTGGAGCGGATCTTCGAGCGCTTCTACCGGGTGGACCCGGCTCGGGCCAGGGCCACCGGCGGCACCGGCCTCGGGCTGTCGATCGTGAAGCACGTGGCGGCCACCCACGGCGGTGAGGTCCGGGTCTGGAGCGTCGAGGGTGACGGCTCGACGTTCACCATGGCCCTTCCCGCCCAGCTCGACCACGCCGGGCAGCCGGTCGTCCGCGCCACGCCCCAGCGCGACAGCGACCCGCCGCGAGCGCAGCGCCGGGTCGGCACCACCCACGCGACGCTGGGCGCCACCTCCTCGGAGTTGTCATGACCCGCGTTCTCGTCGTTGAGGACGAAGACAGCTACAGCGACGCGCTGGCCTACATGCTGCGCAAGGAAGGCTTCGAGGTGTCATTGGCCGGCACCGGGCCGGAGGCGCTGGCGGAGTTCGAGCGGACCGGGGCCGACATCGTGCTGCTGGACCTGATGCTGCCGGGACTGCCAGGCACCGAGGTGTGCCGCCGAATCCGGCAGGTCTCCTCGGTGCCGGTCATCATGGTGAGCGCCAAGGACGGCGAGGTGGACAAGGTTGTCGGGCTTGAGCTGGGCGCCGATGACTATGTGACCAAGCCCTACAGCCCGCGGGAGCTGGTGGCCCGGATCCGGGCCGTGCTGCGCCGCGGGGTCGAGTCCGAGCTGATGCCGGCGACCCTGGAGTACGGCCAGGTGCGCATGGACGTCGAGCGTCACCTGGTGACCGTCCACGGCTGCGAGGTGCGGATGCCGCTGAAGGAGTTCGAGCTGCTCGAGATGTTCCTGCGCAACGCCGGCCGGGTACTGACCCGCGGCCAGCTCATCGACCGGGTATGGGGCTCGGACTACGTCGGTGACACCAAGACCCTGGACGTCCATGTGAAACGGCTGCGAGCCAAGATCGAACCCGACCCGGCCAACCCCCGCTATCTGGTGACGGTTCGCGGGCTCGGCTACAAGTACGACGTGCCGGGCGGGGCAGGCTGACCGGCCGATGCTCGGTCAGGGGTGGGCGCGGCTCGGGTTGGAGTGGCTGGGCGTAGTCGGCGGCGGTACCGGACCGAGCGGCACTCTGCGGAAGTCGGAGGACGCCGAGACCACCGGGATCTCGACGTGCACCGGTGCCGCGTTGGCGAACGTGAGCGTGAGCGTGAGGTAGGTGCCCGCGTCGAGGGTCCCCCGCACCCGCACGTCGCCGGTGTCCGCGAGCTGGACGGCACGCTGCGAAGGCAGCGCGATCGTGCCGCTGATGATCGTCGAGTCGAGCACCCTGCCGGCCCGGGTGCTGACCCGCACCGACCGCAGCTCGTCGGGTCGCGACCGCTGGTTGATCAACGCGCCGACCAGGGTCCCATTGCCATGCCCGTCGGTGACGATCAGCGTGTTCATCGCGTAGACGCCGCCGACCCGCACGGTGATCCCCGGCCCCGGCTGGTAGATCTGGTTCGTCTGGGCGTGGAAGCCGCTGCCGCATGCGGCCAGCAGCGGCGCCACCACCGTCAGGGCGACCAGCAGGCGGCGCGAAGGACGCCGGGACGCCATGCATGCGACAAGGCGGTCGGTCGCCACGTTCGTGTCCTCCTGGTCTCGGCTGGACGCAAGCCCCGCACCAGCGAGGCAGCATCAGCGTAGCCAAGGGGGATGCAGGCCACCTCCGGGGACTCTCCGTACGCACGAGTTCGGGTAATTGTCAAGCCTCGAATAGCGCTCTGACCTGGGCAAACGCGATTCCATGAGACTCTGCGGCGTGGTATCCTTGGCTGGTCGAAAGGGGCTACCAACACATGACTTTCAAGGTCGGCGAAACCGTGGTCTACCCGAACCACGGTGCGGCCGTCATCGAGGACATCGAGACCCGCACGATCAACGGCGAAGACCGGCTCTACCTGGTTCTGCGCATCGTGGCCCAAAACGACCTGGAGATTCGGGTACCGGCCTGCAATCTCGATCTCGTTGGCGTGCGTGACGTCGTCGACCAGGAGGGTCTCGAGCGGGTCTTCGACGTGCTGCGCGCCGAGCACGTCGAGGAGCCGACGAACTGGTCCCGCCGATTTAAGGCCAACATGGAGAAGCTGCACTCCGGTGACGTCATGAAGGTCGCCGAGGTGGTGCGCGACCTGTGGCGCCGTGACCGCGAGCGTGGGTTGTCCGCCGGCGAGAAGCGCATGCTGGGCCAGGCCCGCCAGGTGCTGGTCTCCGAGCTGGCGCTGGCCGAGCACACCAACGAGGACAAGGCCTACACCATGCTCGAAGAGGTCCTCGCGTCCTGAGCGCATAGGCGTGGCACGGAAGGTTGTCGCGATCATCCCGGCCGCCGGGGTGGGCACCCGGCTCGCCGGCTCGGGCGGGACCGGCGAACTTCCGAAGGCCCTGCGCTTGCTGGCCGGACGGAGCCTGCTGCAGCGCAGCGTCACCGTGCTCGGGCAGTACGTCGACGAGATCGTCGTTGCCCTCCCGGCGCTCTGGCGCGTTGCCTGCGAGATCGAGAGCACCGTCGCAGTGAGCATCGTCGAGGGCGGCACGACCCGCCAACGGTCGGTGTCCAACGCCCTCGACGCCCTCGACGACGATGTCGGGTGGGTGCTCGTCCACGACGCCGCGCGGCCGCTGGTGCCAGCTGCTGTCGTACAACGCGTGCTGGACGCCCTCGCGGAGGGGGCGACCTGCGTCGTACCGACCGTCGAGCCGGCCGACTCGCTGCGCGGGGTGTCGGCCGACCGCTCGAGCGCCCCGCTCGAGCGGTCGCAGGTCAGGCTGGTGCAGACTCCGCAGGGCTTCCGGGCCGACGCCCTCCGCCGGGCTCATGAAGCCGCACGGTCCGACGCCAGCGTCGACGCGACCGACGACGCGTCGCTGGTCGAGGCGACCGGAGTCGTGGTCACCCTCGTCGAGGGTGACCCGCTGGCGTTCAAGATCACCCGCCCACTGGATCTCCTCCTGGCGGAGGCGCTGCTCGCGGCGTCGCCCTAGGCCGCCCCCGTTCGGGCCAGCACCACAGCGGTCGCGATCGCGGCCAGCCCCTCACCGCGGCCGGTGAGACCGAGACCGTCGGTCGTTGTCGCCGAGACGCTCACGCTCACGCCGCTGGCCGCACCCAGTATCTCTTGCGCCTCAGCCCATCGCGACCGCAGCCGCGGCAGGTCACCGATGAGCTGCACGGCGACGTTGCCGATCTCGCAGCCGGATGCCCGCACCCGACGGGCGGTCTCGGCGAGCAGCGCCGCACCGCTGACGCCTGCCCACTGCGGATCTGCGGTGCCGAACTGCCCCCCCAGGTCGCCGAGGCCGGCCGCGGACAGCAGGGCGTCGCAGCAGGCGTGCGCGACCACGTCCCCGTCGGAGTGGCCGGCGAGCCCGAGCCCGGCCTCCGGCCAGTACAGTCCGGCCACCCACAGCTCGCGGCCCTCGACCAGGGGATGCACGTCGACGCCGATGCCGACGCGGGGGATGCGGGCGCCATCGGCAGGGAGGTTCGTCACCTGCGCATCATGTCAGCAGGCGGCGCAGATCTGACGAAAGTGTGACACCCGCCCGGCAGCGGTGCGGACCGCTTCGGTTGTCGCCTGCGGTGGGAGAGGATCGGGGCATGAGGCTGACCCGCGACCACGGATGTGGGGCGATCGCCGGAGCCGTCGCCGCGGCGGCCGGCCTCGCCGTCTCCGAGCTGGTCAACGGCTTCGCGCATCTTCGGGTCTCCCCGGTCGAGGCGGTGGCGGAAAGCATCATTTCGTTGACCCCGGGCCGGGTGATCGAGCTGGTGATCGCGCGTGTCGGCCACCACGACAAGACGTTGGTCATCGTGATGACGCTGGTGGGCGTGGCCGTGCTGAGTGCCGCCACCGGCATACTCGCGATGCGGTCGCGGCTCGGCGCCCTGACGGCATTCGCGGCCATGGGCGCCGTCCTGCTGCTCGCCGTGCACAGCCGGCTCCCGTCCGGGCCTACCCGCTACCTCCCGGCGCTGGTCGGTGTGCTCGTTGCGATGGTCGCGCTGTCGTACCTCTCCGAACTGGCGAAAGCCTCGGCATCCGCGGATCCGCGGCGGAAGGGCCTCCCCGACTCCTTGCCGGTGACCAGCCGACGCTCCTTCCTCGGGCTGGCCGGACTCGTGGCTGCGTCGTCGGTGGCGGTCACCGTATTCGGGCGCGCGCTGGAAAGGAGCCGGGGTAATGTCGAAGCGGCTCGCCGGACGCTGGGACGACGGTTCGGCAAAGTGCCCCAGGTCCCTGGCGTCAGCGTCGGCGTCGACGGGGTCAGCCCCTGGGTCACGCCGGTGGCCGACTTCTACCGGATCGATACGGCGCTCGCCGTTCCGCTCGTCGTACCCGACGACTGGCAGGTCCGCATCCACGGCATGGTTGACCAGGAAATCACCCTCGACTACGAGCAGCTGCTGGCCCGCGGGGTCACCTCCGATTGGCTGACGCTCTGCTGCGTCTCCAACCCGGTCGGGGGTGACCTGATCAGCAACGCCTACTGGGCGGGGGTCCCGATCGCGCCGATCCTCGCGGAGGCGGGGGTGCACGGCGATGCGGACGCCGTGCTTTCGCGGTCTGCGGACGGTTGGACCGCAGGTACGCCGCTGGCGGCGCTAACGGACGGGCGCAACGCATTGTTCGCGGTGGCGATGAACGGGCAGCCGCTCACCCCCGAGCACGGGTTCCCGGTGCGCATGGTCGTGCCGGGCCTCTACGGCTACGTGTCCGCGACCAAGTGGGTCGTGGACCTCGAGGTGACCAGATTCGCCGACTTCTCGGCGTTCTGGACCCAGCGCGGCTGGTCTCCCCAGGGGCCGGTGAAGACCCAGTCCCGGATCGACGTGCCCGGTGACTACGCGAGCCTGTCCTCGGGTCGCGTAGTGGTCGCCGGCATCGCCTGGGCACAGCATCGCGGGATCGGCCGGGTCGAGGTGCAGGTGGACAACGCAGCTTGGCAGGTGTGTCGGCTGGCGAGCGACCCCACCATCGACTGCTGGCGGCAGTGGTCTTATGAGTGGCAGGCGACGCCGGGCAACCACACCCTCCAGGTGCGCGCCACGGATCTGGACGGCCAGACCCAGACCAGTCGCGAAGCCAGCGTGATCCCCGATGGCGCCAGCGGCTACCACCGCATCGTGCTTTCGGTCCGTTAGCCCGTTCGCGCGGTTGTGGTCACCAGGGTTCCGCTGGGTACCCTGTGCCGGTGACGCTTCGCCTCTACGACACCGCGACCCGCGCGGTCTCCGACTTCGTCCCGGTCACTCCGGGCCAGGTCGGGATCTACCACTGTGGTCTCACCGTGCAGGGGCCGCCGCATGTGGGTCACATCCGCAAGGAGGTGACCTTCGACGTGGCGCGTCGCTGGTTCGAGCACCTGGGGTACGACGTCACGCTGGTCGCCAACATCACCGACATCGACGACAAGATTCTGCTCAAGGAGCGCGAACAGGACCGGCCCTGGTGGTCGATCGCCTACGCCAACGAGCGAGCGCTGCACGAGGCCTACTCGGTGCTCGGCTGCCTGCCGCCCACCTACGAGCCGCGCGCCACCGGGCACATCCCGGAGATGCTCGAGTTGATCGCCCAGCTGATCACCAAGGGCCACGCGTACGTGGCGGCCGATGGGTCCGGTGACGTCTACTTCGACGTGCGCTCCTGGCCGTCGTACGGTGAGCTGTCGAACCAGCGCATCGAGGACATGGAACCGGCCGGCGACGCCGACCCGCGTGGCAAGCGTGATCCGCGTGACTTCGCACTCTGGAAGGGATTCAAGAAGGAGGAGGAGCCAGCCACGGCCGCCTGGCCCGCTCCATGGGGGCTAGGGCGACCAGGCTGGCACCTCGAATGCTCGGCGATGTCGGGCAAGTATCTCGGG
Organism: Propionibacteriales bacterium; assembly: GCA_038254365.1. Classification (GTDB taxonomy): domain Bacteria; phylum Actinomycetota; class Actinomycetes; order Propionibacteriales; family Nocardioidaceae; genus JAWWPG01. Next base: position 40,510 of record JBBSGI010000010.1, read on the forward strand.
GACGAGTTCGACATCCACGGTGGTGGCCTCGACCTGCGTTTCCCGCACCACGAGAACGAGCTCGCCCAGTCTCGTGCGGCGGGTCGGCCGTTTGCCCGGATCTGGATGCACAACGCGATGGTCAACCTCGGCGGCGAGAAGATGAGCAAGTCCGTGGGTAGTGCTCTGCTGGTGAGCGAAGTAGTCAAGCAGGTAAGGCCGATCGAGCTTCGCTACTACCTTGTGGCACCCCACTACCGGTCTGTCATCGAGTTCAGCTTCGAGTCACTGCGCGGAGCCGCCACCGCATTCCAGCGCATGGAAGGCTTCGTCCTGCGGGCCACGGAGGTCACCGGAGAGTACGAGCCCGCTCCGGTGGTCTGCGCCGAGTTCGCCGAGGCCATGGACGACGACCTCTCGGTGCCGGCGGCGCTGGCGGCTCTGCACGACGTGATCCGCGAGGGAAACAAGCTGCTCGCCGACGGGGACTCGGCAGCGCTGCGCGGCAACCTCGGCGCCGTACGGCGCATGCTCGACCTGTTGGGACTGGACCCGCTGAGTTCCCCGTGGCGCTCGACCGACGGTGAGTCCAGGGCTATGCGGCAGAGCCTCGATGCACTCGTCCAGTCCCTCGTGGCACAACGACAGCAGGCGAGAGCAGACAAGGACTTCGCAGCGGCCGACCGGGTGCGTGACCAGCTGCGCGCGGCCGGCGTCGAGCTGGAGGACACCCCCACCGGACCGCGGTGGGGCGTGGCGACCACGTCGGGCGCCGCGACATCCACTCTGGCTATCGCGGGCAAGGAAGGCTGAGCCGTGGCGGGCAACAGCAAGCGGGTCGGGGCCGTCCGCAAGCGGGCCGGCGGCAACCCGACGGCGGGCTCGGGCGGACGCCGCAAGCGCGGCCTCGAAGGCAAGGGCCCGACCCCCAAAGCGGTCGAACGCAAAGGCCATGTGGCGTTCGAGCGTCCAAACGCGAAGTCGGCGACTTCCGAGGGTAGGCGGTCAGGCGGGCGTGGCTCCTCCTCTACCCCGGCGGACTGGGTGGCTGGCCGCAACGCCGTGGTCGAGGCACTGCAGGCCCGGGTCCCCGTGACCGCGGTCTACATTGCCGAGCACACCGAGCGGGACGACCGGGTGCGGGAGGCCTTCAAGCTGGCCGCCGAGCGCAACCTCTCGATCCTCGAGGTCTCGCGGACCGCTCTCGACAAGATGACCGACGGGGCCGTCCACCAGGGTCTGGCCATGAAGGTCCCGCCGTATGACTATGCCGACGCCAACGACCTCACCGCGCGCGCGGCTGACACCGGACAACAGGCGTTGTTGGTAGCGCTCGACTCCGTCACCGACCCTCGCAACCTGGGCGCCGTCGTGCGTTCGGCCGCCGCGTTCGGGGTGCAGGGTGTCGTCGTCCCCGAGCGGCGGGCGGCCGGGATGACGGCGAGTGCGTGGAAGACGTCGGCTGGCGCCGCCGCGCGCGTACCGGTCGCGCGGGTCACGAACCTCACCCGGTCGTTGGGGGCCTACAAGCGGGAGGGACTGATGGTCGCCGGTCTCGATGCCGCCGGGAGTGTCGACATCACCGAGCTCGAGTTGGCGACGGCGCCGCTCGTGCTCGTGGTGGGCAGCGAGGACAAGGGACTCTCGCGTCTGGTGCGCGACAGCTGTGACGTGCTCGTGCGCATCCCCATGACCGCTGCCTCGGAGTCGTTGAACGCCGGTGTCGCGGCAGGCATCGCGCTCTTCGAGATCGACCGTCGTCGCCGCACCGCGGTGTGCTGACCAGACGATCCGATCGAAGGAGCCCCTGATGCCCGTCGAACGCCTGCTGCCCACCTCGGAGGCGCATGAGCTGCTCGACCTGGTGCGCGAGATTGCGCGTGAGCAGCTGGCCCCCCGGGCCTCCCAGGCCGAAGCCGACAACGAGTTCCCGCGCGACGTGTTCACCATGCTGGGCGGGGTCGGCCTGCTGTCGTTGCCGTTCGACGAGGGTCATGGTGGAGGCGGTCAACCGTACGAGGTCTATCTGCAGGTGCTCGAGGAGATCGCGACGGCGTGGATGAGCGTGGCGGTTGATGTTTCCGTGCACACGCTGGCCGCCTATGCGACCGCGAGGTTCGGTACGTCGGAGCAGCGGGCCACCTTGCTTCCCGGGATGATCGGCGGAGAGCAGCTCGGTGCCTATGCTTTGTCCGAGCCTCAGGCCGGTTCGGACGTGTCAGCCATCACCACGAAGGCGGTCCTGGACGGGGACGACTACGTGGTGACCGGCACCAAGGCGTGGATCAGTCATGGGCCGCACGCCGACTTCTTCCTGCTCTTCGCCCGCACCGGCCCGGATCCCAAGGGTGGGCTGACGGCGTTCCACGTGCCGGCGGGGCTCGAGGGGATGGCCTTCGGAGCTCCGGAGAAGAAGATGGGCATGAACGCCTCCACCACCGCCCAGCTGATCTTCGACGAAGCTCGGGTGCCGGCGGCGTACCGGCTCGGGGAGGAAGGTGAGGGAATGCGAATCGCCTTGTCTGCTTTGGATTCGGGCCGACTCGGCATCGCGGCCGCGTCTACCGGCTTGGCCCAGGCGGCTCTCGACCTCGCAGTGCGATACGCGAAGGAGCGCCAGCAGTTCGGGCGCCCCGTTGCCGAATTCCAGGGTCTGCAGTTCCTGCTGGCCGACATGGCAGCCGCTGTCGACACCGCTCGGTCCCAGTACCTGCACGCGGCGCGCATGCGCGACGCCGGCCGCCCGTTCAGCCGGCCGGCGTCGGTTGCCAAGCTGGTGGCCACCGACGCGGCGATGCGGGTGACCACCGACGCCGTACAGGTGCTCGGCGGCTACGGCTACACCCGCGACTTCCCGGCCGAGCGCTACATGCGCGAGGCGAAGGTGACCCAGATCTTCGAGGGCACCAACCAGATCCAGCGCATGGTCATAGCGCGTGAGCTGTTGCGGGGGCCGCGGCGTCGCTAGCGCCGGCGGCGAGCCCACCGACACCGTGTTCGGCGTAGTCGCGCGCGGTGTCGAAGATGTTGACCTCGTGGCCGGCCCGCTCGGACAGGTACCACCGGTGCTCGAGGATCTCGTGGAATATCTCCGCCGGCTCGAGGTCTGACCGTTTCTCCGCGGGCGCTAGCGCCACCACGGGCAGGAAAATCTCGGTGAGCCACCGATGCGCCACCATCGCCGAGTCCTCTCCCTGCAGGTTGGAGTGCGCGGCGAAGGCATCCAAGTCATTGAGCAGCCGGCGGGCCTGGTTCTCCTCGACGTCGAGGCCGGTGAGCCCCTGCAGCCTGCGTTGGTGGTGACCGGCGTCGACGACCTTGGGCTGGATCCGAACCGTCGAGCCGTCCCAGTCGGTGACGATCTCGAGCTCGTCGACGTCGAAGCCGAGGTCGTTGAGCCGGGATATGCGCTGCTCGATCCGCCACATCTGCTCGGTCGAGAAGTTCTCGGTGAAGGTGAGCTCTGACCAGAGGCCGTCGTACCGGCCGGGGAGGCTGGTGGCCAGGTCGTAGGCGTCGATGTCCTCGCTCATCATCCCGCCGGCCTGCAGGTCCAGGATCTCGGCGAAGAGGTTGGTGCTGGCGATCTCGAGGTCGTAGCCGCGCTGTCCGTCGCTCAGTGTCTGATGCAGCTCGCCGGTCTCCGCGTCGACGAGATAGGCGGCGAAGTCTCCGGCCGAGCGTCGGAACAGCGTGTTGGACAATGAGCAGTCGCCCCAGAAGAAGCCGGCGAGATGCAGCTTGACGAGCAGCACCACCAGCGCGTCCACCAGCTTGGGCATCGTGTCGGGGCGCACGCCGCGGGAGAACAGCTCCCGATAGGGCATCGAATGGCTGAGGTGCCGGGTAACCAGGACCGGCTCGATCGGCTCGTCGTGCTCGCTCTCGCGTCCCGTCACGACGCCGACCGGTTCGACCGCCGGCACCCTGATCCGCCGGAGGTCGCGCAAGAGCCGGTACTCGCCCCAAGCGATCGGCTCCCGGGTCTCCTTGACGGCGTACAGCTGCTCCCCGACCCGGACGAACCGGACGACGTGTCGGGAGAGGCCGCGGGGCAGCGACACCAGGAACGGGCCGTCCCACTCGTCGAGCGGCTGGTCCCACGGCAGGGTCACCAGCGCCGGGTTCGGTGACGTCGCCATGATCCGCAGGGCCATGGGGACGATCCTCCCACCCTGCCGACTGCCTACAGTGGGCCTCGTGACCTTCAACGTGCCCGCCGATGCCTACGCCCGGTTCATGGGCCGGTTCTCGGAGCCCCTCGGCACCCTGTTCGCGGAGCAGGCGCAGCTCCGTCCCGACCAGCGGGCCCTGGACGTGGGCTGCGGTCCGGGCGCACTCACCGCCCAGCTGGTGGCGCGACTCGGCGCGTCCGGCGTCGCCGCGATCGACCCGTCGAAGTCATTCGTCGCAGCGATACGATCCCGCTTTCCGGGGGTCGACGTGCGGCACGGTACGGCGGAGGACCTGCCATTCCCGGACGACGCTTTCGACGCGGCCTTGGCCCAGCTCGTCGTGCACTTCATGAGCGCCCCGGTAGCGGGGCTGCGGGAGATGGGTCGGGTGACGCGTCCGGGCGGTGTGGTGATGGCGTCGGTCTGGGACCACGCGGGCGACGGGAGTCCCCTTTCGACGTTCTGGCACGCGGCGCGTGACATCGATCCGCAGGCCGTAGACGAGTCGGAGCGGGCGGGGAGCCGAGAGGGGCACTTGGCGGAGCTGTGCGCGGCGGCAGGTCTGACGGATGTCCAGTCGGGCTCACTCAGCGTCACGGTCCCCTTCGACAGCTACGAGCAGTGGTGGGCTCCCTACTCGCTCGGAGTGGGACCGGCCGGAGCGTACGTCGCCGGGCTGGACCACGAATCCCGCGAACGGCTCCGGGCACGATGCACGGAGCTGTTGCCACCCGCACCGTTCGAGCTCACAGCACGGGCCTGGGTCGTGCAGGCCCGCGTCTAGCGGCCAAGGCCATCGACGGTTTCGGCTCGCGGCAGCTCGGCCAGCAGCGGACCGGGCACGAGCAGCTTCGACCGCCGAAGGCCAGAGCCGATGATCGCGATCTCGATGTCCTGAACGGCACTGTCCACTAGAACCCGCCAGCGGTCCGGCAGCCCCAGCGGGGTGATGCCGCCGTACTCCATGGCCGACTCCTCGACCGCGCGCTCCATGGCGAGGAACGACGGCTTGCGCACGTCCAGGGTCCGCTTGACCAGGCTGTTGACGTCCACGCGCGTGTCGGCGCGCACCACACAGGCGGCAACGCGTTCGTCGCCCTCGCGCCGACCGGAAACGATCACGCAGTTCGCTCCTGCAGTCATGGGCAGGGAGTACGCCGTCATCATCGCTGCGGTGTCCGCGACCGCGGGGTCGATCTCGACCACCGCGACCGACGACGCGTGCCGCCATTGCGTCAGTGCCGCCGCTACCGGAGCCGCCAGCAGGCTCGGATTCTCGGTGGCGGGCAATGAGGTCAGGGTCCCAATCGACGGAAGATCCACGCGAGGGTCGCTCACTGCTCGAGCCAGCGCCGGCTCAGCGCGACGTCCCGAGAAGGTCGAGGGCCGCCATCTGGTCGGGCGACAGCTCGAAGCCCGCAACGTCGGCGTTGGAGCGGATTCGCTCCGGGTTCCGCGACTTCGGTATGACGACAACACCGTGCTGAAGGTGCCAGCGGATGATCACCTGAGCCGGCGTGCGGCCCGTGCTCTCTGCGATCCCCACGATCGTCGGGTTGTCGAGGGTGCCGCCGCGAAGGGCGCTGTATCCCTCGAGCACGACACCCCGTGCGCGATGCTCCTCCAGCACCGCGGCGTCGAATAGCAACGGGCTCCATTCGATCTGGTTGACTGCCGGCGCAGCACCCGTCTTCTCTCTCAGCTCATCGACCATGTCGATCCCGAAGTTGCTCACGCCGATGTCACGTGCGAGACCCAGGTCGTGGGCCTGAATGAGCGCCCGCCAGATGTCGACCTCGGCGCGGTCGTCCCTCGGCCAGTGGATCAGCCACAGGTCGACGTACTCGGTCCCGAGCAGATCCAGGCTCCGGTTCAGTGTCTCGAGCTCCTGCCCGGCCTCGCTGGACGGGAACTTGGTGGTGATGAAGACGTCCTCGCGGGCCACTCCGGTGTCTCGGAGCGCCTGGCCCACCTCGCCCTCGTTGCCGTAAACCGTGGCGGTGTCGAGGTGGCGATACCCGGCGTCGAACGCGGCGACTGTCGCCTGCACCGCTTCGCGACCGGTGATCTGCCAGGTGCCGAACCCGAGCAGCGGCATCCTGCCTCCGCCGGTCAGGGTCACGACGTCGTCGGGAAACTGCGACGCGGTAGGGCTTAGGGTCATCCTACGATGCTAGTTGAGGCGTGTTCGAGGCGCCGACGGGTACAGGAAAGCAGAGGCGTGCGCCCGCGTGGACGCGTGTACGTCCAAGCTCCGACACCAGAGGAGATGACCCTGTGATGATCACCGCGAACCAGCCGACGAGCTCTGCCGGCCCCTCCAGCCGGATGCACCTTCCCCGGAGCCGTGGCGCAGTCAGCGGAACCCTGCTCGTCCTGCTCGGCATCTGGGGCGCCTTGATCCCCTTCGTGGGGCCGATCTTCGACTACGCCTATACCCCTGACGACTCATGGCACTACACGGTCGGTCGGCTTTGGCTGGAGATCCTGCCGGGCGCAGCAGCGGTGGTCGGCGGTCTGATCCTGCTGTTCAGCGCACATCGGCTGCTCGCCCTGCTCGGCGGCTGGCTCGGCGCGCTGGCTGGAGCCTGGTTCGTGCTGGGTCAGGTGGTCAGTACGTTCTGGCACGAGAGGGGCCCGATGGCCGGAGCTCCGGCCAGCGCGAACGCCACCCGGAGCGCGTGGGAGCAGATCGGCTTCTTCTCCGGACTCGGCGTGGTGATCCTGTTCCTCGCCTCGCTCGCCCTCGGTCGGCTCAGTGTGGTGGCGGTCAAAGACCTCGAGCGCACCGCGGAGCCGATCGATGACGGGTCGCCCGACGAAGCGCGCACCGCCCGTCCGGAGTCGACCAGGGTGATCGAGAACGAGCCGACGGTAGGCGAGAGCGACCGGGCCACGTCGTCCGATGAAAGTGACGGGCACACGTCGTCCGGATCGTCGCGCATCTAGGCTGGCGGGCCTCAGCCGCGAGCTTGCCTGGCCTCACGCGGACAGTGCCCGGTCAAGGTCGTGCCAGAGGTCCTCGGCGTCCTCGAGGCCGACGGAGAGGCGTAACAGACCTGGGGGGATGCCTTCCTCACCGGGCCAGCGCTGGCGGCGGTCGATCGTGGTCTCGACTCCGCCGAGGCTGGTCCCGCCCACGATGAGCCGCAGCCGCGTCGTGAGGGCCTCGGCCGCATCTTGGCCGCTCAGCTCGAACGACAGGACCGCGCCCGAACCGCTCATCTGGGTCGCCGCAAGCTCGTGGCCGGGGTGGTTGGGCAGCCCGGGGTAGCGGACCCGGCTTACGGCTGGCGACGCCGCCAGCCGCTCGGCGAGGAGCCCGGCGGTCGCCTGGGCGCGTTCCATCCGCAGCGGCAGGGTCCGCAGGCCGCGCAGCGCCAGCCAGGCTTCCTGCGTGCCGGGGATGGCGCCGTGGAACGTCCGTCGTTCCAGCAGTCTGGCGAGCAGCTCGTCGTCCTTGGTGACAACCGCCCCGAGCAGCAGGTCGGAGTGCCCTCCGATGAACTTGGTGGCACTGTGCACGACCGCCGCGGCACCTAGCTCCAGTGGTCGTTGCAGGATCGGCGTGGCCAAGGTGTTGTCGACGACGGTGGGGATACCGGCGTCAGCGGCGGCTGCCAGGACCGTTCGGAGGTCCACGATGTCGAGCAACGGGTTGCTGGGCGTCTCGACCCAGACCAGCGCCACCTCCGGCAGTCGTCTGACGACTGCTGCCGGGTCGGACATGTCGACCGTCAGGGACTTCAGCCGGCTGCGGGTGTCCAGGTCGGAGACGAAGACCCGGGTGCCGGTGTACGAGTTGGCCGGCAGCATCATCAGCGCGCCGACCGGCAAGGTCTCCACCACTGCAGCTACCGCAGCCATTCCACTGCCGTAGGCCAGGGCCCGGCCGCCCTCGAGAGCGCCAAGCGCGGTCTCGAAGGCTGTCCAGGTGGGGTTTCCCCAACGCCCATAGCCCACCTCCCCGCCGTCGCGGTACGTCGACGCGAACGTCGGAGCGACGTTGTATGGCTGTCCCGGGCCGGTGGGCCGGCCGGCGGTGACGGCGACCGTCGCCGGGCTCCAGACGCGTTCGGGGGGAGTCTGCTCGTCGTCCGGGTGCAGGCCTGGTGACTCCACTGGTGACATGCCGTCAGTCTCGCAGAGCCGATCCCGCGACCGACCGTTCCGCCGGTCTCGACGACAGTACTCAGCGACGGACCCGGCCGCCGTTCTCGTGGGTAGGGAGCCACGCCGGTCCAGGCCCGGCATCGGACTGCTCGTCATCGGGGTTGCTCAGGACGCAGGTCCGCATCGAAAGACATCCGCAGCCAATACACCCGGTGAGCTTGCTCTTCAGCCGTTCCAGGTCGGTGATCTGCCGGTCGAGCCGTGCGGTCCAGGAGCGAGAGACCCGTTCCCAGTCGGACTTCGTGGGGGTCCGCGCCGCCGGGAGGGATGCCAGCGCCGCTCGGATCTCGTCCAGGCTGAGCCCGACGCGCTGGGCGGCTCGGATGAAGCCGATCCGACGAAGCATGTGCCGCGGATACCGGCGCTGGTTGCCCGTCGTGCGCAGCGCCACGATCAGGCCGACGTCTTCGTAGAAGCGCAGTGCCGACGGAGCGACTCCCGATCTGGCCGAGAGCTCGCCGATGCTCAACTGCGCCGGGAGACGTGGCACTAAGTCCCTCGCTCATTGCTTGACATCAACTTAACTTGAGGTTACAGGCTAGCCTCATGACCCACACGATGACCCGTAGCGCTGGTCCCGCAGGCGTCCTCGGGTACGACGACCTGCCCCGCCTGGTAGCGATGCAGACCGGCGACGAGAAGCACGACCTCGCTGCCAACTCGACCCTCGACGTGCTGTGGGTCCTGTATGACGAAATTCTGCACGTCAGCCCGGAGACGATCGCCGATCCTTCGCGGGACAGGTTCTACCTGAGCAAGGGTCACGGCCCCTCGGCCTACTACGCGGTGCTCGCCGCCCACGAGTTCTTCCCGGTCGAGTGGCTGGCCGGCTTCGGCGCCTTCGACTCGCCCCTCGGCTACCACCCCGATCGCCTTCTCGTCCCGGGTGTCGAGATCAGCTCAGGATCGCTCGGCCACGGCCTACCGCTCGCCGTCGGTACCGCGCTCGGCCTTCGGGCACAGAAGCTCGAGTCGCGGGTGGTAGTACTCGTCGGGGACGCGGAGCTCGATGAGGGCACCAACGCGGAAGCCATCGAGCTCTCCGGGGCGATGGGGCTCTCCAGGCTCTCCGTCGTCGCGGTCGACAACGGCTCGGCTACCTGGGGCTGGCGCGGCGGCCTGGAGACCAGGTTCGCGGTAGCCGGCTGGCAGGTGGTCCGGGTCGACGGCCGCGACCATCCCGCGCTGGCGACCGGCCTGCGCCGTACCGACGACTCCACGCCGACGCTCGTCGTGGCAGAGGTCGAGCCACAGTGATGCGCGAGAAGTTCGCCGAGACCACAAGCCGACTGCTCGACGAGGACCTCTCGGTTACGCTGGTTCTCGCCGACATCTCGGTCAGCCTGTTCGAGGAGGCGGCCGCCCGGCATCCTGACCGGGTCGTGAATGTGGGCATCCGCGAGCAGCTCGCCGTCAACGTCGGAGCCGGTCTGGCACTGTCTGGCATGCGGCCGATCGTCCATACCTTCGCGCCGTTCCTGGTCGAGCGGAGCTTCGAACAGCTCAAGCTCGGCTTCAGCCACCAGGACGTGGGCGGTGTGCTGGTCAGCATTGGTGCCTCGTTCGACAACTCGACGAGCGGTCGCACCCACCAGTCACCGAGCGATGTCGCCCTTCTCGACACCTTGCCGGGCTGGACGATCCACGTGCCCGGTCACTCCGACGAGCTCGAGGAGCTGCTGCGCCGTGCCGTCGGGGATACTGGCCGGGTCTACCTCCGGACGAGCACTGCGAGCAACGTCGCGGCATTCCCCGTCGGAGGCATGCGGGTACTGCACCGCGGCGCGCGAGGCACCGTGCTGGTCGTCGGCTCGACGCGGTACTCGTGGCGATCGAGGGACTCGACGTCACCGTGCTGTACACCTCGACGGTGCGACCCTTCGACCGGGCCGCGCTTGCGGCCACCCTCGGCCGGCCGGACATCGTACTCGTGGAGCCGTATGCGGCCGGGACGTCGGCAGGCGAGGTGGCCGAGGCGTTGCTCGACGTCCCCCACCGGCTGCTCTCGCTGGGTGTGCCTCGCGTGGAGCTCCGGCGGTACGGCACTCCCCCCGACCACACCCGGGCATACGGCCTCGATGCCGCCGGCCTGCGCCGGAGCATCGCGGGGTTCCTCGCCCTCTGACCCCGGCTGGCAGACTGCCGGGTATGACCGACCGGCACACGGGAACCCACGAGTACGCCCCGGACGAGCGCAACGCGGACGTCTTGGTTCTGGTCAACGGCGAGCTCAAGCCCCGCGCCCAGGCGCTGGTGTCCGTCTTCGACAGCGGGTTCGTGCTGGGAGACGGTGTCTGGGAAGGGCTCCGGGTGCACTCCGGCCACCCCGCGTTCCTCGAGCAGCACCTGGATCGGCTCTTCGAGGGGGCGGCCGCGATCGCGCTCGACGTCGGCCGCACCCGCGCCGAGATCACCGCCGACATCTACCGCACGATCGATGCCAACGACATGCGCGACGGTGTGCATATCCGCCTCATGGTCACCCGTGGCGTCAAGACGACGCCGTACCAGGATCCCCGCGTCACGGTCGGCCCGGCCACCGTGGTGGTCGTCGCCGAGCACAAGGAGCCCCTGCCGGCGATCGTCGAGGCCGGCATCACCTTGTTCACCGTGCATGTGCGGCGCCCCGGCCCCGACATCCTCGACCCCAAGCTCAACTCCCACAGCAAGCTCAACGACATCACCGCGTGCATCCAGGCCTACACCGCAGGCGCGGACGAGGCGTTGATGCTCGATCCGCACGGTTTCGTGGCCACGTGCAACTCGACCCACTTCTTTATCGTCCGCAAGGGTGAGCTGTGGACCTCGACCGGTGACTACTGTCTCGGCGGCATCACCCGGGCGAACGTGCTTCGGGTCGCGCGCGAGGCCGGGGTCCCGTCGGACCAGCGGAACTTCAGCCTGACCGACGTGTACGGCGCTGACGAGGCGTTCGTCACCGGCACCTTCGCCGGTCTCGTCGCGGTCCGAGCCGTCGACGGGCGCACTATCGGCAGTGGCGAACGGCCGTTGACGACCAGGCTGAGCGGTCTGTACCGCCAGCTCGTCGAGCGAGACGTCGCTGCTCGCGAAGCGCCGTAGGCCATGGCGGAGACCGTTCGGCTGGCCGTGTGGTCCGGTCCGCGGAACATCTCCACGGCGTTGATGCGCTCCTGGGAGAACCGGCCAGACTCGGTGGTGGTGGATGAGCCGCTCTACGCCCACTACCTCGCGGTCACGGGACTCGACCATCCGGGTCGCGACGAAGTCATCTCCGCCGGCGAGAGCGACTGGCGCGTCGTGGTCCAGACACTGCTCGAGCCGGGGACGGACGCGAAGGTCCACTACCAGAAGCACATGGCCCACCACCTGACCGCTGACGTGGGACGGAGCTGGATCGCCCGCCTCACCAACGTGCTGCTGATCAGGGACCCGTGGGAGGTCGTCGCGAGCTACGTCAAGACCCGTGCGCAGGTCACCGCCGCCGACATCGGGCTTCCTCAGCAGGTCGCTCTGTACGACGAGCTCGCTGCCGAAGGGAACCCGCCGGCCGTGATCGACGCGGCTGACTTCCTCCGCCGACCCGAGGCGCATCTCCGGATGCTCTGCGACCTCGTCGGGGTCGCGTTCGACGACCGCATGCTGCATTGGCCGCCCGGACCGCGCTCCAGCGACGGGGTCTGGGCTCCGCACTGGTACGCCACGGTGTGGCAGTCGACCGGCTTCGCGCCGTACCAGCGGCGGGAGGTCCGGCTCGCGGGCCAGCCGGCGGCCGTCGCCGAGGAGTGCTGTGCGCTCTACCGGAAACTGTTCGACAGGCGCTGGAAGGGCTGAGACCGGACCGGTCAGCCGCCGTCGAACGGCACGTCGGTACGCCAGGCGTCGCTCGGCTGCCCGGCCGCCTCGAAGATGGCCTCGGCGATCGAGGTCGGGTCGAACGGCGTGCCCGGCGCGATCGTCCCGTTGACGGAGATCGTTGCTGCCCGGATCCCGTCGGGTGCGAGACTGGCGTCGATCGATGCCACCAGGTTGCGCAGCGCCGCCTTCTGCACGCCCAGTGACGCCGCCCCCACCCACGGCCGGTCGGCCGTCACGCTACCGGTCGCCGTGATCCGCCCCCCGTCGGACATGAAGGGGCGGGCGGCCTGGACCGTCGTCAACAGGCTCGCCACCCCGAGATGGACGTCGCTCAGGAGCTCGGCGCTTGACAGCTCGAGCGGTCCCTTCCCGGTGAAGGCACTCGGGTTGAAATGCACGGCGTCGATCCGCCCGGCGTGCCCGCCGAACCGGGTGATCGCGGCACGCAGCGCCCGGTCGTCGGTGATGTCGACTGCCGTCCATCCGGCTGTGATGTCCTCGGCCTGCAACGCCTCGCCGATCTCGGTGAGCGTCGACTGGGTCCTGGCGATAAGCGCAACGTCGTACCCGGACCGGCCAAATCTGCGGGCCACGGCGGCGCCGAGGCCGCGACCCGCGCCGACCACCATCGCCAGGCGGATGCTCACGTCACCACCCTATCGATCTGCGGTTGGCTAGTCTCGGCTCGTGGCCGCCGCGCAGGACAGCGATGCAGGAGGGTACGACGGTGCGGTCGCGCTCGTGACGGGTGCCGGGCGCGGCATCGGCCGGGCGGTCGCCGAGCACCTCAGCCGTCAAGGTCTCCGAGTCGCACTGTCTGCACGCAGCGACCACGAGCTGACCCATACCGCCGCCGTCTGTGTCGGTCCCACCCTGGTGCTGCCGCTAGACCTGACCGAGCCTGCGGCGCCGAACAGCCTGGTTGCCGAAATCACTCGCGAATGGGGCCCGGTGGAGGTGCTGGTGGCCAATGCGGGGGCCGGCGTGTCCGCCCGTCTCGAGCGCACGACCGACGACGACTGGCAGCGCATGCTCGACATCAACCTGACCGCGCCCTTCCGCTGCCTGCGGGCCGTGATCCCGTCGATGCGAAAGGCCGGCGCCGGCCGGATCGTCGTTGTCGCCTCGGTCGCGGCCAAGGCCGGGGATCCCTACCTGGCGGCCTACACCGCGAGCAAGCACGGCGTGCTGGGGCTCGTCCGCTCCGCGGCAGCGGAGCTCGCACCCTCGGGCGTCACCGTCAACGCGATCTGCCCCGGATACGTCGACACCCCGATGACCGACGCGACCGTCGCCGGCATCGTGGAGAGAACCGGGAGGAGCAGAGCGGACGCGCGGGCGATCATCGCGGGCAAGCAGCCCACCGGTCGGCTGGTGAGCCCCGACGAGGTGGCCGAGGCGGTCTGGATGTGCATTACTAACGGCTCGATCAACGGTCAGGGCATCAACGTCGACGGGGGAGCGGTTCAGTCATGAGCCTGGAGCGGGTCAACCCCCCGAACCTGGCCAAGGCGTCGGGCTTCAGCCATGCCGTGGTCGCCGAGGGCCGTTACGTCTTCCTGGCCGGACAGACCGCCCTCGACCAGAGTGGTCGGATCGTCAACGGTGACGTGGTGGCCCAGTTCGAGCAGGCGATGGGCAATTTGCTGTCTGCCTTGGCCGCGTCCGGCGGACGACCGGACCAGCTGGTGTCCCTCACCGTCTACGTCGTGCACATCGAGCGCTACCAGGCGCGGTCCCGCGCGGTCGGCGACGTCTGGCGGCGGTTGGTGGGTACCCAGTACCCGGCGATGGCAGCGGTCGAGGTGACGCGGCTGTGGGACCCGGACGCTCTTGTCGAGGTCCAGGGCGTGGCAGTGCTCGAAGATGCCTGAAGCGTCCTTACCCGCACCGGCGGCGGCGATACCGTGGGCACACCGAGATCGGGAGGGCATCCATGGAGCTCACTGCGTCGGCCCACGTGGACACGTTCTGCCGCGACAACCTGCCGCCGCGGGAGTCGTGGCCGGAGTTCCTCTTCGACCTGCCGGAGCTGCACTACCCCGAGCGGCTGAACTGTGGAACCGCGCTCCTCGACGCCACCGTGCGACGGCTCGGTGCGGACCGGCCGTGCCTGCTGTCACCGGGTGACGCTGTGTGGTCCTACGGTGACCTGCTCACGCGCGCCAACCAGGTAGCCCACCTGCTCACCCATGAGCTGGGCGTCGTGCCCGGCAACCGGGTGCTGCTGCGTGGTCCGAACAACCCCTGGCTGGTGGCCTGCTGGTTCGGCGTGCTCAAGGCCGGCGCGGTCGTCGTGACGACGATGCCGCTGCTGAGACCCGGCGAGCTGAGCACGGTCCATGAGATCGCCAGCATCGACCTGGCCCTCTGCGACCATCGCTTCACGGCCGACCTGCGAGAGGCCAACCTCGGCGGAGCGCGCATCGTGGAGTACGGCGGTCCGGGTGTCGACGACCTGAGACTTCGCGCCGCCGGGTGCCCGACGGTCTTCGAGGACGTGACGACTGCGGCCGATGACGTGGCCCTGCTGGCCTTCACCTCGGGGACCACCGGGCGACCCAAGGCGACCATGCACTTCCACCGTGACGTGCTGGCGAACGCCGACACGTTCTCGCGGCACGTCCTCAAACCGGCCTCGGACGACGTCTTCACCGGCACGCCACCGTTGGCGTTCACCTTCGGCCTCGGTGGGCTGGTGGTGTTCCCGCTGCACGTGGGCGCCGCGACCCTCCTGATCGAGAAGGCGGCGCCGGACGAGCTCGCGGGCCACATCGCGACGTACGGCGTGACGATCTGCTTCACCGCGCCGACCGCATACCGGGCGATGCTGACCGGAGGGCACGCGGACCGTCTAGCCTCCCTGCGGCGCGCCGTATCGGCGGGGGAGCACCTGCCAGCCGGCACCTGGCGGGCCTTCAAGGAGTCGACTGGCGTCTCAATCATCGACGGCATCGGGTCCACGGAGATGCTGCACATCTTCATCTCCTCGGCTGACGACGACATTCGACCGGGCTCGACGGGGCGCCCGGTTCCCGGGTACGTCGCAACCGTGGTCGACCACGCCGGCAACCCGCTGCCGGCGGGCCAGGTCGGACGGCTGGCCGTCAAGGGCCCGACCGGGTGCCGCTACCTCGCGGACTCCCGTCAGCCCGACTATGTCCAGAACGGCTGGAACATCACCGGGGACACCTTCATCCGCGATGAGGACGGCTACTTCTGGTACCAGGCTCGAAGCGACGACATGATCATCTCCTCGGGCTACAACATCGCCGGCCCTGAGGTTGAGGAGGCGCTGCTCGCCCATCCGGCCGTCAGCGAATGCGCAGTCGTCGGCGTCCCCGACGAGGCGCGCGGTTCGGTGGTGAAGGCCGTGGTCGTCGTCGCTGACGGGCATCGGGCCGGCGACGCGCTGAGCCGCGAGCTGCAGGACTTCGTCAAGGCCCAGATCGCGCCGTACAAGTATCCACGGATCATCGAGTTCGCCGCGGCGCTGCCCCGGACCAGCACGGGGAAGCTGCAGCGGTTCCGCCTCCGGCCAGACCGCCAGACCCAGCCGTGAGCGGTACCGGCGGCGTAGGTCACGTCGTGGTCGCGCCCGACAAGTTCAAGGGCTCGCTCACCGCGGTCCAGGCGGCGGCGCACCTCGACGTCGGAGTCCGGCGATCGGTGACCGGCCTGGAGGTCCGGCTCGTCCCGGTGTCGGACGGCGGTGACGGCATGGTGGCGACCCTCGCCGCCGCCGGCTTCGCGGAGGTAGACGTCGTCGTGGCCGGGCCGACGGGCCGACCGGTTGAGGTCGCTTACGCTCGGCGGGGCGAGATCGCGGTCATCGAGATGGCGCAGGCAAGCGGGCTCCGGCGGCTCCCGGATGGCCGGCTGGACCCGATGCGGGCGACCAGTCGAGGGACCGGCGAGCTGATCCGCGCCGCCATCGACGCGGGATGCGACGAGATCATCCTCGGGCTGGGCGGCAGTGCCGGCAGCGACGGAGGCGCCGGGATGTTGGGGGCTCTCGGCGCCGGCCTGCTCGACGCCGGCGGCCACGACCTGCCGGACGGCGGAGGCGCGTTGCCGCAGCTGGCGGCGGTCGTCCTCGACGACTTCGACCCCCGACTGTCGGGTGCGACCATCACCCTCGCCACCGACGTGGACACCCCGCTGCTCGGCGCCGCCGGAGCTGCCCGGCAGTTCGGCCCGCAGAAGGGCGCATCGCAGGAGCAGGTCGACCTGCTGGAGCGGGGGCTGGCTCGATGGGCCGACCTGCTGTCGGCTGCCACCGGCAGGGACGTCGCTACGATGCCGGGCGCCGGAGCCGCGGGTGGCGTCGGCTTCGCGGCGTTGTCGGCTCTCGGGGCCGTGCGCCGAGCGGGGATCGACGTGGTGCTCGACCTGATCGGCTTCGACGGCCACCTCGCGGGCGCCCAGCTGGTCATCACTGGGGAGGGGTCGCTCGACCAGCAGAGTCTCCACGGGAAGGCGCCGGTCGGCGTCGCGCGCCGGGCGGTCCTGGCCGGTGTCCCGACCATCGCCCTCGTCGGGCGGCGCGCTCTCAGCGCGGAGCTGCTGTGGACCTCAGGCATCGACGCCGCCTACCCGTTGACGGATCTCGAGCCCGACCTGGACGTCTGCCTGCGCGACGCCGGTCGGCTGCTTGAGGAGCTCGCCGCCCGCGTCGCGCCTCGGCACGTGCGCGGCTAGGCTCGCGCATCCTCTGCCGTTGAGGGGTGTCCGCCGCGTGCGTGGTGCAGACGAATCGGTCGGGACCTGGCTCCGCTACCGGTAGAGGTCGCGGGCGATGATCGAGCGCTGGACCTCGGAGGCCCCTTCGTAGATGCGCGGCGCACGGACCTCACGGTAGAGATGCTCAAGGAGGTGTCCGCGCCGCAGCGCCTGCGCGCCGTGGATCTGGATCGCCGCGTCGACCACCCACTGCGCAGTCTCGGTGGCGAACAGCTTGGCCATCGCCGACGTTGTCGAGACCCCGGGTCGGCCAGCGTCGTACGCTGCTGCCGCCCGATAGACCAGCAGCCGGGACGCGTCGATCCGCATGGCCATCTCGGCCAGGGTGTGGCCAACGGACTGCATCTGCCGAAGCGGGCCACCGAAGGCCTGGCGGGCGCCGGCGTGGTCCCGGGCGGCCTCGAACGCCGCCTGCGCCATCCCGACGGCGAACGCACCGACGCTGGGCCGGAACAGGTCGAGGGTGCGCATCGCGACCGAGAAACCCTTGTCGACCTGGCCGAGCACGTCGTCGCGACCGACCTGCACGCCGTCGAAGACCAGGCTGCCGATCGGATGCGGCGACACCATGTCGAGATGCTCACCCGATAGCCCAGCGCGGTCACCGGGGACGACGAAGGCGGTGACGCCATGTGAACCGGCACCTTGCGTGGTCCGCGCGAACACCGTATAGACGTCCGCCTCGGGTGCGTTGGAGATCCAGCGCTTCTCGCCGTGGAGACGCCAGCCGCCGGTGTCGGTCTCGGCTCGCAGGGCCAGCGCGCCCGCGTCGGATCCGGCGCCGGACTCACTGAGCGCGTACGCCGCGACCGCATCGCCACTGGCGACGGCGGGCACCCAGCGGGCGACCTGCTTCGACGTGCCGGCCTGCACGATCGGGTAGGTGCCGAGACCCTGCAGAGCCAGGGACGTTTCGGCCTCGGTGGAGACGGCGGCGAGAGCCTCGCGGAGGAGACAGAGGTCGAAGGCAGCCGCGTGCTTGTCGCCGGCGCCGTCCACGCGCCCAGCCGCGAGGTCGTCCAGACCGGGGAACAGTCTCGCGAGCAGCCCGAGCGACCCCATCTCCTTGACCAGCTCGCGGTTGACCTGGCCTTCGCGGCCCTGTCGTACGACGGGAAGCAGCCGGTCCCGCGCCAGGTCGCGCACCCACGCACGGAAGCGTTGCTGGTCATCAGTCAACTCGAAGGCGCCGGCGGACACGTCAGCGGCCGGTCCACTCGGGCTGGCGCTTGCCGGTGAACGCGGCGTGGAACTCGCGGTAGTCGTCGCCCTTCATCAGCAGCGCCTGCGTCATCGCCTCGAGCTCGACGGCGCCGGCCAGGCTCATGTCCAGCTCGCGGCCCAGCAGGCGCTTGGTGGCAGAGAAACCTTGCCAAGGTCCACTGGCGAGCCGAGCCGCGAGGGCTTCGGCGGTCGCGTCCACCTCGTCGTCGTCGACCAGGTCGCTGACCAGCCCCCAGGACTCGGCCTCGACGGCGCCCAGCGAGTCGCCGAGCATCAGCAGTTTGGTGGCGCGGCCCAGTCCGACCAGGCGCGGCAGCAGGTAGGCCGCGCCCATGTCGGCGCCGGCCAGGCCGACCTTGGTGAACAGGAAGGCGAACTTCGCCGAGCGGGCCATCACCCGGAAGTCGCTGGCCAGCGCCAGCACCGAACCGGCGCCGGCGGCCGTGCCGCGGATCGCGGCGATGACCGGTGCCGGCGACTCGCGGATCGCCCGCACCACCTCACCGGTCATCGTAGTGAAGGACAGCAGCTCGTCGGGTCGCATCGCCAAGGTGGCGCCGATGATCTCGTCGACGTCGCCGCCGGAGCAGAAGGCCCGGCCCTCACCGCGGAGGACCACGACCCGGGTATCGTCGCGGTGCGGGATCTCCGCGAAGAAGTCCCGCAGGTCGGCGTACGACGAGAACGTCAGCGCGTTCAGCCGGTCCGGGCGGGTGAACGTGATCGTCGCCACGCCGTCCGCACGCTCCACCCGAAAGTGCAGCCAGTCCTCGGTGAACGGGGCGGACCCCCGGAACGGGCTCATGCGCCATATCCTCGCACCAGGGAGGAGGTGGCCACAGCATGCGCATCGCGGTGGTGGGCGGCGGCCCCGGTGGCCTCTACCTGGCGGCGCTCGCGAAGCAGCTCGGGCCCCAGCATGACATCACCGTCTGGGAGCGCAATGCCCCCGACGACACGTTCGGCTTCGGGGTGGTGTTCTCCGACGAGACGCTCGGCGGCATCGAGCACGCGGATCCGGCGATCCACGCGGCGATGGAGGCGGAGTTCGCGCGCTGGGACGACATCGACGTGCACTACCGAGGGCAGGTCGTGACCAGCGGCGGCCACGGCTTCGCCGCCATGAGCCGGGCCCGTCTACTCGAGATCCTGCAGCAGCGCTGCCGGGCCCTCGGCGTGACGATCCACTTCCGCACCCCCGCGCCGGACGTGGGGGTGCTCTCCGCCTCGTACGACCTCGTCGTCGCCGCGGACGGCCTCAACTCGGCGATCCGGGCGCGGTACGGCGCCACCTTCCGCCCGACGCTCGAGGCCAGGCAATGTCATTACATGTGGCTCGGCACCGGCAAGGTGTTCGACGCGTTCACCTTCGACGTGCGCGAGACGCCGTACGGGGTGATGCAGATGCACGGGTACCCGTACGACGCCAAGGGCAGCACGTTCATCGTGGAGATGCACCACGATGTGTGGGAACGGGCCGGCTTCCGCGCGCTCAACGACGAGCTGGCGGCGCGACCCGGTGGGTTGCGTCCCGGGGTGTCCGACGAGCTTTCGATCGAGCGGGTGCGGGAGATCTTCGCCGAGCCGCTCGACGGGCATGATGTGATGGCCAACAACTCACGCTGGATCGAGTTCACGACGGTGCGCAACGAGTGCTGGCGCTCCGGAAACGTCGTCCTGCTGGGCGATGCGGCGCACACGGCGCACTTCTCCATCGGCTCGGGCACGAAGCTGGCGATGGAGGACGCGCTGGCCCTCGCCGCCTGCCTGCACGAGCAACCCGCCGACGGGCTCGGGGTAGGCGTCCAACGCGACCACCTGGCGTCCGCGTTGGACGCCTATGAGGAGGAGCGCCAACCGGTCGTGCTCTCCACCCAGCGGGCGGCTCAGGCCAGCCTGGAGTGGTTCGAGAATCTGGGCCAGTACCTCACCCAGGAGCCGTTGCAGTTCGCGTTCAACATCATGACCAGAAGCCGACGGGTCACCTACGACAACCTGCGGGTCCGCGACCACGAGTTCGTTGACTCCGCTGACCGGTGGTTCGCCGACTCGGTCCGCCGCGCCGGCCATGGGCCGGGCGATGTGCGACCCCCGATGTTCCAACCATTCAAGCTTCGCGAGCTCACGCTGGCCAACCGGGTCATCGTGTCCGCGATGGACATGTACTGCTCCGAGGACGGTGTGGCGGGTGACTTCCACTTCGTCCACCTGGCGGGCAAGGCGCTCGGTGGCGCGGGCCTGGTAATGACGGAGATGGTGTGCGTCTCACCGGAGGGGCGCATCACCCCTGGGTGCGCCGGTCTCTACACCGACGAGCAGGGGGATGCCTTCCGCCGGATCACCACCTTCGTGCACGAGCAGACCGAGGCGGCGATCGGCGTCCAGCTGGGTCACTCCGGACGCAAGGGCTCGACCAAGCTGATGTGGGAGGGGATCGACCAGCCGCTGGACGAGGGCAACTGGCCGGTCGTGGCGCCATCTCCCCTGCCCTACCTGCCTGGGGTTAACCAGGTGCCGCGCGAGCTGACGCCGTACGAGATGGACGAGATCAAGGCTGAGTTCGTCGCGTCCGCGGTCCGCGCGCGGGCTGCCGGTTTCGACCTGCTCGAGCTGCACTGTGCCCATGGCTACCTGCTGTCGAGCTTCATCTCACCCGTCACGAACCGGCGGACCGACGAGTACGGCGGTTCCTTGACCAACCGGCTGCGCTACCCACTTGAGGTCTTCGCCGCCGTCCGCGCTGAATGGCCAGTCGCCAAACCGATGACGGTGCGCATCTCGGCGGCGGACTGGGTCGAAGGGGGGATCGACACCGACGAAGCCGTCGAGGTGGCCCGGGCGTTCCAACGGGCCGGCGCCGACGCGGTCGACGTCTCGACCGGTCAGGTGACGCCGGACGAGCGTCCGGCGTACGGGCGGTCGTTCCAGACGCCGTTCGCGGATGCGATCCGCAACCGGCTGGGTGTCGCCACCATCGCCGTCGGGGCGATCTCGTCGTACGACGACGTGAACTCGCTGATCCTCGCCGGACGGGCCGACCTTTGTGCCCTGGGCCGGATCCATCTCTACGATCCGAGCTGGACGCTGCACGCCGCTGTGGAGCAGGACTACGACGGACCGGGGGCTCGGTGGCCGCTGCCCTGGCGTGCCGGGCGCCGCAAGCCCCAGGTCGGCCGCAGCGACGGCCCGAAGCCCCGGCTCCAGCTGTTCCGCGAAGGACAGCCCGGCGTGCGGCATCGACGTTGGCGACCCTGACCCGGGCTGCGTGTCATGGCTTGGACAGCATGCATCCGACCCTGGACAGGTTGATCGTGGTGCCCTTCAGGCAGGTATAGAAGATCCAGGTCTCCTGCCCGTAGCCCCGGTGGATGTGGACGCTGATGCGGTCCTTGCGGTTCACTTCGCACGGGTTGTCGAGCGTGCACCGCTGCCCACCGGGGGAAGCTCGACATCATGGCACTCCTCGGGAGACTGGTGATGTCGCACGACCCTAGCGGCCCTGAGGCCGAGCGTATGCTGCCCGACGCCGGGTGTGGCTCGATGGCCGCGCCGGGCAGCATACTGCGAGCCAGCTCGCCATGGTGCTGACGGCTGTCCCGCCGGAGTTCGAACCCGAACTCGTGGGTACGTTGGGTTCATCAGGCCCCGGTACTGTGCCGTTGCCGAACGCGGGAAATTCTCAGGTACTGCCCGCCGGCTACCCGCCCGCCGTCCTCGGGCCAACTACCATGAGCGGGCATCTCGCCGGCGTGGCGCAACTGGCAGCGCATCCGACTTGTAATCGGAAGGTTAGGGGTTCGAATCCCCTCGCCGGCTCTCGTGAAATCCCAGGTCAGCAACCTGGCGCCTTCGCGAAGGCGCACCGTGGTGCGCGAAGATTTCGCTGTCGGGTGCGGCCGGTTCGTGGTCTAGTCGTGGGGGCTGGCCGGGCGGACAATGGCTGGTGTTCGTCACGGTTGGACGCCGAAGCCTCTGTAGTGCCTGTGAGCC
>JBBSGI010000011.1:0-57429 GCA_038254365.1 Propionibacteriales bacterium
ACACCGGGTCGTTGATCGCGTTCATGACCTTGGAGCCGCGGGCCATGGCGTCCGCGCCGTAGCCGGTGACGACGACCGGGTAGTACTTCATCTGGATCTCCTTGTCCAGTGCGTTCCAGGCGGCCGGCTGCTTCGCGATCGGGAGCTTCTGGATCGCCGCGATCTTGGCGTCGGCCTTGTCGAACGCCGCGTAGTTCGAACCGAGGTTCCCGGTCTTGTCCGGGTCGGTGCCCTGGAACACTGGCGGGAACCAGGAGCCACCGGACGGGAAGTCAGAGCACCAGCCGACACTGCGGACGTTGCCGGGCCAGTCGGGGTTCTGCAGGACCTGGGTGGAGTAGTTCGCACCGGTGCTGGCGAACGGCTGCGGGTCGAAACCGGCAGCCTTGTACGCCTGGGTGACCACGTTCTTCACGGCGACCGAGTTCGGGTCGTCGCTCAGGTAGGCGAACACCAGCTTGTAGCCGAGGTTCCCGGTCTTCTGCAGCAGCGCCTTGGCGGCTGCCGCGTCGGTGGTGCCCGGGGCGTGACCCGGACGCGGGTTGTAGACGGTCCGGCCGGGGATGCCGGGCGGCATGATGTTGCTGGCCGGGATCCGGGTGACACCGGCGATGCTGCCGGCAGCGGCCCACGCGTCGCGGTACGGGTAGGCAAGACCGATCGCCCGACGGACGTTGATGTCGGTGATCTTGCGGTTGTCCGGGTACTGCATGAACGTGCACGGGTTCGGGCCCTTGATCAGCCGCTCCGGTGCCTTCTGCACGAACGTGCCGTAGTCGGCCGAGAGCACGTTGTTGTAGGTGAGCGTGGTCTGACCGGCACCGGAGTCCTGCAGCAGGATCTGGTCGGTCTGGGCCGAGTCGGCGTCGAAGTTGAAGTTGATCTCGTCCATGTACTGGTGACGTGCCGGGTCAGTCGCCGGGTCCCAGTTGGGGTTCTTGATCAAGGTCAGCTTCTTGCCCACCGTGAAGCTGCCGGGCTTGAACATGTACGGCCCGGTCGAGAGCGGGTGCAGCTTGTACTGCGCCGGGTCGCTGGCGCTGCCGGCCGGGATCGGACCCATCGCCGGGAACGCGCCCCAGTACGGCATGTCCGGGAACGGCTGAGCCATCTTGATCGTGATCGTGTTGCCCTTGACGGTCACGCACTGGCAGGACCCACCCTTGTCGGTGTAGGGACCCTTGAACGTGTCACCGTTCAGGAAGTAGTCGTTGCTGTAGCCGGCGCCACCAGGGAACGTCGTCCGGTCGAACGACCGCTCGATACCGAACTTGAGGTCATCGGCGGTGACGGTCTGCCCGTTCTCCCACTTGATGCCGTCCTTCAAGGTGAACTTCCACGACGTGTAGTCGGCGTTCGGCGTGCCGAGGTCGGTGGCCAGGTCCGGGACCAGCACCATGTCCTGGGTCTGCGGGTTCCACTTGTACTGCGTCAGCGACCGGGTGATCAGCCCGCTGAGGATCGACGTTGAGTCCGTGTAATAGGCCTCCGTCGGGTCCAGCGTGGTGATCGTGTCCGCCTTCAGCACGGTCAGCGTGCCACCCTGCTGGGCGCCCGGGATCGGCGCTGCCGGGCCGACCGCCGTCGGGTCCTTGCCGTTCGATGTCTTACCGGGGAAGTTCGTCGTGTCAACCGACTGGCTGCCGTTCGAGCTCCCTGGCGGACTGGCGTTGTTGTTCGAACCGCCACATGCTGCCAGGGCGAGGAGCCCGACCGCAGAGATGGCGACAATCGGCCTATTCAACCGCATGTCTCTACACCCTTTCTCAGTTGGCTTGCGCGAGGCTCACGATGACGAAGCCATCACGAGTGTGGGTCCACACTTCGACGGTAGGCAGCGGTTCGTTTCCATCAGGGGCAGGGACGGTAACGATTGGCAAACGCTGACGGAATCGCCTGGAGAGATCCTGAGAGTCCTTGTTACAAAGGGGTTACGACCGCATCACAACGAGTACGTCACGACACCCTCTGGTCCGTTCCACGGCCGCCACCCTGCCATGTGGTGCCCACTCAAGTACTCCGGCCAACATCGCCTTCGATCCCGGCGGGCAACAGGTCAGTGTCGGATCCGTTGCGGCGCGTCCGCCACGATATGTTTGCCCTCACCAGGTCTGCAGGCTCAACGGGTGAGGGCGTGCGACCGTCTGACCGCAGGTGGGTAAGGAGCGTCATGGCGACCAGCGAGCAGGCCCACGCCGTCAGCTCGGCGACTCAGATCGAGCGCAACGGCATCAACATCATCTCGGAGGACGAGCGGAAGGGCGTTCCACAGGACCTGTTCTGGCCATGGTTCGCGGCCAACGTCTCGATTCTCGCGGTGCCGTACGGCGCCTTCCTGCTGGGGTTCGGCGTGTCGTTCTGGCAGGCAGTGATCTTCGGGGTCATCGGGATCCTCTTCTCGTTCCTGCTCTGCGGGCTGGTCGCGATCGCCGGCAAGCGGGCCTCTGCACCTACCCTGGTCGTGAGCCGGGCCGTCTTCGGCGTCAACGGCAACAAGGTTCCGACCGCCGTCTCCTGGGTGCTCACCGTCGGCTGGGAGACCGCGTTGACCGCCTTGGCGACCCTCGCCACGGCTACCGTGTTCGGTGAGCTGGGATGGGGCGGGGGCGAGGCCACCAAGGCCGTCGCCCTGGTTGTCGTCGCAGTGCTCATCGTGGGCGCAGGGGTGGCCGGCTTCGACCTCATCATGCGCCTGCAGGCCGTCATCACCCTGGTCACCGCTATCCTCACGGTCGGCTACGTGATCCTGGCCTGGAAGGAGATCCACTGGAGCGCGGTGTCGGCCCTCCCCTCGGGATCGGGCCAGGCAGTGCTCGGTGGCCTGATCTTCATGATGACCGGCTTCGGTCTGGGCTGGGTCAACGTGGCGGCGGACTATTCCCGCTATCTGCCGAGGTCGGCTTCGAGCACCGGCGTCGTCTGGTGGACCACGTTCGGCGCTGCCCTCGCGCCAGTGGCGCTGCTCCTCTTCGGCCTCCTGCTCGCCGGCTCATCGAAGGACCTGTTCGCTGCGATCGAGGGTGACCCCATCGGCGCGCTCACCCCAGTGCTGCCGACGTGGTTCCTCGTCCCCTTCGCCATCGTCGCAGTGCTCGGCCTGGTGGGTGGCGCAGTGCTTGACATCTACTCGTCAGGCCTCGCCTTGCTGACCTTGGGCATCCCCTTCCCCCGCTGGACCGCGGCGCTTGTCGACGGCGTCGTCATGATCATCGGGACCATCTACATCGTCTTCTACTCCGACAGCTTCCTGGGCATCTTCGAGGGCTTCCTCATCACCTTGGGCGTCCCGATCTCGGCCTGGTGCGGGATGTTCCTCGCCGATCTCATGGTGCGCCACCGTGACTACGTCGAAGCGGACCTGTACGACCCTCGTGGGCGCTACGGCTCGATCAACGTCATACCGGTGCTCATCTTGTGCGTCGCGACCGTGATCGGCTGGGGTCTGGTCACGAACACCTTCGCCGGCTGGCTGAAGTGGCAGGGCTACCTGCTCGACCCCGTAGGCCTGGGTGGAAAATCGGGGGACTGGGCCTACGCCAACCTCGGCGTGCTCGTCGCCCTCGCGGTGGGCTTCTTGGGCCAGCTCGTCGTGAGCCTGATGACGGTGCCGGCACAGGAGCAGCGTGCGTGATCGAGCCGACGGCGCTCGCTGACCAGCACCTCTGGCTGGTCGTCATCGACATGCAGAACGTCTTCGCGAGTGCGGAGAGCCCGTGGCTTACACCAGACTTCGACACCATTCTCGACAACAACCGTGCGCTGATCCGGGCCTTCGGCGAGCGTGTCGTCTTCACCCGGTTCGTCGCGCCCGAAGAGCCCGAGGGGGCCTGGCGGGACTACTACCACGAATGGTCGTTCGCGCTCGTTCCTGATGAGGCGCCGATCTACGACCTGGTCGAGACACTGCCGCATCGCGGTCACCCCGTCGTGAGCCGGCCGACCTTCGGCAAGTGGGACGACCGGCCGGGCTCGCTCCGCGAGGCCACCGGTGGCGCAGCAGGTCTCGTGCTGGCGGGCGTCTCGACGGACTGCTGTGTGCTGTCAACGGCGCTCGCTGCGGCCGACGCCGGAGTCCAGGTGCGGGTGGTCACCGATGCCTGCGCCGGGATGAGCGGCCGGGACCATCAGCGGGCACTTGAGGCCATGGGGCTCTACGCGCCGCTGATCACGCTGGTCTCCACCGAGGACCTGGTCCGCGCATTGTGACGGGGCCCCGAGCCAGCCAGCTGGACCGAGCGACCGGCTCATTGTGGGGTCTCGCGCTCGGAGATGCGTTGGGCATGCCGACCCAGCGGCTCTCCCGGCTCGCGATCGCCGAGTCGTTCGGGAAGATCCGTGGCTTCGTCGAGCCGGCTGCCGACCACCCCGTCGCGGCCGGGATGGTCGCTGCCGTGGTCACGGACGACACGGAGCAGGCACTGCTGCTGGCGCGAAACCTCGGTTCCGGTGCCCACATCGACCAGCAGGAATGGGCCAGCGAGCTGCTGGCCTGGGAGCAGGCGGCGCGGGCCCGCGGTTCGCTCGACCTGTTGGGGCCGTCAACGAAGGCAGCGATCTCGGCTCTCCAGGCAGGGCTGGCGCCGGAGGAGTCCGGGATCGACGGGACGACGAACGGGGCGGCCATGAGGATCTGCCCGGTGGGCATTGCCGTCGACAGTTCCGACGCGGCTCGTCTCGTTAAGCGTGTGGTCGAGGCGAGCATGGTCACCCACAACACCTCGGTCGCGCTGGCCGGAGCAGCCGCTGTCGCGGCGATGGTCACGTGTTGCGTGGACGGTGCGGATCCCACGGACGCGGTCGCCTACGCCGTACAGGCGGCAGACTCCGCGAGTCAGGAGGGACGCTGGGTGGCCGGAGCGAGTGTCGCGCGGCGCATCGAGTGGGTCGTGGCCACCGTCGGCACCCTGTCCTCGGATGCGGTGACCGACTTCATCGTCGACCTCGTCGGTACCAGCCTGGCTACCCAGGAGTCGGTGCCAGCAGCGTTCGCCCTGGTGGCCGCCTATGGCGACGACCCGTGGCTGGCGCTATGCACGGCCGCGGGGCTCGGCGGCGACTCAGACACGGTCGCGGCGATGACGGGGGCGATGCTGGGAGCAGCGCGCGGCACGAGTGCCCTACCTGACAGGGCGATTCGGCAGGTGGCCGAGGTGAACCGGCTGGACATGGAGCCGGTGGCGCGTCGGCTGTTGGACATCCGGTGGGGGTGACTAGCGACGTCCCGGCCGACCGCCCGGCGGGCATGTTCCTGCTCGGCAACATCCCGGTGGATCTGAGCGTCCGGGTGTCCCGGTTGCCGCGCGCTGGTGACGACGTCCGGGGCGAGCGGGCGCTCGCACTCCCGGGAGGCGGCTTCACCGTGCTGGACGCGGCCTGGCGAGCGGGGCTTCCCGGTCGGTTCGCCGGGAGCCACGGCACTGGCCCCTTCGGTGATCTGGTACGAGTGGCGCTGGCCGGTATCGGGTGTGAGGTGGTGCTGCCACCGCTGCCCCACCAGGACAGCGGGTGGGTGGTGGCTCTCGTCGACGGATCCGGTGAGCGCACGATCGTCAGCTCACCGGACGCCGTCGTGCCCTACCGCGCCGACGTGCTGGCCTCGCTGCACTGGCCGAGCTCGGACCTGGTCTACCTGAGTGGCTACAGCCTCGGGCTGGGTGGCGCCAGCCTGCCGCTGGCCACCTGGGTCGGCGCGCTGCCCTCGGACCGCCGGGTCTTCTGCGACCTCGGGCCGTGGGGAGCGGCAGCCGCGGACTCGATCCTCGATCCGGTGCTCCGGCGGGTCGACTGGGTCAGCTGCAACGTCCGCGAGGCGAATCGGGTCACTGGGGTGGACGACCCCGCGGCTGCCTGCCGCGTGCTGCAGCGGCGCACCGAGAGCTCGGTCGTGCTGGTGCGGGACGGAGCCGCCGGTTGCTGGCTGGCAACCACCGGGGGCGAACCCGAGCTGGTGCCGACACGGCCTGCGCCCGATGTCGTGGACACCAATGGTGCGGGTGACACTCACTCGGGAGCGTTCCTCGCTGCGGTCGCGGCCGGGTCACCGGTCCGGATGGCGGTAGCCGTCGCCAACACGGCCGCGACGGATGCAGTCGGTCGGTCCGGTGGGGCACCCTGGAGACACCAGACACAGCATGGATCCCGGGAGGAGGCCTGAGGCGGATGCCGAGAACCCGACGGGACGACGCGGCCGACGCCGACCCGCTGCGGGAGTACCGACGCAAACGCGACCCGGCCATGACGCCCGAGCCGGTCCCCGAGGCAGGCCCACTGCCCGTGGGCAACGCTGACGCGTTCGTCATCCAGGAACACCACGCGCGATCCCTGCATTGGGACTTCCGTCTGGAGCGCGACGGCGTGCTGGTGTCCTGGGCGATCCCGAAAGGCCTGCCGACCGACCGTCGGACCAACCACCTGGCGGTCCAGACCGAGGACCACCCGCTGGAGTACGCGTCGTTCGGTGGCTCGATCCCGTCCGGCGAGTACGGTGGCGGGCAGGTGACGAGCTGGGACCGAGGGACGTACCAGACCGAGGAGTGGACGCCGGACAAGGTGAAGGTCATCCTGCACGGCCGGCGGGCGAGCGGGCGGTACGTGCTCTTCCGCACCGACCCGAAGAACTGGATGATCCACCGCATGGACGAGGCCGCGCCCGGCTGGGTGCCGCTGCCCGAGCGCGTTGCGCCCATGCTGGCGACGCCGTCGAAGACGCTGCCGGTCGACGACAACGGTTGGTCGTACGAGATGAAGTGGGACGGCGTCCGCGCGGTCGGTTACGTCGACGGCGGACGGCTCACCCTGCTGTCGCGCAACGACCGCGACGTCACCTCGACGTACCCGGAGCTGAGGACGCTGGGCGAGGCCCTCGGCTCCACGCAGGTCATCCTCGACGGGGAGATAGTCGCCTTCGACGAGAGTGGCCGACCCAGCTTCGGGCGGTTGCAGCAGCGGCTCGGAGTGACCTCGGCCTCGCAGACCCGCCGGCTGGCATCGAGCCATCCGGTCGTCTACATCCTCTTCGACCTGCTGCACCTCGACGGCCTGGCGACGCTCGACCTGCCGTACCTCGAGCGACGTGCGCTGCTTGAGGGGCTCGAGCTCGCGGGGCCCGCCTGGCAGACGCCCCCGGCACTGGAAGGGGAGGGCACGGATCTACTGGAGGCGACCCGCGAGCAAGGCCTGGAGGGCCTGCTCGCCAAGCGCAGCGACAGCAAGTACCAACCGGGAAGACGGAGCCCCGGCTGGTTGAAGATCAAGAACAGCCTCGACGTCGAGGTGGTGATCGGTGGATGGCGCCGCGGCGAGGGACGCCGCAACGGCACCCTCGGGGCGCTGCTGCTCGGGGTGCCCGACGACGACGGGCTTCGGTACGTCGGCAAGGTGGGCACCGGCTTCGACGACGCGATGCTGCGCGACCTCGACCAGCGGCTGGCCCGGCTGGAGCGCAAGACGTCGCCGTTCGTCGACGTACCGCGCAAGGACGCCAAGGACGCGCTCTGGTGCTCCCCGAAGCTAGTCGGCGAGGTGGCGTTCTCTGGATGGACGGCGGATGGCCGCCTCCGGCACCCTTCCTGGCGTGGCCTCCGCCCCGACAAGTCCACCGCGGCTCCGGGCTGACCGGGACCGGGCTGGCGCCTCCCCCGCGACGAGCTCACCCTGGGGAGGAGGCGCTGCGGTGCTCCGTCAGGTAGGTGAGCCGCTTGAGGCTCTCGGAGTTGCGCCAGTCGAGCGCCGCCCGTCGTACGACGGAGGGGATGACCAGTGCGGGGCCGTGCGAGGCGTCCTCGGTCATGGTCACCCGGGAGCCGTCCGCAGCCGGCTCGATCTCGATCCTGACGCTGGCCTCGCCGCTCGGCCAGGCCCTCGCCTGCAGCACGATCTCCCGCCCGGGGGTGCACGAGACCACCCGGGTCGTGTCGTCGATCACAAACGGCCAGCTCCCCACCGAGTGGTAGATCTTCGAGTCTTCGGCCGGCCAGCTGTGCTCGACCTGCCGGATCCGGGAGGCGCCAACGACCCAGAGGCCGTACAGCCAGCCGTCGGCGAGCACCGCCCACACGTCGGGCGGGGCCGCCTTCATGGTGGTGGAGACCGTGCTGGTCATGAGCGCGACCTTCCCAGTCGGTGAGCCGCAATCGCGGCCCGCGCGGCGTTGGCTCCGGCGGCGCCGTGCACCCCGCCGCCGGGGTGGGCGGAGGCCGACGCGAGGAAGAGTCCGCGCACCGGTGTCTCGGCCCGCCCGCGTCCCGGGATCGGCCGGAACACCAGCTGCTGGTGGATCTCGGCCGTCCCCCCGTTGATGGCCCCCCCGACGAGGTTCTCGTCGCGGCGCTCCAGCTCCGGTGGCGTGAGCACCCGGCGCGCGATGATGGTGGCCGCGAAGTCTGGCGCGTACTTCTCGATCTGCCGCTGGATGCGGTCCGCCATCCGCTCGCCCTCGTCGTAGCTCCAGGACCCGGTGATCCCATCGTCGCCCGCGTCCGCGCGGATCTCCTGCGGTACATGGGTGTACGCCCACATCGACTCCGTGCCGGCCGGAGAGCGGCCCGGGTCGGCCGTGGTCATCTGCCCTACCAGCAGGAAGGGCTCCGCGGGCACGGTGTGTACGGCGATCTGCTGTAGTGATGAGACGAGGTGGTCGGTGGAGTCGGCCACGTGGACGGTGCCGGGCATCCGGTCGGGGGGAGCGTCCCAGGGCACCGGCCGGTCGAGGGCCCAGTCGACCTTCACCGTCGACGGGTCCAGCTGGAAGCGCCGCATGTTCGCCCGGGTCCGGGCCGGCAGGTCGGCCCAGTCGACGAGTCCGCCGTACAGCCGCGACGCTATGACATCCGCGACGACGGCCCGGCCAGCCTCCAACGACTCGCCGTCGTCCAGCACGACGGCTCGGGCTCGCCGGTTCCGCACCTCGATGGAGCCCACGTGCGCATCGCACCGGATCTCCCCGCCGACCGCCTCGAGCCGCCGGGCCATCGCCTGGGTCAGCTCCCCGGCGCCTCCGGCCGGCACCGGAAAGCCGACCGTCTGGGCCAGCATCGCGAGTAGCACCGCCATCAACCCTGAGCCGGGGGCGTCGAGCGGGATGTCGCTATGACCCGCGTTGCCGGCCAGCAGCAAGCGGGCGGCTTCGCCGGAGAACTGCGACTCGCTGAGCCGCCGGGCCGGCTCCAACAGGGTCCGGACGAAGGAAAGGCCGCCGACGCTGGGCAACCGCGCCAGTACCCGGGTGCCGCCCTTGACCGGTGGGAACGGGCTCATCAAGGCGTCGACGAGCGCCGGACCGATGGACTGCCAGGTGTCGTACAGCTCGCGCCATCGCTGCCCGTCGCCGGGTGCCTGTTGGTCGAGCCCCGCACAGGTCGCGTCGACGTCGTCGTGCAGGATCGCCCAGGAGCCGTCCGGGAGCGGGTTGCCCAGCACGGAGGGAGCCCGCAGCCACCGCAGTCCGTGTTCCTCCAGCTCCAGGCGCTGGATCACCGGCGAGGCGGCGCCCAGCGGGTAGAAGGCGCTGAACGTGTCGTGCACGAAGTCGGGGTGCAGCTCCCGGTCGCTGCGAACCGCCCCACCCACCTCGGGCTGGGCCTCGAGCACCAGGACGGACCAGCCCGCGTCGGCGAGCAGGTTCGCGGCGACCAGGCCGTTGGGGCCGGCGCCGATGATGATCGCGTCCGGGGTGTCGCTCACCGCCACCTCCTCGTCGCATCGGTTGCGATCACGCTAGCGGCCCTCCCGGTCGGCACTCAGCGCGGCCGCCGTACGGCGCGGCGGACGTACGGCGCGACGGTCGTCTGGTCCACGGACGTCTCTGCGTCCAAGTACCCCGAAGCGTCGACCCGAACCAGTCTCGTCTGTGGCTGCGGGAGGTGCCGCCGAGCCGCCAGAGGTCAGGCGCGCGGTCGGACCACCTCACGTCGGTCGTCCGCCAGCCGCCGGGTCAGCCGCCGTGCGTCCAGCAGCCCGAGCAGCGGCAGCACGACGCGCCGGCTGGTACCGAGCCGGATTCGGGCCTCACTGGTGGTGAACGGCTGCGGCAGGTCGGCCAGTGCCTCCGCGGCCGCCCGCTCCGCCCCCGGGAGAAGCACGACACCATCGCCAAGGCGCAGCAGCCGTCCCGCCTTCTCGGCTGCCGCCTGAGCCGCTCGGTCGAGCCCGAGCTCCGCAAGTCGGTCGGCGCCAGGGGCGGCGAAGGGGGCGCCAGCCAGCTGCTCCTCCAGCTGACGCAGGGCGTCGAGGAGTGGCTGCGGGAGAGTGACGAGCCGGTCCACGACGCGGCCTTCGACGACCTCGAGAGGCGGTTGGACCAACGCGGAGACCAGCTCCGGCGCGGGGAGGCCGAGACTCTTGGCGGCCACGCTCAAGGGAAGGGCGGCGTCCAGGGGCATGGATCGTCGCCGTTCATCGACCATTGCGCGCAGCTCTTGCTGGAGACGCGGGACCTCAGCCTTGTCGAGCAGCCAGTCACCCGAGCGGACGGCCACCGCGTCGAGGTGGCCCTCGTCGACCCCGACCCCGATCCGCATCAGCTCAGAGACCCGGGCGACCCGTCGACGGCGCAGCTCGTCGGCAACCTCGGGGGAGCCGCTGGACCCCTTCAGCGCCTCGGCACGAAGCCGAGCCGAGCCACGGCGGCCAAGTGGTGGAGGCTGGGGATCGAGCACGACGGCGCCCCACAGGGTCCGACTGCCGGGATCACGCAACACCGCTCGATCGCCCACGTGCAGAGGAAGGGCGCGCTCCAACGAAAGCCGGCCGAGGTGGAGGCCGAGCGGCCGAAATCGCGCACCCACTGCGGCGGAACCGATGTGCACCAGGGGGCGTTCCGGGACCGGGACCTGCCCCTCGACCCAGATGTCGGCGACGTCGGTGACCCGCCACTGCCCGGGCGAGACCAGGGCGACTCCGCGCCGTACCTGCTCCGGCACCCCTGCCCCCAGCCGCAGCGCAACTCGAGCGACCCCTTCGACCTCATCGACGGGCCGCCCGAGCGACTCGATCCCGCGCACCCGCAGCTTCGCGGCGCCATGGCGCAGCTCATCGCCCACGCGTATACGGCCCGCGGGCAGGGTGCCCGTCACCACGGTGCCAGCACCCCTCACGTGGAATCGCCGGTCCACCCACAGTCGAATCGGGGCATCGGGCGGCGGCGTCGACAGCCCTGCCGTCATCGCGACCAGGGCATCGCGCAGGGTGTCGAGACCCGACCCGTTGCGCGCGCTGACAGGGACGATCCGCGCGGTCGCCAGGGAAGTGCCGCCTAGCTGCGCTTGGGTCTGCGCGATCATCGGTGCCGGGTCGGACAGGTCGGCCCGGGTCACGGCCACCACGCCATGCCTGACGTCGAATGCGTCGAGTGCCGCCAGGTGCTCAGCCGCCTGCGGCATCCACGGGTCGTCGGCGGCGACTACGAAGAGGACGGCGGGCACGGGTCCGATACCGGCCAGCATCGTCGAGACGAACCTCTCGTGCCCGGGTACGTCGACAAACGCCACCTCGCCCACGTCGGGCAGCGTCGTCCAGCAGTAGCCCAGCTCGATCGTCAGGCCCCGCCGGCGCTCCTCGGCCAACCGGTCTGGATCCTGCCCGGTAAGGGCACGGACCAGGGTGGACTTGCCGTGGTCGATATGGCCAGCCGTGGCGATGACCTGCACCGGTCAACCCTTGACCGCGAGGCGCACGGCGTCGACGATCGCGGCGTCGTACGACGGCTCCACCGCCATCAGGTCAAGGAGGAGTCGGCCCTGGGCGACGTGCCCGAGCACCGCGCGATGCCCCGTGCGGAGCCTGCCGGCCAGGTCCTCCGGAACGGCGACGGCCGCACTGGGCAGCGCGACGCCGGGCGCGCCTCCGCCGCCGACGACCGCCGACGTCTCGACGACGTCAACCGCCAGCACGTCCTCGAGCTGGCGGCACATCGCGTAGGCCCGGGACACCAGGTCGGCCCGGGTCCGGCCCAAGGCCTCGCTGACCGGCGACGGCGGACCTTCCAGGGTGGCCTCGAGTGCCGCCAGCGTGAGCTTGTCCACCCG
The DNA here is from genome assembly GCA_038254365.1 of Propionibacteriales bacterium. Classification (GTDB taxonomy): domain Bacteria; phylum Actinomycetota; class Actinomycetes; order Propionibacteriales; family Nocardioidaceae; genus JAWWPG01. Next base: position 12,024 of record JBBSGI010000011.1, read on the forward strand.
GAGCGCCCGGGCGACGGGGTGTCGCCGCATCCGCTGCACCAGGTCGGCCCTGCCGAGGACCAGGCCGGCCTGCGGCCCGCCCAGCAGCTTGTCGCCCGAGGCGGTGACCAGCGCAGCGCCGGCGCCGAGGGTGGTCGTCGCATCGGGCTCGCGGGGCAGGCGGGGGTGTGGTGCCAGCAACCCGGAGCCGATGTCGACGACCACGGGGACCCCCAAGGCGGAAAGCTCGGCCACCCCTACCGAGGAGGTGAACCCGTTCACGGTGAAGTTCGACGGGTGCACCTTGAGGACGAGGGCGGTCGACCCGGTCACCGCGCCCGCGTAGTCGTCGAGCCGCACCCGGTTCGTCGTACCAACCTCGCGAAGTCGCGCCCCGGATGCCGACAGCAGGTCCGGGATACGGAACCCGTCGCCGATCTCGACCAGCTCGCCACGAGCCACCACGATCTCGCGCTGCCAGGCGAGCGCATGCGCCACCAGGCTCAGCGCGGCGGCGCCGTTGTTGACGACCAGCACCTGCTCGGCGTCGGGTACCGCCCTGCTGAGGGCGGCGAGGGCGGACCGGCCGCGGCTACCACGACGTCCCGTGGAAAGGTCGAGCTCGACGTCGGTCGCGCCCGCGGCAACAAGAAGCGCCTGCCGGGCGCCTTCGGAGAGTGCTGCGCGACCCAGGTTGGTGTGGACGACCACCCCGGTGGCGTTGATGACGGGGTGGAGGCCGCCGGCGCTCTGCGGAAGTGAGTCGAGGGCAGCGGTCGCTACCTCGGCCGCGGTGATCTCACCGGTCCGGCAGCGCGCGAGCGCTGCGGTGACGGCCGCCTTGACGCGGGCCTGGCCGATCCGGTCGACCTGCGCGGCAAGGCGGGGGTCCGCGAGGACGACATCGGTGCGCGGCACTTGGCGCCGGGGGTCGTCGATGGTCGGCCGTCCTTCCTCCGGACTACGCCGGCGTCGCTGGGGTCGCCCTGAGCGTCGACGAACCCACGGCGGACGGTGGCGGAGGCGGACGGGAATCGAACCCGCCTGGCCGAGATGCTCGGCCACAACGGTTTTGAGGACCGCGCCCATCACCAGACGAGGTACGCCTCCGCCGTCAGCCTAGGCGGGTACGGCGGTGCCGGGGCAGGCGGTCGACCAGGTTCAGCGACCGGCCCGACGACCGAGCAGGTCCAGGATCTTGTCGGGAACTACCGGCGCGACCTGGGTGACCAGCCGCGAGGACAGTCCCACGGGATAGCGCGTGGCCGGGCGCCGTGCAGTCAGCGCCTTTTCGATGCTCTTCGCGACGTCGTCTGGGGAGCTGCCATGGGTGTCGCCGCTGTCGAGGTTGCTGCGGAACCTGCGTAGCCGGTCCCGGTAGCGGTCCATGGCGGGGTCAGCACTGCCCAACATCGCATCGACGCGGTCTCCGGCCTTGCTCCAGATCGAGGTGGACATGACGCCGGGCTCGATCAGAGACACCTCGATCGAGTCGGGGTGCAGCTCCTGCCGCCACACGTCCACCAGGGCCTCCATCGCGAACTTTGTCATGTGGTACGGACCGGCGAACGGGAACGCGATCCGGCCGCCGATTGACCCCACGAAGACCAGCCGACCCTTGGCGGCGCGCACGAGCGGCAGGACCGCCTGGGTGATCCTGATGTGCCCCACCAGGTTGACGTCGAGCTGGTCCTGCAGGTCTGCCATCGAGATAATCTCCATGGGCCCCGGGTAACCGGTCCCGGCGTTGTTCACGATGCCCCAGAGACCGTCGTCGCCTACGACGCCGCTCGCTTCGAGCACGGCCCGCTGAACCGACGCCTCGTCGGTGATGTCGCACTGGAGCGGGTGCAGGCGCTCACTTGCCCGGGCGGCCAGCGCCTCCGCGTCGGCCAGGTTGCGCACCCCCGCGAGGACGCGCATCCCCGCCCGGTCCAGACGCAGCGCGGTAGCCTCGCCGATGCCGCTCGAGGTGCCGGTGACCAGAACAGTCTTCATCCCCTCACGGTACAGAGGTGGGAAGGTCGCCAGACCCCGCCGACCCTGCAGACGTGCCCTCACAGCGGATTCGACCGTTCAGGTCAGACGCGAAGCCTCGCGCCCGGTCGAGACCAGTGCGCCGGGAGAGGGTCGAGAGGTGCGGATCGCCGTACGCAGCTAGCGTTGCCCTGACGAGCGGCGCACGTGGAAGGAGGAGCCGGTGGGTGCCAAGACGTTCATCGGGTCGTGGCCGCTGCTCCGCCAGCTTGCCGGCGCCGACGTTCTGGGCCGCGGCTCGGCGGTGAAGTCCAAGCACAGCGAGGGCTGGCACGCACGCACCGTCGACGCCGACCGGGTGGTCGACTCGATATGTCCCTACTGCGCGGTTGGCTGCGGGCAGAAGGTCTACGTCAAGGACGAGCAGGTCATCCAGATCGAGGGCGACCCGGCCAGCCCGATATCGCGCGGGCGGCTGTGCCCCAAGGGCAGCGCCAGCACCCAGCTCGTCACGTCGCCGGGCCGGGTCACCACGGTGCGCTACCGGCGGCCGTACGGCACCGAGTGGGAGGATCTCGACCTCGACACGGCGATGGACATGATCGCGGACCGGGTGATCAAGAGCCGCAGGGACTACTGGCAGGAGGAGGCCGACGGCCGGCGGGTCAGACGCACCACCGGTATCGCCAGCCTTGGAGGAGCGACCCTCGACAATGAGGAGAACTACCTCATGAAGAAGCTCTACACCGCGCTGGGAGCCATCCAGATCGAGAACCAGGCGCGCATTTGACACTCCTCCACCGTTCCCGGTCTGGGGGCGTCGTTCGGGCGGGGAGGCGCCACCACCTTCCAACAAGACCTGGCCAACAGTGACTGCATCCTGATCCAGGGCTCGAACATGGCCGAGTGCCACCCGGTCGGCTTCCAGTGGGTCATGGAGGCGAAGGCCAAGGGCGCCACGATCATCCATGTCGACCCGCGCTTCACCCGCACGTCGGCGGTCTCCGACATCCATGCCGCGATCCGCGCCGGGACCGACATCGTGTTCCTGGGAGCGCTGGTCAACCATGTGCTGAGCAACGACCTCTGGTTCAGGGAGTACGTCGTCGCCTACACCAACGCGTCCGCGATCATCACCGAGGAGTTCGTCGACACCGAGGACCTCGAGGGGCTTTTCTCCGGGTACGACGAGGAGACCCGCGTCTACGACAGCGAGTCCTGGCGCTATGACGACGGCGGCGTAGGAGCCGGCGCGGGCAACGGCGCAGGGGCCGCGCATGCGGCCAGCCGGGCGGAGGCGGCCGGCTCCGGTGGGCCGGTGGTGGAGGACAAGCCCCCCCGCGACATCACCCTCCAGCATCCACGCTGCGTCTTCCAGATCCTCAAGCGACACTTCGCCCGGTACACCCCCGAGATGGTGCAGGACGTCTGCGGGATCCCCACCGAGCAGTTCGCCGCGATCGCGGACGCGATGACGACCAACAGCGGTCGCGAGCGCACCACGGCGATCTGCTATGCGGTCGGTTGGACCCACCACGCCAGCGGCGTGCAGATCATCCGGACCGCCTCGATCCTCCAGCTGCTGCTAGGCAACATCGGCCGGCCCGGCGGCGGGATCATGGCGCTGCGCGGGCATGCCAGCATCCAGGGGTCGACGGACATCCCGACGCTGTACAACATCCTTCCCGGCTATCTTCCGATGCCGCACGCAGAGCATCACCACGACCTGGACGAGTACGTCGAGAACGACGAGGGCGCGGCGGGCTTCTGGGGCAACATCCGCAGCTACACCGTCAGCCTGCTGAAGGCCTACTTCGGAGACGCCGCCACCGCGGAGAACGACTTCTGCTTCGACTATCTTCCCCGGCTGACCGGCGACCACGGGACCTACCAGACGGTGCTCGACATGATTGAGGGCAAGGTGTCGGGCTACTTCCTGGTGGGGGAGAACCCGACGGTGGGCACCTCCAACGGCAAGATGCAGCGTCTCGGGCTGGCCAGGCTCGACTGGCTCGTGGTCCGCGACCTGGTCATGATCGAATCCGCCACGTTCTGGAAGGACAGCCCCGAGATCGAGACCGGCGAGCTGTCGACGGCCGGCATCGGCACCGAGGTGTTCTTCCTGCCGGCCGCCGCCCATACCGAGAAGAGCGGTACCTTCACCAACACCCAGCGCCTCCTGCAGTGGCACCACCAGGCGGTCGAGCCCCCCGGTGACGCCACCAGCGACCTGTGGTTCTACTACCACCTCGGTCGGCGGGTCAAGGAGAAGCTCGCGGGCTCGACCGACCCGATCGACCGACCGGTGCTGGACCTGGCCTGGTCGTATCCCGAGCACGGCGAGGACCGCGAGCCGAGCGCAGACGCAGTACTGAGGGAGATCAACGGCACCGGTGCCGACGGGTCCGCCCTGTCGGCCTACACCGAGCTCAGGCCCGACGGGTCTACCTCATGCGGATGCTGGATCTACTGCGGCGTCTATGCCGACGAAATGAACCAATCCGCGCGCCGCAGACCCGGGTGGGAGCAGAGTTGGGTCGCTCCTGAGTGGGGCTGGGCCTGGCCAGCCAACCGGCGGATCCTCTACAACCGAGCCTCGGCTGACCCAGACGGCAAACCCTGGAGCGAGCAGAAGGCCTACGTCTGGTGGGATGCGGCCAACGGGGCCTGGACCGGCCACGACGTACCTGACTTCATCCCCGACCGCGAGCCGCATCACGTGCCCGAGGAGGGCGCCACCGGGCCGGCTGCGATCGGCGGCTCCGACCCGTTCATCATGCAGACCGACGGCAAGGGTTGGCTGTTCGCGTCGGCCGGGCTGGCGGACGGGCCGCTCCCGGCCCATTACGAGCCTCCGGAGTCCCCGGTCGACAACCCGGTCTACCGTCAGCAGAAGAACCCCGCGAGCAAGCACTACGAGGCCGACGTCAACGTGGCCAACCCGTCGGGCCACGAGGTGTTCCCGTTCGTGTTCACGACGTACCGGCTGACCGAGCACCACACGGCAGGCGGCATGAGTCGGACGCTGCCCTTCCTCTCGGAGCTGCAACCCGCGTTCTTCTGTGAGGTGTCCCCGCAGCTGGCGCGGGAGCGCGGCCTGGAGAACCTCGGCTGGGCGACCATCGTGACGGCGCGGGCGGCGATCGAGGCCCGGGTGCTCGTGACCGAACGGGTGCGACCGCTGCGCCTTGCCGGCCAGGTGGTGCACCAGATCGGGCTGCCCTACCACTGGGGTGGCACCGGCCTGACCACCGGTGACTCGGCGAACGACCTGGTGAGTGTCACCGTCGACCCCAACGTCAACATCCAGGACAAGGTGGGCACCTGTGACATCCAGCCCGGACGCCGGCCGCGGGGAAGCGACCTGACCGAGTATGTCGCGGAGTATCGGGGGCGTGCCGGCCTCGACGTACCGAACGACGGAGGAGCTGACACATGAGCCGAAACCGTCTGTCCGGCGCCCTGCACGACGTCAGCGCCGACGCCGGATACGCCGCTCCGCAGCCCAGGGTGGGGTTCTTCACCGACACCAGCGTGTGCATCGGGTGCAAGGCATGCGAGGTGGCCTGCAAGCAGTGGAACGGCATACCGGAGGACGGCCTGCTGCTCACCGGCATGTCGTACGACAACACCGGCCAGCTCGACGCGAACTCCTGGCGCCACGTTGCGTTCGTGGAGCAGTCGGCCCCGATCGTGCCCGTCCTGGACAAGGAGGCCGCGGCCGGTACGACGACCACCGCCTCGACAACAGACCTCGGAATGCCCGGGCTGAGGCCGGCCGATCCCCAAGGGACGTCGACCAACGACACCGACCTGCGCTGGCTGATGTCGTCCGACGTGTGCAAGCACTGCACCCACGCCGCGTGCCTGGACGTCTGCCCGACGGGTGCCCTCTTCCGCACCGAGTTCGGCACTGTCGTGGTGCAGGCCGACGTGTGCAACGGCTGTGGCTACTGCGTGCCCGCCTGTCCGTACGGCGTCATCGATCAACGCAAGGAGGACGGCCGGGTCTTCAAGTGCACGATGTGCTACGACCGGTTGAAGGTGGGAGAGGAGCCGGCCTGCGCGAAGGCCTGCCCGACGGACTCCATCCAGTTCGGTGAGCTGGACGTGCTGCGGGAGCGGGCGGACCGGCGGGTCGCCGACCTGCATGCGCAGGGAGTCGACGTGGCCCGGCTCTACGGCCAGGACCCCGACGACGGGGTTGGTGGCGACGGCGCGTTCTTCCTCCTCCTCGACGAGCCGGAGGTCTACGGGCTGCCGCCCGACCCGGTGGTCACCACCCGCGACCTGATGTCGAACTGGAAGCACGTCGGAGCCGCGGCCCTGACCATCGTCGGCGCCAGTGCCGCCGCCTTCCTCGGGCGGCGGCGATGAGTGAACCGCGGATGGTGCCCGGAGCCGAGCCAGTTTCCTACTACGGGCGGCCGATCCTCAAACCACCGACGTGGAAGCAGCCAGACGTGCCGCTGTACCTCTACCTGGGAGGGATGGCGGGTGTCTCCGCTGTGCTCGCCGAGGGTGCGGCCGCGAGTGGGCGCCCCGCCCTGCAACGGGCCTCGCGGCTGGCTGCCGCCGGTGGAGCTGCTCTCGGCACGGTCGCGCTCGTGCACGACCTGGGGCGCCCCGAGCGGTTCCTCAACATGCTGCGGGTGTTCAAGCCGACCTCGCCGCTGTCGGTCGGCTCCTGGATCCTGGCGCCCTTCAGCGGGCTGGCCGCGGGCGCCCTCGTGCTGGACCTCTCCGGGCGGCTGCCCCGGCTCGGCCGGTTGGCCGGGGTGGGTGCCGGGGTGCTGGGCCCCGCGCTGGCGACGTACACGGCGGCCCTGATCAGCAACACAGCGGTCCCGGCCTGGCACGAGGGCTACCGGGAGATGCCGTTCCTCTTCGCCGGCAGCGCATCGACGGCTGCGGCCGGCATCGCGCTGATCGGTACGCCGACGGACCAGGCAGGTCCTGCGCGCAGGCTGGCGGTGATCGGCGCGGGTATCGAGATCGCGTCGGCCGAGATGCTGCTCAAACGGTTGGGCATGGTCGGTGAGCCCTACCGACAGGATCGGCCGGGAGCGTTCATGAAGGCAGCGCGCAACCTCACAGTCAGCGGTCTCGCTGCCACGGTGATCGGACGACGGTCGAGGGCGTTGTCCGCCGTCGCGGGGCTCACCTTCCAGGCCGCGTCGGTGCTGACCAGGTTCGGCGTGTTTCAGGCCGGGCTGGCCTCCGCAAAGGACCCCAAATATGTCGTCGAGCCGCAGCGCGCGCGGATGCGCGACCGTACTCTGGTCGGGTGACGACGACCCGCGCGCAGATGCGTCTTACGCAAACGGCATCCGGCGGCGGGTGTGCCTGCAAAGTGCCGCCGGGCGAGTTGGAGCGCATCCTTGCCGGCCTGCCGCAGGCACGGCATCGCGCGGAGCTCCTGGTGGGGTTGGAGAACGGCGACGATGGTGCCGTCATCCGGATCGATGAGACTCGTGCGGTGGTCGCAACCGCGGACTTCTTCACCCCGGTGGTGGACGACCCCTATGACTGGGGGAGAATCGCGGCCGCCAACGCCCTGTCCGACGTCTACGCCATGGGGGGCGAGCCACTGGTCGCGGTCAACCTGTTGGCTTGGCCGCGCGACAAGATTCCCTTCGAGTTGGCCGGCGACGTCCTGCGCGGGGGGGCGGAGGTCTGCGCGGACGCGGGCTGCTACCTCGCCGGCGGGCACAGCATCGACGACCCGGAGCCCAAGTACGGCTTGGCGGTTACCGGCGTCGCGCACCCCGACCGGTTGCTGCGCAACGACGCTGCGCGGCCCGGTCTGCCGCTGACGCTGACCAAGCCGCTCGGTCTCGGCATCCTGAACAACCGGCACAAGGCGACCGGGGAGGTCAGCAGCGCGGCGGTCGAGGTGATGACCAAGCTCAACCGGGACGCGTCCAGGGCGGCGCTGGCCGCTGGCGTCGTGTGTGCCACCGACGTCACGGGCTTCGGGCTGCTCGGCCACCTCTACAAGCTGCTCCGCGCCAGCGGTGTCTCGGCTGAGATCGACGCCTCGTCCGTCCCGTACGTCGATGGCGCCCGCCAGGCACTGGCCGAGGGGTTCGTGCCCGGCGGGAGCCGGCGCAACCTGGACTGGGTACGCCCCCATCTCGATGCCCGGTTGGACGCCGACGAGCTGCTACTGCTCGCCGACGCCCAGACCTCGGGCGGGTTGCTCGTGGTCGGGGAGATGCCCGGCTACCCGGTGATCGGCCGCACGACGACCTCCCGTGACGCCGCGGTCACCATCACCATCCGCTGACCTCCCTCCCCTTGCCCCGAATTGCGGGAAGGTGGTCGACTCTCCCGAGGCGCCCCAGCCAGTTTCCCTCAATTCGCGGGGAGGGTCAGCGGGTGCGGAGCTGCGGCAGCACCTGATCGCCGTACATGGAGATCATCTCGGCGTAGTGCGGACCCATGTTGGCGACGTAGATGTCGTCGAAACCCACCTCGAGGTAGGGCTCGAAGGCATTTAGGTGCTCGTCCGGGTCCTTGCCGGCGGCGATGGACTCCGAGGTCATCTCCTCAGTGACCAGCCCCGACGCCTGTTCGAAGTGCTTGGGTGACGGCAACACCTGGGCCAGCTCCCCGGGCACGCCGGCGTTGGCCCACAGGCGGTGCGCGATCTTGACCCCCTCCTCCCGGGTGTCGGCGTACGAGACCTTGAACCCGGCCTGGGTGGGCTTGCCGGCACCCCCGCTCTGCCGAAACCTTTCGACCAGCTCCTGGTCGGGCATGGTCGTGATGTAGCCGTCGGCGATCCGCCCCGCGACCTCGACGGCCTTGGGCCCGAAGCCGGACAGGTAGATCGCCGGTGGCTGTGCGGGCAGCGTGTAGAGCCGCGCGGTGTCGACGGTGTAGTACTGGCCGCGACGGGTAACCACCTCTCCGGTCCAGAGCTCGCGGATCACCTCGACAGCCTCATCAAGCATCTCGAGGCGGACATCGGCAGAGGGAAACACCTGACCGAGGATGTGCTCGTTCAGCGCCTCACCGGTGCCGATGCCGAGGACGAACTTGCCATCCAGCAGCGCCGCGCTGGTTGCGGCGGCCTGGGCCACGATGACCGTTGACACGCATCGTCGGGCAGGTCACGGCTGTCGTCACGGGGAGGTCGCACACCTGGCTGATGGCGCCGATCATCGACCACACGAAGGGGCTCTCGCCCTGCTCGCCGTTCCACGGGTGGAAATGATCGCTGATCCAGAGCGCCTCGAAGCCGGCATCCTCCGCCGGGTGGGCCTGCTCGACCAACTCCGCCGGAGAGTACTCCTCACAGGACAGGAAGTAACCGATGCGCATGACGTCTCCTCGGGTCGACTGCCGTCCGCAGTGTGTGCCCGATCAGACGGCCGGCAAACGTCGTACGACGGGATTCGCCGGGTCCCCGTCCGCAACCGCGAGGTGCCCGAGCTCCCGGCGCGCGGACCGCCTGGCCGCTGCCCGGGTCAGTGGCTCTGGTGCAGGCAGAGGATGTTGCCGTCGGGGTCGAGGAACCACGCCGCCCGTTCGGAGCCGAGCACGCAGACATGGGTCGACGGTCTTCAGCCCTGGCAGGTCGTAGTCCTCGAAGGTCACGCCCCGGCTCTCGAGCTCGGCAATTGCGGCGCGCAGGTCCTCGACCTCGAAGCTCATCGCGGTGTGTTGGGCCTGGGCGCCCGCAGGCTTGACCAGCAGACCGAGCGTGGCGCCACCGGCGAGCTCGAAGATCAGGCTGCCCTCGGCCTTGGTTCCCCGGTAAGGCAGCTCGAGCGCAGTGCCATAGAACGACCTGGCGCGGTCGGCGTCGGTGATAGGCAGCATGGTGGTGACGAAGTTGTTGGCGAGGGTCATCGCAGGGCCGCCTTTCGACACCTCGAATGGTCGTCTCAAGACGCGCTGTGCGCAAGCACTTCCCCGGATCGAGCACAGGGTGACTGAGTTGCTGGGCATCGGCGACCAACCTGCGTCTGGTGGACGCCGAGGAGGAGGAGATCGAGAACCAGGACGACCTCAAGACGGCATAGTCGCCCGGTGGCTCAGGCCCCACTCAGGTGAGCGGTTTATCCTCAGATCCCATTCGGAGGAGTCCCCTGCATGAACTACCGGCTTGCCGACGCGATCAACGACCTTTCCGGTCACAGCTGGTTCCTCGACGACGCGATGAAGCTCGCGGCGAGTGGGCTCATCTTCGTGGCGTTCGCTCTCTTCGGGCTGCGCCTGCTTCTTGTGGTGCGCACTCGTGATTGGGGTCGGCTCCTTCAGGTGGGGGCCACTTTGCTCCTGGCGTTCGTGCTGGGTCTGGTGGCCGCCCAGGTGTACGGCGAGCCGCGGCCGTTCACGACCCACCCCGACATCCATCGGCTGATCTCGCATGCGGCGGGTCAGGCGTTTCCCAGCGACCATGCGACGGCGTCCTTCGCCATCGGTTTCGCGATGCTGGTCTTCGTCTCGCGGGCGTGGGGGCTCGCGCTGCTCGCCCTCGCCGTCGTGATCGGGTTCGCCCGGGTTTACACCGGGCTGCACTATCCGGGCGACATCCTCGGCTCGATCCTGATCGCCCTGCTGGCCGTCGCCGTCGTTGAGCTGGCCACCCGCCTCATCTCCACCCGACGCGTTCGGCTCAGCTCTGGTTGAGCCGTCAGGTTGTGAGGGTTCAGCCGTCATCTTTCCTGGACCACCCCCAAGTGGGCTGAATTCTCGACGGCTCAACCTGAATGTGTCAGCCCGGCCCGGAGACGTAGGACTCCAACTGGTCACGCTCGAAGGTCAGCTCGTCGATGCGCGACTTCACCACATCGCCGATGGACACGATGCCGACCAACTCGCCGTCGTTGACCACGGGGACGTGACGGACGCGTCGCAGCGTCATCACCCGCGCGAGCTCGTGCACCGACTGGTTCGGCTTAGCCGTCTCGACGTCGGCGGTCATGATCTCCCCGACGGCTCGATCGAGCACGCCTGGGCCGTCCGCGAGACCGCGAACCACGTCGCGTTCGGAGACGATGCCCGCGACGGGGTTGTCCGGCGTAGAGACGAGGACGGCTCCGATGTTCTTGTCCGCGAGCAGCGCAACGAGGTCACGGACCGTGGTGTCCGGCGACACGGTGACCACGTCGCGTCCCTTGGCCTGCAGCACCTCGCTGATCCGCATCGAGCGCCTCCTGGTCTGTCGCGGTCCGGTCTCGCCTAGGCCTGCCCCGCAGATCCGCTGGGTGCCCAGGTGTCGTACCTGCCAGGATGGCCCTCGTGACGACCGTACTCGACGCCGAGTCGAGGCGCACGGTTTCTCGTCCCCTCCCAGCGCCCACGTTGGTGGGGGCGGCGCTCGCCTGGATCACGGTGGTGCTGGTACTCGACGCGCACTCGACGCTCATTGTGCAGCGCGCGCTCGGGGTGGCGACCTGGTTCGTGCTGGCCGTTCTGCTCGTGCGGGAGTCGCCCCTCGTGCGGGCCCAGACGGCAGTCGTCGTGGTGTTCGCATCCCTGGTGGAGTTCACGTTCTCGCCGATTCTCGGCGTCTACCTCTATCGGTTCCACAACGTCCCGGCGTACGTCCCGCCGGGTCACGGGCTGGTCTACCTGGCCGCGCTCGCGATCGGACGTGCCGTCTGGGTCCGCGCCCACGCGCGGACGTTGGCGGTTGGCGTCGCCGTTGTCGGTGGCTGCTGGGCGACGTACGGCGTCGTACTCTCCGACCGACCGGATGCGCTCGGCGCCTTCTGGTTCGGCTGCCTCCTGGCGTTCCTACGCTGGGGGCCGTCGCGGGGTCTGTACGTCGGGGCGTTCGTCGTGGTCAGCTATCTCGAGCTGCTCGGCACGTCCGTCGGCACCTGGGCCTGGCAGACCTACGACCCCACGGGCCTGGTGTCGATCGGGAACCCGCCGTCGGGTGCCGCCGGTGGGTATGGGTGGTTCGACCTCGCAGCGATGCTTCTCGGGCCGGCGTTGCTCGGCAGGTGTACGGCAGTCAGTCGTCGTCTTCCTCTTCCTGCTCGACGTGCTCCGCGGCCATCCGCCGACGCCGAGCACTGAGGTCGTGCACCTGACCGCCGTCGGATTCGCTGGCATCAGGGGGTTCTGTGGGCAGTGAGCCGATCAACGCCAACACCTGGTCGTGCAGCCGGCCGTTGGTCGCAAGGGCGTTCCCGCCGCTGGGTCCGGGGGTGCCGTCGAGACTAGTGAAGCGCCCGCCCGCCTCGTCGACAATGACCGAGACGGCAGCCATGTCGTGGAGCATCAGCTCGGGCTCGGCCGCGAGGTCCATGCCGCCGTCTGCGACCAGCATGTAGGACCAGAAGTCGCCGACCGCCCGGGTGCGCCAACATCGTCTGCAGAGCGACAAGAAGTCTTCCAGGCGTCCGACTCGCTCCCAGGCGACCAGCGAGGCGTAGGAGAAGTGCGCATCCTCGAGCGTGGACACGTCGGAGACGTGGCAGGCACTCGCCGAGTGCAGGGACTTGCCGCTCCACGCGCCGCTGCCCTTCGCCGCCCACCAACGGCGGCCGAGCGCCGGTGCCGAGACGACCCCGGCCACAACCTCGTCCTCGACCATGAGCCCGATCAGCGTCGCCCAGATCGGCACCCCGCGAATGAAGCTCTTGGTGCCGTCGATGGGGTCGATGACCCATCGTCTCGGCCCCCAACCGCTCGACCCGGCCTCCTCCCCGAGCACCGCGTCGCGCGGCCGTGCGCGTCCCAGCGTCCGGCGCATGGTGTCCTCGACCCGTTCATCCGCGTCGGACACCGGGGTCAGGTCGGGCTTGGTGACGATGTGCAGGTCCAGGGCCTTGAAGCGATCCATGGTCAACGAGTCGGCGTCGTCGGCGAGGATGTGCGCCAGACGCAGGTCGTCGGTGTGGTCGGGCGGCATAGGGGCCAGGTTATGCCGTACGTCCGCCCCCAGGTCGAGGGGCGCGCTAGTGAACCTTCCGCGATGCGGTCACGTATTACGACTACGCTCGCTGAAGGCGTCCCAGCGCCTCCTAACCACGCCGGAGTTTGCATGATTCCGTTCCAGATCCATGGTCTGCCCGTCCACCCGCTCGCCGTGCACGCGGCCGTCGTGTTCGTCCCGCTCGCGGCGCTGCTCGCACTCCTGTTCGTGATTCCGCGAACTAGGGCATGGTCCGCGCTCCCCATGGCTCTGGCGTCGGTTGCCGCGCTGATCTCGGTATGGGTGTCGCGAGAAAGCGGGTTCAACTTCAAGAGCCACTTCTCCGCCGGAGGTGGGGCCGCCTTCAACGACTCGGTGGTGGGAAAGGCGATCGCCACCCATCAGGGTCGGGCTAACGTCCTGTCCTACTTGATGATCGCTTTCGCGATGGTCGCGGTGGCAATCTACTTCCTGTATCGCAACGCCGATCGATTCGTGGGCTCTCTGCAGTACGTCGCGTGTGCGGTCCTGGTGCTCGGCGCGCTCGTCGTCGCCTTCCAGACCTACCGGGTCGGCGAGTCTGGGTCAAAGGCAGTTTGGAACCCCGACGGGACACAGAGCTACAGCGCGACGTCCCCGCTCGTCCGTCACTCCTAGGCCCCTGGGCCACGTCAGACCGTACGGCCTCAGTCGGCTGACCCCTCCCGACTTGCGAGGAGGCGCCGGAACGAGTCGACGCGCTCCGGGTCCACTCGGCCCTCGGCCACCGCGTCGTCCAGCGCACACTCGGGCTCAGACGCCGCGTGCGTGCAACCGCGCGGACACGCGTCGGTGATCAGGTCCAGGTCTTCGAACGCACCGATCAGGTCCCGCGGGTCGACGTGCGCGAGGCCGAAGCTGCGGATCCCAGGGGTGTCGATCACCCACCCGCCGCCCGCTAGCTCGAGGGCGTAGGCCGACGTCGACGTGTGACGCCCGCGGCCGGTGACCGCATTGACTATCCCGGTGGTCCGGTCGGCTCCGGGCACCAGCGCGTTGACCAACGTCGACTTGCCGACCCCGGAGTGTCCGACCAGCACGCTCACCTGGCCCCGCAGCCGCTCGACCACCGGACCGAGATCCGAGCCCCGTTGGGTCATCACCGCCGAGACCCCGAGCGCCCGGTAGATCGTTAGCAGGTCGTCAGGGTCGGCCAGGTCTGTCTTGGTGAGGCACAGCAGTGGAGTGAGGCGAGCGGCGTACGCGGCGACCAGACAGCGGTCGATGAGACGTGGGCGGGGCGGCGGGTCGGCGACCGAGGAGACGATCACCAACTGGGTCGCGTTCGCCACCAGGATGCGCTCCACGGGGTCCTTGTCGTCCGCGCTGCGCCGGAGTGCCGAGGTGCGCTCCCGGACCTCCACGATCCGGGCTAGCGCGCCTTCCGTGCCCGAGACGTCCCCGACCACGCGCACGGAGTCACCCACAGCCACGCCCTTGCGTCCCAACGGACGGGCCTTGACCGCGAACACGAGCCGTGGCTCCTGGTCGGCGTCCACCTGCACCGTGAGCCGGCCGCGGTCGACGGTGACGACGAACCCCGCCACCGCGTCTGGGTAGCTCGGGCGGTCCTTGGTCCGCGGGCGGGTGTGCCGTCGCGACCGGTCGTAGCTGTCGAAGTCGTCCTCGCCGATGGACCGCGGACTCACGCGAGCATCGCCGCCCAGGCGTCGGCGAACCCCGGGAAGGTCTTGGCGGTGACCGTGATGTCGTCCACCCGGACCCCTGGCACTGCCAGCCCGAGGACCGCCGCGGCCTGGGCCAGCCGGTGGTCGCCGTACGTCCGGAAGACTCCGCCGTGCAACGAGGCCGGCATCACCGCAAGCCCGTCGGCCGTCTCCTGCACGTCGGCCCCCAGCGACGAGAGCTCGGCCGCGAGGGCCACCAACCGGTTGGTCTCGTGGCCGCGCAGGTGCGAAACGCCGCGCAGGTACGACGGTCCGTCGGCCATCGCCGCAACCGCCGCGAGAACCGGGGTCAGCTCGCCGACCTCGTGCAGGTCGACGTCCACGCCGGGCGTTCCGCCTTGGCAGGTAATGGTGAGGCCGTCAGCCGTCAGCTCCACCTGTGCCCCGAGGAGCCCAAGGATCCAGCGCAGCTGGTCCCCCGGCTGGTGGGTCGTCTGCGGCCATCCGCGCACCGTGACTCGGCCGCCGCACACGACGGCCGCAGCCAGGAACGGTGCGGCACTGCTGAGATCGGGCTCCACCTCCACGGCTACCGGCCTCACCGCTCCGGGGGCGACCTGCCACCGGTTGGGCTCGGTGTCATCCACCGACACGCCGCGCTCGCGAAGCATCTGGACGGTCATGGCGATGTGGGGCAGGGACGGCAGAGGCTTTCCGATGTGGCGGACGTCGACGCCGGTGTCGTACCCGGCGCCCGCGAGCAGCAGGGCGCTGACGAACTGGCTGGAGGCGGAGGCGTCGAGGGTCACGACGCCACCCGGGACGTGGCCGACGCCGCACAGCGTGAAGGGCAGCCGGCCACTGCTGTCAGCGACGACGACCCCGAGATCCCGCAAGGCCCCCAACATGGCACCCATAGGGCGGGCCCTCGCGGCCGCGTCACCATCGAACGAGACCGGGGCGTCGGCCAAGGCAGCCACCGGAGGCACGAAGCGCATCACGGTGCCGGCGAGTCCGCAGTCGATGTCGGCGGGGCCGCGCAGGGGGTGTGGGCTGACCGCCAACCCGTCTTCGCGGACGTCGATTCCGCAGCCGAGTGCGCGCAAGGCGTCGGTCATCAGCGTCGTGTCCCGCGCAACCAGCGCTCCGCGGACCACGGAAGGTCCGTCGGCGAGCGCCGCCAGCAACAGCGCCCGGTTCGTCACCGACTTCGATCCCGGGACGGCGACCACGGCGTCGAGCGGCGACTCGCGAACGGGCGCCTGCCAGGCGCTTGCGGCCTGCCTTGTCACGAGAGCCCACCCTACCGGCGGCCCGGCGGCCCGGCGGCGACCCAGCGGTCAGCCTGCCGCGCGGGTGTTCGTCAACTGGGGAGCAGCTGTGCCGCGCGGTCCCTGGCCTTGGCGGCCTGGCGCCCAGCCCGCCAGCCGAGACCGGGACGGCCCTCGGTGTCGACGCTGGCCAGCAGGAGCCCGCCGGTCATCGAGACGTTCTTGAAGAAGTGCACTTTCTGGTTTGCGCGAGCCTGGGGGTCGGCCTCCTCCCAGAAGCGGTGCCCACCGAGCGTCGTGGGCACCAGGGTGGCCGCCAGGACGAAAGACGTCAGACGCGGCGCCTTGCCAGCGGCGAGCATCAGCGCCCCGACGACGTGGATCACCCCGTCGATGCGCACCATGGTCTTCGGGTCGATGTCGATCGGAAGCGACCCCGTGGCCTTGGCGGCGAACGGTTCGAGCCGGTCGATCACCGGCTTTGCCCGCTCGGCGAGATAGTCGGTGTTCTTCAACGAGTTGATGCCGCCGACGAGGAACATCGAGGACAGCATCGGGCGCGCCACCAGCCGGACAAGAGTCATGGCTCATTCTTACCGTATGGTGCGGGCAACCGCAGAGCCCGCTCGGCCACGTCCCGGCGACGTCCCGGCCCGGCCGGGTGGTCTTGTTCTAGGGCGCGAGCCGGTGCAGGTCGCGGGGAAACAGGGTGACCTCCCGAATGTTGGCTGCCTCGACCAGCCTGCCGGTCCAGCGCTCCAGCCCGATGGCGAAACCGCCGTGCGGCGGGATCCCGTAGCGGAAGGCGTCGATGTAGGCGTCGTACGGCCCCTGCGGGAGGTTCCGCTGCCGGAGCGCGGCCACGTAGTCGCCATGCCGATGCAGCCGTTGGGCCCCGCTGACCAGCTCGATCCCGCGGAAGATCAGGTCGAAGGACCGCGACCAGTGCGGGTTCTCCGGGTCGGGATGGCTGTAGAACGCGCGGTGGAGGGTGGGGTAGCCCTCGACGACGACGAAGTCGCTGCCGTGAACCTCCTTGGCCCAGGCGCCGATCGTCCGTTCGTGCTCGGGAGCCAGATCCGGCTCGTCCGCGGGAGCGCCGGCAATCTTCAGCGCCTCCCGGAAGTGCACCAGGGGGAGCTCGGCCGGGACGTCGGGAATGCTTGCGCCCAGCGCGGCGACGGCACCCGCGGCCCGTTCGTGGATGCCGTACACCATGCCGGCAACCACGTCGCGCAGGACCGCGACGACGTCGCGGTGGTCATCGATGAAGCCCAGCTCGACGTCGAGCGAGACGTACTCGGCGAGATGGCGGACCGTGTCGTGTGGTTCGGCCCGAAAGACCGGCCCGACCTCGTAAACCCGCTCGAAGATCCCCACCAGCACCTGCTTGTAGAACTGTGGTGACTGTGCAAGGTATGCGCGACGGCCGAAGTAGTCGACCTGGAAGACGTTCGCACCGGACTCGGTGGCGGACTCAACCAGCTTGGGACTGTGCACCTCAGTGAACCCGGCGCCGTCGAGCGTGGCGCGGAAGCCGTGCAGGGACGCCGCGGCGAGCTGCCATTTCGCCTGCTGGAGGGGGTGCCGCCACGTCACCTGGGCATGGTCGAGCAGGGTGGGCAGGCTCGCGGAGATCTTCGGCCGCCATAGCTCGATCGGTGGCGTGACCGCCGGGTCGGTAAGGCTGCGCAGCGTCGGCTCGACGAGCTCCACACCCGCCGGCGCCTGCGGGTTGGCACTGACCCGTCCGACCACCTCTATGGTCGTCTCCTCGGGGATCTCGTCGACCTGCGCCAGCGTCGCCTCGTCCCTGACGACAACCTGGGCAAGCCCGGTGCGGTCACGCAGGACCAGGAACGCGAGCCCGGAGAGCCTGCGGCGCCGGTGCACCCACCCGCTGAGCCGGACGCTTGCGCCCGGCCGGTCGGCGTACGACGGGAGGTCGGCCGCGAGCGTGCGCGGCAGTGCGGACGGGGCGGACGGGGAGATTGGTGCGTCAGTCACGGGAGACCTCCAGAGAAGGCGAGCATTGAAACACATCGGCACCGGCGGCCACGGGTGGTATGCCCGGCCAAGTGTCACCCCGCCGATCTGGAGCGTGCGCCCCGCGATGGCTCCGTGGCGTGACAGGCTGGTCGCCATGTGTGGACGCTATGCCTCGAGCCGTAAGCCCGAGGACCTCGTCGAGGAGTTCGGGATCGAGCGGCTCGATGTCGCCGAGCCCTTGGAGCCGGACTATAACGTGGCTCCGACCAAGGACGTCTACGCTGTCTTCGACCGCATCCCGCGAGGCGCTGATGGCGACGCCAGACCACAGCGACGCCTTGGCGCGGTGTCCTGGGGGCTGGTCCCCTCGTGGGCGAAAGACCGCTCCATCGGGGCGCGGATGATCAACGCCCGGGTCGAGACGTTGGCCGACAAGCCGGCGTTCAAGCGGGCGTTCAGCGTGCGTCGCTGTCTGCTACCGGCCGACGGATACTTCGAGTGGTACCCCTCGGCACAGCGCACCCGGGCCGGAAGGCCCGTCAAGCAGCCGTTCTTCATCCATCCCGCAGACGGCGGCATCCTCGCGATGGCCGGGCTCTACGAGATCTGGCGCAACCAGGTGGTGGCCGACCGAGACGCGGAGGGCGCCTTCCTGTGGACCGCCACCGTCATCACCACGAGCGCGGAGGACTCCCTCGGACACATCCATGACCGGATGCCGATGCTGGTCGAGCCCGAGCGGTACGACGAGTGGCTGGACGCCAACACGACCGCCCCCGAGTCGCTGCGGTCCCTCCTGGTGCCGGCCGCGCCGGGCCGGCTGGAGGCCTATCCGGTGTCGACCGAGGTCAACCACGTCGCCAACAACGGACCGGCGCTCCTGCGGCCACTCGCGCTCGAGGACGTCCCGAACGCCGACGGCGGCCCCGACGCACTGTTCGAGCCGTGAGCCACCTCCGCGCCATCGCCACGGAGGTCGGGGAGGCACGCCTGTACGCCGACCGGGCGAAGCATCCGGTCGCCGCCTTGGCCCTGGGCCACGGCGCCGGCCGCGGCGTGGACTCCCCCGACCTGGTCGCGCTGGCGTTGGCGCTGCCCAAGAGCGGGATCACGGTCTTTCGGATCGAGCAGCCGTGGGTGGTCGCCGGCCGCAAGGTGGCCCCGCGACCCGAGGTCATCGACATCGGCACGAGAGCCGGCCTCAACGCGATCCGGGTGCGCACACCGCTGGTCGTCGGCGGGCGGAGCGCAGGTGCCCGGTCGGCCTGTCGGGTGGCCCGCGCGATGGGCGCAGTGGGGTGCGTAGCGCTCTCCTTTCCCTTGCACCCGCCGGGTCGGCCCGAGCAGAGCCGGCTGCCGGAGCTGCGCGGAGTCGGTCTGCCTACCCTTGTCGTCCAGGGGGAGCGAGACGCGTTCGGCGCCCCAGAGGAGTTCCCCGGGTCAACCGACCTGGTGTCGATCCCGGACGCCGACCACGGGTTCGCCGTACCCGCACGGGCCGCGCTGGACGAGCGGCAGACGCTGGAGCTCGTCGTAACGGCGGTCCTCGGGTGGGTGAAGGCCCGCGTCGCCTGACCGCCGCAGGGCCTGTCGCCGCACAGGGCCGCGGATCGCGCGGCCCGTCCGGGCGGGGTGGAATGCTCCTGGGGCGGGCGACGTTGGACCAAGGGACCAGCAGAAGCGAGGGTGGATGAGCGCGACACTGGCGGCATCGACGTACGGATGGCCGCGCAACCGGCCGAGGAAGGGCCCCGCCACCAGGAGCGACGAGCGAGCCCGCGGCCGGCGGCTAGGCTTGCCGGTGATGACACAGACCCCGGGAGCAGAGACGGTGGAGGAGAGAACGGCGCGGTTCGAGCGCGACGCCATGATCTATCTCGACCCGCTCTACTCGGCTGCTATGCGGATGTCCCGCAACCCGCAGGATGCCGAAGACCTCGTGCAGGAGACCTACGCCAAGGCGTTCGCGGCGTTCCACCAGTTCAAGCAAGGCACCAACTTGAAGGCCTGGCTCTACCGCATCCTGACGAACGCGTTCATCAACACGTACCGCAAGAAGCAGCGACAGCCCGTCCAGGACTCACAGGAGCAGATCGAGGACTGGCAGCTCGCCCGCGCGGAGACCCACACGTCCTCGGGGCTCAAGTCCGCCGAAGCCGAGGCGCTCGACCATCTGCCGGATAGTGACGTGAAGGCGGCGCTGCAGCAGATCCCGGAGGACTTCCGGCTCGCGGTCTACCTGGCCGACGTCGAGGGCTTCGCCTACAAGGAGATCGCCGAGATCATGGGCACCCCGGTAGGCACCGTGATGTCGCGCCTGCACCGAGGCCGTAGCCAGCTCCGGGTGCTGCTCGCGGACTATGCACGCGAGCGCGGGCTGGTGCGCGGCCCGACGCCCGTGCCAGTGAGGGCGGACTGATGACCGAAGGTGAGCGGAAGGAACCCTGTTCGGAGGTCCTGAGCCGCATGTACTTCTTCATCGACC
This sequence comes from Propionibacteriales bacterium, assembly GCA_038254365.1. GTDB lineage: Bacteria > Actinomycetota > Actinomycetes > Propionibacteriales > Nocardioidaceae > JAWWPG01. Next base: position 32,274 of record JBBSGI010000011.1, read on the forward strand.
ATGAGCTTGCCGACGCCGACAGCACGCAGATCCAGCAGCATCTCGACGAGTGCGGACCCTGTCTGCGCGAGGTCGGGCTCGAGCGCATCGTCAAGGCGCTGATCGCCCGGTCGTGCGTTGAGCAGGCGCCCACCGAGCTGCGCCAGCGGGTGATGTTCTCGATCCGCCAGGTCCAGCTCGAGATCGGCCAGACCGACACCCCCTGGAGTCGTCGCTCCGGCTTGGAGTGAGCGGCCCCATCTCGCGACGGAACCCCCGCAGACCCATGGTCGGGGGGTTCCTGCTGGCTTGCGGAAGACCCGCGTCAGGTGTTGGGGCGCTTGCCGTGGTTCGCCTTGTTCTTGCGGCGAGCTCGGCGCTTGCGACCGGTCTTGCTCATGATGCCTCCTGCGGATCGATGTGGCCCGCCCAGTCTCGCAGAGCCCCACGGGTCGAAGCCAATTCGGCGCGTCGGGGACGCGAAACTCATTGCGGGTACGGCAGAGCGTCCGTCAAGGCCCTCTGGAACCCCCAGAGCACGACCCCCGGCGTCGGAGACCAGTCCAGGGAATGCGCGCGATGGAAGCCGAGCGAGACGTAAAGCGCATGGGCGGCGGTCATCGCCGGCAGGCTGCACAGCACCACCGAGGTGAAACCCGCCGCCACGCTGTGGTCGAGGCAGTGCCGGACCAGCAACCGGCCGACCCCGAGCCCTCGAGCCGACGGTTCCACCGCGAGCATCCGGAACTCACCTTGCGTGTCGTTCGCGATCTCGCGGTACGCCGAGCCCAGCGGGCAGTAGGTCACCGTGCCGAGGAGACGCCTCGAAGCGAGGTCGGCTGCGACCCAGAGCTCCGCTGCGGCGGCGCGGGCAGCCGCGTCCCGCAGGGAGCTCGCGTAGTCGTCGGAGGCGCTGAGGAACCCGTCGTGCACATAGCCCCGAACGGTGATCTCACCCACCTCGGCGAGCTCGTCGAGCTTCGCCAGCCGGATTTCCACGTGTTCGCTGCGACTCCTGACGCGGGACTCACGACTATCACTCATGACACTGACGCGGGCGGGGAGTATAGCCAGCGGCTGGACCGCGGCAGCACGCGCACCAACGCCAGCAGCAGGTCGGCCCGGGTCCGGGGGGCCGACCGGAACTCGACGCTCGCCTGTCGCGGGGCGATGCCGATGGACAGGTGCACGTAGAGCGCCCGGAGCAGATGGGTGGCGTTATGCGCGCCGGGCGTCGGTCCGCCGGAACCCAGCGGCGTCTCACGGGACTGGTCGGTCAGCGCGGCGACAGCCTGGAGCCAGCTCTCGAGATGCTCGATTGGCAGCAGTTCGCGCTGGACCACGGTCAGGACGGCAAGTGCCAGCCGGTCCTCCTCGCCATCGTGAAGGAAGCCGGTCGTGGCGGCGAGACGCTCGACCAGCACGTCCAGGAGCACCCCGAGATGTGCCTCGTCGAGGCGCCGTGAGGCGGCGATCGCGCCGATCAGGTCGGCTCCGTGGGCGACGCTGTGGGCCCACCCGTCCCCTTCGACCCAGCCGCGGTCGTCGCGCTCTCGGGCGAACCAGCCGAGCGCCCGCTCGGCCCAGCGCATGATGACGTCGACCGCAAGCAGCTGCGCGCGGTTGTCCCGCTCGACGCACGAGGCCAGCACAAGCGCGGAGAAGCTGCGCCGGAACACGGTGTCGCCGTCGGTCGCGCCCAGGCCCACGGTGAGCCCGCGGCTGACGGAGTCACCGAGGCTGGCCAGCAGGTCGTCGTACACGCCATCGCCGATCCAGCGCGCGAGCACCTCGTAGGCCAGGGCGTCACGCAGTCGGGGATCGGGGGCACCGAGCAGATCGACAAGCTCGGCGGTCAGGTCGGTGAGCGGTCGGTCGACGGGCACCACCATCCCCGACTCGACGACGTGGCGCCAGTAGCGTTCGTCGGTCACGGCGAGACCACGCCGGCGGTTAGGCGCGGATCCTCGCGCGCGCGTTTCGTCGCTTGAGCGCTCGGCGCTCGTCCTCGGACATCCCGCCCCACACGCCGTGGTCCTGCCCGGCCTCGAGCGCCCAGGCGAGACACTGTTCGCGCACCTCACACCGTCGGCAGACCGCTTTGGCCTCCTCAATCTGCAGGATGGCCGGACCGGTGTTGCCGATCGGGAAGAACAGCTCCGGGTCTTCGTCGAGACACGCAGAGCGGTGGCGCCAATCCATGGCGGTGGGCTCCTAACCTCGGTGGTGCGACGGAGTCGCGACCAGTGGTGCGCTCGTGAAGGGATTCACGAGGCTGCCCTCTCGTCGGCGCCCAGGCGTTGGCGATCGGGATGTGACGCGGTGGCCCCGCGTCGATACGGCTGTTGCGGCACCAAGCCTTGCAAGAGAACCCGCCCGACACAACCCCCGCGGCTCTGTCATCTTGCTCACAACCTGCCCCGCGGCGACCGGATTCTGTCCTGCGTCCAGTGTAGATGCTCATTGCGGGATGCGGGAGAAATCGCTGCGGCGCCTGTGGACGCCGCTGCTGGCCGCCCGCTCGCATCGGTCTCGCCCGTATTATCGGCCGGTGACCGCCAACACGCCGCATCCCTCGAGGGAGCCCGACTCTCGCCGGTCCCTGCTGATGCTGGCGGCGCTGGTCTGTCTGGGCGAGGTCGCCGCGTTGCTGGTGCTGACCGTGGTTGAGGTCGCCAATCTCTCGTCGAGCCGGCTCGTCGCGGGCACTACCACGGCAGTGTTCTTCCTGCTCTACGCCCTCGGCTTGGGCGCTGCGGCGGTCGCACTTGTCGCGGTGCGCGGCTGGGCCCGCGCACCGCTGATGCTCTCGCAGCTCATCCAGCTCGGGTTGGCCTGGAGCTTTCACGGCCCCGACACCGACTGGGTCGCCACCCTGCTGGCGCTCTCGGCGATCGTCGTCCTCGTCGTCTTGGTGTTGCCGTCCACGACCGCGGCGTTGTACGGCCGAGCACCGAGCTGACGGGAAAGGCCGCGGCGCCTGACCGGCGCCGCGGCGCTCAGCCCTGCTTGGTCTCCGCGAAGATCGCCGCGATCTCGTCGATCTTGGCGAGCAGCTCGTCGGCGGCCGACGCGTCCATGCTGCCCTTCGTCCCGGTCGCGCCAGCGAGCTTGGTGGCCTCGTTGAAGAGGGTGTGGAGCTGGGGGTACTTCTCGAAGTGCGGCGGTTTGAAGTAGTCCGTCCACAGCACCCACAGGTGGTGCTTGACGAGCTCGGAGCGCTGCTCCTTGATCAGAATGGCGCGGGTACGGAAGTCCGGGTCGTCGTTGTCTGCGAGTTTGCCGATGATGCCCTTGATGGACTCCGCCTCGATGCGGGCCTGCGCCGGGTCGTACACCCCGCACGGCAGGTCGCAATGGGCGGAGACGGTGATTGTGCGGGAGAACAAGCAAGCCAACATGGAACATCCTCTCGACTGAGCTGTCTGTGGATGGTGCTGTCTGCAAACGGGGCAGACTGGGGCTTCGACACTACCGTGGCCGAGGAGGTGGCGCGCTTGGCGGTGTTTCCGCTCGGGCTGGCGGTCGTCTCCGGTCGCTCCATGGAGCCGACGCTGTACGACGGGGACCGGCTCCTGATCTGCTACGGGGCGCGCCCGAGACCGGGGCGCCTCGTCGTCGTCCGACTCCCGGAGCGTCCGGTGTCCGTGAAGCGACTGATGAGCCGAAGCGGCGGCGGGTGGTGGGTCGAGCGCGACAACCCCGCTATGGGCGTCGATTCCTGGCAGGTTGGTGCCGTCCCCGACGACGACGTCTTGGCCTGCGTGGTGGCGCGACTCTGGCCGCCGCGCCGCCGCGGCGCGCCCTGGCGTCGGCCAGAATCGCCCGGGCGGGGCGGCCGTTAGGCTGCCGGGATGCTTGCCGTCTACGCAGACTCGATCAATCCGGACGACCCGCTGGCCGGCCTGGTGGTGGGGGACCGCCCCGACCCCGAGATGCCCGAGGACTGGACCACCGTGACCGTGCAGGCCGCGTCGCTCAACCATCACGATCTCTTCTCGCTGCGCGGAGTCGGGCTGCCCGCCGAGCAGCTCCCGATGATCCTCGGGTGTGACGCGGCCGGCCTCGACGAGGACGGCAACGAGGTGATCGTGCATGCCGTGGTCAGCGACCCGGGCTGGCGCGGCGACGAGACCCTCGACCCGAAGAGGTCGCTGCTCTCCGAGCGCTACCAGGGCACCCTGGCGGAGCGGGTGGCGGTGCCTCGGAGGAACGTCGTACCCAAGCCGGCGTCGTTGTCCTTCGAGGAGGCCGCCTGCCTGCCTACGGCGTGGCTGACCGCCTATCGAATGCTCTTCACCCAGAGCAGGCTCCAGCCGGGCGACAGCGTGCTGGTCCAGGGGGCCGGCGGAGGTGTCTCGACCGCGCTGATATCACTCGCGAGTGCGGCCGGGATGCGGGTCTACGCGACCAGCCGGGACGAGGGGAAGCGGGCTCGTGCGCTCGACCTGGGGGCGCACGACGCGCTCGAGCCGGGCACTCGGCTGCCGCACCGCGTCGACGCGGTGATGGAGACGGTGGGAGCCGCCACCTGGCGGCACTCGATGACCGCTCTGCGGCCCGGCGGAACGCTGGTGATCTCGGGGATGACCTCGGGTGCGGTGCCCGAGAGCCCGGAGCTGACCCGGGTGTTCTTCCTCCAGCTGCGCATCCAGGGCTCGACAATGGGGACCCGCGACGAACTTCGCAGGCTCGCGGAGCTGCTCGACCTCAGTGGCGCCCGCCCGGTCATCGACCGGGTACTGCCCCTGGCCGAGGCGCGCGAGGGCTTCGCCGCGATGCTGCACGGCGACCTGTTCGGCAAAGTCGTCTTCACCCTCCGTTGAGCCGTGGTTCTCTGGGTCGAGCCGTCAGATTCTGCGGCGACTATTTGACGGCTCAACGGTTAGTCGGCGGCGGGGTCGTCGAGGCGGGCCAGCCAGGTCGCCAGCCGCTCGACGGGGGTCTCGAACTCGGGGAAGAGGTCGACGAACTCCTGCAGCCGATCGGCAACCCATGCCAGGTCGACCGCCTCATCGCCCCGGCGGTCGACCAGCTCCTCGATCCCTCGGTCGGTGAAGTACATGCCAGACCCCTATTCTTCGGCCGGTGATCAGGCGAACGTGCGCTCGAGGAGCGTCGCCAGCTCCTGCAGGTGCTGGGCCTTCTGACCGCACGACGGTGCCGACGAGGCGTCTCGGGACACCCGGTTGAAAACCACGTCGATCCCGAGCTCAGGCGCGAGGTTCAGGGCGAGGTGCGGCCAGGCTCCCATGTTGGCCGGCTCGTCCTGCACCCAGCGGACCTCCTCGAGGTTGGGGTACCTGGCGATCTCCGCCTTGACCTCGTCGACCGGACGCGGGTAGAGCCGCTCGAGCCGGGCCACCGCGAACCGGCCTGCGGTGTCGCGCTTCTTGCGCTCCGCGAGCAGGTCCCAGGTGATGCGACCGGAGCAGAGCAGCAGCACGCGCACGGAGGTAGGATCCACCCCCTCGTCGCCGATCACGGGCTGGAACGAGCCCGAGGTGAAGTCTGCGGGCGAGGAGGCGGCATCTTTACGCTTCAGCATCGACTTCGGTGTGAACACCACCAGCGGCCGGTGGGTGCTGCCCAGGGAGTGTTGGCGCAGCAGGTGGAAGTAGCTCGCCGGTGTGGACGGCTGCGCGACGGTGAACGCGTCGTCCGCGGCGAGCGTCAAGAAGCGCTCGATGCGCGCCGATGAGTGGTCCGGACCCTGCCCTTCGTAGCCGTGCGGAAGGAGCAGCACGACACCGGACTGCTGCTGCCACTTCGCCTCGCCGTCGACGATGAACTCGTCGATGATCGTCTGGGCGCCGTTCACGAAGTCGCCGAACTGGGCCTCCCACAGGGTCAGCGCCTCGGGCCGCGCGACCGAGTAGCCGTACTCGAATCCCACCACGGCGTACTCGGAGAGCAACGAGTCGTAGACGTGGAAGCTCGCCTGGTCCTCGGTGAGGTTTGCCAGCGGGGTCCACTCCTGTGCGGTCACCCGGTCGATGACCGTGGCGAACCGCGAGACGAAGGTGCCGCGGCGGCTGTCCTGACCGGAGAGCCTTACCGGCCGGCCCTGCATCAGCAGGGAGCCGAAGGCGAGGATCTCGCCGGTGCCCCAGTCGATGGGCCCCTCGGTGATGGCCGCCGCCCGGCGCTGCAGCTGCGGCAGCACCTTGGGGTGGACGGTGAAACCTGGAGGCACCGACACGTGGGCGTCCGCGATGCGCTTGAGGACCTCTGGCGTCACGGCGCTCTCGGCCGTTCCGGAGGCCGCGCCCTTGGCGGGGTACTCGGGCACGGTCAGATACTCGTCGACCTGGCTCTTCGCCTCGCGGACCTCGGTGAAGACGGCCTCGAGCTGCTTCTGGTAGTCCCGCATCGCCGACTCGGCCTGGTCGAGCGTGATGTCGCCACGGCCGATGAGTGCCTCGGTGTACAACCGCCGTACGGATCGCTTCTTCTCGATCAGGTCGTACATCAGAGGCTGCGTGTACGACGGGTCGTCACCCTCGTTGTGTCCGCGGCGGCGGTAGCAGACCAGGTCGATGACCACGTCCTTGTTGAACGCCTGACGGTACTCGAAGGCGAGCTGTGCCACCCGGATGCACGCCTCCGGGTCGTCACCGTTGACGTGGAAGATCGGTGCCTGCACCATCCGCGCGACGTCGGTGCAGTAGAGCGAGGAGCGTGAAGACGACGGGGAGGTGGTGAAGCCCACCTGGTTGTTCACCACGAGGTGGATCGTGCCGCCGGTCCGGTAGCCCCGCAGCTGCGACAGGTTCAGCGTCTCGGCCACCACGCCCTGACCCGCGAAGGCCGCGTCGCCGTGGACCAGCAGTGGCAGCACCGGGTAGGCGGCACCCATGTTCAGCAGGTCCTGCTTGGCCCGGGCGATCCCCTCGAGCACCGGGTCGACCGCCTCCAGATGCGACGGGTTGGCGGCTACCGAGACCCGGATGCTGTTGCCGTTGCCGGAGGTGAACTCGCCCTCCGCGCCGAGGTGGTACTTGACGTCACCGGAACCTTGGACCGTGTTCGGGTCGATGTTGCCCTCGAACTCGCGGAAGACGTTCGCGTAGCTCTTGCCCACGATGTTGGTGAGCACGTTGAGCCGGCCGCGGTGGGCCATCCCGATGACCACCTCGTCGAGCCCGTTGTCGGCGGCCGCTTCGCAGATCTCGTCGAGCAACGGCACCGTGGTCTCGGCGCCCTCCAGGCTGAAGCGCTTCTGGCCGACGAACTTCGTCTGCAGGAAGGTCTCGAAGGCCTCGGCCTGGTTGAGCTTGTGCAGGATGCGCAGCTGCTCGTCACGCGGCGGCTTGGAGTGCGGCCGCTCCACCCGCTCCTGGATCCAGCGCCGCTGTTCGGGGTCCTGGATGTGCATGTACTCGATGCCGGTCGTCCGACAGTAGGAGTCGCGCAGGATGCCGAGGATGTGCCGCAGCTTCATGAATCTCTCGGTCCCGAAGGAGCCGCTGGCGAATTCACGGTCGAGGTCCCAGAGGGTCAGACCGTGGCTGCCGATGTCGAGGTCGGGGTGGCTGCGCTGCTTGTACTCCAGCGGGTCGGTATCGGCCATGATGTGGCCCCGGACCCGGTAGGCGTGGATCAGCTCGAGGATCCTGGCCTGCTTGCTGATCGCGTCCTCGTGGTTCGTGGAGATGTCCGGTGCCCACCGGATCGGCTCGTACGGGATGCGAAGCGCCCGGAAGATGGAGTCGTAGAAGCCCTCCTCGCCGATCAGCAGGGCATGCACTCGGCGTAGGAAGTCGCCCGACTGGGCTCCTTGGATGACCCGGTGGTCGTACGTCGACGTCAGCGTCATGATCTTGCTCACGGCGTTGCGCGCGATCGTCTCGACCGACGCGCCCTGCCACTCGGGCGGGTAGTTCATCGCGCCGACACCGATGATGCAGCCCTGGCCGGCCATCAGGCGGGGCACCGAGTGGTTGGTGCCGATGGTGCCGGGGTTGGTCAAGCTGAACGACGTACCTTGAAAGTCGGTGACCGTGAGCTTGTTGTCCCGAGCCCGGCGTACGACGTCCTCGTACGCCGCCCAGAATTCGGCGAAGCCCATCTCCTCGGCGCCCTTGATGGCGGGCACCAGCAGCTGGCGGGAGCCGTCGGGCTTCTGCAGGTCGATGGCCAGCCCCAGGTTGATGTGTGCGGGCTTGACCAACGTTGGTTTACCGTCGACCTCCTCGAAGCTGTAGTTCATCTCGGGCATCGACTTCAGCGCCTGGACGATCGCGTAGCCGATGATGTGGGTGAACGAGACCTTGCCGCCTCGGGCGCGCGACAGATGGTTATTGATCACGATGCGGTTGTCGATGAGCAGCTTTACTGGCAGGGAGCGGACGCTGGTCGCGGTCGGGACCGTGAGGCTGACATCCATGTTGGCGACCGTCCGTGCGGCCGCTCCGCGCAGGACCTGGTGCTGAGGACCCGCCTTCGGGTCTGCCACCACCGGCCGAAGCGTGGGTTCCTTGGGCTCGGGGGAGGAGGAGGGTTGCTCCGGGACGTCGGTCGGCTGCGGCGGTGGGGCCGCGGGGGCCTGGGCAGGTGCCGGGGTGCTCGGCTCGGGACCAGCCGGCTTGGTCGTCCGCGGCGCCGTCGGTTGGGCGTGTTGTTCCGGTTGTTCCGGTTGGACCGGTTGTTTCGATGGCGGGGCGGTCCGGCCCTGGGATGGAGGGGCAGCTGCTCCTCCGTTGGCAGCGCTGCGCTCGTGAAACAGCGTGCGCCACTCGCCGCTCACCGAGCCGGGGTCCTCCTGGTACCTGTCGAACATCTCGTCGACTAGCCACTCGTTGGGGCCGAAGGCCTTGGCGTCTTGTTGCGTGGGCTCGGACACGACCTGAGTTTCGCCTCTTCTACTGCGGGCTTGGGTGGGGACGTCTTCAAGGCTAACTCTCGGACGGCCCACGGCGCAGTCGGTGGCGCTGTCAGCCCGGTCGCCCGTCCCCGCCGGTCCAAACGTGCACGGCATCGGTCGCCGGCTGGTCGAAGTATCTCTGGACCGTCGGCGCCAGCAGCTGGACCACGCGCGGTTCGTCGAGGCTCGCCAGTGGCTCGGCGCGGACGATGGTCGCCAGGAAGGCGAAACCGAGGAGCTGGGCCATCGCGCCAGCGACCCTGACCGGCTCCATGCCGAGCCGTCCCGTCACGGTGGGGAGCACCATGTCCTCGACCATCCGCCGGGCCATCGTCGCGCCCTGCTCGTCGGTTGCCGCGGACCGGAACACGGCCTGCAGCTGCCGGCTCGTCGCGGGGTCGCGCCAGGCCCGCACGAAGATCAATACCAGGCGCTCGCCGAGCTTGTCGCGCGGCGCCTCGCTCAAGGTGGTGACCATCTTCTGCAGTGGCTCCACCGGGAACTGCAGAGCGGTGAGGAACAGCTGGTGCTTACTACCGAAGAAGTGCCGGACCAGCGCCTGGTTCACCCCGGCGGCATCGGCGACGCTTCGGATGGTGGTCGCGCGGTAGCCGAGTCGGCCGAACAGCTCCCGCGCCGCGGCGAGGATCGCCGCATCCGTCGTCGTCGGTCCTGGTCGCCGTCCTGCCGGTGCCATCCGCCGCCTCGCCCCCTCTTCTCTTGACAACCTGGTGCCGCAGAGAATAATTATACATATGAGTAATTCAACGGTTCGCGCCCACCATCTGACCGTTTACCGCGGCGGCAAGCCGGTGTTGCGGGACCTCAGCCTGGAGGTTGCGGCCGGCGCCATCACCGCGCTGGTAGGCCCGAGCGGCTGCGGCAAGAGCACCCTCATGCGCACGCTGGTGGGCCTGCAGGCGGCGACCGGGGGCTCGGTGTCCGTGCTGGGTGCGCCCGCCGGCTCCGCCTCCCTTCGGGCACGGGTCGGATACGCACCACAGGGGACCTCGGTTTACCCCGATCTCACCGTCGCCGAGAACGTCCGGTACTTCGCCGCCTGCGTCGGTGCCCCGCGTGACGAGGGGGAACGCGTCATCGAGCAGGTCGACCTGACGCCGTACGGCGGCCAGCTTGCCGGATCACTCTCGGGAGGGCAGCGCTCGCGGGTGAGCCTGGCCGTCGCCCTGCTGGGGCAACCCGACCTGCTGATCCTTGACGAGCCGACGGTCGGGTTGGACCCCGTCCTCCGCGAGCAGCTGTGGCAGCTCTTCGCCGTGCAGGCGTGCCGGGGGACCACGGTGCTGGTGTCCAGCCACGTGATGGACGAGGCCGAGCGCTGCCAGGACGTCCTGCTGATGCGCGACGGCCGGCTGCTAGCCCAGGCGAGCCCCTCGTCGCTCAAGGAGCAGACGGCGACCGACAACCTGGACGCCGCCTTCCTGCGCCTCGTCTCGGACCTGGAGGCGGCGGCATGATCGGCGCCGCGTGTCTCGCGACCGCGAAGCGGGTCGCCTTGCAGCTGCGCCACGACCCACGCACCGTCATGCTGATGCTCGCCGTACCCGCTCTGCTGCTGGTGCTGCTGCGCTACGTGTTCGACTCGGAGGTCGCGTTCGCGGCGACGGCCCCGGCGCTGCTCGGAGTCTTCCCGCTCACGCTGATGTTCCTGGTCACGTCGATCACCACCCTTCGGGAACGCACGACCGGCACCCTCGAGCGGCTGATGACCACCCCGATGGGGAAGCTGGACCTGTTGGTGGGCTACGCCGTCGCGTTCGGAGTCGTTGCGCTGATGCAGGTCGTCATCGCGGTTCTCACGTCGGTCGCGCTGGGGCTCGACGTGGGCGGCTCGATCGGCTGGCTGATGCTGGTCGCGGCCGCGGATGCACTGCTCGGCGTCGCACTGGGGCTGCTGGCCAGCGCCTTCGCCCGGACCGAGTTCCAGGCGATCCAGTTCATGCCGGTGGTCGTGCTCCCGCAGCTGCTTCTCTGCGGGCTATTCCAGCCCAGGTCGCAGATGGCCGGCCCGCTCGAGTGGGTCTCGGACGTCATGCCGCTCTCGTACGCCGTCGAGGCGCTGCAGCGGGTGGCCTCTGACGGCGGCGTCGGCAGCACCTACACGGTGGACCTGCTGGTCGTTGTCGGCTGCGCGGTCGTCGGGCTCGCTGTTGCCGCGGCGACCCTTCGCAGGCAGACCCCTTGACGGCGCCGGTGGTGGGTGGCGAGGGCAGCGAGGAGCCGGCCGGGCACGCGTTTGCGCCGATTCGGCTGTCGCCATCGCGCAAGTGCGGGAGGCTGGCTCCTCCGGCACAGTCAGCGCAGCCACCTTCCCGCAGCTCCGGTTGGTGCAGCGCGCCCGGCCGCCAGCTTCCCGCCGTTGCGGAGAGGGGCGCCCGTGCAAGCGGGACGTGCCGCACGCGCACTGCGCAGACGTCGGCCGCGACCCCGCCGAGATCACCCTCTCCAGTCATGTGCGACTCGGCGCCGGCGGCGACCCCGGACCAGCCGGACCTCAGCTGACCGTCGTGCGCGTCACATGGTGCACGATTCAAATCTGGGCCTTACAGTGTCAACACCGCGGGTAGACACGCTCGGGGAAATGCCCGCCAGGGCCAGGATATAGGAGGCCCCATGGGCCGTCGTCATCTCTTTCCATTGCTCGCGGCCGCGGTAGCGGTGCCCTTGGCACTCACCAGCATGAGCGCGAACGCGAGCCCAGCACAGTCGGGCATCACTCATCGCAACGTGCACGTCTGCGGTGCTCCCGCCGCCGGCGCGGCGAGCTGTCTGGCCATCCGCCACGAGACCACCACAGCGAACGGCAGGCTGATCCAGCAGGCCGCGACCCCTTCCGGCTATGGGCCTGCCGACATCAGATCCGCCTACAAGCTCACGACGACGAGCACTGCCACGGTGGCGATCATCGACGCGTACGACGACCCCACGGCGGAAGCCGACCTCGGCGTCTACCGCAGCCAGTACGGCCTGTCACCGTGCACGACAGCAAACGGCTGCTTCAAGAAGGTCAACCAGACCGGAGGCACCGCCTACCCGCGCAGGAACGGCGGCTGGGCGCAGGAGATCTCGCTGGACCTGGACATGGTGTCTGCGGCCTGCCCGACGTGTCACATTCTGCTGGTCGAGGCGACCTCGAGCTCGTTCGCGAACCTCGGGACTGGGGTCAACTACGCGGCCAGCGTCCGGGGAGTGACCGCGATCAGCAACAGCTACGGCGGCGGTGACAGCGCGGAGAGCAGCGCCTACAACCACCCGGGCATCGCGATCACCGCGTCCACCGGCGACAACGGGTACGGCATCGAGTCGCCCGCCTCCTTCACCCATGTGGTCGCCGTCGGGGGCACCTCGCTGAACCGAGCCAGCAACACCCGGGGATGGACCGAGGCCGCCTGGAGCGGCGCCGGCTCCGGCTGTTCCACCCTGAACGCGAAGCCGAGCTGGCAGACGTCCGTGACCCAGTGCAGCGGCAAGGCCAACGCTGATGTCTCGGCAGTGGCCGACCCGAACACGGGCGTCGCGGTCTACGACTCGACCTCGTACCAGGGATACTCCGGCTGGATGGTCTTCGGTGGTACGAGCGCCTCCTCACCGATCATCGCCAGCGTCTACGCGATGTCGGGAAACACCGCGGGATACCCGGCGTCTTACACCTGGGCCAACGCCTCCGGCCTCTATGACGTCACGTCGGGGAGCAACGGGACATGCCCGACCGCGATCTGGTGCCACGCTGGCGCCAGCTGGGACGGTCCCACCGGTCTCGGCACGCCGAACGGCACGACCGCCTTCTGACCGCTCGGCCCCGGGGCGCGACCGGCGTCAAGCCCCGGGGCCGACGGGCATCGTCATCGGACGGTGCACCGGTCGAGCCGACGTGGCCGAGGCAACGTACGATGAGCCTGAGAGGAGCCTGAGAGGGGGCACTGTTGGCCGCGGTCACGCACGACGGCGATCCCATGACCACAGCACAAGTCGAGCGCAGCGCTGGTGTCCTTCTGGGGCAGGCATGCGGCGAGGGGCTCACGCTCGCCCTTCGGCGGCTGGACGAAGCAGAGGTGGGCGCCGCCCCCACGGAGGGGCGTGAGGTCGTCCTCGGCACCTGGGGTCGCGGTACTCACATCTCGGCACGGATCGCTCGGCTCACGTCTTCCGGGGCGGTGCTGGAGGAGCAGACCAGCCGCGCCAAGCTGAGTCGGATGCTCGCGCCGTTCAGGACGGATGGCGGAACCAGCCGCCTCCGAGCGCTGATAGCCAGACTGCTCGGGCGCAGGCGGTCCACCGCTGCGGCGGGGCCATCGGTTGCCACCATCGCCTTGGGTACGGCGGGGCTGGCCGGCTTGACCGGGCTCGAGCGCCAGAAGCTTCCCGTGGCGGATCCTCGGGCCCGAACTGCCAGCTCGGCACGCGCCATCGCAGCGGAACTGCAGCTCGATGCATGGGCCCACGATGCCTGCGTACTCTGGGCTGAGGCCGTGCGAGTTGCAGTGCAGGAGGAGCGTTTCACTCTCGAGGGTGGCTTGGACCTGATTCCCCAGAGACGCCGCCAACGGTGGCGACGGTCGATCGAGCGGGCCACCGACGCGGATCCTTCCCTCTTCGCGCCCGGCACGACGCCCGTCTCCGCGCTGCAGATGGCATGGGCGGCAATCACCTCGACCGCGGTTCCTCCGCACGACCCCGACGACGGAAGCTACGCCTGCCAGCATCTCCAACTGGCACTTCGAGCCGCTGCTGAGGCAAGCGTCGCAGCGGGGCCCGACAGCGGAACCACCGTTGCTGCCTTGGCCGGTTGCCTGCTTGGCGCCCGATGGGGACTGTCAGCATTGCCTCTGCCTTGGCTGCGGCGCTTGCACGGGCCGCCCGGCCTACGGGCGCGAGGCCTTGTCCGGCTGGCGGTGCTCACTGCGCGGGCTGGGCAGCCGACCAGGAAGGGCTGGCCGTCGGAGCCGCACATCGTTTCTACCCATTGGACCCCAATCCCGGCTGTGCGGCTGAAGAGTCGTCCGATGCTGTGGATGGGTGGCCTGGACAGCCCAGGCCACAACGCCGATGCCGTCGTGTCGCTGTCCGTGCTCGGCGCCAATGACTTTCCGGCCGATGGAATAGCGCCTGAGAACCACCTGGAAGTCTGGCTGGTCTCGTCGCCAGACGCCGCCCACAACCCGAATTATGACTTTGCTGTCGACCAGTCCGTGAAGGCCATCCAGATGCTGCTGGAGGAGGGTCACCGGGTCCTGGTACATTGTACTAAAGCGGTGCATCGAACACCCATGATCGTCACCCGTTTCCTCGTGAGCCAGGGCCTGGGCTATCGAGCGGCTCGTGCCCAGGTACGCCGCGCCCTGATCGATGGGGGCTATCGAGAGGCCGTGGCGGAGATGGACCTCGAGGACAGCGCAGAGACTACGAGGGGCGAGCAAGGATCCGACGCGGCGCCGACTGCGTCACCACCTCGCGACCTGGACGGTCCGCATTCCTACGCCTCTCGATGAGGTCTTCGACCCAACGCGGCACCGCCCCCGCGCCGGAGCGGAGTGCCGACTCAGGACCCGGGCCTTTGCACTAGAAGACTACTCAGGCTAAGGCAACTCGGACTCTTTGCCAATATTAGAATTGTCGACAAGAAATTTGAAAAGGCGCGGCGTCCGCGCTTTCTTGAGGAGCACTTCCAAATTATTCTCTCCTGATACCAGCTCAAGGTGCAGTGCGCCGGGCCCTTCGCCGGCATGCCGCCAGACGCGGCGGATTTCAATACCCGACGACTCGCGTTCTTCTTCCACATTGACCTCCTACTGTCGATGGTGAATCGCAACGTCTGACCAGGCGTCACTCAATCGCCTGTTCGAGGATCGAGGTGCGCGTGCGTATTCCGGGACGCCCGCTTCCCTCGGTTCTGCGAGCACCGAGTGACGGGAGGCAATCATGTGTGATCATCCCGAGATTCTTCAACCTCTGGACGGTCGAGCTCTCGACATTCTCCCATCGGTCCTCCATTCCCGACGGCAGGGCATCCAATGTAGCCGATGCCTGCAGGCCTCGCCGTGCGACACGAGTCTGCGCGGCGTCCGTTCGGGTCGGGGGTCGGCGCCTCGCCTGCGACGGCTGCCACACCATCGCGGGCGTACGGCTGAGGTTCGGGTCGTGCCCGCGGTGCTGGCTGCCGACGGCGATCCCGAGGTTTAGCCTGCGCGCAACGCACATCGAACACAGCCGATTGGCGCCCTGCACCTTGCCGGCGGCGAGGATCCGTGATCGGGCGGTTCAGGCGACCATGCCGTGCGGGTCGATGACGAACTTCTTGGCCGCGCCCTCGTCGAAGTCGGCGTAGCCCTTCGGGGCCTCGTCGAGGGAGATGACGGTGGCGTTGACGGCCTTGGCGATCTGGACCCGGTCGTTGAGGATCGCCTTCATCCGGCCAAGGTTGTACCTCATCACCGGGCACTGCCCAGTGGTGAAGGAAATCGACTTGGCCCACCCGGTGCCCAGGCTCAACGACAGCGAGCCCACCTTCGCGGCCTCGTCGACGCCGCCGGGGTCGCCGGTGACGTAGAGCCCGGGAATGCCGATCTGGCCACCGGCGGCGGTGATCTCCATCAGAGAGTTCAGTACGGTCGCGGGGGCCTCCGATGAGGAGCCTTCACCGTGGCCGCGGGCCTCGAACCCCACCGCGTCGACGGCCGCATCGGACCCACCCACGCTGCCCGTTAGCGCGGAGTCAGCAGCTCGAGGCGAGGGAAGTAGGTCCGATATCGCCTGGCATCCCGGGTCAGCAGTCGGTAGCCGACAACGGCCGCGTGCGCGCCGATGTAGAAGTCGGGCCGGGGAGTCGTCTTCGTCCCGCCGCCGCGGCGATAGGTCAAGAAGGCCTTGCCTGCCACGAACCCAGCCGGATAGGGCAATGGCTCGCGCATGAACGCGGTCTCGGGCAACGCCTCGTCAAGTTCCTCGATCCGGTCGAAGCCGATCGAGACCTCGGCGTATACGACCGGGTTGATCACGACCGGGCCTTCGTCGAAGGCGCGGACCAGAGCCTCGCCCGACCAGCCTGCTCAGGCGGGGTCTTCGGTCAGGATGTCGAGCAGCACGTTGGAGTCGACCAAGGTCACCGTCGACGGCACGTCATTCACCGCGCAGCAGGTCCATCAGCTCGTCGGTCGACAGGCCGGTCGTCGCGCGACCGCGTATCCGGTTGACGATGCGCTCGCCGCGGGTCTCGCCGGCGGTTCGGTGCACGATGCGCAGCGTGCTCCCGTCCTCGACCACGTCGACGTCGTCGCCCTCGGCGAACCCGTGGCGGTGCCGCAGGTCGGCCGGGATCGTCACCTGCCCCTTGCTGTTCAGCTTCATCACCACTCCTGACACGTATCGGATGTAATACGTGATACGCCATCGAGCGGCAGAAATCTCGCAACCGCCGGTGGCGGGAATTCTTCTTCCACGGGCGCACGGTGACCTGCACAAACACGGTTGCCCGGCGGCGCCCGTGGTGCGCCCGGGGGGTACCACGGGCGCACCACTTTGGTGCGCAGGTGAGAACAGTGACGGGCATGACCATCGACGGTCATTGTCCGATGTCCACGCTCCACCGCTGCTTTCAGCTGTGGAGGTGTGCACCGGGTGTCCACGTACACCCCTAATCCTGCTGTTGCCCAAACGTTGCCCAATGACGGGGTCATCGACCTGGCGACGTACCGGTCCAAAGGCAAAACCGCAGGTCAGCCTCCGGTTTCGGATGGCGCCCCCGGCAGGATTCGAACCTGCGCTCCCGCCTCCGGAGGGCGGTGCTCTATCCCCTGAGCTACGGGGGCTCGCGGCGCACAAAGGGTAGCAGTGCAATGAGCCACCCCCGCAACGGCTGACTGGTACGGTTCGCCCGGTGCCTCACGATCCGCCGCGCGTCCTCGTCGTCGACGACGAGGACGACATCCGTGCGCTGATCGCGATCAATCTCGAGCTCGAGGGGTTCGAGGTCACCGAGGCGGGCGACGGCTACGAGTGCCTCGCGATCGTGCGCAGCGTGCAGCCCGACCTGATCACTCTCGACGCCGCGATGCCGGTCATGGACGGGTTCGAGACGGCCGCGCGTCTGCGCGAAAGCGCCGAGACCGCGAAGATCGCCTTGGTCATGGTGACTGCGCGGGCGCAGGGGTTCGACCGCGCCCGAGCCGGGGAGGTGGGGCTGGACGCCTACGTGACGAAGCCGTTCGACCCCACGGAGCTGGTGCGCACGGTACGCAAGCTGGTCATGGAGGGGGGCGACGACCAGCGTCGATAGGATGACGCGGTGACGCCTGAAGAGCTCTCCGTGACCGTCGCTGACGCCCTCAAGGTGCTGGTTCGGCGCGGGACGCTCGCGTACGGGGGCGAGCTTCCCGAGCGGGTGAACCTCGAACGGCCCAAGGTCAAGGATTACGGCGACTACGCGACGAACGTCGCCATGCAGTTCGGCAAGCGGGTCGGCATGGTGCCGCGCGACCTCGCGGAGCTCCTCGCCACCGAGCTCAAGGGTTCCGACGGGGTCGCCGGAGTCGAGGTTGCCGGACCAGGGTTCATCAACATCACCGTCGAGACGGCCGCCCAGGGGGAGGTCGCCCGGGCGATCGTCACGGCCGGGTCCTCGTACGGCGAGAGCCGGGCTCTCGCCGGGACGAAGGTCAACCTCGAGTTCGTGTCGGCCAACCCGACTGGTCCGGTGACCCTCGCCTCGGCGCGGTGGGCCGCGATGGGTGACTCGCTGGCTCGCATCATCGAGGCGCAGGGAGCCTCCGTGGGTCGGGAGTACTACTTCAACGACGCCGGCGCGCAGATCGACAAATTCAGCGCGTCGCTGCTGGCGGCGGCCAACAACGAGTCGCCCCCCGAGGGCGGCTACCTGGGCGACTATGTCGCGGACATCGCGGCCCAGGTCGTGGAGTCACATCCAGACGTGCTCTCCCTGCCAGTCGCGCAGGCGCAGGAGGTCTTCCGGTCCACCGGTGTCGACATGATGTTCCGCGAGGTCAAGAGCCGGTTGCAGGACTTCGGGGTCGACTTCGACGTGTACTTCAGCGAGCGGAGCCTGCACGAGAGCGGCGCCGTCGACGCGGCCATCGAACGGCTGCGCACCGGCGGCCTCACCTACCAGGCCGACGGAGCCGTCTGGCTGCGGTCCACCGACTACGGCGACGACAAGGATCGGGTGATCATCCGGTCCGACGGCAGGCCGACCTACATCTGCTCCGACGCGGCCTACTACCTGGACAAGCGCTCGCGTGGCTTCGACAAGGTCATGATCATCCTCGGCGCGGACCATCACGGCTACGTCGGCCGCTACCGTGCCCTCGCCGCAGCCTTCGGTGACGACCCCGACCAGAGCCTCGAGCTGGTGATCGGCCAGATGGTCAACCTGCTCCGGGACGGGGAGCCGCTGCGCATGAGCAAGCGGGCGGGCACCGTGCTGACGATCGACGACCTGGTCGACGCGATCGGTGTCGACGCTGGCCGGTATGCCCTGGTCCGCTACGCCAACGACTCCACGATCGACATCGACCTCGACTTGTGGGCACGCCAGAGCAGCGACAGCCCGGTCTACTACGTGCAGTACGCGCATGCCCGGTTGGCCTCGATCGAGCGTAACGCCGAGCGGCTCGGCTTCCGGCCCGACCTGGCCGCCTTCGACCCCGCCCTACTGGACCACGAGCGCGAGGGTGACCTGCTGCGTGCGCTCGCCGAGTTCCCGTCCGTGGTCGCGACCGCGGCGGAGCTGCGCGAACCGCACCGAGTCGCCCGCTACTTGGAGGCGACCGCCTCGGCCTTCCACAAGTTCTATGACGACTGCCGGGTGCTCCCGCAGGGCGACGAGGACGTCAACGACATCCACCGCGCCCGGCTGGTGCTGGTCACGGCCACGCGCACCGTGGTCGGGCGCGGCCTCGCGCTGCTCGGGGTCTCGGCGCCGGAGCGGATGTAGCCGGTGGGCCGGCCGTTGAGGGTCGCCCTGCTCGGCTGCGGGGTGGTGGGCAGCCAGGTCGCCCGGTTGCTCGTCGGCCAGGCTGCCGACCTCGCCGAGCGCGTCGGCAGCCCGGTCGAGCTGGCCGGCATCGCCGTACGTCGCATCGACCGCGCACGGGACGTCGACGTGTCCCGCGACCTGTTCACGACCGATGCCGAGGGACTGGCCGCACGCGACGACGTGGACGTCGTCGTTGAGCTGATCGGGGGGATCGAACCGGCCCGCTCCTTGATCCTCACCGCGTTGGAGAGCGGCGCCGCCGTGGTGACGGCGAACAAGGCGTTGCTCGCAGACGACGGCGCGACGCTCTTCGCGGCCGCGGAGAGCGCGGGACGGGACCTCTACTTCGAGGCGGCCGTGGCGGGGGCAATCCCGATCATCCGACCCCTACGGGAGTCCCTCGCCGGCGACTCGGTCCTACGGGTGCTGGGCATCGTCAACGGCACCACGAACTTCATCCTCGACCGTATGGACGGTACCGGAGTCGGCTTCGACGCGGCTCTCGAGGAGACGCAGGCGCTCGGGTTCGCGGAGGCGGACCCCACGGCCGACATCGAGGGATTCGACGCCGCCGCGAAGGCGGCGATCCTGGCCAGTCTGGCGTTCCATACCCGGGTGTCGCTGTCGGACGTCTACCGCGAGGGAGTCAGCGAGGTCAGCCAGCGCGACCTGGAGTCCGCGCGGAGGCTCGACTCGGTGGTCAAGCTGCTCGCGATCTGCGAACGCACCCGCGACCAGGATGGCAACGAGGCAGTGTCGGTCCGCGTGCACCCGGCGATGATCCCTACCTCTCATCCCTTGGCCAGCGTGCGCGGAGCGTTCAACGCGGTGTTCGTCGAGTGCGAGGCCGCCGGACAGCTGATGTTCTACGGTCCCGGCGCCGGTGGCGCCCCCACGGCGAGCGCGGTCCTGGGCGACATCGTGACGGTCGCGCGGCACCGGCTGGCCGACGTCACCGGGACAGGGGCGTCCACGTACGCCGAGTGCGCCGTGGTGCCGATGGGGGACACCGAGACCCGATACCACGTGGTGCTCGACGTGGTGGACCAGCCGGGGGTGCTGGCCAGCGTCGCCCGGCTGTTCGCGGACGAAGGGGTGTCGATCGAGACGCTGCACCAGGACGGCCGAGGTGAGGACGCCCGACTGGTCGTCGTCACCCACTCGGCGCCCGACCGGGTGCTCAGCCACACGGTCAGCTCCCTGGCGGCACTCGAGTCGGTGCACGCGGTGACCTCGGTCCTGCGCGTCGAGGGGCTCACATGACCACCCGCGGCCCGCGGCTGTGGCGCGGGGTGCTCGAGGAGTACGGCGAGTGGCTTCCCATCAGCGAGGAGACGCCGCACGTCAGCCTGGGGGAGGGCGGCACCCCGCTGGTTCGCTCCCGGTGGCTGTCAGACCTCACCGGCTGCGACGTCCGGCTCAAGGTCGAGGCCGCCAATCCAACCGGCTCGTTCAAGGACCGGGGGATGACGGTTGCGGTCTCGCACGCGGTGGAGCTGGGCGCGACCGCGGTCGTCTGCGCATCCACCGGGAACACCTCCGCCTCCATGGCCGCCTACGCCTCCCGAGGCGGCTTGACGCCGATCGTCCTGGTGCCGCACGGGCGCATCGCGAGCGGCAAGATGGCCCAGGCTGTGATGCACGGCGCTCGCATCATCAGCGTCCGGACCGGCTTCGACGGGTGTCTCGCGCTGGCTCGCCAGCTCGCCGAGGAGTATCCCGTCTCGCTGGTCAACTCGGTCAACCCGATGCGGCTGGAGGGACAGAAGACCGCGGCCTTCGAGATCATCGACGCCCTCGGGGCGGCGCCGAACATCCATGTCCTCCCGGTGGGCAACGCAGGCAACATCGCGGCCTACTGGAAGGGTTTCCGCGAGTACGCGCTTGCCGGACGGTGCCTCGGTACGCCGGCCATGTGGGGCTTCCAGGCGGAGGGGGCCGCGCCGCTGGTCCTCGGGTCACCCGTCGAGCAGCCCGAGACCGTCGCCTCGGCGATCCGTATCGGTCACCCCGCATCCTGGCTGCTGGCCGAGGCCGCGCGCGACGAGTCCCATGGGTTGATCGCGGCCGTCAGCGACGACCACATCATGCTCGCTCAGCGGCACCTGGCGGTGGTCGACGGCGTGTTCGTCGAGCCGGCCTCGGCCGCGGGCGCGGCCGGTCTGGTCGCAAGCCACGCCGCTGGTCTGCTCGACGCTGGGCTCACGATCAGCGTGACGCTCACCGGTCACGGCTTGAAGGATGTCGACGCCGCGCTCGCCTTCCGCGCTGAGATCGCTGACGTCGTCGTCGACGCCGACGCCGGGGAGATCGCAGCGGAGGCTGGGCTCACGCGTGACTAACCGCGACGTGGGACCGGCGAGCGGGCGGGTGACCGTGCGGGCACCCGCGACCAGCGCGAACCTCGGGCCGGGGTTCGACAGCTTCGGACTCTGCCTCGACCTCGCCGACCTTGTCACCGCCCAGGTGGTTCCGTCCGGCACCGAGGTCATCGTGCACGGTGAAGGAGCCGGAGACCTCCCACGGGACGACTCCAACCTCGTCGTGTCCTCGATCCGGCAGGCTTTCGACGGCTGGGAGGTGGCGCAGCCGGGCCTGCGGCTTGAGTGCCGCAACGCTGTGCCGCACGCGCGGGGGCTCGGCTCCTCGGCATCGGCGATCGTCGCCGGGCTCCGGGTGGCGCAGGCCCTCGCCGGAAACTCCTCGATGAGCGAAGCCGATGAGGTCGCGTTCGCGGCCTCGCTCGAGGGCCACGCGGACAACGTGGCGGCCTGCCTGCTCGGGGGGTGCACGGTTGCGTGGGCGAGCGGCGACTCGTACGCCGCAGTACGGCTGCAGGTCGACGCACGTGTCGTGCCGGTGGTGTTCTGCGCCGAGGGAAAGCTGCGGACCCGACGAGCACGCGACCTGCTGCCGGCGACGGTGACCCACCGCGACGCCAGTGTCAACTCAGCGCACACCGCGCTGCTCGTGGTCGCTCTGACCAGCCGACCGGACCTGCTGTTGACCGCGACCAGTGACCTGCTCCACCAGGAGGCGAGAAGGTCAGCCATGCCGGGGTCGCTCGAGCTGATCGACACCCTGCGTGCCGCCGGTATCGCGGCGGTGGTCTCGGGAGCGGGTCCTTCGGTGCTGGCCCTGTGCACTCCCGAGCAGGTCGAGCAGACGAGGGCCAGGGCCACCGCCGGCTGGCGCACGATGCGGCTTGGTGTGGACCTTCGGGGTGCTCAGGTCGTGTCGGGGTGACGCCGCTGGAATAGCCCGGACCCCACCAGGGTGGACATACCCGTCGGGCACTTGCCCGCGCCAGTACGACATGCCGCCTCCCCAGGTGCTAAAGTCAGCGACATCGGCTCGACTCGTCGGCCGGACTCTCTCGCGGATCGCCAGAGATCGCTCAGCCCGTAGTTCTGGAACCTCCGCCGCATCCATGCAGCGCGGCATTCCAAGCGCTGGTCGCATCAGTACCGCCTCCGTACGAGCACCTCACCTTTATCCATGGGCGCAATCTCATTGCGCGCCAGACGTGGGAAGGACCTCACGTGACGCAAACCACCGACACGGCCGCTTCCGCCGCCCCAGCCGACAACGCAGGATCGCCGACCGGCTCGGCGAGCCGCGGAAAGCAAGAGGGCCTCAACAAAATGTTGATGTCGGAGCTGAAGAACCTCGCCGGCTCGCTCGGCATCAAGGCCACGACGGGCATGCGCAAGGGCGCCCTCGTCGAGGCCATCGCCTCCGCCCAGGCCGGCGCCAACCGTCAGCCGGCCGCAGCAGTGCAGCCACATACGCCCGAACGCTTCGAGGGTTCGCAGGCACGGGCCGACGAGAGCCGGGAGCGCCGCACCGACAGTTCCTCTGAGTCCCAAGGCGGCGGCGCCCGTCAGGAAGTCCCCGACAGGAACAAGCCGTTCCAGAACGGCGGGGCCGCCAACGCTCAGCCCCAGAACGGATCCGACAGCGACCGGGGCCCGAGCCAGCACGACAACAGCGCCCAGGACCGCAGCGACCAGGCCCAGCACGCCCGTGAACAGCACGTCGCAGCCCAGGCACAGGGCCAGTCCCAGTCCGGCCAGGCCCACCGTGGCTCGGACTCCCAACGCCAGTCCGGTCAAGGCAGCCCGTCCCGGGACGGCCAGCAGGGCGGCGACCGCGAATCGCAGCCCGGCAGTCGTAACAGCCGGCGCCGTAGCCGTAGCCGTGACCGCTACCGGGACCGCGACAAGCGTCCGGTGGGTGGCGGCGAGAGCGAGCCGCAGGTCAACGACGACGACGTGCTGATCCCCGCGGCCGGCATCTTGGACCTGCTCGACAACTACGCGTTCGTGCGGACCACCGGGTACCTCCCGGGGCCGACCGACGTCTACGTGTCGCTGTCGATGGTCCGCAAGTTCGGGCTGCGCAAGGGCGACGCCATCACCGGCATGGTCCGGCAGGGAGGCGACAGCGACCGCCGGGAGAAGTTCAACCCGATGGTGCGGATCGACACCGTCAACGGCGGCGATCCCGACGCGTCCCGCAACCGGGTCGAGTTCGCCAAGCTCACCCCGCTGTACGCCGCCGACCGGCTGCGTCTCGAGACCGAACCGAACCAGCTGATCGGGCGGCTCATCGACATCGTGGCCCCGGTCGGCAAGGGTCAGCGCGGACTGATCGTCAGTCCGTCGAAGGCCGGCAAGACCATCGTGCTGCAGTCGATCGCCAACGCGATCACCACGAACAACCCCGAGTGTCACCTGATGGTCGTGCTGGTCGACGAGCGGCCTGAGGAGGTCACCGACATGCAGCGCGCGGTCAAGGGCGAGGTCATCGCCTCGACCTTCGACCGGCCCGCCACCGATCACACCACGGTCGCCGAGCTGGCCATCGAGCGCGCGAAGCGTCTGGTCGAGCTGGGGCACGACGTCGTCGTGCTTCTCGACTCGATCACCCGGCTGGGGCGGGCCTACAACCTGGCCGCGCCGGCGAGCGGGCGCATCCTGTCCGGTGGTGTCGACTCTTCGGCGCTCTACCCGCCAAAGCGGTTCTTCGGAGCCGCGCGCAACATCGAGGACGGCGGCTCGCTGACCATCCTCGCCACTGCGCTCATCGAGACCGGGTCCAAGATGGACGAGGTCATCTTCGAGGAGTTCAAGGGCACCGGCAACATGGAGCTGCGGCTGCGCCGTGAGTACGCCGACAAGCGGATCTTCCCCGCCATCGACGTGGATGCCTCCGGTACCCGCCGTGAGGAGCTGCTGATGGCCAAGGACGAGCTCCAGATCGTCTGGAAGCTGCGCCGGGTCCTCTCTGCACTCGAGGGCCAGCAGGCCTTGGAGCTGCTCCTGCAGAAGCTGCGTCAGACCAGGAGCAACGTCGAGTTCCTGATGGAGGTCAACCGGACCACCCCCACGGCTTCGGGCCTGCGTGGTTCCGACGACGACTGATCCCGCCGTGCTGACCGCCTACGACTTCTCGGCGACCACGATCGACGGCGGCGAGCTGGACCTGCACGTCCACCGTGGCAAGGTGCTGCTCGTCGTGAACACCGCCAGCAAGTGTGGCTTCACGCCGCAGTACGAGGGCCTCGAACGGCTGCACGAGACGTACACCGACCGCGGGCTGGTCGTGCTGGGCTTCCCCTGCGACCAGTTCGGCAACCAGGAACCAGGTGACGAGGCGCAGATCAAGTCCTTCTGCTCGCTCACCTACGCAGTGAAGTTCACGATGTTCGCGAAGGTCGAGGTCAACGGCGACGACGCGCATCCGCTGTTCGCCTGGCTCCGCGCCGAGACGCCTGGGCCAGACGGCGACGCCGTCGAGTGGAACTTCACCAAGTTCCTCGTCGACACGCACGGTCGCGCAGTACGGCGGTACGGCACCCGTATCCAGCCCGACGACCTCGCGCCCGAGATCGAGGGTCTCCTCCCGGCCAGCTGACCTCCGCCTCAGGGCCGAGGACCGCACGGAATAGTCGTCGGGGATTTGGGCTTGATGGGGGTAGGAGTGGCACAATCTCCGATGGTTCTGGTTCACGCCCCCCGATGACGAAACGGTGGCGACCCAGCGGCCGATACCCGAGAGGAACACCATGAAGAAGGACATCCACCCCGCCTACGTGGAGACCCAGGTCACCTGTACCTGCGGAAACACGTTCACTACCCGCAGTACCGCGACCAGCGGCAGCCTGCACGCCGACGTCTGCTCGAACTGCCACCCGTTCTACACCGGCAAGCAGAAGATCCTCGACACCGGTGGACGGGTCGCGCGCTTCCAGGCCCGCTACGCCAAGAAGGCCGCCAACTAGCTACCGAACGGCGCCG
>JBBSGI010000012.1:0-56290 GCA_038254365.1 Propionibacteriales bacterium
CCGATGGGCCTGAAGAAGGGCATCGAGGCCGCCGTGGCCTCGGTCGTCGAGGCCATCGGCAATGCCGCCAAGGACATCGAGACCAAGGAGCAGATCGCTTCGACCGCCTCGATCTCGGCCGCCGACCCCAGCGTCGGGGAGATCATCGCCGAGGCGATGGACAAGGTGGGCAAGGAAGGCGTCATCACCGTCGAGGAGAGCAACACCTTCGGCCTGGAGCTTGAGCTCACCGAGGGCATGCGCTTCGACAAGGGTTATATCTCGCCCTACTTCGTGACCGACACCGAGCGGATGGAGGCGGTGCTCGACGACCCCTACATCCTGGTCGTCAACTCCAAGGTTGCCTCGGTCAAGGACCTGCTCCCGCTGCTGGAGAAGGTCATGCAGGGCGGCAAGCCGCTCATGATCATCGCCGAGGACGTCGAGGGCGAGGCCCTGGCCACCCTCGTCGTCAACAAGATCCGCGGCACCTTCAAGTCCGTCGCGGTGAAGGCTCCGGGCTTCGGTGACCGGCGCAAGGCCATGCTGAACGACATTGCCATCCTCACCGGTGGCCAGGTCATCAGCGAGGAGGTCGGCCTGAAGCTGGATTCCGCCACGCTCGACCTGCTCGGTTCCGCCCGCAAGGTCGTCGTGACCAAGGACGAGACCACCATCGTCGAGGGTGCCGGTGACACCGACCAGATCCAGGGTCGGGTCAACCAGATCCGCGCCGAGATCGAGAAGAGCGACTCCGACTACGACAAGGAGAAGCTCCAGGAGCGGCTCGCCAAGCTCGCCGGCGGCGTCGCCGTCATCAAGGTGGGCGCGGCGACCGAGGTGGAGCTCAAGGAGCGCAAGCACCGCATCGAGGACGCTGTCCGCAACGCCAAGGCCGCCGTTGAAGAGGGCATCGTGGCCGGTGGCGGAGTGGCGCTGGTGCAGGCCACCCTGGTCGCCTTTGAGAAGCTCGAGCTCAGTGGTGACGAGGCGACCGGCGCTGGTATCGTCAAGTTCGCCGTGGAGGCTCCGCTGAAGCAGATCGCTATCAACGCCGGCCTTGAGGGTGGCGTCGTGGCGGAGAAGGTGCGCAACCTGGAGTCGGGCCACGGGCTCGATGCCGCAACCGGGGAGTACGTCGACATGCTCGGCGCCGGGATCAACGACCCGGTCAAGGTGACCCGCTCTGCCCTGCAGAACGCCGCCTCG
The DNA here is from genome assembly GCA_038254365.1 of Propionibacteriales bacterium. GTDB lineage: Bacteria > Actinomycetota > Actinomycetes > Propionibacteriales > Nocardioidaceae > JAWWPG01. Next base: position 1,189 of record JBBSGI010000012.1, read on the forward strand.
ATCGCCGCGTTGTTCCTCACCACCGAGGCCGTTGTCGCCGACAAGCCGGAGAAGGCTTCGCCGGGTGGCGGCGGTGGCGGTGGCGACATGGGCGGCATGGGCGGTATGGACTTCTAGGAAGCTCCGACCTCCTCACCACAGGACGAAAACCGTCGGCCCCGGCCAGGAAGATCTGGTCGGGGCCGACGTACGCTGGACTCATGTTCCTCTTTATCCTGCTCGCGATCATCGTCGTGGCCGTGGTGGCATACAAGTTCCGGGTGCCTCTGATGGCCAAGCTGCTTGGCCAGTCCGAGTCGCGGGTGCAGCGCTCCATCGAGCGACGCAAGCGCTGATCCGGTCCGCAGCGCGGGTGGCCGGTGTCGGCGCCTCGCGGTAGACCTGTTGGATGCGCAAACCTTTGAGCGACCCCGCAGAACCCGCCCTCACACCACTTGCCGGCAGTGAGCGGCCCCCGGCGCCCGGGGTCGAGCACGCCGCCGCCGTTCCGCTCGACGCGTCCATCCGCATCGAGATCACGGTGGTCCTTCGGCGCAAGGCTCCGCTGCCCGATCCGGCGGTCTCTCCCCGGCTGTCTCGAGCGGAGTTCGCATCGTCGTACGGGGCCGATCCGGGTGACCTCGAGGCTGTCACCTCGACCCTGACCGCGCTCGGGCTCGAGGTGCTCCGCGTCGACGCAGCGTCGCGCCGGGTCCGGGTTGCCGGTACGGCGGACCAGCTCAGCCGGGTTTTCGGGACGAAACTCACCGCCGTGACCGATGCCGACCAGCCCGACCAGCCCGACCAGCACGTCACCACCCACCGTCGCCGCGCCGGGGGGCTCGGCGTGCCGTCGACGCTGTCCGCAATCATCACCGCGGTGCTCGGGCTCGACGACCGACCCCAGGCCCGCATGCTCTCGATGGTGGCCGCCCCGGGGTCGGTCACCAGAAGCTACACACCGCTGGAGCTGGCAAGCGTCTACGCGTTCCCCGACGACGCCGACGGCGCCGGACAGACCATCTCCATCATCGAGCTCGGCGGCGGCTTCGCCCAAGCGGACCTCGACGCCTACTTCGGCGGCCTCGGCATCACCGGGCCTACCGTGACCGCCGTGGGTGTCGACGGCGGCAGTAACCGTCCCGGTAGCGACCCGAACGGAGCCGACGGCGAGGTGCTGCTCGACATCGAGGTTGCCGGTGCGCTGGCCCCGGGAGCCGACCAGGTCGTCTACTTCGCGCCGAACACTGACGCGGGCTTTCTCGACGCGGTCAGCGACGCGGCGCACGCCGTCCCGACCCCGGCCGCGATCAGCATCAGCTGGGGCCAGAGCGAGGACCGCTGGACCGCTCAGGCCCGCGCGGCGATGGACGACGCCCTGGCCGACGCGGCCTCGCTCGGGGTCACCGTCACGGCCGCCGCCGGTGACGACGGGTCGACCGACCGGACCACCGACGGCAAGGTGCATGTGGACTTCCCCGCCTCCAGTCCACATGCCCTGGCCTGCGGCGGAACCCGGCTGCAGGCCGATCCGGCCACCGCGACGGTGAGCCACGAGACGGTCTGGAACAACGGGGTTGGCAACGGCGCCACCGGCGGTGGGGTCAGCGACGTCTTCGCGCTGCCGGAGTGGCAGCAGGAGGTCGGCGTCCCGCCCGTCGCCGGTGGCGCCACCGGGCGCGGCGTGCCCGACGTCTCGGCGGTGGCCGATCCGCAGACCGGCTACCGGATCCGGGTGGACGGCAACGACATCGTCATCGGCGGCACCAGCGCCGTGTCCCCGTTGTGGGCGGCCCTGGTGGCCCGGCTCTGCCAGCTCACCGGCCGCCCGCTCGGGCTGCTCCAGCCGGTCCTGTACGGCGGCGTGGCCGCCGGCGTGGTCGCACCCGGCTTCCGGGATGTGACCGAAGGCGACAACGGTGCGTACTCAGCTGGCCCCGGGTGGGACGCCTGCACCGGCCTCGGCGTCCCCGACGGCACCTCCCTGCGCGCCCGGCTGGCGAACGCCACGGGGCAGGCGAGACTGGGCGAGTGAATCAGACGACGTACGTCTTCGACGGGCACAACGATCTGGCCTGGGCCATGCGGGAACGAGGCAGCTACGACCTCGACGGGTCGGACCTCGCGGCGGGAGTAGCAGACCTGCAGACCGACATCCCGAGGTTGCGCGCGGGTGGGCTGGGCGCGCAGTTCTGGTCGGTGTTCGTCCCCTGTTCGCTGATCGGCGCGGACGCCGTCACGGCGACTCTCGAGCAGATCGACTTCGTCCGGGCGATGGTGCGACGCCACCCAGAGACCTTCGCGTTGGCGACGACCGCGGATCAGGTCGAGGATGCAGTCGCGGACGGCAGAATCGCCTCGCTGATGGGGATGGAGGGCGGCCACTCGATCGACAGCTCGCTGGGTGTTCTGCGGATGATGCACGCGCTTGGGGTCCGCTACCTGACGCTGACCCACAACGAGAACGTCCCCTGGGCAGACTCGGCGACGGACACGCCGAACCTCGGCGGTCTCAACGACTTCGGTCGCGAGGTGGTGCGCGAGATGAACCGGATCGGGATGTTCGTCGACCTCAGCCACGTCTCCGCCGACGTGATGCGGGACGCGTTGGACACCACCACCGCCCCGGTGGTATTCAGCCACAGCTCGGCGCGGGCGCTGTGCGATATCAGCCGAAACGTCCCCGACGACGTGCTGAGCAGGCTGTCGTCCAACGGTGGGGTGTGCATGGTCACGTTCGTGCCGATGTTCACCTCACAGGCGGTGGCCGACTGGTACGCCGAATGCCTGCGCCTGACTGAGGAGCGCGGCGGCGACCGCCGGAGGTTCGAGGACGTCGATCCGGTCATCCGCGAGCGGATGGCCGGCGCCCCGGGGTGCACCGTCGAGGACGTCGCAGACCACGTCGAGCACGTCCGTGAGGTCGCGGGGCTCGAGCACGTCGGCATCGGCAGCGACTACGACGGGGTCATGTTCTATCCCGAGGGCATGCCGGACGTCTCGAGCTACCCCCTCCTGCTGGACGCGCTGCGTCGGCGTGGCTGGTCGGAGCATGACCTTGCGCTGCTGGCGCACCGCAACGTGCTGCGCGCCATGCGGCAGATGGAGCAGGCTGCGGCGCGATGACAAGCAGCGCGCCGACTGCGCCGAGGGTCGTCGGTCTGGTGCTCGCCGCCGGGTCCGGCAGCCGATTCGGCCGGCCGAAGGCACTGGTCGGCAGTGCCGACGGCGAGACCTGGGTTGCGCATGCCGTGCACGTGGTGCGCGACGGTGGCTGCGAGCCCGTCTACGTCGTACTCGGGGCCGCTGCCGGCGAGGTACGTCGAGAGGTATCGGCCGAGACCCACGTCATCGAGGCAGCCGACTGGAAAGACGGAATGGGGGCCTCGTTGCGAGCCGGCATGAGTGCCGTCAGGCAACACGAGGATGCCGCTGATGCGGTTCTGGTCATGCTCGTGGACACGCCGGGCGTGACCGCGCGGGTGGTGCGCCGGCTCGTGTCCACGGAGGTCGACCGTCAGACGCTGAGCAGAGCGACCTACCAGGGCCGGCCCGGGCACCCGGTGCTGCTCGGTGGGGACCACTGGGCCGGCGTGGTCGAGTCGGCCCGGGGCGACCGGGGCGCGCGTGACTATCTGGCGATGCGTGACGTCGTGCTGGTCGAGTGCGCCGAGCTCGGCGACGGAACCGACGTCGACTCGGCCGAGGCGTGGGCCGACCGGCAAAGTGGAGAGTCCGGTGGGCGACCGTGACTCGTGTCGGCTCGGGTGAGCTCAGGCGTTGGAGTCGGAGTCGGCGATCGTGATGTCGTGGAGATGGCCCAGGGCGGCGATCACCGATCCGGAGGCCGAGCAGACCCAATGGGGGTCCGGGCCGAGCTCGGGCTCGATGGCCAGACTGTGCTCGACGGGCTCGGCGCAGGTCTCGCAGACCGGCCATCGGCGGGCCTCGTCGAACAACATGTCCTGGACGTCCTGGGCCACCAGCCCGCCGATGAAGTCGGCCCCGGCCGCCCACTGGGACAACCACCAACGTCGCTGTGCCACGCAGTCCTCAACAACCGAGACGGTGTGGGGGTTGAGCAGACCCTGCGAGGCGAGGTCGCGCAGCACGAGCGCCCGTGCGGTCAGCAACGGGTCGACCGACGTCATGGGCTCATCCTTGCAGGGCTGCCAAACGTCCTGCCGCGAGCGCGCGACGAGGTCCGGTGACCGGCGGCGGCCTCCGCACGCCTCCCACACCCGGCGCCTCCGGGCTGGCACGCTTGCATCGTGCTCCCGACCGCGCCGTACCGTGCCTTGCTCGAGGTGGTCGCGCTGCATCCGAACGACGCCGTGCAGGCGCAGGTCGGCGGCGCGGACCGGCTGCATGTCGGCACGGTCGTAGGAGACCAGATGCGGGCCCTCGAACCGGCCGCCGTCAGCGCGATCGTCCGAGCGACGGACCTCCCGGTGCGGGTGACCCTGCGGCTCTCCGAGGGCTTCAGCACCCAAGGCGGGGAGCTCACCAGGCTTTCCGGGCTGGTCATCGACTACCTGTCACTGGGCGTCGAGGGGTTCGTGTTCGGCTTCCTCACCGCAGACCTCGACGTCGATGTCGAGGTCTGCGCGACCCTCGTCGACCGGCTGGCCGGGGCCCCCTGGACCTTCGACCGCGCCTTCGACTCCGCCCTCGATGCGCGGGTCGCCTGGCGGCAGGTCCGCCGGTTGCCGGGGCTTGACGGTATCCACACCTCCGGCTCGGTGCTGGGACTCTCTACCGGCCTTGACGACCTGCTCGACCTCGCCGAGGCTGACCGCGGGTTCGCCGCGATGGTGGTGGCGGCCGGTGGCCTATGCGCGGAAAGCGTCCCGTGGCTGGTACGGGCCGGTATCACTCGGGTGCACCTCGGAGCCACGGTCCGACCCGGAAGGTCGTGGGACAAGTCGCACGTCGACGCAGGTTTCGTGCGGTCGTGGCGGCTGCTGCTCGACAGCGCAGGTGAACCTGGACGGGGTCTGAGCCCGCGAGCCGGCTGACTGCCCTGATGACGATCCTCGTCGATCCAGCCGCCTGGCCCGCGCACGGTCGGATGTGGGCGCACCTGGTGAGCGACACGTCGTATGAGGAGCTGCACGCGTTCGCTGCGGCGCACGGGGTGCCACGGAGAAGTTTCGAGCGTGACCACTACGACGTCCCGGCTGGCTCCTACGACGCGCTGGTCGCAGCCGGAGCAGTTCCGGTCTCCTCGCGGGAGCTGCTCGAACGGGTGACGCGCGCGGGGCTGCGGCGTCGGAAGGCCGACGCGATGGCCCGGCGCGCCCCGGGGAGCGCGCTGCTGCGGCCGCCCCACCTGGCGCCCGACGACCTGGTGGCTGTCACCGCCGTCGCCGGGCCGATCCGGCCGGAGCGCCTCGAAGCGGGCGTCGAGCGGCTTCGCGGCTGGGGGCTGCGGGTCCGCGTCCAGCCGCACACGCTGGACACTCACCCGTTCGGCTATCTCGCCGGCACAGACCGAGACCGGGCGTGCGACTTCGCGGCCGCCTGGATGGACGACCAGGTCGCGGCCGTCATCGCCGGTCGCGGCGGATACGGCGCCCAACGGATGCTTGACCATCTTGACTGGCGGCGACTCGCCGAGGCCCGGCCGAAGATCCTCGCCGGATTCTCCGACGTCACTGCTCTGCACCAGGCGGTGGCCAGCCGACTGGGGCTGGTGACGCTGCACTCACACGTCACGACGTCTCTCGGCGCCGCAAGCGACGACAGTGTGGAACGGATGCGGGCCATGCTCTTCGAGCCTGCGGCCGACGACCTGTTCGCCGGAGAAGACGTCCGACGGCTCGTCCCAGGGTCGGTCGTCGGCGTGCTCGTCGGAGGGAACCTGTCGATGTTGGCTTCCGAAGTCGGCACGGCGTTCAGCCGACCTGCCCGAGGCGGGATCGTGCTGCTCGAGGACGTCACCGAGGAGGGGTACCGCATCGACCGGCTGCTCACCCAGCTCCTCCGCGTCGGCTGGTTCGACGGGGCGCGGGGGATCGTCCTCGGGACGTTCACCGACTGTGGGGACCCCGCTGCGGTCGAGGCCATCCTGATCGACCGACTGGCGCCCCTCGGCGTCCCATTGGCCGCGGGCTTCGACTTCGGGCACACCGCCACCACGGCGTGTGTCCCGCTGGGTGTGCGGGCCACCCTCGACGTACCGGCACACGGCGCCGCGTCGCTCACCCTGCACGAGCCCCCGTTCACCTGACCCCCCCACGGATGGTCGGTTACGAAGGGCGGATGGTCAGGGGGTGGTCAGCGAGGTGAGCTCGGCTCGCAGGTTGGTGCGGGCCGGTGCCTCCCAGTGCGCCATCCCGTGCGCGGTGTGGAACAGCCGAGGCAGGACGAGTAGCCGCCGCAGCACCTCTGCCCGGCCGGCCCGGAAGACGTCATCTGGCACCGAGGCGTACTCCTCCCGCACCCTCCTCGTGTAGTCGGCGTAGTCCGCCGGGTCTCCGGACAGCACGGCCAGGTCTGCATCGCAGAGCACCGCACCGTTCGCGTCGAAGGCCTCGACCTCATGGTCCCGGGTAACCCGCACCAACCGAGCAACCTCGTCCACCTGATCTGGCGGGAGGTACGGCGACAGTAGCGTGCGGGCCAGCTGGGCAGACGCCACCTCGTTGTCGGGTCGCTGTACGTCGTACACCGCATCGTGGAACCACGCGGCGAGCTCGACCGCCTCCCGGTCCCGGCACCCCTCGACGAGAGCATCGAGGTGGCGCAGGACCTCCTCGAGGTGCCTGGCATCGTGGTAGATGCGATGCGGCTCGGCGTACCGCTCGAGAACGGCCGCACCGACGGCAGGCAGCTCAGGGAACCTCCGCGACCACCGATCGCGAAGCCAACCGAGGTTCTCCGATGCCGTGCTGTGCACGTCCGCCATCATCGCGGTGCGCGCTAACCTGTGCACGTGACCGACACGACGGGCCATGCTCCCAACTGGTATCCCGATCCTTGGGGCCGCCATGAGCACCGCTACTTCAACGGCACGAGCTGGACCGAGCACGTCGCGAGCCATGGCCGGCAGTCGACCGATCCGCCTGGAGGCACCGGTCACATCCCGACCGTGAACCGCAAGACCGAGAAGGTCCAGCGTGACGTGACGCGGGCCGGCATCCAGGCCGGCGATGTTCAGGGCGGGGGCTCGCTGTTCACCGAGCCGGTGCTGGTGGTGAACCAGAAGGCCAAGCTGATCGAGATCAACCAGGAGTTCGCGGTCTACGACCAGCACGGCAGGCAGATCGGCGCAGTCCGCCAGGTGGGCCAGAGCGCCGCCAAGAAGGTGCTCCGCTTCGTCTCGAACGTCGACCAGTTCCTCACCCACAAGTTCCAAGTGGTCGACGACGGCGGCACCGTGGTGCTGGCGCTCACCCGGCCGGCCAAGCTGATGAAGTCGCGGATGATCGTCGAGGGCGGCGACGGGCAGGAGATCGGCCAGATCGTGCAGCAGAACGTCATCGGCAAGATCCGGTTCTCGCTCGAGGCGGGCGGCCAGGTGGTCGGATCGTTGAACGGCGAGAACTGGCGGGCCTGGAACTTCAACATCCAGGACTCGAATGGCACCGAGGTCGCCCGGATCACGAAGACCTGGGAAGGTCTCGCCAAGACGATGTTCACCACCGCCGACAACTACGTCGTCCAGATCCACCAGGCGCTAACGCAGCCCCTGCTCAGCCTGGTCGTCGCGTCCGCGCTCGGCGTCGACACCGCGCTGAAGCAGGACTCCCGCTGACTCCTTGTTGACGCGCTGGCCTGGAGGACGAAGCCACCATTGCGCAGACCGCCAAGGGCAACGCGAACTCCACCTGGATCTCCACCTGGATCTAGCCGGCGTCCGCTGTTGTCGGGACCGGGATCGGCTTCTCGTGTACGACAACGAGTGACGTCACGGCGCGGGTGAGGCAGACGTAGAGCCTGCGGAGACCGGTCAGCAGATCGGCCTCCGCGGCGACGATGTCCGCGGGCTCGAGGAGTACGACGTGGTCGAACTCGAGACCTTTGGCAAGAGATGAGGGTACGACGTCGACGCGGGCCTCGATGTCGTCGATATTCCCGAGCCGACTGTGCTCGATGCCCGACCCGGTGAGGGCTGCGTTCGCCTTGTCTACCAAGGCGTCTGGCACGATGAAGCCGATCGACCCGGGCTCGCTGACGAGATTGGCGACGGCTCGAGTCGCCTTCTCGACGGCGTCGGGGCCGGGCCTGAACGACAGCTCGCCCCGCGTGCGCCGTACCGAGGTGGGCTTCGACAGCGTCGGAGCGATGGTGGGGAGCAGCCGGGCGGCATAGTCGATGACGTCGCCGGGCACCCGGAAGCCCAGGGTCAGCTCCTCTAGGTGAGCCTCAGGCTTGCCGAGGTGTGTGAGCGCTTGAGCCCACGACGCAACCCCGTAAGGCGTCGTGGCCTGGGCCAGATCGCCGAGGATGGTCGCCGATCCGGTCGAACATTGGCGACCCACTGCGCGGAGCATCATCGGCGACAGGTCCTGTGCCTCGTCGAGGACGACGTGGCCCAGACTCGGCGTCCGCTCCAGGAGGTCATGCACCTCATCGATCAGCACGGCGTCGTGCAGGGACCATCGAGCGCTGCGCCGGCCCTTCGCTGGCGGTGACCAGCTGATCAGGGTCTGCTCCTCGTCGCTGAGGACACCGGCTGCAGCGGCGCCAAGGAAGTCCTTCTCGCCGAGCAGCCGCATCACCATCCGGGTTGCGTCGACGACCGGCCAGACGGCTGCCGAGAGCTCTTTCACCGGCCTAGACCGGGCGACCGCGGCGTGCATCCGATCGTCGGGTGACTCGCCGGCCTCCTCCATCTTGACCAGCACGGCATGCGCGAGCCGCTGTGGCAACATGGCCCGCCCCGCGCCGTACCGGATGCCTCGGGTCCTGAGCTCCTCGACGATCTCGTCGACGAGATAGGCAGCGACCCGCCAACGGCGGACGCCGGACGGCACCACGAGCGCTTCCGGGGCCGACCTCACCATCCCCCACAATGCACGTTCAAGAACGACCGCCATCCGCGCGTCGCCCTTGACCCGCGCCGCCTCGACCGAGTCCACGGCCCGAATCGGCACGCGCTCGACCAGTGCCTCGGCGGTGGTCTGCTTGGCGTCGATCTCACCGAGGGCGGGCAGCACGTCGCCGATGTAACGCAGGAACGAGGCGTTGGGCCCGACGACCAGCACGCCCTGCCGACTCAGCTGGTCCCGGTGCGCGTAGAGCAGGTAGGCCGCGCGGTGCAGGCCCACCGCCGTCTTGCCGGTGCCCGGGGCGCCCTGGACGCAGACACTCGAGACCAGCTCGGAACGGACGATGTCGTCCTGCTCGGGCTGGATGGTCGCGACGATGTCGCGCATGGGGCCGACCCTGGGGCGCTCGATCTCGGCCTCGAGGATGTCGCTGTGGACCGGCCGTTCGGCCTCGAGGGCGGGACCGGTGAGCGTCTCGTCCTCGTACGCCGTCACCACCCCGTGCTGGAAGCCGAACCGTCGCCGGCGGCGCAGTCCCATGGGCTCGGCGCGGCTGGCCCGGTAGAACGGTCGTGAGATCGGTGCTCGCCAGTCCACGACCAGCGGGTCGCCCACCTGGTCGGTGACGTGCCGGCGCCCGATGTAGAAGCACTCACCCGACCGGCCGGCTGAGCCAGCGACCTGATGGCCATAGTCCAGACGTCCGAAGAACAACGGGATGTCGGGGTCGTCCTCCAACGCCTTCATCCGCTTCCAGAGCGTGTACTTGAGGTACTCCGCGCTGACCCGGTCACCGCTGAGCGCTTCCATGCTCGCCGTTCGCTCGCGCATCCGGGCCAGTGCGGTTCGGGAGTCGGTCAAGTGGTCTTGTTCATGCGCGAGTTCGGGGCGCGCGGAATCCCCGGGAGCGGCTGGGGGCATCCGGGCATTCTCGCCCAACGTGCGCCTGTCGTCCACCGAGTTCGGCCTCTCTATGCTTGCCAGATGCTTCGGCGTTGCGACGTTCGTGGCCGGCAAGCGGCCGATCGGGTCGACTACGCCCTCCTGCTGCCCAGGGCGGCCGTTGACATCGACGCTGTCGTCGAGACCGTCCGCCCGCTGGTGGAGGCGGTGCGCCGCGACGGTCACGCCGAGCTGGTTCGTCAGGCATCGTTCTTCGACGGGGTCGAGATCACCCAGGTCCGGGTGCCGCCGAGCACAGTCGAGGCCGCCCGGCGCAGACTCGACCCCGACGTCCGACGCGGCCTGGAGGAATCTGTCGAGCGGCTTCGAACGACCTGCGAGGCTGAGCTGCCGGAAGACATCGAGATGCGCCTGCCTGGTGGCGGCCGGGTCATCCAGCGCAACGTCCCGGTCGGACGCGTCGGACTCTATGTACCCGCCGCCACCGCCCCGCTGGTTTCGTCGGTCGTGATGAACGTCGTCCCCGCTCAGGTCGCTGGCGTGTCCTCGATCGCGCTGGCCAGTCCGGCTCAGCGCGAGTACGACGGACTTCCGCACCTGACCATCCTCGCCGCCTGTGCCCTGCTCGGAGTCGACGAGGTCTACGCCGCGGGGGGTGCGGGAGCCGTCGCGATGTTCGCCTACGGGTTTGAGCACCCGCAGGAAGGCTGTGCCCCGGTCAACCTCGTGACGGGGCCGGCCAACATCTTCGGAGTCGCCGCCAAGCGACTGCTCCGAGGGGTCGTCGCGATCGACTCCGAGGCAGGACCGACCGAGATCCTCGTGCTGGCCGATGACAGCGCCGACGCGCGGTATGTGGCAGCCGATCTGATCAGCCAGGCTGAGCACGACCCCATGGCGGCCAGCCTGCTGGTCACCGACTCGGAGCAGCTCGCGGCGGGCGTGGAGCGCGAGCTGGACCAGCAGGTCCCGCTGACGAAGCACTCCGAGAGGGTCGCTGCGGCGCTCGCCGGCCCTCAGTCGGCGGTGGTCCTCGTCGACGACCTGCGGCAAGGCCTCGAGGTCGTGGATGCCTATGCCCCCGAGCATCTCGAGATCCAGACTCGGGATGCCGCGTCGGTGGCCGGCCGGGTCCGCAACGCTGGTGCCGTGTTCGTGGGGCCCCACACGCCGGTATCGCTCGGCGACTACTGCGCAGGCTCCAACCACGTGCTGCCGACCGGCGGGGCGGCCCGCCAGGCTGCCGGGCTTTCGGTCCGCACCTTCCTCAAGACCATGCAGGTAGTCGAGTACTCGGCTGATGCGCTCGCGGCGGCAGCCGACCATGTCGTCGCCCTTGCCCTCGCCGAGGACCTGCCCGCCCATGCCGACGCGGTCCGCATCCGGCTGACCGGCTCATGAGCGGCAAGGGTCTGCCTCTGCGCGAGGAGCTGGTGGGGCTCTCGCCGTACGGCGCGCCCGCGCTCGAGGTTGCGGTGCCGCTCAACGTCAACGAGAACCCGTACGGGCCGTCCCGGGAGCTCGCAGACGAGATGGCGGAGGTGGTCCGCGTCCAGGCGCGTAGCCTCAACCGCTACCCCGATCGGGAGGCGCTCGCGCTCCGGGCGGATCTCGCGAGCTACCTCGGGCACGGCCTGACCGCAGAGCGGGTTTGGGCGGGCAACGGCTCCAACGAGGTGATGCTCCACGTGCTGCAGGCCTTCGGCGGTCCTGGGCGTAGCGTGCTCTCCTTCGAGCCGACGTACTCGATGTATCCCTCCTACGCCCGCACGACCGGTTCCCGGTGGATCGGCATGCCGCGGGCGGAGGACTTCTCGGTCGGGCTCGACGAGGCACTGGGTGCCGTACGGCGTCACGAGCCGAGCATCGTGGTGCTGGCCTCGCCCAACAATCCGACGGGAACCGCGCTGCCCCTCGAGCTGGTAGAAGCGATCTGTGGCACCACCGCGGGGATCGTGGTCGTCGACGAGGCTTATGCTGAGTTTCGCCGGCCCGCGGTGCCGTCGGCGCTGACGCTGCTCGACCGGCAGCCACGCCTGGTGGTGGCGCGCACGATGTCGAAGGCGTTCGCCCTGGCCGGGGTCCGCCTCGGCTACCTGGCGGCGAGCGCTGACCTGGTCGATGCCCTGCGGTTGGTGCGCCTGCCCTACCACCTCTCGTCGGTGACCCAGGCGCTCGCGCGGGTCGCGCTCGCGCACGCTGAGGACATGCTCGCGACGGTGGGCACCCTTCGCGACGAGCGGGACCGGACGGTCGACTGGCTGCGGCGCGAGGGGTTCGACGCGGCGGAGTCGGATGCGAACTTCGTGCTGTTCGGCAGATTCCACGACTCCCATGCCGTCTGGCAGGGCCTGCTCGACCGCGGGGTGCTGGTTCGCGAGTCGGGCCCCGAGGGCTGGCTGCGGGTCTCGATCGACACGCCGGACCAGATGGCAGCATTCCGCTCCGGCCTGAGCGGCGTGTCGACCATCCGACGACGAGAGGCACACCATGTCTAGGACCGCCACGATCGAGCGCGCCACCAAGGAGGCCAAGGTTGTCGTCGAGCTCGATGTCGACGGCTCTGGGCGTGCCGAGGTCTCGACCGGGGTGAGGTTCTTCGACCACATGGTGGCGTCGCTGGCCCGGCATGCGCTGTTCGACCTGACCGTGCGGGCCGAGGGCGACATCGACGTGGACGCCCATCACACCGTCGAGGACGTCGCGATCGGGCTGGGGCAGGCGCTTCGCTCCGCCCTCGGAGATAGGACCGGGATCAGCCGCTTCGGTGACGCGCTGGTCCCGCTGGACGAGGCGCTGGTCCAGTCCGCGGTCGACCTCTCCGGGCGCCCGTACTGTGCGCACACCGGGGAGCCCCCAGGTCAGGAGTACGTCGTCATCGGCGGCACGTACGTCGGATCGCTCACCCGACACGTCTTCGAGTCCCTGAGCAGCAACGCAGCCATGGCCCTGCATGTCCGGGTGCTCAGCGGTCGGGACCCCCACCACATCGTCGAGGCCCAGTTCAAGGCGGTGGGCCGCGCATTGCGGGCAGCCGCCGCGGTCGACCCTCGCGAGGACGGTGTGCCCAGCGTGAAGGGCAGCCTGTGAGACCACGGGTCGTGCTCTTCGACTATGGCTCGGGCAACATCCGCTCCGGCGAACGAGCACTGGTTCGAGCCGGCGCGCGGGTCGAGGTCACCACGTCAGTCGAGCAGGCAGTCGAGGCCGACGGGGTGGTGATCCCCGGCGTCGGTGCCTTCGAGGCCTGCATGCGGGCGCTGCGAGCCGTCGACGGGCCTGCGATGGTGGGGGAGCGGCGCGAAAGGTCACGACCCATGCTGGCCATCTGCGTGGGGCACCAGGTGCTCTTCGCTCGGGGTCACGAGCACGGGGAGTCCACTGCGGGGTTGGGGATCTGGCCGGGTGAGGTCTCCGCTGTGCGGGCACCCGTGCTGCCGCACGTCGGCTGGAACACCGTGAAGGCCCACCCCCGATCGGCGATGTTCGCCGGGATCGAGGACGAGCACTTCTACTTCGTGCACTCTTATGCGGCACACGCGAAGTCCTTCGATGGATGGTGGATGGACCCACCCCGCGCCACTCTGACGTCGTACGGCGAGGACACGTTCGTTGCAGCGGTCGAGCACGGTCCGCTGTGGTCGACCCAGTTCCACCCGGAGAAGTCAGGCGACGCCGGTGTGACCCTGCTTCGCAACTGGGTCAAGACTCTCTGACGACGGGTCGCTCGTCAGTATGCGCTGGAAGTCGCCCTGCAGGGCGCGGGGCTCGAAGCCCAGGGCCTCGTTGATCGCGACCATGTGGGCGTTCGTCTCGGCATTGGTGGTGGTGATGTAGCTCTTTTCCGGGAAGGAGCTCTGGATGAGACGGATCTGGGCCAGCTTCACCGTCATGCCCAGCTGCTGACCGCGGTGATCCGGTGCGACGATGGTGGCCCACTGGTCGACGCCGGGCTGGCCGTGCCGAGTCACCGAGGACGAGGTGAGCGCAACCACCGTGCCCTTCGCGTCGAGGGCCAACGCGCTCACCCGGGTGCGGCCCTGTTCACGGATCTCGTTCTCCTGGTCCGTGAGGACCTCCGGAGTCCGCCGGCTTGCCTCGATCACGAGGTTGCCGGCGGGCGCCTCGACCGTCAGCCTGTTGTGGACATCGCAATAGCCCTGAGCAAGCTCGGCCGGGATCGGGCCGACGACAGTGCAGATCTGATAGTCCTCATGGTGCCGGGTCGTCTGCGCTTCGAGGGTGTCGAGCAGGTCCACCGGAACCGGCAACCGCAGGCGGCGTTCGACCTCGGTGTTCGCCAACTCGAACCCGAGCGACTCGGCGAACCGTCGGTAAGGGTGGTCGTCGCGTCGCTCGAACCGATAGCGCGCAGACGTCTGCAGGATGTCACGTCCCAGCGCCCGGCAGTCGTCCATGAGCCGGTTTGCGACAGCGGTGCCGACGCCTCGACGCCAGTGCTGTGGTGCCACCCAGACCCAGACCCTAGCCGTGCGCAGGTTGTCCACCGTGCTCGCCATGACGAGGCCCTCGCCCACCATCTCGCCCGCCTCGAATGCGGCGTAGCCCCGATACAACCATCCGATGGGTGCTCGGGTCAGGATCGTCACGGCATCCTCGAGCGTGTAGACCGAGGCGTCCGAGAACTCCGCTCGCTCGGCCTTCTCGTAGATTTGCTGGAATGCCACCATCTCATCGCGGTCACCCGGATACGCCGGCCTGATCACCAGCCACGGGGTCGTGTCGGTCATCGGGCCGATCGTGCCAGGTGCGGCCTAAGCCGGCAATGCAGTTCTCGAGCCACCCATCGGGTCCCCACTACCCTTGGCCGCATGGCCGAACTGGAGCTGCTGCCTGCCGTCGACGTGGCTGACGGGCGGGCGGTCCAGCTGGTGCAGGGCGTGGCGGGGAGTGAGCGGGTGTTCGGTGACCCGCTCGAGGCAGCCCTGCGGTGGCAGTCCAGCGGCGCCCGGTGGGTCCATCTCGTCGACCTCGATGCCGCCTTCGGCCGGGGCGACAACCGCGACCGGCTGTCGGAGCTGGTGGGCGCTCTCGATATCGATGTCGAGCTCTCGGGGGGCATTCGAGACGACGAGAGCCTGACGGCTGCGCTCGCCACCGGCTGCACCCGCGTCAACATCGGGACGGCGGCGCTGGAGGACCCCGCCTGGTGTGCGGGAGTGATCGCCGAGTACGGCGACCGGGTCGCGATCGGGCTCGATGTGCGCGGCACTCGGCTGGCGGCCCGCGGCTGGACCCGCGAAGGGGGGGAGCTGTACGACGTGCTGGCCCGTCTCGACGCCGAGGGCTGCGCCCGCTACGTGGTGACCGACGTCGCCAGCGACGGCATGCTGCAGGGACCGAACATCGCGTTGCTGCGTGACGTCTGCTCGCGCACCGACCGACCGGTGGTGGCCTCAGGAGGCATCTCCGCGCTTGACGACCTGATCACCCTTCGCGCGTTGGTGCCGGAGGGGGTAGAAGGCGCGATCATCGGGACCGCCTTGTATCTGGGGGCCTTCAGTCTCGAGGACGCCCTGCGGGTCGCGACGTCATGACACTCGCGGTCCGGGTGATCGCCTGTCTCGACGTCGATGGTGGTCGGGTCGTCAAAGGCGTCCACTTCCAGGGCCTCCAGAACGCGGGGGACCCGGTGGAGCTAGCGGCCCGCTACGACGCGGAAGGTGTCGACGAGCTCACGTTCCTCGATGTCAGCGCCTCACGACAGGGCCGATCGACCATGCTTGACGTGGTACGGCGAACCGCCGAGCAGGTGTTCATTCCGCTGACGGTGGGTGGTGGGGTGCGCGACGACGACGACGTGGACACCCTCCTTCGCGCGGGCGCCGACAAGGTGGCGGTCAACACTGCGGCGATCGAACGGCCCGAGATCATCTCGCAGATCGCGCGCAGGTTCGGCCGACAGGTTCTGGTGCTCAGTGTCGACGCCTTCCGGGCGACGGCGGCGCCGAGCGGCTTCGAGGTCACGACCCATGGCGGAGAGGCGGCGACCGGACTGGACGCCGTCGAGTGGGCTCGTCGGGGCGCCGAACTCGGGGCGGGTGAGATCCTGCTCAACGCCATGGACGCCGATGGAACCCGCACGGGTTTCGACCTGGAGCTGATCCGTCTGGTGCGTCGGGCGGTTGACATTCCGGTGATCGCCAGCGGCGGGGCCGGGTCGGCCGCCGACTTCCCGTTGGCGATCGACGCGGGGGCCGACGCGGTGCTTGCTGCCAGCGTCTTCCACTTCGGCATCGTGCGCGTGAGCCAGGTGAAGGCCGCGCTGAGCGACGCCGGATACCCGGTCCGATGAGCGAGTCGCTTGGCGGTGACAATGGCGAGATGTCCACGCCGCCCGACCTGCCCTGGCCGGGCCGGTTGGCCCTCAACGCCGACGGCCTGGTACCGGTCGTCGTCCAGGAGTTCGGGAGCCGCCAGGTGCTGATGCTCGCCTGGATGGATGAGGAGGCGCTGCGTCGCACCCTAGAGACCCGGCTTGCGACCTACTGGAGCCGCAGTCGTCAGCAGTACTGGGTGAAGGGCGAGACGTCGGGCAACATCCAGCGGGTGCGCGAGGCGCGCCTCGACTGCGACGGAGACACGGTCCTGCTCCTCGTCGAGCAGAGCGGCCCCGCCTGCCACACCGGCGCCGCGACCTGCTTCGACGCCGACGTGGTCCGCTGAGCGGGTTGTCGGCTAGAGGCGGCAGGCGTGGATCGTGGTCACCAGGATCCCCCGGGCGCCGAGATCGTACAGCCGGTCCATCACGGACTGGGCCTCGTTGCTCGGGACCATCGCGCGCACCGCGAACCAGCCTTCGCGCTGCAGCGGTGAGACGGTAGGCGACTCGATTCCTGGCGTGATCTCGCAGGCCTGTTCGACGTACGACCCCGGCACATCGTAGTCGAGCATCACGTACAGCCGGGCCACCAGGACTCCCTGCATCCGGCGCAGGAACACGTCGAGGTCCGCGGACTCGGCGGCGTCCTGCCGGCACACCATCACGGCCTCCGACCTCATCAGCGGATCGCCGAAGGTGGCGAGGCCCGCCTGGCGAAGCGTGGCACCGGTCGATACCACGTCCGCGATCGCGTCGGCGACGCCGAGCCGCACCGCCGTCTCCACGGCACCGTCGAGGCGCACGACGTGCGCATCGATGCCGTGATCCTGCAGGTGGGCCCGGACCAGACCGGGGTAGGCCGTCGCCACTCGGGCACCGGCCAGGTCAGCAGCCGACCGGAACGACCCGGGTGGTGCGGCGAAGGTGAAGACCGAGTCACCGAAGCCGAGGGTCATCAGCTCGCGGACCGGGGCGTGCGAGTCGAGCATCAGGTCGCGCCCGGTGAGCCCGACGTCCAGCGTGCCTTCGCCAACGTAGACAGCGATGTCGCGAGGACGGAGATAGAAGAACTCGACCTCGTTGTCGTGGTCGACGATGGCCAGGTCGTGCGCGTCGTGGCGCTGCAGGTAACCCGCCTCCTTGAGCATCTCGGATGCGCGCTCGGACAGCGAGCCCTTGTTCGGTACGGCGATCCTCAGCATGCATGGCCCTTCAGAGGTAGGCGAAGACGTCGTCGAGCTCAAGTCCCCGAGCAAGCATCAGGACCTGCGCGTGGTACAGCAGCTGGCTGATCTCCTCGGCCGTCCGCTCCTTGCTCTCGTACTCGGCCGCCATCCACGACTCGGCGGCTTCCTCGACCAGCTTCTTGCCGATCTCGTGCACCCCTGCGTCGAGAGCGGTCACGGTGCGTGACCCAGCTGACCGTTCGCGAGCCGTGTGGGACAGCTCGGCGAACAGCCCGTCGAATGTCTTCATGGCGGGCAACTGTATCTCGCCGACTGGACTGGCCGGCGGTCAGAGAGTGAGCGAGTCGGCGTCGACGATCGTGTAGCTGTAGCCCTGCTCGGCGAGGAAACGCTGTCGGTGTTGGGCAAAGTCGGCGTCGATGGTGTCGCGGGTGACGACGCTGTAGAAGCGCGCACTGCGCCCGTCGGCCTTCGGCCGGAGCAGCCGGCCGAGGCGTTGAGCCTCCTCCTGACGCGACCCGAACGTGCCCGACACCTGGATCGCGATCGAGGCCTCGGGCAGGTCGATGGAGAAGTTGGCGACTTTGCTGACCACCAGCAGGCCGACCTCACGGGTCCGGAAAGCCTGATAGAGCCGTTCGCGTTCCTTCACCGGCGTCTCGCCCTTGATCACCGGGGCGTCGAGTCGCGCTGCCAAGTCGTCGAGCTGGTCGAGGTACTGCCCGATCACCAAGGTTGGCTCGTCGGAGTGCTGGTCGACCAGTCGCCGTACGACCTGCGTCTTGTGGGCACAGCCTGAGGCGAGACGGTAACGGTCCTCGGCCTCTGCGGTCGCGTAGGCCATCCGCTCGCCCTCGGTCAGCGAGACCCGCACCTCGATGCACTCGGCAGGCGCGATGTAGCCCTGTGCCTCGATGTCCTTCCACGGTGCGTCGTAGCGCTTCGGCCCGATCAACGAGAACACGTCACCTTCTCGACCGTCCTCGCGGATCAGCGTCGCGGTGAGGCCCACCCGCCTACGCGCCTGCAGATTGGCAGTCATCCGGAAGACCGGGGCCGGGAGAAGGTGCACCTCGTCATAGATGACCATCCCCCAGTCGCGAGCGTCGAACAGCTCCAGGTGTGCGTAGACGCCCTTGCGGCGGGTCGTCATCACCTGGTACGTCGCGATGGTGACCGGCCTGACCTCCTTGACCGCACCGGAGTACTCACCGATCTCGTCCGCAGTGAGCGACGTACGGCGCAGCAGTTCGTCCTTCCACTGCCGGGCGGCCACCGTGTTGGTGACCAGGATCAGCGTCGTGGCTTGGGCACGGGCCATCACAGCCGCGCCGACCAGCGTCTTGCCGGCGCCACAGGGCAGCACGACCACGCCTGACCCGCCATGCCAGGCGGACTCGACGGCCTCGACCTGGTAGGGCCGCAGCTGCCAGCCCTCCTCGACGATGGCGATCGGGTGAGCTTCGCCGTCGACGTACCCCGCGAGATCCTCGGCGGGCCACCCGAGCTTGAGCAGTGCCTGCTTGAGGTTCCCCCGCTCCGACGCGTGCACGACGACGGTTTCGTCGTCGAGGCGGGCGCCCAGCATCGGGGCGACCCGCTTGCTGCGGACCACCTCCTCGAAGACAGCCCGGTCGCTACCGGACAACACCAGTCCGTGCACGGGGTGCTTGTCGAGGCGGAGGCGGCCGTAACGGTCCATGGTGTCGGCGATGTCGACGAGCAGCGAGTGCGGCACCGGGTAGCGGGTGAACGTGAGCAGCGCGTTGACGACCTGCTCGGCGTCATGGCCTGCGGCGCGCGCATTCCAGAGCCCGAGGGGAGTCAGCCGGTAGGTGTGGATGTGCTCCGGCGAACGCTCCAGTTCCGCGAACGGGGCAATGGTACGACGGCACTCGCGGGCCTGCGGATGGTCGACCTCCAGCAGCAGCGTCTTGTCGGACTGGACGATCAGCGGTCCGTCGGTCACAGCGCGGCACCGGACTTGCGCCGTGCCCGGTACGCGGCCACGTTGGCGCGCGACGAGCACCGGTCGGAGCAGTAGCGCCGGGAGCGGTTAGGTGAGGTGTCGACGAACACTTGCTCGCATTTCTCCGCGGAGCAGACCCCGAGTCTGGTCGGGCCGAAGTCGACGACGAGGGTGGCGAGCCCCATGACGCACTCGGCGGTGATCAGGGCGGCGACGCTCGAGCCGCGCTCGGCGACGTGCAGGTGCCAACTCTCCCGGTCGTGCCCGGCGATGTACGGCGTCACGGGGTGCTTGGCGAGGAGAGTGTTGACCAGGCGCACGACCTCCCCCTCGTCACCGTGGTCAGATGCCTCGAAGATCGGTCGCATCTCGCGACGCAGCCGTCTGAGCGGGGCCAGGTCACGCTCCTCCGCCCGTCGCTGCAGCCACTGGCGGCTCGCCAGGTAGTCGGCCAGCCCGGCCGGCGACTCGAGGTCGGCGTTGACGAGCCGCGCGGCGAAGTCGGCGTAACGAACGAAGTCCACGTCGTCATGATATCCGGAAAACGGACGCAGTGGTAATGGCCATGATGCTGCTTGCATATTACTCGTCGAGGTTCGACGCCAGCGCGGCGCGGTCTGCCGCCACGGCGACGACCGGGGGTCAGACCGAGCCGCCTCGAATGATGTGCGCCACGGTGATGCGATGCACCGGGATGCCGAGCCGCTCGGACGTTCGGCTGTCCCGAGCGACCAGCCGCCCCTCCTCCACGGCCGAGGCGTACACGAGCCGTTCCCCCGTGTCGCCTCGGGTGTCGACGTACCCCACCCAGACCAGCTCGCCGGTCTCGACCGCTTCGCGCAGGGTCTCGAGAGGGGAGTCGGACATGCTCTCCGCAGCGGTCAGGTCCTGCAGGTCGGCGAGTGCGCCGGGGTCGTCAGGTCGCGCTGCGCGGCGGAGTCTGCGGACGATCCGGGTGCCCAGCTCCACGTCGATGAAGGTCCCGGTGATCGCCCCGGTCAGTGGCGTCACGGCCGCCCGCACCGGTCGCTGGTGCTCGCGCTGGTGCCGGGCGGTCGCGGCTGAGGCGATTGCGGTGACCGCGTCGGGCCGGTCGAGGTCGGCGATGAGGTAGCTCAGCGGCTGCGGGATGGGTGTCCGTGATCGCCCGGCCAGCACGGCAGTCATCTCCGCCGACGACCAACCGAGGCCATGCGCTCGGCGCAGCGACTCGACGGTGAACCGGTAGACGGTCGCTCCGCCGCGGGACTCGACGTCCGCGAGAGCGCCCAGCTCACGAGCGGCCTGCGCAGTCAACGGTCCGGCGGCCACTGCCGTGAGGTCGTTCTGCAGGAGCACTTTGTCGGACCGAGGCGGCAGCAGCCGCTCGAGGACGGAGAGCTCGTCGCCGCGTCCGAAGCTGGAGAGGGCGCCCAGGCCGGTCACGCCGATCCAGGAGGCATGGCTCAGCATCGTCGTCGCGCGTCGAGTCGCGTCATCGACCAGCCTGGGGAGATGCCAGGCCAGCCACAAGCGAAGGTGGTCCGGGGTGAGCAGTCGCGCGTCCGAGGGCTTGCCGAAGGCCCGGAAGCAGAGGGCCTTCAGCCGGGCGCCGCCGCTGGGCGGATGGCCTTCCCGCCACCCGCGCGCTGCCCACGCCCACTGCTCGGTCAGCGACCACTCCTGCCAGGAGTCGAACTCAGCTGTGGGTACCAGCGTCTCCGTCCGTCCCTGCGGTAGGACGCCGAGCAGTCCGGCCGCCTGGGCGATCTGCGCGTGGACGACGGCGACCGCCACCGGCAGGTCGAGGAGAGAGCCGACCACCCTGGCCTCGCGTTGGGCCAGGCCGCCGTCCTGCCGCAGCCGCAGCGGGGTGTGGTCGGTGTGCTCAACGAGCACCTCGAGTCGTCGGACCAGCTCGAAGGCCGACCCTGTGGCCACCTCGTCGACCTTGTCGGGCACCTGACGTTCGACGTCGTCGAGCGCCGGGGGACGGGGGTCGGGCGGCTCCCGCAGCGGAGCGCGCTGCAGCTCCACCGCCAGGGCGCGGACCGGGCGAAGGGCATCCGGTTCGCCCCACAGCAATGCCATCCGCCGAAGATGGGTCAGGGCCAGAGCGGCTGCCGGCTCGTCCACGCCTTCGATGTCGCTGGCCGACACGGGACCGGTCCGCTCGCTGGCCTGCTGCGCCACCCAGAGGTCGAGCGCGTTCAGCTGGTCGAGCGCTGCGCGCACCGACTCCCGGGTGGTGGCCCGGGACGCCACCTGGCTGAACGACGTCGGGGACGGCTCAGCGAGGTCCGGCCGACTCAGGATGAGGTCGCACACGGTCGCGTCGTCGGAGTCGCGCAGCATCTGGGTGAGCGAGCGCGGGGTCGATCCGGTGGCCGTCATCACCCTCAA
Organism: Propionibacteriales bacterium; assembly: GCA_038254365.1. GTDB lineage: Bacteria > Actinomycetota > Actinomycetes > Propionibacteriales > Nocardioidaceae > JAWWPG01. The sequence continues at coordinate 22,948 of JBBSGI010000012.1, forward strand.
CGCTAGAGGGTCGGCTAACCTCGCACCCCCCACACCTCCTCCGGCGAGGTCCGCCCTCCGCTGTAGGCCCCTGTGGCAAGATGGCGCTTCCCAGCGGAAGGGGTTCCGGATGGCGCTGATCCAGGCGCGCGGGCTCAGCAAGACGTTCGCCGGCAAGGCGGCGGTCCGCGGTCTGTCGTTCGACGTCGTCCCTGGCTCGGTGACCGGCTTCCTCGGTCCCAACGGGGCCGGCAAGTCGACCACGATGCGACTCATGCTCGGCCTGGATAACGGCAAGGGTGTGACCACGTACGACGGGGTGGTCTACCGAGACCTGCGGGAGCCGATGCGGCACGTCGGCACCGTGCTGGACGCGAAACCGTTCCACCCGAGCCGCAAGGCGGTCAACCACCTCAGGATGCTGGCGGTGTCGAACAGGATTCCGCGCAGCCGGGTCAGTGATGTCATCAACCTGGTCGGCCTCGGTGACGTCGCCGAGGCGAAACCCAAGACGTTCTCCCTCGGCATGGGCCAGCGGCTCGGCCTCGCCGCGGCGCTGCTCGGTGACCCAGGCAGCTTGATCCTCGACGAGCCGGCCAACGGCCTCGACCCGCAAGGGGTGCACTGGTTGCGGGGGATGCTCCGAGCCCTCGCTGGGCAGGGGAGGTCTGTGCTCGTCTCGAGTCACCTGCTGTCGGAGATGGCCTTGATGGCGGACAGCCTGGTCATCATCGGGCGCGGCAGCCTGATCGCCAGTGGGAGGACGAGCGACTTCATCTCGACCAGCGGGCGCAACGCCGTCCTGGTCAGGGTCGACAACCCGGAGCCGTTGGCTCGCGAGCTTCGGGTACGGGAGGCGGTCGTCGTGGTAGAGCAGGGGGGTCGGTTGGCCGTCACCGGCAACGGCGTCACCACCGACGCGGTGGGCGGGCTCGCCTTCGACCTCGGACTTAGGGTTTTCGAGCTGGTCAACCGCGAGGCCACCCTGGAGGAGGCGTTCCTCGATGCCACTGGCGCATCGGAGGAGTTCCGCGCGTCCCTGGGATTCGGCGGCCCGACATGACGAGAGCCATCGCCTACGAGTGGCGTCGCATCACCACGGTGCGCTCGACCTACTGGTTCTCGGCGATGACGGTGTTCTTCTCCGCCACGATCGCGTTCTTCATCGCGTTCAACTTCGGGACCTCCGACTTCAGCTCCGATGGTGTCTCGAACTTCCTCCAGGCATCAACTCTGGTAGTCACTGCAGGCGGCTCGGTCATCTTCGTCCCGGTCCTCAGCGCGCCGTTCTGCGCCGTGATCGGTGCCATGTCGTTCGGTCACGAGTACCGCTACGGCACGATCAAGCAGACCTTGACCGCGATCCCCGACCGGGTCGTGATGTTCATCGCCAAGCTGCTGGTGTTGGTGGGCTGGCTGCTCGTGCTGATGATCGTCGTCGTCTCGGTGAACGCGATGATGGGCAGCCTGTTCCTCGACGGCTTCTCCCTCTCGAGTGAGGCGTTCCGGCCGATCGTCAACTTCGTCCTGTACAACGTCGGCTTCGGCATCGCCGGCTTCGCCCTCGCTGCCCTGTTCCGCAACCTGGCCGGGGCTTTGGTGGGGGTGCTCGTCTACCCCTTCGTGATCGAGCCGATCGCCTACAACATCTTGCGCATCGTCAAGCTGGGCACGCTCGACCGACTCGCCAACCTGTTTCCCGCCTCGGCCGGACGCCGCTCCATCTACTCGCCGTACGACCTCTTCGCCAACCCACCGACAGGGTCCGAAGTCACGCTTCACGTGTGGAGCCTTGGCGCGAGCACGCTGGTGTTCTGGTGCGGGCTGTTGCTGCTTACCGCGACCACCCTGGCCCTCTTCCTGAGGCGGGATGCCTGAGCGTGGGCTGCCACCGCTGCTCGAGGAGACGATCGGCGCGAACGTGTTGCCGCGCGGCGAGCTGGGGCTTCAGGTCAGTTAAGGGTGACGTAGGTGACGCCGGGAAGACCGCGGTAGGCCACGTATCCCCACCAGCGTTGACGGGGATCCAGGCCACTCCAGCGCGCCATCACCGAGAACGCCTGGTCACCGCTGACCCCGACATGGTGGTCGAGTTCGAGGTTGCCCTGGGCGGCCCGCGGTAGGACCCACCCGGTGAACGTGGCCCGGGCCGTGGCGTGTGCTGTGTGGTGGGCGGTGACGTAGACCTGGTAGTCACCCGCCGCGGGCCTGGTCATCGTCACTGTCTCGTCACCGGCGCCGCCGGTCGCGGACGCGACGAGCACCTGGCCGCGGTACACGTAGAGGTCCAGGTCATCACCCGCCGCGTGCGACGTGACCTGGAACCTGGCCGCACGAGCGCCGGCGGGAACCGTCAGCGTCTGGCTGCGGGTCGCCGGCGAGGTCGCCGGGCTGGCGGGGTCGAAGGTGCCGGCTCGCAGGGAGAGGCGTTGCGGCGTCGCGCCGACGAGTCCCGGGGTGGCGGGGCGGATGGTGCCGGTGACGCCGGCCACCGCGCGGACGACGATCGACCCGGCTCTCCCGGAGCCGGCAATCTCGGCCGGGGTGGATGCCAGCTCCGGTCGCACGGCGACCGGGCTGGTCACCGTCCGCCCTGAGGAGCCGTGCCAGCTGAGGGAGCCCGTCGCGAACACGTCGTACCGGGCGGCCTTGGTGGCGCTGAAGGTGATGGTGAACCGCGCGGAGCCGCCAGGACGGAGCGTGAGGGTGTCCGGTGTGACGGAGTTCGCTACGCCGTGCAACCCGGTGATCTGTGCGGTGTATCGCTCGGTCGTCGAGCCGACGTTCGTCACCGATCGGCTCACCGTCTGACGGCCGACCAGGTCACCGACGGAGATCGAGGCAGCGTTGACGTCGCGCGCAGCGACGGCCTCGGACCTTACCGAGAGCCCGGCGATTCTCAGGCCCTGCCCATCAAGGAGCGCGGCCCAGTCGTCGGCTCCGGCGTCGTACACCAGGCCGGGGGTCAGAACTGCCGTCGGGTCGAGCTCGCCGGCTCCCCGGTCCAGGGGGCTGCTGACGGCTCGCAGCGCCGTCGCCGTCGTCAGCATCGCCGACTTCGTGGCGGCCGGGCTCCAGGCCGGGTGGACTGCCCTGACCACCGCCGCCACCCCGGCCACGTGCGGCGTGGCAACCGACGTACCCGACTGCACGTCCCACTGCTGGTCGGAGCCCGACTGGCCCGGGCCTGGCGTCGGGGTGACGGCCGAGATGATGCTCACTCCCGGTGCGGTCAGGTCCGGCTTCAGGATGTCGCCGCCGGTGGCCTCGGCGGGTCCGCGGCCGGAGAAGTCGGCTACGACGGGAACGGGGGGATGGTCCGTGGCGCTGGGGACGATGGTGGCCGTGGCGCCTTGGCCGGCGCGGTCGAGATACGCCTTGACCCGCGCTGCCGCGGTGGTGTCGAGATGGACCGTCGGCACCCGGTGGAGGTCGGCATCGACACTGCCGGGAACCGTGTTGACCAGAACCATCGCGCGTCCACCGGCCTGGGCGACCGCCGCGCTCTTGCTCACCCGCGAGGTCACGCCGCGGTCGCACACGACGATCGCCCCGTCCACGCGCTGGGCGTCCAGGCTCGTGGGATAGCACAGCGCAGCCCGGTGCGCCGAGACTCCGGCGGCCGCGACATCGCCCGCGTAGACCAGCGGCGAAGGTCCGACTTGCTTGTTCGAGAGCATGGCGCCCACCACTGTGGTTCCGGAGCCGAGCCTAACGCCCCCTTCGAAGACCGACTGCGTGTTGGCGCCCGTCGTGGTTGCCCAAGGGGCCGGGAACTGGACGGTGCTTGGGGCCGGTCCGCCGTTGCCCGCAGGAGCAGCCACGAACACGTTTGCGGCGGCCGCGTTCATAAGCGCCAGCTGCACCGGGTCGGCGAGCGTCGGGGAGAGGTCTCCGATCGAGTAGTTGATGACGTCGACGCCGTCGGCGACCGCCTGGTCGATCGCCTTCACCGTGTCGGCGACGTCACAGCCGTCCTGCGCGGGGTCCGGTGCGGTCCAGCACGCCTTGTAGATGCTCAACGCTGCCGCCGGAGCCAGCCCAGAGATGTGCCCGAAGTCCTGATGACCGATGCGGGTATCCACCCCGGCGTTGCCGGCGGCGATCGCCGCGACGCCGGTGCCGTGCCCGCTCGCATCACGGGGGGAGAGGTAGTCCGACGTGGCCACGTTCGACCGCCCGAAGCCCGCGACGAAGTAGCGAGCGGCGACGACCTTCGAACTGCAGGTGGCCGGTCTCCAGCCTGCACCTGGCTGACAGATGCCGCTGAACCCGGGATAGCTGGCGGCAAGCTCGCCCGCATCGACCGGAAGCCCGGCCAGCGAGGGGTTGTCGGGCCACAACCCGGTGTCGATGACGCCGATGACAACGCCCTGGCCGGCCTTCTCCGGTCCACCGACCTGACGCCATAACGCGTTCCTGGCTGCATCCGCGGTCGCCAGGCCGGTTGCAGCGCTTCGTCCAAGACCGCGCGGGGCCAGAGCAGACGAACCCTCGAGGGAGACCCGGGAGTCCGCCTCCACGAGCAGCACTTCGCGCATCGACTGCAGCGTCTTCACCTGGTCCGCGCTGAGCGCAGCGGCGAAGCCGTTGAGTGCCGTGGTGTAGGAGTACATCGCCGCGGGATTGCCCAGCCGGTCCAGCAAGGTGGCCTGCCGCGACGTGAGGTAGGTGCGGTAGGCCACCGCCGCGGCGGCGCTGTTGTCGAAGCGCTGACCCGGTCTCGGTGCGGTTGGGGCGAATGAGCCGGTTCCTCCGTGGTACGACGCCACGGGCGCCTCACGCATGACCACCAGGTAGACCCTCGTGGAGCCGGTCTGATTAACGAAGGGGCCTGCCTGAGCCGAACGGGCCGACGTACCGAGTCCGATCGCAGCCAACATCGCCGCGGCCGCGAGCGTGCAGACGAGACGTCTCACGACCGACACCTCCTCGACCACGAACCCTGGGCGGATGTGTGCCTGGGCCTGCAGAAACGGCAAGTCTACGGGTTTCTCGCCCGAGCAGAAGATGGTGCCCGTGCCCCTGGCTCGTCGGATCTGTGTCGGGCCAGACCACAACATGAACTGTCCCGACGCGAGACTCAGAGTCGGCCGAGGGCGGTGGTGCCGTTGCCGTCGACGAGGTAGAGGAAGCGATGTGGGGAGCGCCAGAGCCAGACACCGGTGACCAGCTGGATGACCTTCCACCGCCCATGGGTCTTCCAGCGATGATGGAAACGAAGCAGCCGGCCGAGGTTGGGCAGTCCGGTCTGACCGGGTGGTCCGCCCTCATCGGGATGGAGATAGGGCACGTTGTGGTCGATGTCCCCAACGCCGCGCTGGGTGTTCGAGCTGTACGGCGAGCAGTCTGCCGGGTTGACCAGATGGACCGCCTCGTCGAGCCAGCCCGGTACCTCGTACCCGTCCACTGCTCGCATGGTGTTGAGGTCGACGACGGGCTTGACGGTGACGTTGCGATGGCCGAGGAACTCGCGCACCTGCGTTGAGGTAACCGGTCCGCCACCCTCGAGCCGTCCGGCGCCAAAGCAGCCGCTGACCGCTTCCTGGGACAGATGGAGGTACACGACTGCCGAACCGATCGCCCGGGCTCGCTCCAGCCGCCGACCGGCTGAGGCTCTGTCGGGTAGCGTCGCCGCGTTGTCGGCCTCGTCCTCACGTGCGGCGGCCAGGGCGAAGAGCTCCTGAGTCGCCTGCGTGCTGGCGATGATGCCGATGGCCTTGGCGCGACGGACATCGAGCGAGTCGGTGTCGCCCAGCAGGTCCAGGGCGCGCGCGACCTCGTCGACGAGGGCGTCGAAGGACTCGACGTCCGGACCAGCGGCTCGGATGAACATCTTCTTGTACCCGTGGTCGGTGTCGCGCCCCACCCAGACGCCCTGCCGGTCACGAGCGTCCTGGGCGTCGCTCTCGGCCTGCTCCGGGTCGGCGACCATCGCGGCGGCGTCGACCACGGCTGCGAGCCTCCCCCAGGGCAGCGTCTTCGCGTAACGGGCCGCCTTCTGGTCGACGACGGCGACCGGCCCTTGGCCGAGGTGACGGGTGCGCTGGGCGATCTGGCGAGCCACGTAGGGCTTGACGTCGCCCAGACAGACCAGGGCCCACAACAGAGGCAGGCGGTGGCGCAGGTCGAGCGCATCGGCGATCAGCATCTTGCAGCCACCAGCAGACATCTGGAGCTGCGCGCCGAGCTCCGCTGAAGCGAACTCGGCCATCTCGGGGGTGCCGGCTCCGCCCAGCCGGACCAGCTGCTCGGTGCCAGGAAGGTTGGCGGCATGCGGGTTGTGGAGCACGGCATTGAGGTCGGCCCAGTGACACGCGATCTTGAGCAGCTCGGCCTGAGCCAGGTTGATGTTGCGCTGGACCTCGCCGGCCTGCTCCAGCGTCTCAACCGCGTCAAGCGCATCGAGTCCGTCGAGGGAACGCAGCGCCTCCGAAAGTGCGTCGAACATACCCTGAGACTATGAGACACCGCCGACAGTTTCGCTCGGCGTTTTGGCCTTGTCCACAAGGACTCAAAAAGATCATGAAGAAGTCCGGCACCGTCTTCGGGCCGATGACTCCACTCCCGGAGGGGGACCGCGCAACCCTCGATAGGGTCAAGGACGTGATGGACGACGTGGCGGCTCGCGACCAACGGGACGAGCAGGTCCTGGTTCAGCGGTTGGCATCGCTCGAGTCGAGTCTGCGCGCCCTGGGCAGTGTGGTCGTCGCGTTCAGCGGTGGCGCTGACTCCGCGTTCCTGCTTGCCGCCGCGGTACGCGCCTTGGGAGAGGCCCGTGTCGTGGCCGCGACCGCCGTCTCGACATCGCTGCCGACGGTCGAGCTCCGCCTGGCCGCTGAGTTCTGCTCCGAGCTCGGGGTACGACATCTGACCCCTTCGACGCATGAGATGGATCGCGAGGGCTATCGCGCCAACGCCGGTGACCGTTGCTACTTCTGCAAGGCAGAGCTGCTCGACGTGCTAGGGCCGATCGCCGACGAGCTGAACTTCGCCGCGGTAGCGACCGGCACCAACGCCGACGACGCCGCTGCGGGGTTCCGCCCCGGCATCCGGGCCGCCGCCGAGCGGGGCGCAGCCACCCCCTTGCTCGACGCCGGACTCTCGAAGGCGGAGATCCGCTCGGCGTCGCGCGCGTGGGGGTTGCCGACGTGGGACAAGCCGGCCGCGGCCTGTCTGTCGTCAAGGATCGCGTTCGGGGTCGAGGTGACTCCGACCCGGTTGGCCCGGGTCGAGCGAGCGGAGGTCGCCCTTCGATCCTGGCTCGATGCCCATCAGGTCGTTGTCCGGGATCTCCGGGTCCGAGATCTCGGCTCGCTGGCGCGCGTCGAGCTTGACCGGCCCGCGCTGGCCCGGCTCGTCGAGCTCGACGGCGGTGAAGCGTCGGTCGTGGGATTGGTCAAAGGCGTTGGTTTCGGCGACGTGCACCTGGATGCGCGCGGGTTCAGGTCTGGATCCATGAACGAGCTGCTGCCGGAGCCCGAGGTATACCGATGAGGCCGGTGACCCGAAGGCGGTAGGCTGATCGGCGCCGCCGCGCAGCCGCGGGGTTTGTGGTGATGGGAATGCCGCGAGTCAGCGTCCCCGAGAGCGTGAGGTAATCGAGTGCCGACCGGCAGGATCGTGAAGAACCAGAGAAGCACAGGCAGTGTGCTGCGAGCTGGGCATGCCGTCGTGAGCGTGAGGTAATCGAGTGCCGACCGGCAAGGTCAAATGGTACGACTCCGAGAAGGGGTTCGGGTTCTTGACCATCGACGAGGGTGGTGATGTCTTCGTGCGCGCGGACTCGCTGCCGGCCGGGGTCACGACGCTCAAGAATGGCGCCCGCGTGGAGTTCGGGCTGGTGCAGGGCCGCAAGGGTGACCAGGCGATCCAGGTCAGTGTGCTGGAGCCGACGCCGTCCGTGGCGAAGGCGCTGCGCAAGAAGCCCGAGGACATGGTCAACATCGTCGAGGACCTGATGAAGCTGCTTGAAGGGCTCGAGCAGACCTACCGCCGTGGGCGCCACGCCGACCCGCGCGCCGCCAAGCAAACCGCCACCCTGCTCCGGGCACTTGCCGCCGAGCTCGAGTCCAGCTGACGTAGCGGACGTCCGGGACCTGCGTCCTATGGCGAGCGGTACGGCGGATGAAGCGGTCCCGTCGACCGGTCGACGCGGCCGCTCATCACCCTGCTCCGCAGCACGAAGGCCGACCAGGCCACCAGCCCGACGGCCACGATCGAAAGTCCCAGGGTGGCGTTCAGCGGCATGAAGACGCCGAGGAAGCCACCGATCACCCAGGAGAGCTGCAGCAGGGTCTCGGAGCGGGCGAAGACGCTCGTCCGGACGAGCTCCGGCACCTCGCGCTGGATGATGGCGTCCAGTGACAGCTTCCCGAGGCCTTGGGAGAGGCCGGTCACCAGGCCGAGCGTGATGGCGGCGATCAGGCCGAAGAACAGGGCCGCATAGGTCGCAGCGGCCGCGTCGAGCAGCAGGGTGAACAGCACGATGGCCTCGGGCTTGCGCGCCTTGAGCACCGACCCGACGAAGGTGCCGACGGTGCTGCCCACGCCGGCCGACCCGATGACCAGGCCGAGCAGAAGTGTGCGCCTGTCCTCCCAGCCATGGAAGGGGTTCTCCCGGAGCAGGAAGGCCATGAACATCGTCAGAAAGCCGGACAACACCCGAAGCCCCGCGTTGCACCGCAATGCGAGGATGACCATTGGCGTGATGCCTTTGCGCCGCGACCCTCGTCCTGGGTCGGCGATCTCCAGCACACCGACCTGCGCCTCGCCCTCCGACGAGTCGACCCGCGCTGGGAGCAGGATTGCCAGCACCGTTGCACCGGCGTAGAGCAAAGCGGCGTAGCGCAGCGACCAGTCGGGTCCGATCAGCGCGGCCAGCCCGGCGAACGGAGCCGAGATCGCGGCCCCGGCGGTGCCGGCCAGCGAGATGCGGGAGTTCGCCCGCACCAGGGTCAGCTCGGCCGGCAGGAGCCGTGGTACGGCGGAGGCGCGCGTGACGCCGTACGCCTTCGATGCGACCAGACAGGTGAGGGCAGCGGGGAAAAGCCAGGCCGACTGGGTGACGACCGCGCCGGCCATCGCCCAGGCACCGAACGCGCGCACCGCCATCGTGGCGCCGATCGCCCACCGCCGGCCCCGCCGGTAGCGGTCCAGGAACGGGCCGATGAGCGGCGCGATGACCGCGAACGGCAACATGGTGATGCCGAGGAACAAGGCGATCTGAGTACGCGCCTGGCCGCTCGGCACCTGGAAGAAGAGTGTGCCGGCCAGCGAGATGGCGAGAGCCGAGTCGCCCGCGGCGTTGAGGGCGTGCAGCTCCAGCAACCGGAAGAGGCCGGACTCGCCGGCCCCCCCAGACCGGCTGGCCCGCCGGGCCACCCGTGCGGCGCCGCCTGCCGCCCGGCCAGAGAACGACGCCACCTTCCGGGTTGTTTGGGCGGCCTTGCGGGCCCGTTCCGCGGGTCCGGGGCCGCGTGAACCCGGCAGGTGGCCGGCCTGCCCGTAGTCCGGGCGCGACGCGCCGCGTTCCCCGCCGGAGCGGGGGCGGTGCGGGTCGCGGTCTTCCGGTTGCACGCTCCCATCCTGCCCTGCCCGCGTCCGGTCTGCGGCGTCCTGCGGCACCCGTCGCGCGCGCCGGGACGATTCGCCAACTCGCTCGCCGGTGGGCGACAATGACGCGGTGACGACACCACTGCAGAGCCCGGCGCGGGGGCTGAAAGCCGATCCTCAGTTGATGGCCGCCATCGACGAGGCGCGAGCCGCTCTGGTGGACACCGTCTCGGAGTCGGAGGTCGGCGAGCATCTGGATGCGGTGCCGGAGGGCGAGCGCGTCGTTACGCATCTTTTCGCCTCCACCGACCGCGGTTACGTCGGTTGGCGGTGGGCCGTGACTATCACTCGCGCCGCCCGGCAGAAGGCGGTGACGCTCAACGAGGTCGTGCTGCTCCCCGGAGACGACGCGGTGCGGGCTCCGGAGTGGCTGCCTTGGCGGGACCGGGTCGCGCCCGAGGACCTCGGACCCGGCGACCTCGTGCCAGTGATCGAGGACGACCCCCGGTTGGTGCCGGGCTACCTGGTCGGTGACGAGGCGCTCGATGCGGCGGCGGCTCGCGAGCAGCGCGAGGTCTTCCGGGAGGTCGGGCTTGGCCGCGAGGTCGTGCTCTCCGTCGAGGGGCGGGACGAAGCTGCCGACCGGTGGTACGAAGGCGCCCACGGGCCAGATGACCCGATCGCCAAGGTGGCCCCGGCGCTCTGCGGGACCTGTGGGTTCCTGGTCCGGATCGCGGGGCCGCTGACCTTTCAGTTCGGCGTCTGCGCCAACGCCTCGTCGCCGAGCGACGGTCACGCGGTGTCGTTCGACCACGGCTGCGGTGCCCACTCCGACGTACGCGAGGAGCCGTCTCAGCATCAGCCTGCAGCGGCGAACCCCTTCCACGACACACTCACGTTCGACACGTGGGGCGACGCGGACCTGGAGATCATTCGCTGACCGAACTCCCCGTTGCCCGCAGCCCTATCGCACCCTAGAGTCCGGCAGCGCCCAGCGGGCTGGACTCAGGGTCGCGCGGCGTCCGCTGCAGCTGCCGCTCCCGATGGCGGCAGTACTCCCAACCCAGCAGGCCAACGCCCACCCCCGCGACGCAGGTCCAGAGCCACCACAGGTTGCCGTCGTCGCGCAGAGTGTCGTAGAACGGGAGCAGAGCCACGAACGCGAGAGCCCAGGCCGCCACGCCGATCGTGACGGTTCGGGTGCCGGTGACGTCGAGGGGTTGGACGTCGGCCACCAGCTGGTCGCGGACCTTGGCTGGCTGGTCCTCACTCACCCAGCCAGCCTACCGCTGCTGCGCGGGACTACTCTCCCGAATGTGACCTTCTCCCGTACGGCGACCGGACCGTCGAACGCGACCGGACTCGATAGGTACTTCAAGGTCTCGGAGCGCGGATCGACCGTCGCTCGTGAGATCCGCGGCGGCGTGGTGACGTTCTTCACGATGGCGTACATCGTGGTCCTGAACCCGCTGATCCTTGGTGCCGCTCAGGACCACAACGGAAACTGGATCACCGGCGCAGGAGACCGCGCTGACCTGGCTCAGATCGCCGCGGTCACCGCGCTCGTGGCCGGTGTCATGACGATTCTGATGGGGGTGGTGGCGAACTTCCCGTTGGCGCTCGCCACCGGTCTTGGGCTCAACGCCTTCGTGGCGTTCACCATCGTCGTCGGCATGAGCTGGGCCGACGCGATGGGCCTGATCGTCTTGGAGGGCCTGATCATCCTGGTGCTGGTCCTGACCGGCTTTCGTAGAGCGGTGTTCCACGCCGTACCCGCGCAGCTCAAGATCGCGATCTCGGTCGGAATCGGGCTGTTTATCGCGCTGATCGGGTTCTTCGACGCCGGCTTCATCGGGCGACCTTTCGCGGCCAATGCTCCGCCGTTGGAGCTCGGCATCGGCGGTGAGCTTGTGGGCTGGCCGCTTGTCGTGTTCGTCTTCGGGCTGCTCTTGATGGCCGTGCTCTACACGCAACGGGTCCGTGGGGCGATTCTGATCAGCATCATCGTCGCGACCGCGGTGGCCATCGTGATGGAGGCGATCGGCGACTTCGGCGGCCAGGGTTACGACTTCAACAACAATTCGCTCTCGAACCCCGGTGGCTGGAACCTGACCATCCCGTCCTTCCCTGACTCCCTCGCGGCGACTCCCGATTTCTCCCTGCTCGGCAACTTCTCCCTGTTCGGCGCCTTCGAGCACGCAGGGGTGGTCACCGCGGCGCTGTTCGTGTTCACCCTCCTTCTCGCCGACTTCTTCGACACGATGGGCACGATGACCGCCATCGGGGCGGAGGCGGGGCTCCTCGATGACGAGGGGATGCCGCCGAACTCGCAGGCGATCCTCATCGTCGACTCGATCGCGGCCGCGGCGGGTGGGGCCGCGTCGGCCTCCAGCAACACGTCCTATATCGAGTCGGCCTCCGGCGTCGGAGAGGGTGCCCGAACCGGCCTCGCCAGCATCGTCACGGGCGTCCTGTTCCTGCTGACGACGTTCCTCGCCCCGCTGGTCGCAGTGATCCCCCAGGAGGCGGCTGCACCCGCGCTGGTGCTGGTCGGCTTCCTCATGATGAGCCAGGTCAGGTCGATCGATTGGGACGATCTCGAGATCGCCATCCCCGCCTTCCTGACCGTGGTCATCATGCCCTTCTCCTACTCGATCTCGGCGGGGATCGGAGCCGGCTTCATCTCGTACGTCGTGTTGAAGCTCGCCCGCGGCAAGGCCTCGTCGGTCCATCCGCTGCTGTGGATCGTGGCCGTGCTGTTCGTCGTCTACTTCGCCGTGCATCCCATCAGCGGCTGGCTTGGTGTCAGCTGACCGGTTTGATTAGCAAGGCTAAGCATTGGTAGACTGGGGGTCATGCCCGACAATGTGATCGCGATGTCTCGGACGAACACGGGCCTGTCCAGCGCCTTGCGCGTCTCGGTGATGCGGCTGTCCCGCCGGCTCCGCAACGAGCGCGACGCGAGCGACGACATGAGCGCGAACCAGATCGCAGTCCTGTTCACCCTCACCCGCTGTGGTGCCATGACGATCGGGGACCTGGCGGCGGAGGAGAAGGTGCAGCCGCCATCCATGACCCGCACGGTCACCTCCCTCGTGATCAAGGGACTGGTCCGGCGGAACATCCACAGCACTGACCGGCGAGCGGTCGTGATCTCGCTGACCGATGCCGGCCGCGTGGTCATCGAGGAGACCCGGCAACGCAGGGACGCCTGGCTGCACAGGAGACTTTGCGAGCTGACACCTGCGCAACGACAGATCCTCCGTGACGCGGCACCCGTCCTGGAGCTCCTCTCGCGCGTATGAGCCCGACCTTCCAGGCCCTCGCGGTCCGCAACTATCGTCTCTACTGGTTGGGTGGGCTGGTCAGCAACACCGGCACCTGGATGCAGCGGGTCGCCCAGGACTGGCTGATCCTGCAGCTGACCCACTCCGGCATCGCCCTCGGAATCACGACGGGCCTGCAGTTCCTGCCCTTCCTGCTGGCCACGCCGTACGCCGGCCTGGCCGCCGACCGCTACCCGAAGCGGCGGCTGCTCGTCTTCTCGCAGGCTTCGTTGGCCGTGACTGCCGGAGTGCTCGGACTGCTCGCGATCACCGGAGTCGCCCAACCCTGGCACGTGTATGTGCTCGCCTTGCTCTTCGGCCTCGGCACCGCGTTCGACACTCCGACCCGCCAGTCCTTCGTCGTGGAGATGGTGGGGCGCGAACAGCTGCCCAACGCCGTCGGCCTCAACTCGGCGTCTTTCAACGTCGGCCGCATCGTCGGCCCGGGGCTGGCCGGGCTGCTGATCGCCGCGCTCGGCTCTGGGGTCTCGGCGACCGGCGCCGTGATCTTGGTCAACGCGGCCAGCTACCTGGCCGTAATCGGCTCCTTGCGAGCGATGCGCGGTTCGGAGCTGGCAACCGTCGACCTGGTGGCGCGGGCGAAGGGCGCCCTGCGCGAGGGCCTGAGTGTCGTGCGACGCAGCCCCGACCTCGTCTTCGTCTTCGTGGTGGCGTTCTTCGCGGGGACGTTCGGGCTGAACTTCCAGATCACCTCGGCGCTCATGGCCACCGGTGTGTTCCACAAGGGCGCCGGCGAGTACGGCGTGCTCGGCTCGATCATGGCCGTCGGGTCACTGGCGGGGGCTTTGCTCGCCGCCAGGCGGGGTTACCCGCGGCGTGCGCTGCTCGTGATGTCGGCCTTGTCGTTCGCCACCGCGGAGATCGTGGCCGGACTCATGCCGTCATACCTGCTGTTCGCGGTCTCGCTCCCGGTCATCGGCGTCACGTCGCTCACGATGCTGAACTCCTTGCAGACCGTCGTGCAGCTGTCAGTGGAGCCGGCCGTGCGCGGGCGCGTCATGGCCCTCTACATGATGACGCTCATGGGGGGCACACCGTTCGGAGCGCCGATCATCGGCTGGGTGGGAGAGACGTTCGGCGCCCGCTGGACCTTGATCGGAGGTGGCCTGGTGACCGCGGTCGCGGTTGTCGTGGCCACCTGCTGGCTGATCCGAAAGCAGGACATCGACGTCCGTGTGCTGTCGGTGCGGGCGTACCGGCTCGCCGAGCGCACCGGGTAGCGTCGTTTGTCATGCACCCCCGCTACCGCCGACTCGTGATCCCCGGTGCCCTGCTGCTTCTGCTGGTCATCGTGGTCGTCGCCGCGATCGCGTGAGGGAGGCCGGGTCGGACGATGCGCGGTGGCAGCGGGTCCGCGCGGCGTTGCTCGACCCCGCGGAACTGGTTCGCGCTGTTGCCTCCGGCGCTCAACGCAACGTGACGCCCGAGTTCCGGCGGGTCGAGCTGCGTTACGTCGAGGTCAAGGCGGGTCTGCGGCTGCAGGTGACGTCGTACGACGAGACACGGGCCCACATCCGCAACGTCGATGCTGGCCCGACCGCCGAAGCCGTCGTCGACGAGGTGCTGGGAGGCGGCTACGCGAACTGGCACGTGAACCGCGTCGGGGAGACTTTGCAGCTCAGGGTGACCAAGAAGGGGAAGGCGCTGTTGCACGCGTCTCCCCTAGCGGTCGAAGAGCAGCGCACGCCGACCCTCCGCCACGACCGGGTCAAGAGCAGACGTCTCGACGCGAGTGATCCCCTGTTCGCTCTGCTCGGGGTGACGACGCCTGACGGCATGGTGAAGCCGACCAGAACCGCGAAGTTCCGTCAGGTCCAGGACCTGCTCGCCGCCCTCGACCCCCTGGTCGAGGACGCGCTGTCGCTCGGACCGGGCGAGGAACTCGGGCCCTCGAGACCGTTGCGGCTGGTCGACCTCGGGTGTGGCAACGCGTACTTGACGTTCGCCGCGTTCCGCTACCTCGAAGAGGTGCGTCGGCTCCCGGTACGTGTCGTGGGTGTCGACGCCAAGGTGCAGGCGCTGACGCACAACACCGTGATCGCCGAGGCGCTGGGCGTCTCCGACCGAGTGACGTTCGTCCAGGGCAACATCGACGAGGCGGAGGTGCCGGACCCGCCGGATCTGGTGCTGGCCCTGCACGCCTGCGACACGGCGACCGACGACGCGCTCGCTCGGGCCGTTGCCTGGCAGACCCCGGTGGTCGTCGCGGCACCGTGCTGCCATCACGACATTGCCCGTCAGCTGCGCACCGAGGCGATCCCGGAGGCCTACAGGCTGGTCACCCGGCACGGCATCCTGAGCGAGCGGCTGGCCGACGTGCTCACCGATGCGCTACGCGCGGCGCTGCTCCGGCTCGTCGGCTACCGGGTCGAGGTCATCGAGTTCGTCGACTCGCAGCACACGCCACGGAACGCGCTGATCCGCGCCGTCCGCACCGGGGCGCCGGCCGACCAGGCCTTCCGGCAGGCCTACCGCGACCTGGTGTCGCAGTGGGGCGTCACCCCGGCTCTTGAGCGCAGGCTGCGTGCCATCCCCGATCTCGATGTGAGACTGGGCTGATGTGGGGGATCGGCCAGACCCTAGACCTAGATGCTGTGCTCGATCACCCAGTCGACGCAGCGAGTGAGCGCGGCGACGTCACCTGTCTCGATCGCCGGGAACATGGCCACCCTGAGCTGGTTGCGGCCGAGTTTGCGGTAGGGCTCGGTGTCGACGATGCCGTTGGCGCGTAGCGTCTTGGCGACCTGCGCGGCGTCGACATTCTCGGAGAAGTCGATGGTCCCGATCACCAGCGACCGGTTCGCGGGGTCGGAGACGAATGGGCTGGCGTGCTCGGAAGCATCGGCCCACCCGTACAGCGCTGTGGAGGAGGCGGTTGTGCGCTCGACGGCTCCTGACAGGCCGCCCAGGCCGTTCAGCCAGTCGACCTGCTCGGCCAGCAGGAACAGCGTGGCCAACGCGGGGGTGTTGTAGGTCTGGTCCAGCGCGGAGTTGTCGAGGGCGATTTGCAGGTCGAGAATCGCGGGAACCCAGCGTCCACTCGCCCTCAGCTCTGCGACCCGCTCGACGGCGCGCGGGGACATCAGCGCGACCCACAGCCCGCCGTCCGAGGCGAACGACTTTTGCGGCGCGAAGTAGTAGACGTCGGTCTGGCTCACGTCGACGGGCAGCCCTCCCGCGCCGGACGTGGCGTCGATGAGCACCAGCGCGTCGTCGTCGGCGCCGGGCACCCGCAGCACCGGCGCCATCACCCCGGTCGAGGTCTCGTTGTGCGCCCAGGCGTAGGCATCGACACCGACCTCGGCCTTGGCGACGGGTCGAGCGCCGGGCTCGGACGTGATGATCGTCGGCTCCTTGAGGAATGGAGTGGTGGCGACCTCGGCCGCGAACTTTGCCGAGAACTCTCCGAACGCCAGGTGCTGGCTGCGCTCACGAATCAAGCTGAACGCCGCCACGTCCCAGAAGGCGGTGGCTCCACCGTTGCCGAGGACCACCCGGTATCCGTCTGGGAGGGTGAACAAGTCGACCAGGCCGGCCCGCACTCGCCCGACCACCGAGCGGATGCCCGGCTGCCGGTGGGACGTGCCGAGGTACGTCGTACCCGTGGCCGCCAGGGCGTCCAGAGCCTCGACCCGCACCTTGCTCGGGCCCGCACCGAAGCGGCCGTCCCCGGGAAGGAGGTCGGAGGGAATTCTCAGGTCGGCCATGCCTGCCTCTCGAGGCCTACGCGGCCCAGCTCGGGTTCCAGCCTTCCACGGCGTCCGGCCGACGCGCGGCCGGTCCGGCATAGTAGGCAGAGGGTCGGATCAGCCGACCGGTGCGCTTCTGTTCGAGAATGTGGGCGCTCCAGCCCGCGGTACGGGCGCAGGTGAACATCGAGGTGAACATGTGCGGCGGCACCTCGGCGAAGTCGAGGATGATCGCCGCCCAGAACTCCACGTTGGTCTCGAGCACCCGGTCGGGGCGACGCTCGCGCAGCTCCTGGAGGGCGGCCTGCTCGAGCGCCTCGGCCACCTCGTAGCGTGGCGCGTCGAGCTCACGGGCGGTACGGCGCAGGGTGCGGGCCCGGGGGTCCTCGGCTCGGTAGACGCGATGACCGAAGCCCATCAGCCGCTCCCCGTTGTCCATCAGCTCCTTGACGTAGCCCACGGCTTCGCCGCGACGCTCCACCTCTTCGATCATGTGCAAGACGCGCGAGGGGGCACCGCCGTGCAACGGGCCTGACATGGCACCGACCGCAGCGGACAGGCTGGCGGCGACATCGGCTCCGGTCGACGCGACGACGCGCGCGGTGAACGTGGAGGCGTTCATCCCGTGCTCGGCCGCGGAGGTCCAGTAGGCGTCGACTGCCTTGACGTGCTTGGGGTCCGGCTCACCACGCCAGCGGGTCATGAAGCGCTCCGTGATCGTCTCGGCCTTGTCGATGTCGGCCTGGGGCACCATCGGCTGGCCGAGCCCCCGGGCCGCCTGCGCGACGTACGACAGCGCCATGACAGCCGTCCGGGCGAGATCGTCACGAGCCTGCTCGTCACTGATGTCGTATAGCTGGCGCATGCCCCATGCCGGCGCGATCATCGCGATTGCGCTCTGCACGTCGACGCGGATGTCACCGGAGTGGACCGGGATCGGGTAGGGCTCCGCCGGCGGCAGGCCGGGTTGGTAGGTGCCGTCAACGAGTAGCCCCCACACGTTGCCGAACGGCACCCTCCCTACCAGGTCCTCGATGTCGACGCCGCGGTAGCGAAGGGCCGAGCCCTCGCGGTCCGGCTCGGCGATCTGGGTCTCGAAGGCGACGACGCCCTCGAGGCCGTGGTGGATCTCGACCATGCGTCACTCCTCGTACGACGTAGCCCTCCGGCTCATTGTCGCCCCCGGCCGCTTCCGCGCCGCACGCGGGGCGAGACGGGGATCAGGGGGCCAGTCGCTCGACGGCCCAGCGCGAGTCGTTCACGCGGTCGAAGCGGATGCGATCGTGCAACCTGCCCGGCCGGCCCTGCCAGAACTCCACCCGGTGCGGGCGTACCCGGATCCCGCCCCAGTAGGCAGGACGCGCGATCTCGTCGATCTCGGCGAACCTGTCCTGCTCGTGGAGGTACCGCTGCTCGAGGTAGTCGCGCGACTCGACGGCCTCCGACTGGGGCGAGGCCCAGGCGCCCAGCTGGGCCGTCCGTGGCCGGGACGCGAAGTAGGCGTCGGACTCGTCGGAGTCGGCGCGCGCGGCGACCCCCTCGATACGCACCTGCCGCTCCAGCGGGTGCCAAGGGAACAGCAGGGCGCAGGCCGGCTCGGCGTCGAGCTCGGCCGCCTTGCGGCTGCGGTAGTTAGTGAAGAAGACGAATCCTCGGGCGTCCAGTCCCTTGAGCAGGACCATCCGGGAGGACGGCCCGGCTGGCCCGATCGTCGACACGACCATGGCATTCGGCTCGTGCAGGCCGGCCTTTGCTGCGGCGTCGAGCCACTCACCGAAGGCAGCGATCGGGTCGTCCCCGAGGTCGTGTTCGGTGAGCCCGCGGTCGGCGTACTCCCGTCGCCAGGCGGCGACGTCTCGCGGTGGCGGGATGGTCACACGGGGGAACCTACCGCGGGCGACGGGCCGGCCGAAGGCCCCCTGGCCGTGGGCATGAGCAGGCCCGCGGGCTGGTCACGGCCGTGCCGCGGCTGGATGGACGGTCCAGCGCCCGCGAGCCCGGGTAGCCAACGTGAATTCGCTACGTCGTCCTCGAGGAAATGGCGCCCCCGCCAGATGCGGAGGTCCGATCCATGGTCCGGCCGACTAGCGGCTGGCCACCTCACAAGTCCGTTGGGAATGCATCTGTCGGACCACCTCCCTTCATGTGTGCCTCAACGCTACGTCCTGATCCCCCATGCGACAAGGACTTTTCGGCTCTCCTAAGGTGGGCGGGTGCCTCGCCGCCTGGGCCGTCTCCTGACGGATGTGAGACCACTCCAGGCATCCCGCGACTATCGCCGGCTGTGGGTCGGCAGCACCGTGTCTCAGCTGGGGCAACAAATGACCGCGGTGACGATCGCCATCCAGGTGTACTCACTCACCGGCTCGACGTTCTCGGTCGGCCTGGTCGGGTTGTTCGCGCTCGTCCCGCTGGTGACCTTCGGGCTGTACGGCGGCGCCTTCGCCGACGCGGTCGACCGACGCAGGCTCGCTCTGGTGTCATCGACGGGCTTGTGGCTGCTCTCGATCGTGCTGGTCTTGCAGGCGGTCAGCCATCTCGACTCGGTGACCGTGCTCTACGCGGTCGTCGCGGTGCAGTCTGCGTGCTTTGCCGTCAACAGTCCGACACGGAGTGCGATCGTGCCCCGGCTGATCGACCGAGAGCTGCTGCCCGCCGCGAACGCGCTCAACATGGCGTCGTTCAACCTCGGTTTCACGGTCGGGCCGCTCCTCGGGGCCCTCGCGATCAGCGCGGGCGGGTACCAGTTCGCCTACGGAATCGACGCGGTGACGTTCCTGGCCGCGCTCTACTCGCTGTTCCGGCTGCCGCCGATCCCGCCACAGCCGCTGGAGGGCCAGGCACCCGCGCGGCCGGGCCTGCGCTCCGTGGTGGAAGGGTTCCGCTTCCTCGCCTCCGCGCCGAACCTCCGGATGACGTTCATCGTCGACATGTGCGCGATGGTGCTCGCGCAGCCCCGGGCCCTCTTCCCCGCGGTTGCGGGAGGTTTCTTCGGTGGGGGTGTGCGCACCGTGGGCCTGCTCCAGGCCTCCCCGGCGATCGGGTCGTTGCTCGCGTTCGCCTTCTCCGGCTGGGTGAGCAAGATCCGTCGGCAGGGCAAGGCCATCACGATCGCCGTCCTGGTCTACGGCGCGGCGGTTGCAGCCTTCGGTTTCGCCCGGTCCCTGTGGGTCGGGGTGGTGTTCCTCGCGCTGAGCGGCGGCGCCGACATGGTCAGCGCCGCCTACCGGTCCACGATGCTCCAGGTGGCGGCTCCCGACAACCTGCGGGGCCGGCTCCAAGGCGTGTTCACCGTAGTGGTGGCCGGCGGCCCGCGCATGGGTGACTTCATGATGGGCTCGACAGCCGCGTTGTTCACCCCCGCCTTGGCCCTCGGTGCCGGTGGTCTCGCCTGCATGGTGGGGGTCCTCGTCGCCAACGGTGCCGAGAAGGGCTTCCGCGCCTACGACTCCGACCAACCGGTACCGTGATCCTTCCCCGCTGAGCGGCCGTTCCGGTGCGGTCTAAGGGTCAGCGCAGCCCGCAGCGGGTGGGTCAGTCCGATGATCGGCGGAACTTGTTCCTGGTAGCGGTGGGGCCATATCGGCGGAGATGAAAGCGGTGGGGTCGATAGCGATCCAGGTGTGCTCGGCCCGAGCGACCAGCCGCCCGGCGTCGTACAGGCTCGCGGCGGTGAAGGTCTTGCGGCCATCCTCCCCGAGCAGCCGGCCGACCACGACGTGCGGTTGTCCGACCCGAGGCGGCGAGAGGATCGAACCGGTCATGCGGCCGAGAACCATCGGCCGGTGCTCGAGGTCGGACGTCCAACCGCCAGGACAGTCGAGCGAAGCCCACGCGAACTCGTCTCCGACGGCCGAGGTGTCGTCGCCGACCACCAATGACGGGTCGGGTACCCAGACGCAGGCGGTGCGGCCCTCGTCGATGGTGCCCGGGGTGAGACGAAGACCGTCTCCCGGCTCGCGTGCCGGCCCGCAGACGAAACAGCCGGGAAACGGGTGCTGATCCGCTCCCCGGTACGACGACCTGGCCGCCGTGGCGGTCTCGAGGTCGACGGGCCCGACGGCGTCTGCGGTGAACGCACCGAGCTCGGCGGTGGCGACCAGCACATCGCCACGCCAGAGCTCAGCGCCGGCGCCGGCGGTCGGCTCCCGCACGTCCATCGGTGCGTCGAGCGGCGGGGGCCGGCGCAGCGTGACGGTGACCGGCTCCGAGCCGCCAGCGAGCTGGGCCGCCACCAAACCGGCCGTGTAGCCGCCATTGCCGGACCCGGCCGGGCCGCAGAAGCGGCCGGCGACCACGAGGGGGCGCGGCGGCGATGGCACCATGAGGTCAGGCTAGTGGCGGCGAGCATCTTGGTAGCGAGCCAGCGCCTCCCGCCGCTCCGTCGCGTGGTCGACGATCGGGTCGTGGGGCCGGTGCAGCTCATCGGTCGGCACGTCGCGCAGCTCGGCCACGTGGCGGCGGATGTAGCTGCCGTCCGGGTCAAACTTCTTGCCCTGGTCGATGGGGTTGAAGACCCGGAAGTACGGCGCCGGGTCGGTGCCACAACCCGCGGTCCACTGCCATCCGTGTTGGTTGGACGCGAGGTCGGCGTCCACCAGCCAGCGCATGAAGTGCCGGGCTCCGTGCTGCCACTCGATGTGCAGGTCCTTGACCAGGAAGCTGGCGACGATCATCCGCACCCGGTTGTGCATCCAGCCTTCGGCCGTCAGCTGACGCATGCCGGCGTCGACGATCGGGTAGCCGGTGCGGCCCTCGCACCAGGCAGTGAAGTGCTCGTCGGGCTCCTCGTAGCGCATCGCGGCGAGCTCCGGGCGGTAGTAGTCACGCGCGGTCTCGGGGCGACGGGCCAGCACGTCGGCGTAGAACTCCCGCCAGGCGAGCTCGGTCTCGTAGCGCCGCGGCGACTCGCCACTGCGCCGGCTCAGGTCGGCGAGCATCGTCCGCGGGTGGATCTCGCCCCATTTCAGGTGCACCGACATCCGGGACGTCGCATCCAGATCGGGCCGGTCGCGCACCCTGGCGTAGTCGGCCAGGTGGGAGTCGAGGAAGACGTTCCACCGACGTCGGGCAGCCGCCTCACCCGCGGGAGGCATCGACATGTGGGCAAGGGGAGCTGCATCAGGCAGCGCCTCCGTGCGCAGGCCAAGCCCCCACTCGACCCCCTGGGGCTTCGCCACCGGCTCGCCCCACTCGTGCTCCCGCCAGGCTCCGCTGAACGGGGTGAAGACCTGGTATCCGTCGCCTTGCTGGCTGCGCACCTCACCGGGGTCGACGGCGTACGGCGACCCTCGGCGCACCAGCCCGCGACCGCCATCGGACGCCAGCGCCGCCTCGACCCGCTGGTCGCGGCTGGCGCCGTACGGGCCGAAGTCGCCGGAGACGAAGACCTGCTCCGCACCCGCCTCGCGAGCGACAGCGGGCACCACCTCGGCCGGGTCACCGGTCCGCACCACCAGGCCGCCCATCCGACGGCTGAGGTCGGCCAGGCTCGCGGCAAGGTAGCACCGTCGCGGCGCACCGGCGGGCTTCCAGAGTTTCGGGTCAACCACGAACAACG
Source organism: Propionibacteriales bacterium (assembly GCA_038254365.1). Lineage (GTDB taxonomy): Bacteria > Actinomycetota > Actinomycetes > Propionibacteriales > Nocardioidaceae > JAWWPG01. The sequence goes on from JBBSGI010000012.1 coordinate 45,078, forward strand.
GCACGACCTGGCCGTCGGCGGCCGCCGCGGCGAGCGCCGGGTTGTCGGTGAGTCGGAGGTCTCGGCGAAACCACATGACGGACACGGGCATCGACCCATCATGACCGAGCCGCGCGGTAACCTCTTCTGGAAGGTCCCCATGCGCCTCGGGCGGGTCGCCGCTCCCAGGGCTCCGCGTCCGGTCGGCGTGGGCGGCGACGCGGGACAGCGACAGGTGGACGGCGCAGCGTGACTGATCTGATCGATACGACGGAGATGTACCTCAAGACGATCTTCGAGCTCGAGGAAGAGGGCATCGTGCCCCTGCGCGCCCGGATCGCCGAGCGGCTCCACCAGTCCGGTCCGACGGTCAGCCAGACCGTGGCGCGCATGGAACGGGCCGGTCTGCTCACCGTGGAGGGTGACCGGCATCTCCAGCTCACCCGGGACGGCGGCCAGCGCGCGATGCGCGTCATGCGCAAGCATCGGCTCGCCGAGCGGCTGCTCGTCGACATCATCGGTCTGGAATGGGAGCAGGTTCACACTGAGGCCTGTCGTTGGGAGCATGTGATGTCGGAGACCGTGGAGCGCCGATTGGTCGAGATCCTTGACCACCCCACCCAGTCGCCGTACGGCAACCCGATCCCAGGTCTCGAGGAGCTGGGTGAGGGCGGTCACTACGAGGGGTTCCTCGTCGGCGTGCGGTCCCTCGACCAGGTCGTCACCGACAGCGAGACCAAGGTACTGCTGGCGCGGATCGGCGAACCGATCCAGACCGACGAGGAGCTGATGGCCCGGTTCCGGAACCGGGAGATCCTGCCCGGGCGGGTGCTGACGGTCCTGCGACAGGAATCCGGCTCGATCCTCGTCGACGCGGGTGGGGAGTCAACGCTGATCGACGCCGAGACCGCAGCCCACGTGTTCGTGAGGAGTGCCTGAGTGTCACAGCGTTCGGCGGCCGTCGCGGTGCAGGACGGGGCCGTCGCCACCTGGGTGCTGGCGCACTGACCTCGACGTGAGAAGCCCGTTCCGGGACCTCCCTCGGGAGGTCGGTGTGCTGGCGGCGGTCTCGGTGGCGGTGGCCGTCGGCTTCGGCGTCGTCGCCCCGGCCATCCCCGAGTTCGCCCGCTCCTTCGGGGTCGGCAAGACGGCCGCCGGCGCAGTGATCTCGGCGTTCGCGTTGATGCGCTTCGTGTCGGCTCTCGGAGGGGGGCGGCTGGTCGACGCCTTCGGCGAGCGGGTGATCCTGGCGACCGGCATCGCCATCGTGGCCATCTCGACGGGGCTCGCCGGGCTCTCCCAGAGCTACCAGCAGCTGTTGGTCCTGCGCGGCGTGGGGGGCATCGGCTCGGCGATGTTCACCGTGTCCGCTACCGCCCTGCTCTTCCGCGTCGTCGGACCCGAGAGGCGAGGGCGTGCCACCGGGCTGTTCCAGTCCGGCTTCCTCATCGGCGGCCTGCTGGGTCCGCTGGCCGGTGGGTTCCTCACCGACTACTCGTTGAGGCTGCCGTTCTACGTGTACGCCGTCTCCTTGGTGGCCGCCGGGGGGATCGCCTCGATCTTCCTGAGCAGTGCACGGCTGAGGCCGACCGGATCCGACGGCCCAGATCACGCCTTGACCGACGCCGCGCCGTCGACGGCCGCCGCGGAGCCGGCGACTCGGCTGCGAGAAGCCTGGGCGCACCCTGCGTATCGTGCGGCAGTCGCCGTGAACTTCGCGATCGGCTGGGCGTTCTTCGGCGTACGGATGAGCCTGATCCCGCTGTTCGTCACCGAGGGGCTGCACGCGCGGGTCGTGTGGATCGGGGTCGGCTTCCTGTGCACGTCGCTGGCGCAGGTCGGATCTCTCGTCGTGGCGGGGCGCTTCGTCGACCGAGCCGGCCGGCGGCCGGCCATGGTGATCGGCTGCCTGGTCGCGGGTGCCGCACTCATGAGCTTTGCGCTGGCACGCTCCCTGCCGTTGTTCCTCGTGGCCATGACCGCGCTGGGCGCCGGCGGTGCGTTCCTGAGTACGGCGCCGGGGGCCGTCGTGGGTGACATCATGCGTGGCCGGGGCGGGAAGGTCGTCGCCGTGTTCCAGATGGCCGCCGACGCCGGGACCATCACCGGGCCGTTGGCCGCCGGCTGGCTCGCGGACCAGGTGTCCTTCTCGGCGGCGTTCGCCGCTTGCGCCGTGGTGGTGTTCGCCGCGATGGTGACGGCGCTGCGGATGCCGGAGACGCTCGCCTCTCGCCGTACCGCTGCCGCTGCTGTGCTTTGAGACAGCGTCGATCGCACCGCCAGTCGGGCGTGCGGTGCCTCGGTCAGAGGTCCTTGATGTGGATGTAGATGTACGTCGAGGTCGGAACGGTGCGCACGGCGTACTCGCCCGGCTTGACGTAGTTGTAGTCCTCGACGGTCACGACGCCATCACCGACCGCAGCGACCCAAGCGACGTGGCCCTCGCGGTCGGACTGGGCGATCGCGCCACGTGACGGCACGGTGTCGACCCGGTAGCCGAGCTGGCGTGCGTTGTCGTCCCAGTTGTAGGCGCTGCCGAATCGCCCGCCGCGCATGAAGTTGTCGAATGCGACCTGGTTGGCGCTGTTCATCCGCCAGGCCACGAAGCTGGTGCATTCTCGGTTGTAGAAGCGCCAGGGGTCGATGATCGAGTCTTGCACGGCGTTGCGCAGGTTGTCCGGGTAGTCGTCGCCGAGGACGCCGCCGATTCCCCGCGACGCCCAGCGAGCCACACCCTTCTGGTAGATCACGAGATTCCCGTTGTCCTGCATGAGCGCGTAGGCGCCGGGGTAGCCGGTTGTGTGGGTCGACAGAGCTCCCGGTCCAGCGGGCCGTAGACCGTCATGGCCCCTCCGGGACCCATGACCACGCGGGAGTTCGGCTGCGAGGTCCCGGTGTCCCAGATCTGTGCGCCGGTGGTCTTGTTGTAGACGACCAGGTTGCCATCGCGTCGCATGACCAGCTGGTAGTGGTGGCCGAACGACCGGAGGAACTGACCGCCACGCAGCGACTCCGTCGCCCGCAGCATGGTGTTGGTCGTCAGGCTCGACCACACGAGCTTGCCGTCGGGGGACGAGATGTTCGCGTCGGAGTCCTCGCGAAGGGTCAAGGAGTAGGTGCCGAGGGGATGGCCTCCCGAGCCGCTCGTCTTCACCACCTTGCCGTCCGCATCGTGCACCACAAAGTTGCCATCGCGCTGGAGGACGGCCGTGGCGCCGGGATGTCCGGCCGTGCCGAAGGACCAGATGACCCGTCCCGTCGCATTCAGCGTCATTACCACGTCGCCGGTTGCCAGCAAGGTGAGGCTGTTAGAGCCGCGGAAGGACGTGAGACCGTTTCCGGCCTTGAGGATCACCGAGGAGTGCATGGTGCTCCCGGTGACGAAGATCCTTCGCAGCGGGCTGATGCCCTTGCCGATCCCCTGTTCGGACTTCTTGGTGACCCGGAAGGTGCGTCCCCCAACGGTGTCGAAGACCTGCGCAAACGTGTACGACGAGTCGGCGTCCAGCTGACCATTGGCAACGGTGTGGAACCGCCCACCGTAGAACCGTTGCAGACGCACCCTGGAGCCGGCGGCGGCCGGTGTCACGGTGCCAGAGATCACGAACGGGACGCCGGTCGACGGGCTCTGGCTAGGCCCGACGATCGTCACCTGGTAGGTCCCGGTCGCCCTGGCCGATGGTGCCGTGACAATTCCCGTGGCTGCCATCACCGAGGCAAGAGAAAGCAGAACAAATGCGGATCGGAAGGAGGCGTTGAATTTCGAGGAGGTATCGCTCCAGTGCATCTCGGACTACTTTCGGAGTACGACGTGCGTGGACCGAGAACAATAGCGTCTTTCGCCCCTGGTGGATATGGGCAGTGGATTGAAGGCAGCCAGCTGCTGGCCGCCCGTGCAGCGCCTGGACGTCCCGCGCGTCGAGCCGACCGCGGGCCGCTCCAGCTCCGACCGGTCGTCTTGGTCGGCCGAGGTGAGAGGATTGACCACGAAACTCTCGGCCATTCCTCGGGTTGCGCACAGGGAATTCATGGGGAGTACGGGTTGTCTGGGGTCACGAGCCGATCGCACGAGTACAGGAGACCGAGACGATGAACGAGTACGGCGACACCGAGCCGACCGACCTGACCCGACCAGAGGCAGGTCGGTCACCGGAACCGGCTCCGCACTCAGTCGCTCCTCGTCCAGGGTCGGTGGCGCCGACCTGGCAGTGGACCGGCACCCAGCCCGGGCTCCCGCCTACGTCCGCCGGCGGGTACCCGGGGCCCGCGACTCCCGCTGACCCCATCGGCGACAACCGCCCGGGGATCTCGCGGCGCACGCGAGGGCTGGGGGTCGCGGCGGCTCTGCTCCTCGTGGGCGGTGCGGCAGCTGCCGGTGGTGCGTTCGGCTTCGCCCATGGTCACGACGGCTCCTCGGCCGCCGGGATCGCGTCCGGTGATTCGGGGGCCACTGCCCCGGCGATCCCCGGCCAGACCCCCCCGCGGGGACGGGGCCCCTCGGCACAGGAACCCGGGCATCGGGGGAGCGGGGCGCCCGACCACCGTCGGGGCGGGCACGCGTCGTCGTACATCCCGCCCGGTCACGCGACCGCGGAACAGCAGACGGGCGTGGTGATCATCGACACCAGGCTGAAGTATCAGATCGCCAAGGCCGCGGGAACCGGGATGGTCGTGAGCGCAGACGGGGAGGTCCTGACCAACAACCACGTCATCGAGGGTGCGACCAAGATCAAGGTCACCGTCGTGAACTCGGGCAAGACGTACACGGCCAAGGTGGTGGGCACGGACAAGGTCGACGACATCGCTGTGCTTCGGCTCATTGGGGCCTCCGGCCTGCAGACCATCAAGCCGGATACGGACGGCGTGCAGGTCGGTGACCCGGTGACCGCGGTCGGTAACGCCATGGGGCTTGGGGGCATTCCGAGCGCAGCGAGGGGCAATGTCACGGGCCTCGACCGTTCCATCACCACGCAGAGCGAGGGGAGCGTGGACGGCGAGCGGCTGACCGGGATGATCCAGGTCGACGCGCAGGTAATCTCGGGAGACTCCGGCGGACCGCTGTATGACGCGGACAACGAAGTGATCGGCATGGACACCGCGGCGTCCTCTTCGCCTATGCAGTCGCTGGGCTTCGCGATCCCGATTGCCAAGGCAATGTCGATCGCCGACCGGATCGAGAGTGGTCAGGCAGGGGGCGACATCATGCTCGGCGTCCCAGCGTTCTTGGGCGTCGAGTACACCCCGGCCTCCCACGGGTCCGGCGCGCTGATCACCGGGGTGATTCCCCGGACGCCGGCCGCCCGCCTGGGTCTCCTGCCGGGAGACACCGTCACCAGCTTGTCCGGTACGGCGGTCACCTCCGGTGAGCAGCTCAAGACCCTGCTGGCGCAGCGCCGCGGAGGCGACTCGGTGTCACTCAGCTGGACCGACAGCCGGGGTGGGTCGCACACGGCGAGCGTCACGCTGGTCGACGGTCCCGCGGAGTAGCCAGCGAGGCCCCGATGCTCGTCTCGCCCGTGCCCCGGCCGTCCGCGATCCGCTCGAGCTGGCCGCGCCGGTAGAGCCGCGTCCCGTCCTGGTGGCGTACGAACGGCACGCGGTTGTCGGTGGCGAGCTGGTTCAGCCTGGCTCGGCTGATGCCGAGGATGTCGGCGGCCCGCTGGCCGGTGAGCCAGTACGGGGCCACGTCGTCGAGGTGGAGACGCCAGGCGTAGACCTCGCTCGCGGGCAGCTCGACATCGGATCGTGGCAACGCTCGTTCATCGTGGCGGTGGCCGTGCGGAGACCGGGCGGTGAGCACCAGCCGTCGTACGGTCGACATCGAGCATCCGAGAATGAGTGCGGACTCCGGCAGGGTGACCTGGTCCGTCGAGGGTGGAAGGGCGACGCGAGGCTGCCGGAGCACCCCGTGATAGCTCGAGCTGGCAACGGCAGGTATCGACGCCGATGCGACCTGCTGGGGGGGGGGGGGGGGTGCACCCGCGCTGGCTTGCTGCTCATGACGACACATATCGCCGGTCCGGTAAGGAGCAAAGGAGCGGTCGCGAGCCAGGGTCTGGAGCTGCTGAACCTCAACAGTCGCCCGCGCACCAGTGGCGGCGGGATCGTTGTGCGGTCACTCTAGCCGAGCAGTGGGCTGCCGGGGAGGACGTGGTGCAACATCGGACGGCGGCTACTCCCTGGCCTCGTCCCTTGAGTCCTCGGGAGCTGCGACGAGCTCGTCGTCGTTGCCGCCGTCGTCGTCATCGCAGTCATCATCTGGTGGCTTGCTGAAGTCGCTCGGAGCATCGTGGCGCATGATCCAGTCCCGAAAACCGGGCGGGACCGTCGCGGTGTCCAGCGGCCGCTTCGCGTCGGAGCTCCATGCGAGGCCACTACCGGCCAGAGCTCGCGCCACGTTGAGTGCGGAGCGCATCGCCGCTCCTGCTTGATGACGTTCGGCGATGGCCCGTCCCCGCCACCAGGTTTGCAGGGCAGCGTCGTCGGCTGGCGTGACGGGCACGTCAGCCGTCACCGAATCCACGGGTTCGGCATCTGGGGCTTCGTACTCTGAGTCGGTCATGAAGCTCTCGGTCTCCTCACGGATTGCACTGCGCGGCCCGAAGGGGGTAAGACGTGGGCCACGGGAAGCTTGTCGTGACGCATGATCGCCTGGTGGACGTCCGGGGGCAGGGTGTGCTCGCCTCAGACTAGGGGACCGCAGGTTGTCGGGTCAGGGCTTTCGCCAAGGCCTGTTCGATGGACAGCTCGGCACCGCGGGTGTGACATGCGGTCCATTCCGCACTGGGGATCAGGGGTCGCCCCTTGTCGAGCGACTGGTCGCAGTACTCCTGGTCCGGTGTGGAGCGGGGCATCCCGACGCGGCCTCGCTCGGCGTCCGCGGTACCCATCAGCATCGCCGCTCGTGGGGCGTCGCCGAGCTCGGCAAGCGTCGCCGCGAGCATCTCGATGGTCGCGACGGCGAGCTCGGGATCGGCCAGCGCGATATTGTCCGGCGCGATGCTGGCCAGATGGGTGTACGCCGACTCCGGACCTTCGGCCCGGAGGAGCACCATCGCGAGGTTGGTCTGGTTGATGGCCATGCCCCAGGGATCGTCCCGCGCACGGTCCGCCGCGATCGCTTGCCGGCTTGCGTCAACGGCAGACTCGAACTCGCCGCTGTCCAGCAGGATCACGGCCATGTTCGTCAGCGCGGTGGTCTCGCGCTTCGCGTTGCCGACCCGCTGAGCCAAAGAGATGCTTCGCTCCAGGAGCTGGCGAGCGGCGGCCGTGTCACCGACGGACCTTCGGGCCACCCCGAGGCTGTTGGCCTCCCGGGCCTCCCGATCGAGATCTCCGAGACGACTCGCCATGCCCAAAGCAGTTTCCAGGGCCTTCGTGGCGCTTTGCACGTCGTTCTGCTGAAGCTCGAGCACCGCCATGCCATGGAGCGCATCCACAAGCCCCGGGCTGTCCTCGCCGTCGGCGATGGCGATAGCGCGCTCCTGCCAGCCGCGGCCCTCGGCGACGTACCCAAAGCGGTGCCAGAAGACGTTCATCTGCGAGATCAGCAGGAAGCCCAGCTCGGTGCGGTCGGCGCCGACCTCGCTGCTGGGCCGAAGACACCAGCTGAGCGCGGATCGGATGTCCTGCTGGACGAGGGACATGCGATCAAGTGCCAGCACCTGAGTTGGGCCGTGCAGGCTCTCGCAGATCTCCGTCGCCATCTGGAGACACCACTGCGAGTGGCGCTGCCGCACGTCTTCACGCTCTCCGGACGCCTTCAGCTGCGCCCTGGCGAACGAGCGGATCGTCTGCAGCATGGTGATCCTGGGCTCGCCCTCGACGTCCTCCGTGACTTCCAGCAGGTTGACGTCGATCAGCCGGGCCACCAGGTCCAAGGCATCGGTGCCACCGGTCTCCACGACCGCCTCGACAGCGGGTAGGTCGAAGCTTCGTGAGAAGACGCCGAGGCGTCGAAACACCCGCTGCTCCTCTGCGGTCAACAGGTCGTGCGACCAGGCGATGGTCTTGCCCACAGTGCGGTGGCGCTCGGCACGGTCGCTGGCGGTCACGCCGGTTCCCAGGCTCTCGTCGATGCGGCTCAAGAGTCCTTTCGGACTGAGGAGCCGGGTCCGGGCCGCAGCCAGCTCGATGGCCAGTGGCAGACCGTCGAGGCGCCGACATAGCCTGACAACGTCGGCGGTGTTGGTCTGCGTGAGGGTGAACCTCGGTTGCGCCATCTGGGCTCGTTGGACGAAGAGCTCGACCGCCGGGGTGCGTTCGGCATCCTCACGATCCACCCGATCGTCGGCCGGCAGGTCAAGGGGCAGCACCGGGTACTCATGCTCGGCGACGAGATGCAGCGGACGCCGGGAGGTGACGAGGACCTTAATGGAGGGGGCGCCGTTCAGGAGGCGACTGACCACGTGGTCGGCGTCGGAGATCTGCTCCAGGTTGTCGAGGACCAACAACGCCTGGCGATGGCCCAGGAACCGCAGCGTCCGGTCCTCAGGTAGCTCGGTGGAGTCGCCGGTGACCCCGAGCGCGTCGGCCATCGCGGCCCACATGAGGGCGCCGTGGTCTGCCGTATGACATCTCACGAAGAAGACCCCGGAAGGGAACTGTTCGCCGAGGCCGCTGGCCACCGCCAGCGCGAGCCTCGTCTTGCCACTGCCACCTGTCCCGGTCAGGGTGACCAGGCACACGTCGTCGTCGCACAGCACATCATGGATCTCTGCGAGCTCGCTCCCACGGCCGACCAGGGGACTTCCGATCGCGGGCAGACTGGCCAGGGTCCCGAGGCTGCGGAGCGGCGGGAACGCGTGGAGGAGATCGGGATCGACCAGGTCATAGAGATGTTCCGGCTCCGGCAGGTCCTTTAGCCGGTGCCAGCCGAGGTCGCGCCAGGAGCAGCTTGCCGCGAGGTCGGATACGAGTTGCCGAGTGGCCTCGGAGAGGACGATCTGTCCGCCGTGGGCGGTCGCGGCGATCCGCGCCGCGCGGTGGACGTCGATCCCGATGTAGCCGTCGTCGTGTCTGTCGGGCTCCCCGGTGTGGATGCCGATGCGGACTCTGAGCGGCACCTCATCCGGCCATCGGTTCTCCTGGAGCCGACGCTGACCCTCCACCGCCGCCAGCACGGCTTGGTGTGCCGAGCCGAAGACCACGAAGAAGCTGTCCCCCTCGGTCCCCATCTCCCGTCCTTCATGGGCCTCGAAGACGGCCCGGAGGATGCGACGGTGCGCTGTGAGTGCGTCGCCCCAGTGCACGCCCAGCCGCCTGAGGGAGACTGTTGAGCTCTCGATGTCGCTGAACAGCATCGTGAGTGTCCCTGCGGGGAGGGGACGCATGGCACCAAGTATTACGGTCGGCTGTGCCTCTGTCGCGATATCGGCAATAGGCGCGTGGCGTCCGAGGGGAATCTACTGGCGATGCCGGTCATGAGTCGAGAGCGGTGAACACCCCTGGGTGTCCACCGCTCTCGACATCCGGTCTGGTCACCGTCCACTGTCCGTGCACTCCCCGGCAATCCTGCTGAGGGAATGTTCAGGTGCAGACCGTCGCAGTACCCGTCGAATGTGATGTCGTACGAAGCGTTCGGTGCCGTGTGCGCCGCGTAGGCAACGCTGAGCGGCGTGGCGGCGAGCCCAAGTGCACACACGACCGCAAGAGCGCGAGCAACCTTCATGGGAAATGCCTTTCCGTGAGCGTGCAGGCGGTCGGAAACGGCCTGCCCCGTGGCTCCGGCGTTCCAGCGCCGAGCCGCGGTGCTGCAACGTCAGCGCTGGCGAGTGCCCGCCGTACGGGCTTTGAGGAGTTCGCGTTCTCCTGCGCTAACTAACGAGCACCAATCGGCCATTGATGATCTGGGTGGCGTCTTCGCCACGCTCCCGATCCTCGGTTCGTTGTGTTCACCAAGGGGTGCCGGTGCGGGTGTAGCCTCAACCGCACCCGGCTAGGTCGCAGCCGTTCCGGGGTGCGCCACACCGGGCCTACGAGCTCCGAGCCGCACACCCACGGATCGCTCCACCTTGCGGGTGTCGGCTGTGGTCCGGGTTCGACGGACACCGTCGGCGACCTTCTGAAGCAATGGAGCCGCGGCCGCGAGGCATTGTTGGTCGCGGACGTTGAGCTCGGACATGGCCGCCACGATGGTGTCGATCCGGCGGTTTGCTGCTGCGCGCATCAAGGACCGACCCGCACGGGTGGCCAGCCGGAAGTGACGAGTGGATGGCCTTCGTCCGCGACAGCGAAGGCAATCTTCTGGGACTGATCAGCCACGAGTCCGGTTAGGAGACCACGAGGCGGAGGCGATGGTAATCGGTCTGGTTGAGTTGATGCCTTGAGCCGGTCGGGTGATCGCCTTGGCGCACCGCGTTTCACGTCGAGAGGTGCAGCACACGGCCCCACCGTTTCCCCGCGGTGGGTCGTCTGATCTCCACGTAGCGCAAGGGACTGCCTAGTAGACTGTCGCCGCTGTTAGTTGGGGTATAGGTGGCGCAGTTTGATGCGGGCATCGTCGGTGGTGAACTGCCAGTCGACTTGACGCTGGCCGGCGTTGGTGGCGGCCTGCCAAGCGTTCAGCTCGGTGTTGAGGACCTCGAGGTCGCTGATCCGGCGATCCAGGCATTGTCGGGTCAACGCTGAGAGCTCGATCTCGGCGATGTTGAGCCAGGACCCGTGTTTGGGGGTGTGGTGGATCTCGAGTCGCTGCGCGAGCGCGTGGGCCTCCTGCGGCTCGAAGGCCTCGTAGAGCGAGGCGATGCCGTGGGTGTTGAGGTTGTCCATCACCAGCACCACGCTCTGGACCTGGGGGTAGTCCACGGTGAGTAGTTCCCTGACCTGGCCGGCCCAGTCGATCCGGGTCCGTTGCGTCAGGGCGTGTACTCGACGCCACCCGGCCAGGGGCTCGACCCACACGAAGATCGAGCAGGTGCCACAGCGCACGTACTCGGAGTCTTCGCGCAGGTCACGTCCGGGCGCACCGGGGATCGGGTCGCGGGCGTGGTCGAGGAGCTGGTACGGCTTCTCATCCATGCAGATCACCGGACGCATCGGGTCATAGATCCGGGCATAGACCGAGAGAACGTCTTCCATCCGGGCCGCGAACTCCGCGTTCGCCTTCGGCGGGATCGTCCAGCACGCCTTCAGATGAGGACGAAGTTTCGTTTTTTTAAAACCCTGCCGATGGTGGAGTGATCCAGGTCGGGGATGTCATCAACCACAGCGACATGCTTCTCCAACAACCGTAA
>JBBSGI010000013.1:0-53499 GCA_038254365.1 Propionibacteriales bacterium
CACCCTCACCCCCAAGGACCCCACCCGGGGGGGTCCCCCCCCCGGGGGGGGCGGGCCACCCCCCCCCCGCGCCGGACAGTACCTGGACCAGGACCTGGTCAACCCGAGGATCACCCTGCTAGCCGGCAGCAAGGCGGGCTGGGCGGCGCTGTGCCGGCTGGTGTCCGCGACCCACCTCCGGGGCGAGCGCGGGATACCGGTAGTCAACCGGACTCTGGTCGCCGAGCATTTGGCTGAGCTGAGCTCGGGCCATGATCTGCTGGTGATGCTCGGACCGTCGTCGGAGCTCGGCTGGGCGGCGGCGCTGCGTCGCGACGACCTGGCCTGGGCGGTACTGCGCGACTGGTACGACGTGACCGACCGCAACAACCTGCTCGTCGAGGTCATGTCCCACCGGCGCGAGGGAGTGGGGCCGGGCTCGAGCCCGCACGCGGCGCGGATGGCGGGGGTTGGCGCTGCCGCGGGTCATCGGCTAGTGCTCACCAACGCGGTCCGCTACGCCGACCGCGCGGGTGCCCGGGTCGTCGACGTCCTCGACGCGACCCGGCGGCTGGTCCCGCTCGACCTGCGCCACATCGACCGGACCAACGCCGAAGGCTTCTTGAAGACCGGCAAGGAGATGGCCGACATCGCCGACGAGATCTGCCGGTTCGCGGGGCTCGGTGACCGCGAGGCGGAGCGGCTGCTGGCCGGCACCCGGGCCGTCGCCGACCGGTGCGCCCTCGACCCGCGCGCCGACCTCGGGATCGGCGAGGTCCACTTTCCCGAGCTCGATGTGGTCGCGGCGGCCGGCCTGCCCGGTGACGCGATGCTGCGCAAACGCTGCGAGGCGGGCATCGGGCGGCGCTTCGGCTCGGGCGCCGACCTGGTCGCCGTGCAGGCCAGGCTCGACGACGAGCTGGACGTGATCGGCCGTCTCGGCTACGCCACCTACTTCCTCACCGTCGCCGACGTCGTCGACCTGGTCCGTGACATGAGGGTACGGGCGGCCGCCCGCGGGTCGGGGGCCGGCAGCCTGGTCAACTACCTGCTCGGGGTATCCGGCGTCGACCCGATGCGCTACGGCCTGCTGATGGAGCGGTTCCTTTCCCCGCTGCGCCAAGCCCTGCCCGACATCGACGTCGACGTGGAGTCGGCGCGCCGGCTCGAGGTCTACGAGGCGATCCTCGACCGCTACTCCGGCACCCGCTGCGCCTGCGTCTCGATGATGGACACCTACCGGGTCCGGCACGCCGTCCGCGACGTCGGCGCGGCGCTCGGCATGCCGGCCGGCGAGATCGACCAGATCGCCAAGGCGTTCCCGCACATCCGGGCCCGCGACGCCCGGACGGCGATCCAGGAGCTGCCCGAGCTGCGGTCGATGAGCCTGGCGTCGAACAGCCTGGGGGAGTCGGGTCTCGACCTGCTTTTCGAGCTCGTCGAGAAGCTCGACGGGCTGCCGCGGCACATCGCCATGCACCCCTGCGGCGTGCTGCTGTCCGACGCGACGCTGCTCGACCGGACGCCGGTCGAGGCAAGCTTCCTCGGCTACCCGATGAGCCAGTTCGACAAGGAAGACGTCGAGGACCTCGGGCTGCTCAAGCTCGACGTGCTCGGCATCCGGATGCAGTCGGCGATGGCCCATGCGGTCACCGAGGTGGCGCGGGTCGACGGCGTCGAGATCGACCTCGACGACGAGACGCAGGTGCCTCGTGACGATCCCGCGACGTACACGCTGATCCAGAGCACGAAGACGCTCGGCTGCTTCCAGATCGAGTCGCCGGGTCAGCGCGAGCTCGTCGGCAAGTTCCCCCTCGAGCGGTTCGAGGACATCATCATCGACATCTCGCTGTTCCGGCCCGGCCCGGTCAAGAGCGACATGATCAACCCGTTCCTGCGGGTGCGCCACGGCTGGTCCGAGCCTGAGTACCTCCACCCCAGTCTCCGGCAGGAGCTCGAGCAGACCCACGGCGTGGTGGTGTTCCACGAGCAGGTGATCGCGATGATCGCGATCGTCGCCGGCTGCAGCAACGCCGAGGCCGACGAGGCGCGGCGGGCGCTCGGGCACCGCGAGGGCAAGGACGACATCAAGAGGTGGTTCTTCCCGCGCGCACTGTCGGCCAGCTACCCGCTGGCCGTCGTCGAGCGGGTGTGGGAGGTGCTGGAAGCCTTTGCCTCGTTCGGTTTCTGCAAGGCTCATGCGGCCGCCTTCGCGCTTCCCACGTTCCAGTCGGCGTGGCTGAAGACACACCATCCGGCGGCGTTCATCGCGGGGCTGCTCACTTACGACCCCGGCATGTACCCCAAGCGGCTGATCCTCGACGATGCCCGACACTTCGGGATCGCCGTGCTGCCGCTCGACGTCAACGTGTCCGACGACGTCTACCGGGTCGAGGTCGTCGGGGAGGGTACGTCGTACGGGATCCGGTTGGCGCTGGCGGAGGTGAAGGGGATCAACGATGCCGAGGTGGCGCGCATCATGGCCGCCAGGCCGTTCCACTCGCTCACCGACCTCTGGCAGCGGGCCCGGCCCTCCCGGCCGGTCGCGGAGCGGCTGGTGCTGGCCGGTGCGCTCGACGGGCTCTACGGCATCGGGTCGGCGGTGCCCGTACGACGCCGCGGCACCGTGACCCGGCGTGACCTGCTGCTCCAGGTGGCCGAGCTCGACCGGTGGACCCGGGCCACCGACCGGGCGGTCCGGGTCGCGTCGCCTCGCCAGTCCCGGAGCCGGCGTGGGAGCGAGCTCGGCCAGGGCCAGGACCCCCGGCTGCTCGCGGCGGCCCAGTCGCAGGGGCCGCTGCCGGTCGAGCCGGTCCCCGCCGTGCAGCTCACCCTCGACCTCGACGACGTGCCGGCGCTCGCTGAACCGTCCGGGCTGCCGGAGATGTCGGGTGCCGAGCGGGTGCGGGCCGAGCTCGAGGTGCTCGGGCTCGACGTCAGCCACCACGCCGTCGACTTCTACGCCCCGATGCTCTGCGACCTCGGCGTAACCTGGTCACGCGACCTGCTGCGCCAGCGCAACAGGGCAGACCTGTTCGTCGCCGGCGTCAAGGTCGCGACCCAGACGCCCCCGATCCGGTCCGGCCGCCGGGTGATCTTCCTGACCCTCGACGACGGCAGCGGCCCGGTCGATGCCACGTTCTTCGAGGACGTCCAGGGTCCCTACGCCGCCACCGTGTTCCACTCCTGGCTGCTCGTGGTGCGTGGAGAGCTGCGCCGTACCGGGCCGCGTGGCGTGTCGCTGCGGGCGACCGGCTGCTGGGAGCTGCCCGGTCTGTACGGCACCTGGCAGCGCGAGGGACTGACGGGAGTGCACGCGATCCTCGACGAGGTGCCGGCCGGCTTCAACGCCCCGCTGCCGCAGCGGGTGCTCGTCCACCCCAGCGGCTTCCGGCAGTCGCCGTACGCCGACCTCAAGCCGCCCGGTGTCGACACCAAGACCGCGCCCCGCAAGCTGTGGCACTCCAGCCCCGGCAGCGCAGGAGGCTGACGTGCGAGCCAATAGAGTGCCTCCATGGCGGACTCTCGACGCAGCGGACGGGCCGCCATCGTGTGGGACGCCCTGCGCTCGGTGCTCCAGCCCGACACCGACACCGACACCGACGGCGACGGCGACACTGCCGTCGACACTGCCGTCGACACTGCCGTCGACACTGCCGTCGAGCCCGGACGGTCTCTGCAGGTGGTCGACCTCGGAGGCGGCACCGGTGGGTTGGCGGTGGCCGTCGCCGAGCTCGGTCACCAGGTCACCGTCGTCGACCCGAGCCCGAACGCCCTTGCCGCGCTGGGGCGTCGGGCCGCGGAGGCGGGTGTCACGTCGCTGGTGCGCGGGGTCATCGGCGACGCTGCGACGCTGCCCGACGTCATGGACCCGGCGGCTGTCGATGTCGTGGTGTGCCACGGGGTGCTGGAGATCGTCGATGAGCCGATGCAGGCGCTGCGCGCCGCCGCCGCCGTACTCCGCGCCGGCGGGCACCTCAGCGTACTCGCCACCCAGCAGTCCGGGGCGGTGTTCGCCCGGGTCCTGGGCGGCCAGATCGACGAGGCGGTGGCGCTCCTTCAGGCCGGCGGCGACCGGCTGCCGAGACGGTTCAGCCGCGGGCAGCTCGAGGAGATGGTGTCGGCTGCTGGTTTCACCGTCGCCGACGTACGTGGCGTGCGGGTGTTCACCGACCACGTCAGCAGCCGGGTCGTCGATGCGCAGCCCGGAGCCGCCGAGCAGCTTCGCAAGCTCGAGGCGGCGGTCTGTACCCACGCCGACTTCATGCCACTCGCGACCCAGCTGCACCTGCTTGCCCGCAAGCTCTGACCGCCACTTCGCGGGGAGGGGGAGGGGGTGGGCGGCGTGAGCACCGCCGAGGCCACCGGCTGCACGGTCCTGCACGTCGACATGGACGCGTTCTACGCCTGCGTGGCGATCCGAGACCATCCCGAGCTGCAGGGGGTTCCGGTCATCGCGGGGGGCGGCAACCGGGGTGTGGTGCTGTCGGCGTCGTACGAAGCGCGCCAGTTCGGCATCCACTCGGCGATGTCGATGACGAGAGCGCACCGGATGTGTCCGCAGGCGGTGGTCGTCCATCCCGACTACGACGAGGTGAGCGCGGTGTCGTCGGCGGTCATGGAGACGTTCCGCAGTGTCACCCCGACGGTGGAGGCGCTCTCGATGGACGAGGCATTCCTCGACATCAGTGGGGCGTTGCGTAGGTTCCCGTCCGCGGTCGCGATCGGTGAGTACCTGCGGGCCAGGATTGCCGACGAGCAGCGGATCACCTGCTCGGTGGGTATCTCCACCACCACCCAGCTGGCCAAGCTCGCCTCCCGCCGAGCCAAGCCGGACGGGCTGGTCGTCGTCACCCCCGGCGAGGTCACGGCGTTTCTGCACCCGCTGCCGGTCGACGAGCTGTGGGGGGTGGGGGAGAAGACGGCCGCGCAGCTGCGCAGGCTGGGGCTGCGCACGGTCGGTGACCTCGCGCACACCTCCGCCCCGACGCTGCGGCGGGCGATGGGCCCGTTCCTCGGCAGCCGGCTGCACGCCCTCGCCTGGGGTGACGCCGACCGTCCGGTGACCGCCAAACGGGGGCCCGACGAGCCCGACCACAGCATCGGCTCCGACGAGACGTTCGGCCGCGACACCGATGATCACGACGTGGTGGCCCGCGAGCTGCTGCGGCTGACCCACAAGGTCGCTGCCCGGATGCGGACGGCCGGGCTGGTCGGCCGGACCGTGGTGCTCAAGGTCAGGTTCTCCGACTTCACCACGATCACCCGCTCTCGCACCCTGCGCGAGCTCACCAACCTGACTCCGGAGATCTACCAGACCGCGCTCGAGCTGTTCGACGGGCTCGGCCTGCAGCGTGCCCGGTTACGCCTGGTCGGAGTACGCGTTCAGGGGCTCGTCGAGGCTTCGTCGGCGACCCGGCAGCTGGTGCTGGGTGCCCGCGAGCACGGCTGGGAGGACGCCGAGAAGGCGGTGGACCGCGCCACGCTCCGCTTCGGCCACCAGGCGGTGCTGCCTGCCACCTTGCTGGTCGGCGGACGTCCTTAGGACCAGGCGCCGTAGACGGTCACCGAGAGCCGCTTGTTGTAGGTCAGGTTCCAGAGCTGGCGGGCGTCCTCCACGTAGAAGTTCACGCAGCCGTGACTGTGGTCGACGAACGGGTCCATCAACAGTCGCGACCCGTGCAGAGCTTCGCCGCCGTCGAAGAACTGCGAGTACGGCATCGGCGAGCCGTAAGTCCCGGAGACGTGGTCGATGTCGCGGTAGTAGACGCGGTGCGTCCCCACCCGGGTCTGCGTCGTGTAGCCGCCGCCGCGAACCAGCCAGGTGTTGTAGATCGAGCCGTTGTTCCAGAGCGTGACCGAGTGGAACTTGCGGTCGTAACAGGCATGCCACCCGGCCGTCTTGCAGGTCGCCGGGATGCCGCCCTGGTTGCGGACGGTCCGCTGCAGCAGCAGCTTCCAGGTCGCCGCGTTCGCATTGCCGGTCGGGGCCAGGTGTCGGCGGGTCTGGAACGCCCTCACGGCCGCGCGGGTCACGGTGCCGTAGTAGCCGGTCGGCGCCGGGGCGAAGAGCCCGACCCACTTGAGGCGATACTGCAGCTCGCGCACGTGCGCAATATGGTACGGGTCCGCATCGCGGGCGCCGTACCGCGTCAGCTCGCGAGCCCACGGTGCGTTCAGGCCGGTCGGCGCCGCGGCGAGGGCACGTTGCGACCCCATCGCTCGAGTTGTCGCCCCCGTTGCCCCCGTCGCGGAAACCGCCGGTCCGGCCACGGTCACTGCAAGCGCGCAGGCCCCCACCACGACCGCTGCCATTCCGGTTCGTCTCTTCACTGATCCTCCAGGTCACCTGTGGTCCAGCGAGTGTCGCCGGACGAACGTCTCATGTCTGAAGACGCCGCAGCCACCAATTTGGTTGTCCGGGTTTCGATGTGACGAAGCGGCGCCTAGACTGAAGTGAGGCACGTCACCAACCCTTGTCGGCGGGAGGACACGATGCCGCTCTCAGAGGAAGAGCAGCGTCTGCTGGAGCAGATGGAAGAAGCCCTCGCGGCGGAAGACCCGAAGTTCGTGTCGACCATCCGCGGCTCCTCGACGCGCAAGAAGCACAAGCGCGTCGTCATCCTCGCCTCCTTCGCTTTCGTCATCGGCATCTGCGTGCTGATGTCCGGAGCCGTCACCCGACTCACGTTGCTCGCGGTCGCCGGCTTCGTGATCATGCTCGCGTCCGCCTACCTGGCGATCACCCACTGGCGTCGGCTCGGGGATCCCGACCTGCCCAGCAACGTCCACCCGATCGGCAAGGGGAAGGGCCGGCAGTCCGCCCAGCCGTCCGGCTTCATGAACCGCATGGAAGACCGCTGGCGGCGCCGGCGCGACGACTACTGACCTTCCCCGCAACTGATCTACGGCTGCGAGAGCTGCGGCCGGCTACTCATCCGGGTCCGCAGCCTACCCCAGGCTCCGCGCAGCTCAGGCATCAGCGACGCGGGCCAGAGGAACGCCATGCACCGCTGCTTCCAGTCCACTCCACGGCCGATCGCCGCCAGGATCTGGCGGGTGTCCTCCGCGGGTTGGGCGTCCGCGACGGGGGAGCTCGCGTACCGGGCCCGCTCGACGGTGAGGCTGAGCCGGTCCAGCGCCGCAACGCCGTCCGGGTCACCGCCGAGCAGCGGTTCGACGTAGCGGGTGCGTGCCCGGGGCGTCAGTGATCCGGTCCAGGGCAGCCTCAGGTCGAGGATGCGGTCCCGGAGCTCGAGCCAGGCGTACTCGCTGGACTCGCCACCGTCGATCGCCCGGGCCAGGCGCGACCGCCGGATGCCCCAGCGGATCGAACCGGGGGTGAGCGCCAGCCCGACGGCCACGACCGCGACCAGCCAGGGGATCGGGGGCGCCCCGCCGCCGCCGCCGGAGCTGGCCGACTGTTGGCCGGCCGATCCCGCGGACGTGGTGGTCGGCAGCTCCTCGGTGTTGCGACCACCGCCGGGGAGGTTGGTCGCCGTGCTGGACGGGGTGCTCTTCGTCGGGGTGATCGCAGGCACGGTCACCTGGTGGGTGTACGGCGGCGGGATGGCGCCGTTACCGGGGGTCGGCTCGAACCTGACCCACCCGACGCCGGAGAAGTACAGCTCCGGCCAGGCGTGGGCGTCGTCAGTGGTGAACACGTAGTCGTTGGCCCCGTGGTCCCTGCTCGGCGAGAGGAACCCGACGACGACCCGGGAGGGGATGCCCAGCTCACGGGCCATCATCGCCATGGTGGCCGCGAAGTGCTGGCAGTAACCTCGGCGCTTCTGCAGGAACAGAGCCATCGCGTGGTAGCCATCGCCGTACCCAGCGTTTAGGTCGTACGTAAAGTTGTCCTTGTCGCGGAAGAAGCTCTGCAGCGCCAGCGCCCGCTCATAGTCCGACGATAGTCCAGAGGTGACCCGCAGGGCGTCGTCGCGGACGATCGCGGGTACGTCCGCCGGCACGTCTGCGAACCTGGTGATGATGTCGGCCGGCGTCGCCCCGGAGTTCTCCAGCTGGGTCTGCGTCGGTTCCGGCACTAGGTAGTTCGCGAGGTAGCTCGACACCCGAGAAAGCGAGCCCTCGCTGCGGCTGGCGACGGTTCCGTCGCCGGGCAGGAAGGCGAACTCACCGGGGAAACCGGTGAGCGTCAGAGCCGTGAGACCGTAGGGCACGGGCAGCCAGACGGAGTTGTCCCGGGGGAAGCCGGGGAGCAGCTGGATGCTCATCGCGCCACCGTGCGACCGGACTTGCGCCGACTGTCCGTCCGGCGAGGGGAGCGTCCCGTCCGCGGGCACCGTCGAGCCGAGGTCGATGCCGCTGTTGCGCCAGGCGTCGGGTCTCGGTTCGTCGAGGACGGCGATCCGCAGGTAGTCCGGCTCCGTCGACCCGACCACGTCCACCAGGTCCACCGGGTCCCTGCGGTGCAGGGCGCTGGCCAGGCTCACCATCGGGTTGCCGAAGCTGACCCCACCGTCGCCGCCGACGCCGCCCGAACCGTTGAAGAGGTTGGTGGTGAACGTCGGTACGAGGACGGGCAGTACGACGGCTGCCGCGATCGCGAACACCGAGATCCGGCGGCCGGTCGAGGCCAGGCTGGAGGTGTCGACCACCTCCGACTGGTCGCGGGAGGTGGACCGCGCCACGTGTCGCCCCCAGTGCGAGAGCCGCTCCCGCTCGGACACCATGAGCAGGCTCATGAACGCCGCCGCGCCGGGAATGAAACCGATCGCCGGCACCCCGTCGGGCAGCGAGGCGACCGGTACGGCGTAAAGGGCGAGCAGCGCGAGGCCCGCCAACGGCGCCCGGCCCAGACCTGCCGCCAGGAGGTCGACGAAGATCGCCACCAGCGTGATGAAACCGACCGTGACCAGCATGAGGCCGGCGCTCGGCGGGACCGGCGCGGCATATCGGTTGGCCACGTCGATGCCCGACGACATCGCGTGGGTCACCGTCGTCCACGTCGCCGCCGTCGGCACCACCTGGAACACGGTGTGGTGGCCGTAGGCGACGAGCAGCACCTCCGCGGCGACGACGACCTGCACGACCGGCGCCAGCCCGACGGGCAGATGCAGCTGGCGCATCACCATCGCGATGCCGACGACCAGTGCGCTCAGCGCCGCGCCGATGATGACGTACCGCTTCTCCTCGAAGGCCGTGAACAGGCTCAGGGACGTGGCCACGGTCGCAACCCAGCCCAGGATCGCCAGCCGGTGGCGTTCGGCGAGGCTCAATGTCACGCGGCCGGTCCTTCCGCGTGCACCACGGCCTCGGCCAGCGGGCGGAACGTGCTGCGCCGTGACCGTGCGAGGTCCTTCCAGAGAGCGGACATCTTGTCGGTCGGGCGGGCCACCATGACCGTCCAGCCCTGCCGGCGCATCAGCTGGGCCTGGTCGTCCGCGGTGGCCGCCAACCGTAGGCCGCTGGGGTCGGCCCGTGACCAGGCCGAGACGTCGAGCACGATCGCCAGCGCCCGGGTGGCGCCGGCCTTCAGACCGGCGAGACTGGCGACATCGGTCGGGGACGTGTCGCCGAGGATCGCGACGACCAGGCCGGCGGCCGTGTGGTCGGTCGACGTCAGGTCGAACGACCCTCGCGCCGAGAGCTGGATAACGGCGAGGGACTCGAGCAAACTCTCGACCTCGGCCGGGGCGCTGATGCCGCGGTCGTGCCAGCTCGAGTCCAATGAGCCCTGGCCGTCGATCAGCATCCGCACCACGAAGCCCTTGCCCGCCAGGTGGCTCGCCACCGAGGCCGCCGCGGAGACTGCATACTCAAAGGACGACGACGGCCCGTTGCCGCGGTGCGCCCCGGTGCGGGTGTCGAGCAGCACCGTGACCCGGCTCTGATGCGGCTGCTCCTCGCGGCGGACCATCAGCTCGCCGGTACGTGCCGTCGACCGCCAGTGGACCCGGCGCAGGTCGTCACCGAGCCGGTACTCGCGGACCGTGATGTCCTCGGTCCCGGCGGCGGCGAAGGCGCGGGGCCGGTTGTCACCGGTGCCCGACCAATCGCCTGAGAGACTCGTCGTAGGCAGCGTGTGGATCACCGGCGTCACGATCAGCGCCGTCCGGGCCGAGAAGGCCCGGGACAGCTCGACGAAGCCGAAGGGGTCCGAGAGCCGCACCGTCAGCGGGCCGAGGACATACCTGCCGCGTACGTCGGAGCGCACCGCGTAGGTCATCTCGCGATGCCACTTCGGCCGCAGCTGGTCGATCACGAACCGCGGCCTGCTGCCCAGGACGTAGGGGATGGTGTCCTCGAGCAGCATCAGCCCCGTCGGGGTTCGGCCGGGGTTCTCGATCTGCAGCTCGACGTGCGCCGGCTGACCGGCCTGGACCCGCGTCGGCTGGACCCGCCGCGAGCAGGTGAGCAGGTAGCGCGCGCGCTGCACGAGCGCCACGGTGATCATCGGCAGCACCAGCAGCAGCAGCGAGACCCGCAGCAGGTCCTTCTGCCCGACGATGATCGCCGACACTCCGCTGGCGACGCCGGCGGCCACGAACGCGCGCCCGCGAGTCGTCAGAGCGGAGATCGCGCTCGCCATGGCTAGGTCCGGGTGCCCTGGCTGCTGGACTCCGGAACCGCCACCGTGCGCAGCAGCGAGGCGACGATCTGCTCGGGCCCGCGGCCACCCATCTGTGCCTCCAGCCCGGTGATCAGCCGGTGGGCCAGCACCGAGCCGGCCAGCTTCTGGAGGTCGTCGGGGATCACGTAGTCGCGGGACTCCAGCGCGGCGTGGGCACGGGACGCGCGCACCAGGTGCAGCGTTGCCCGCGGCGAGGCACCGAGGCGCAGGTCCGCGGAGCGGCGGGTCGCCGAGGTCAGGTCCACGGCGTACTGCTTGACCGCGTGTGACACGTGGACGGTGCGCACGATCTCGATCAGCTTGGCGATCTCGGCCGCGTCCGTGACGGGCTCCAGGTCGTCAAGCGGGTTCGCCGCAGAGTGCGTCTCAAGCATCTGCATCTCGGCCCGGGCCACCGGGTAGCCCATGGACACCCGCGCCATGAACCTGTCCTTCTGTGCCTCCGGGAGCGGGTAGGTGCCCTCCATCTCGATCGGGTTCTGGGTCGCGATCACGATGAACGGTAGGTGGAGCGGGTAGGTGACGCTGTCGACAGTGACCTGGCGCTCCTCCATGCACTCGAGCAGCGCGGACTGGGTCTTGGGCGACGCCCGGTTGATCTCGTCGCCGACCACGACGTTCGCGAAGACACCACCCGGCCGGAACTCGAAGTCCCGCGTCTCCCGGTTGTAGATCGATACCCCGGTGACGTCCGACGGGAGCAGGTCGGGGGTGAACTGGATGCGCTTGACCGTGCAGTCGACCGAGCGGGCCAATGCCTTCGCGAGCATGGTCTTGCCGACGCCCGGCACGTCCTCGATGAGCAGATGGCCCTCGGCGAGCAGCACGGTGATCGCCGTTCGGATCACGTCCCGCTTGCCTTCGATGACTCTCTCTATATTGTCGCTGACGCGATTGGTCACCGCGGCCAGCGTCTCGATGCTGCCTCCGGTTGCCACGCCGCTCATCGCCTCGGTTTCTCAATAGAGCCGTCGCTGACGCGATTGGTCACCGCGGCCAGCGTCTCGATGCTGCCTCCGGTTGCCACGCCGCTCATCGCCTCGGTTTCTCAATAGAGCCGTCGCTGACGCGATTGGTCACCGCGGCCAGCGTGGCGGGCGGGTCACTACTGCTCATGCTGTCGTCCCATCAAGGCCTGAGGCGGATGTCCCGGCGTGACCGGCGGCTCTGATCTTGGCAACTTCTCGGCGCATTCTCGATGACTCCGTCATAACGATGTGGTGACGGCCCACCAGGGAGGGCGGACCGCCCACCTCCGACAGGGTCTCGCCCCCACAGGTTACGCCCGCGCGAAAGCGGCCGTCCGGACCGAGTCCGACCGCCGCGATCTGGGCCCGAAGCCGTGACACGCCAGGAAAGGGAGCGGAAGGATGCCCAGGTGGGGGTTGGTGGAGTATTGTGGGGGGAAGTGGATGAGAGGGGTGGCCATGGCGCAGCCCAGGGAGCGAGGTGGTCGGGCATGTTCCTCGGCACCCACACGCCCCGTCTGGACGAGAAGGGGCGCCTGTTCCTGCCGGCGAAGTTCCGCGACGAGCTGGCCGAGGGACTGGTCGTGACCAGGGGCCAGGAGCGCTGCCTCTACGTGTGGCCCGCCGCCGAGTTCCGCAGCTTCACGGCTGGACTGCGCAAGGGCTCGGTTACGAACCGAAGGAACCGCGACTTTATGCGCATGCTGGCCGCCGGGGCCTCCGCCGAGAACGCGGACCGGCAGGGGCGGGTGACTCTGCCGCCGGTGCTGCGGGCCTACGCCGGACTCGACCGGGACTGCGTCGTTATCGGTGCTGACAACCGGGTCGAGATCTGGGATGCCGAGTCCTGGCAGCGCTACACCGACGAGCAAGAAGATGCGTTCGCAAACTGGTCGGAGGAGGTGCTCGCAGCGCCAGACGACTCCTGAGGCTCGTCCGTCGAGGTCTCCGGACCGACCACTTTCGGCCTTCTGGCACACCTTCCCCGGTGCCAGACGGCACTCCCCGAAAGCGGCCGGTCGGGGACCTGGCCGGACGAACCACAGCAGCTCACCACCAAAGGCCGATCAACGGAGGGTCGACATGTTCCGTCTGGACGTCGCTGATGACCAGCCCGACCTCGAGCACCGCCCGGTCCGCCGGGTCCGTGACGAGGTCAGGGATGGGGTGGCCGTGGCCGTCACGTCCGTGACCGCGTCGGTGGTCCTGGTTCTCGTCGCCACCGTCGTGATGCGGCTGGCGGGCTGACCCTGCGATGACCCATCCCGCTCACCTGCCGGTGCTGCTCGGCCGGGTCACCGCGCTCCTCGCACCGGCGCTCGACCGATCGGGGTCGGTGCTCGTCGACGCGACCCTCGGACTTGGCGGACACACCGAGGCGGTGCTGTCCCGCTGCCCGACCGCGTCGGTGGTGGGCCTGGACCGTGACCCGGAGGCACTGGCGTCCGCGCGAGCACGCCTGGTCGAACAGTCCGAGCGGACCACGTTCGTCCACGCGGTCTACGACGACCTCCCCCGCGTGCTGGCCGACCTGGGGCTGGCCAGCGTCGACGGCGTGCTGTTCGACCTGGGAGTCTCCTCGATGCAGCTGGACCGGCGCGACCGAGGGTTCGCCTACGCGCAGGACGCCCCGCTCGACATGCGCATGGACGGCAGCGGCGGCGTCACCGCCGCCGAGATCCTGAACACCTACTCCGCCGCGGATCTGGCAAGCATCTTGGCCCGGTACGGCGAGGAGCGGTTCGCTAGGCGGATCGCGACTCGGGTCGTGGCCGAGCGGAGCGTGGCACCGTTCGAGACCAGTGCCCGGCTGGTCGAGCTGGTCAGGTCCGCGATCCCCGCCGCGGCGCGTCGAACCGGCGGAAACCCGGCCAAGCGGACCTTCCAGGCCCTCCGGATCGAGGTCAACGACGAGCTTCGGGTCCTCGAGCGCGCCCTGCCCCGTGCGATCGACGCGCTCGCCCTCGGTGGCCGGATCGTCGTGATGTCCTACCAGTCGCTCGAGGACCGGCTCGCCAAGCGGGCGCTCACGTCCCGCGCCACGTCGACGGCGCCGGCCGGCGTGCCCGTCGTCCCAGTCGCGCACCAGCCAGAGCTGCGCCTGCTGACCCGGGGCGCCGAACGGGCCTCCGCCGAGGAGATCGCCGTCAACCCACGAGCCGCGTCCGTGCGGCTTCGGGCCGCCGAACGCATCCGGGAGGTCGCGTGAGCACATCCGTCAACCCGAACAGGCCGAGAGTCGGCCTGCCCGGCGTCTCGTTGCCGCGGCCACGCCTCACCGTGGTGCCGCGGGTGGTCTCGCAGACCCCCCGGCTGCCGTTCCTCGTGCTCGTCGTTTCGGTGCTGGCCGTTGGCCTGGTCGGATTGCTGCTGCTCAACACCAGCATGGAGCGTGGCGCCTACCAGGTGACCGCGCTGCGACAGCAGTCGGCGGCGCTCGGCATCCAGCGTCAGGCGCTGCAGTTGAAGGTCGCCGCGCTCGAGGACCCTCAGGAGGTCGCGCAGAAGGCACTGGATCTCGGCATGGTGGCGAACCTCAGTCCGGCGTTCCTCGATCTGGCGACCGGTCGGGTCGTGGGTCATGCCGTGCCGGGCGCTCCCGCCGGCCGGCCCGACATCGGGACGAAGGTCGGCTCGAGTGTCGACCGCTTGGCCAAGACCGCGCCGGTGGTAGCCGGCGAGGGCAACCACGCCGGCACAACCGTGGTGAGGCCGGGTCCGGTGCGAGGCACCAAAGCCGGCGCCAGAGCGACTAGGCAGTCCCGGTGAGCGAGCGGACACCGCGAGAGCCGGTGCGACGCTCGGCCAAGCGCCCGGCGGCTCGACCGACCAGACCGTCTCGTCCACCCCAGGCCCGGACGCCCAGGTCGCCCAGGACGCGTCGGCGGCGGACCCTCCGGCTGGCTACCGGCCCGTTCCGGCTCTGGAGCGCGTTCTGCGTCGTGGCCTTCGTGCTGTCACTGTTCGCCGCCCGGCTGATCCAGCTGCAGGGCATCGACGAGAACGACTACGCGGCCCTGGCCGCCGCCAAGGGTGCCCAGACCATCACCCTGGAGGCCCCGCGGGCGCCCATCTACGACCGGTTCGGCGTCAAGCTCGCCGAGACCGTCGACGCCGCAAAGCTGGTGGCCGACCCGACCTTCACCAGCGCGCATGCGACCACGATTGCCGCCGTCCTGCATCGGCGCATCGGTGCCGACTACCTCGCGACCGTGGCGATGCTGCGCACCAAGCACACCCGGTATGTCGAGCTGGCCCGGCACCTCGCGCCGAGCACGGCCAGTGACACCGTCGCGAGACTCACGCAGATGCGGCTGCCCGGGGTCTACACCGAACACGACACGCTGCGGGTCTACCCCGGGGGCGACGTGGCCGCCAGCCTGCTGGGGTACGTCGGCAGCGACGGACAGGGGCTGCAAGGGGTCGAGTCGGCGTACGACGACCTGCTGCAGGGCCAAGACGGGCAGGCGACGTACCAGGTCGAGGCCGGGCAGATCCTGCCGTTGGCGGGTAGTGACGTCGACCAGCCCACGGAGGGCACGGGAGTCCGACTCACCATCGACCAAGACCTGCAGTTCCTCGCCCAGCGCCGGTTGGCCCAGGCGGTACAGAGCGCCGATGCCGACTCCGGGGTCGCGATCGTGATGGACGCGCGGACCTCGCAGGTGCTGGCCGAGGCGGACTACCCGACCTACAACTCCAACGACTTCGTCCCGACAAGCACGAACCTCGGGCTTTCTCCGTCATTCGGTTCAGCCTACGAGCCGGGCAGCGTGGAGAAGGTCCTCACGTTCAGCGCGCTGATCAACGGCGGCTACGTCACGCCGCGGACGAAGGTAGTCGTCCCGTCCTACCTACAGGTGGGCGACCACGTCGTGCACGACTACTTCAGCCACGGCACCCTCCATCTCACGGCCGCCGGAGTGGTGGCCAAGTCGTCGAACATCGGCACTGTCCGCGCCGCCGAGCAGATGCCCGACCGGGAGCTCTACGGCTACCTGAAGAAGTTCGGCATCGGGACCCAGCCGCACATCGGGATCGGCGGCGCCGCGTCCGGCCAGCTCGCGAAACCGTCGACCTGGCCGCTGATCCAGCGCGACAACATCGACTTCGGTCAAGGCATGAGCGTCAGTGCCCTCCAGATGGCGACCGCGATCAGCGCCGTCGCCAACGGCGGTGAGTACACCGCACCGTCACTGGTGCAGGGCACTGTCGACGCCGACGGCCACTTCACCCCGGCGGCGGCCCCGGAGAGGCGCCGGGTCGTCACGCCACAGACCGCGCACGACGTCGCCCGCATGATGGAGACCGTGGTCGGACCGGAAGGGACTGCCCCGGCGGCCGCGATCCCGGGGTACCGGGTGGCCGGCAAGACCGGCACCGCGCAGCGGTCCAATCCGAACTGCGGTTGTTACGACGGCACCTTCACCGTCTCCTTCGCCGGCTTCGCTCCGGCTGATGACCCCCGTTTCGTCGTCTACGTGGCGATCCAGAACCCCCGTGCGGCCGGCAGTGGAGGGGGCGCGACCGCGGGTCCGGTGTTCCACGACCTGATGGTCTCCGCGCTGCAGAAGTACGGCGTGCCCCCCACCGGCAAGCGTGAGCCCTTGCTGCCTGCGACGTGGTGACCGCCGATAACCTTTCGGCTGTGAGTCCCACTCCGGCAGGCGGCGCCCGGCCGCGCCACGTCGCCCCGGTCGCCCTGCCGGCCCTGGCCGAACTCGCCGGCGCCGCGATCTTCGGAGCCGACGTCGAGGTCACCGGAGTCACCTTGAGCTCCGGGGCCGTCATGCCCGGTGACCTGTATGTCGCTCTGCCCGGTTCGAAGACCCACGGCGGGCGGTTCGCCGGCGAGGCTCGCGACGCCGGGGCCCGGGCAGTCCTCACCGACGAGAGCGGCGCCACGCTCGCGCGGGCGGCCGGGTTGCCGATGCTTGTCGTGGCCCACCCGCGGGCCGTGCTCGGCCGGCTGGCGGCCACGGTCTACGGGTCACCTGCCTCGGCCCTGAGCCTGGTGGGAGTCACCGGAACCCAGGGCAAGACCACGACGACCCAGCTGCTCGCCGCCGGTCTGCGTGAGTCCGGCCGCCGTAGCGCGGTCATCGGCACGATGGGCACCTGGATCGACGGAGACCAGGTGGTGTCGTCGCTCACCACTCCCGAGGCGCCCGACCTGCACGCGTTGTTCGCGGTCATGCGGGAGCGACACGTCGAGGTCTGCGTGATGGAGGTCTCCAGCCATGCGCTGGTCATGGGCCGGGTGGACGGGGTGCGCTTCGACGTGGCGGTGTTCTTGAACTTCGGGCGCGACCACCTGGACTTCCATCATGATCTGCAGAGCTATTTCGCGGCCAAGGCGAGCCTGTTCACCGCCGAACGTGCGGGGGTCGCCGTGCTGAACGTCGACGACCCGGCCATCGCCGGCTGGCAGGGGTCGGTGCAGATCCCGGTCCGGACCTTCTCACCGGCCGGGGTCGAGGCGGACTGGCGCTGCTCGGACGTGGTGCTGCGTCCGGACGGCTCGGACTTCCAGCTGATCGGGCCCGACCGGCGGCGGACCGCCGTCGGACTCCGGCTGGCGGGTGACTTCAACGTCGCGAACGCGGCAGGGGCGCTGGCCGCTGCCGGCGAAGCCGGCCTCGACGTGCCGGCGGTTGCCGCGGGGCTGGCTCGGGTCGAAAGCGTCAGTGGTCGGCTTGAACGCATCGACGAAGGCCAGCCCTTCGCCGTGCTGGTGGACTACGCGCACAAGCCGGATGCCGTCCGGGCCGTGCTGCGGGCCTTGCGCGACGTAACTCCCGGCCGGCTGGTCATCGTGCTCGGAGCCGGAGGGGACCGGGACGCGGGCAAGCGGGGGCTGATGGGAGCGGCCGCGGCAGAGCTGGCCGACGTCGTGGTGGTGACCGACGACAACCCGCGCACGGAGGATCCGGCCCTGATCCGCGCCGCGCTCCTCGCCGGAGCCAGCGCAGGCCCCGTGCAGGTCTACGAGGTGGCGGACCGAAGGGCGGCCATCGAGCACGCACTGGGTCTGGCAAGGGCCGGCGACAGCGTGCTGGTTGCCGGCAAAGGTCACGAGACGGGCCAGGAGGTGGCCGGTCGCATCCTCCCCTTTGACGATCGTGCCGTCGTACGGCAGATCTTGGGCAGGCTCAGCGGGACGGCGTCGACCTCGTGATCCCCATGACGCTTGCCGAGATCGCCATCGTGGTCGGGGGCAGCGTGGAACCCTCGTGGAGCGATGTGCTGGTGAGCGGGGAAGCCTTCGTGGACTCTCGCGCGCCGGTCTCCGCCGGACTGTTCGTGGCGCTGGCCGGGGAGCGGGTGGACGGGCACCGCTACGCCGCGGCCGCGGTCGAGCGCGGGGCGGCCGGAGTGCTGGCGTCCAGGCCGGTGGAGGCGCCGGTGGTCATCGTCGACGACGTGCTCGGTGCACTCGGCACGCTCGCGAGCCAGGTCATGCGGCGGATCCACGGCCCGATGGTGATCGGGGTCACCGGCTCGCAAGGCAAGACGAGCACGAAGGACATGCTCGCGCAGATCCTCGAGTCCCAGGCACCTACCGTTGCCTCGCGGGAGTCCCAGAACAACGAGCTCGGGGTGCCCTTGACTGCCTTGCGCGTCGTACCCGGCACGGGATTCGTCGTCTCCGAGATGGGAGCCCGCGGATTGGGCCATATCGCTCATCTGGCAAGGATCATGCGCCCTCGGGTCGGCGTCGTGCTGAACGTCGGCTTCGCGCATCTCGGTGAGTTCGGCAATCAGGAGGGCATCGCGGCCGCGAAGGGGGAGCTCGTCGAGGCGTTGCCGTCGGACGGGCTCGCCGTGCTGAATGCCGATGACCCCCGCGTCGCGGCAATGGCGACGCGTACGTCAGCGGTCGTCTTGACGTTCGGTCGCGCCGACGGCGCCGAGGTCCGTCTCAGCCGGGTAGGGCTCGACGGCCACGGCCACACTTCCCTCACGCTGGAGTGGCGCGGGCTGTCGCACGACATCACGCTGGGCTATGTCGGAGAGCACCACGCGATGAACGCCGCGGCGGCCGCGGCCGTGGCGCTCGGGCTCGGCGTCCCGCCGGACGACGTGGCGGACGTGCTGCGGGCGACGACGCCCTTGTCGAAGTGGCGGATGGAGGTGGCGACCAGTCCGGACGGGGTGACCGTCGTCAACGACTCCTACAACGCCAACCCCGACAGTGTCCGAGCGGCGGTGAAGGCGCTCGTCGACCTGGCGGACCGGCGTGCCGCCGCCCGGACGGTCGCGGTGCTGGGCGAGATGTGCGAGCTCGGTGACGCGAGTCGCGATCAGCATGAGCTGGTAGGTCGGCTGGTCGCTGCGTCCGGGGTCGGTCGCCTGGTGGTCGTCGGGGAGACGGCGCGACCGGTCCTCGAGGCGGCCGAGCGCGACCCCGCGTGGGGTGGGTCCGCGGTATTCGCCGCGGACCCGGAGCAGGCACTGCAGATCCTGCGGGGCGAGTTGCGACGAGGTGACGTGGTGCTTGTGAAAGCATCGCGGGCAACGGGACTCGAGGGACTGGCCGCCGCCCTGGTAGCGGAGTCAGGTCCGGACACGCGGACGGACGGTGGGCGATGAAAACGATCCTGCTCGCCGGCGCGCTCGGACTCGTCGGAACCCTGCTCGGCACCCGGTGGGCGATCTCGATCCTTTCCAAGAAGGGGTTCGGCCAGCTGATCCGCGACGACGGCCCAACCTCGCATCACACCAAGCGTGGGACTCCGACGATGGGTGGCACGGTGATCATCCTCGCGGTGGCGGTCGCCTACGCCGGCGCCAAGGCGCTCACGGGCTCGATGCCCTCAGTCTCCGCGCTGCTTCTCCTCGGCTTGCTCGTCGGCATGGGCGCCGTCGGATTCGTCGACGACTACATCAAGATCGTCCGTCAGCGCAGCCTCGGCCTTCGCAGCAAGGCGAAGTTCATCGGCCAAACCATCATCGCGCTGGCCTTCGGCTGGCTAAGCGTGCAGTTCGCCGACAGTCGCGGCCACTCCCCGGGCTCGCCTGCGATCTCGTTCATCCGGCCGGTGGACTGGCAGATGCCCACGCTCCTGGTGCTGGGGTGGGTGCTCGTCATGGTCGTGGGCACGAGCAACTCGGTCAACCTGGCGGACGGGCTGGACGGGCTTTCGTCGGGCGCTTGTGCGATGGTTTTCGGTGCCTACACGATCATGGAGATCTGGCAGAACAACAACTTCTGCGAGATCAAGCCGGGACCCCAGTGCTACAACGACATCCGCGACCCGCTCGACCTGGCGGTGGTCGCGGCGGCGATCACTGGGGCTTGCTTCGGCTTTCTATGGTGGAACGCCTCGCCCGCCCGCATCATCATGGGTGATACCGGATCGCTGTCGCTCGGCGCAGCGATGGCGGGATTCGCCGTGATGACACGGACCGAGCTGCTGCTCGTCGTACTCGGCGGCCTCTTCGCGGTCATCACACTCTCGGTGATCCTGCAGGTCGGCTACTTCAAGCTCACTCGAGGCAGGCGCCTCTTCAGGATGGCTCCGCTGCACCACCACTTCGAGCTGCTCGGCTGGGCCGAGGTGACCATCGTGATCAGGTTCTGGCTGATTTGCGGCATCTGCGTGGCGTCCGGGCTGGGGATCTTCTATGCCGAGTGGGTCGTCGGGACATGAGTGCGCCGTGACCGCTGCTCGCCTGACCTGGCTCCAGGAAGCCGCCAGAACCTCGCCCTGGCAGCAGGTCCGCGCGTGCGTGGTCGGGGGCCTGGGAGTCTCGGGGTTCGCCGCCGCCGACGCGTTGATGCACCTCGGCGCGGAGGTGGTCGTACTCGACGATGCCGTCGACGAGGTGGCGCAGGACAGGGCGACCCTGCTGGAGATCCTCGGCGCCGAGGTGCGTGGCGGGCCTGGGGCCACGAGCATGCTGCCGGACCGGCTCGACCTCGTGGTCACGGCTCCTGGCCTGCCGCCGACGACCGCGCTCCTGGTCCGGTCGGCGGCCGCGGGCCTTCCGGTCTGGGGCGAGGTCGAGCTCGCCTGGCGGCTGCGTGACCCCGAACACCCGGCACCTTGGCTGTGCCTGACCGGAACGAACGGCAAGACGACCACGGTGCGGATGCTCGAGCGGATGTTGCAGGCCGACGGGTTGCGGGCCGTCGCCACCGGCAACGTCGGGCTGCCGGTTTGCGAGGTTGTCATGGACCCGGTGCCGTACGACGTGCTGGCCGTGGAGCTGTCGTCGCACCAGCTGCACTGGTCGGGCTCGCTGTCGGCGGAGGCGGCGGCCGTGCTGAATGTCGCACCGGACCACCTCAGCTGGCACGGAGACCTGGAGAGCTACGCCGCGGCGAAGGCCCGGATCTATCACGACTGCAGGGTCGCCTGCGTCTACAACGTCGAGGACGAGCGGACCCGGGAGATGGTGGAGCAGGCGGAGGTCGTCGAGGGCTGCCGGGCGATCGGGTTCACGTTGGGGATCCCGGCCGTCGGCATGCTCGGAGTGGTGGACGATGTGCTCGCGGACCGGGCCTTCGTCGAGGACCGGGTGCGCAGCGCCGCGGAGCTGGCCGGGGTGGCCGACGTGCCGACCGGGGCGCCGCACAACGTCGCGAACGCTCTCGCGGCCGCGGCTCTCGCCCGCGCCCACGGCGTGGCGCCCGGCTCCGTCCGCCGAGGTCTGCAAGGGTTCCGGCTGGATCCCCACCGGGTCGAGGCGCTCGGCTCGGTGGCCGGTGTCCAGTACGTCGACGACTCGAAGGCAACGAACCCCCATGCTGCCCAGGCATCGCTGCAGGGGTTCGACCGCGTGGTGTGGCTCGCCGGGGGGTTGGCGAAGGGCTTGGAGTTCGACCAGCTCGTCACCGCCGTACGCGCTCGGCTCCGGGCCGTGGTCCTGCTGGGGGCCGATCGGGCCCTGATCGCCGCAGCGCTGGCACGACACGCGCCCGACGTGCGGGTGATCGACGTACCGGACACCGACACTGGTGTCATGGAACGCGTCGTCCTTGCCGCCGCGTCGGTAGCCGAACCAGGCGACACGGTGCTGCTGGCGCCGGCGTGCGCGTCCCAGGATCTGTTCGCGAGCTACGCGGCGCGCGGAGACGCGTTCGCTGCGGCGGTCGCCGGACTCCGCGAGCGCTGACGACCGTCAGCCGTCGGAACTCGAGGAAGGGCGGACGTGGCGACAGCCAGCGAGGAGAATTGGGGGGTCGGGGTCGGCACGTCCGGCTTCCGGGCGACGCTGAAGGCGACCCTCGACAAGCCTCTGACCTCCTACCACCTGGTGCTCGGGGTTACCGGGCTCCTGCTGTCGCTCGGTCTGTTGATGGTCCTCAGCGCCTCGAGCGTCACGTCGCTCAACGAGTTCGGCAACTCCTACACGATCTTCACCAAGCAGGCGATCTGGGTGTGCGTCGGAATGCCGCTCGCGCTGGTCGCCTCGCGGCTGCCCATCGGTCTGGTGCGCTTCGGTGCCTGGCCGGCCCTGGTGGTCTCGCTGGTGCTCATCGCGATGACCTACCTGCCCGGCTTCGGGGTGTCGGTCAACGGAAACCAGAACTGGCTGTCGTTCGGCGGTCCCTTCCAGATTCAACCGTCGGAGCTGGTGAAGCTGGCGATGGTGCTCTGGTGCGCCGACGTCTACTCCCGCAAGGACCGGCTGATCGCCCAGTGGCGGCACATGCTGGTCCCGATGATGCCGGTCTGCGCGCTGGTCGTCGCGCTGGTCGTGCTGCAGGGTGATCTAGGCACCGCACTCGTGCTGTTCGCCATCGTGCTCGGCATGCTGTGGATCATCGGCGCGCCGGCCCGGCTCTTCCTCGGCGCGCTGCTCGTCGTGGGCGTGCTGGCCTTCGGTCTCGCGGTGTCGCAGCCCGAGCGGCTTGCCCGGTTGACCGGGTACCTCGACCCGATGGCCAACTACGGCTCGCAGGGATGGCAGGCGAGCCATGGGTTCTTCGCGCTCGCGACCGGTGGCCTCTGGGGGTCGGGGATCGGCGCCAGCAGCCAGAAGTGGGGAAACCTTCCCGGCGCCCACACCGACTTCATCTTCGCGATCATCGGCGAGGAGTTTGGCCTTTTCGGTACGCTGGTGGTGCTTGCCCTCTTCGTCACTCTCGCCTATGTCGGCATCAGGATCGCCGCCCGAACCCCCGACCAGTTCGTCAAGTACGCGTCGGCCGGCATCGTCGTCTGGCTGCTGTCCCAGGCCCTGATCAACATCGGTATGGTGCTCGGCCTGCTGCCGGTGATCGGAATCCCGCTGCCGTTGATCTCGTACGGCGGCTCGGCCCTGCTGCCGACCTTGATCGCGCTCGGTCTCCTGTTGTCCTTCGCGCGGACGGAGCCCGGAGCCCAGGCAGCGCTGCGGGTGCGGCGCCTCGAGCGTCGACGGCGATGGAGCCGGCTGAGCGACCAGGAGACCTAACCCATGGTGGTGCGTGTCCTGCTCGCCGGCGGGGGCTCGGCGGGTCACACCTCACCGCTCATCGCGACCGCCGACGCGCTGCGCAGGCTGGCCCCGGACGCGGAGATCGTCTGTCTCGGCACTCCGCGGGGGCTCGAGACCCGAGTCGTGCCCGAGGCCGGATACCGGCTCGAGCTTATCCCTCCGGTGCCGCTACCCCGCAGGCCGGGCGTCGACCTGCTGCTGGTCCCGTCCCGGTTGCGCACCGCCGTGCGGGCCACTCGCGACGTCGTCCGGCGGGTCGGCCCCGATGTCGTTGTGGGCTTTGGCGGTTACGTGTCGATGCCGGCGTACGTCGTGGCTCGCCGGCTCCGCCTGCCCCTGGTGGTCCACGAGGGCAACGCCAAGCCTGGACTGGCGAACCGCTTCGGGGCTCGCTTCTGCACCGGCCTGGTCGCGACCTCGTTCCCGGACACCGCGCTGCCGCACGCGTCGTGCACCGGGCTGCCGGTCCGCAGGTCGATCTCCACGCTGGACCGGGCGGCGCTTCGACCCCGGGCGGCCGAACAATTCGGTCTCGACCCCGGCCTGCCCACCCTGCTCGTGACCGGGGGGTCGCAAGGAGCCGCCCGGATCAACGCCACCATGGCAGCGGCGGCCAAGGCGCTGGCGGTGGCGGGGGTGCAGGTCCTGCACGTCGTGGGGCCGAAGGGATCGGTCGAGCTGCCCGCCGATCGAGGTCCGAACCCGCCGCCGTACGTCGTCGTGCCGTTCATCGACCGGATGGAGCTCGCCTACGCGGTGGCTGACGCGACCGTCGGCCGGGCCGGCGCGAACTCGGTCACCGAGGCCGCCGTGCTCGGCCTTCCTGCAGTGTTCGTCCCCCTGCCCATCGGCAACGGGGAGCAACGGCTCAACGCCCAGGCGGTGGTTCGGGCGGGTGGCGCGATCGTGGTTGCTAACGAGGACTTCACGGCCGCCTGGGTGGAGTCGACGCTCCCGGCACTGTTGACCGATCCGCCGAGGCTGGCGACGATGGGACGGGCCGCCCGCGCGGTGATGCGCAGCGATGCCGACGAGACCGTCGCCTCTATGGTTTTGGCGGCGGTGCGCTCATGATCATTCCCGCGCCGGACGCGGTGCCCGCTGCCGAGGACCTGGGGGCGGTCCACTTCGTCGGTGTCGGAGGCGCCGCCCTCTCTGGTCTCGCCAGGCTGATGGCTGCTCGTGGTATCACGGTGTCCGGGAGCGACACACAAGACTCAGCAGTGCTCGAATCCCTGCGTTCGTTGGGGATTCGATGCTTCCTCGGGCACTCGAGCGAGCACCTGGATGGGGCCCACACGGTTGTGGTCTCGACGGCCGTTCCCGCGGACAACCCCGAAGTTGTCCATGCCCTCCGCCTGGGGCTTCGCGTGTGGCCCAGGTCCGCGGCGGTGCAGTCCCTTCTGGTAGGCCGGCGGGCTGTCGTCGTGACCGGAACGCATGGGAAGACGACGACGACGTCGATGCTCGTCACGGCTCTGCTCGCCTGCGGTGCCGACCCGTCGTACGCGGTGGGCTCGACCATCCTCACGACCGGGGTCAATGCCGCCGCGGGCGGTGACCCGCTGTTCGTCGTGGAGGGGGACGAGAGCGACGCCGCCATTCTCTCGTACCAGCCGTTCGGAGCGGTCGTCACCAACATCGACGTCGACCATCTCGACTTCTTCGGCTCGCCGGAGGCGTACGCACATGTCTTCGACGACTTCCTGCTGCGGGTCGACCCCGACGGTTTCGTGGTCTGCGGAGTTGACGACTCGGGCGGTCGTCGGCTTGCGGCGCGCTCGGGCGCGCGGGGGCTGCGCACCGTGACGACTGGCCGGCACCGGTCAGCGCGGTTACGTGCCGTCGAGCTGCGGGCCACGGCGACCGGGTCGACTTGTGAGGTGGTCGGGGACGGATCCCCGCTGGGCTCGTTGACGCTGCAGGTCCCGGGGCCGGCGTACGTGGTGGACGCACTCGCCGCGCTTGCTGCCGGGCTGGAGCTCGGGTTCCCCTTCGCCGGTCTGGCCGCCGGGCTCGAGACGTTCAAGGGCACCGGCCGGCGGATGGAGCTGAAGGGCGCTCACGCCGGGGTCCGGGTCTATGACAGCTATGCCCACCATCCGGTCGAGATCACCAGCGATTTGGCCGCGGCCCGCGAGCTGGCCGCCGGAGGACGGGTGCTCGTGTGCTTCCAGCCGCACCTGTTCAGCCGGACCCGGGCCTTCGCCGACCAGATGGGGCTTGCGCTGGGTGCCGCAGACCGGGTCGTGGTGATGGACGTGTACCCGGCACGCGAGAGCCCCATCCCTGGGGTGACGGGGGCGCTGGTGGCCCGGGCGGTCCCCTTGGCGCAGGCCGACGTCGTGTTCGCCCCCGACCCCGCCGGGATCGCGGAGCAGCTGGTGGCGATGTCGATGGCCGGCGACCTGGTGCTGACCCTCGGTGCCGGAGATGTGACGAAGGTGGGTCCGCTGGTGTTGGAGCTGTTGGCAGCCGGAGAAGAGGAACTGTTATGACACTCGAGAAGGTCGACGACGTCGTGGACTCGTCGGCGCGGTTCGGGCGCCGACGATGGAGCCGACGGCTGGCGGCGAGGCGGCCGCTGCTGTTCGGCGTGCTTGCCCTGACGGTCCTGATCTTCGGCGTCTGGGTGGTGCTGTTCTCGACCTGGCTCGGCATGCGCCACCTCCAGGTGGTGGGACTGCATCGGGTCACCCCGGCCGAGGTCGCCGCCGCCGCCGATGTCGCCCCCGGCACGCCCCTGGCGAGGGTCGACCTCGAGGCCGTCCGGGCCAGGATCGAGACGATTCCCGCGGTGGAGTCGGCCATGGTGAACCGGGGGTGGCCGCACAGCTTGGACGTGACGGTGCGTGAGCGCCAGCCGGTGGCCGCGGTACATGCCCGAGGCCGGTGGTGGTCGATGGACCGGACGGGTGTGCTGTTTGGCGCCAGCGCCAGCCCGGACCCCGCTGTGGCGATCGTCGAGATCGACGCGGGCGGCACGGTCGGTACTCGTCGCCAGGCGGCCGCGGTCCTCGGGGCTCTGCCGGCCGACCTGCGGGGCCTGACCAAGCGGGTGTCGGCCGCCTCCGAAGACTCGATCACGCTGCATCTCACCGATGGCGCGCAGGTGCGATGGGGCAATGCTTCCGCGTCGGCACAGAAGGCGACGGTGCTGCGCGCGCTGTTGGCCCGCCGGGCCCGGTACTACGACGTGAGCGTGCCGTCGCAGCCCGCCGTCACCGGGTAGACAACAGTCTCAGGTTGAGGTCGAGAGCGAGGCTGCCAATGAAGTATTTGTCGCCGTTCCTGTTGCTCCCGACGATGGAGGTGTCCTAGGTTGGACTCACGGCGGGACTCCGGCCTGACTCTCACTTTGACGTCGAGGGTGAGATATTCGGGGCGAACGTTGCCCTGCCGCGTTCGGCAATTCCTCGCTAGATCCCATCTTGCGTGCGCGCTCGCGCACGTGCCATGCGCGGCAACGCGACCGACGGAAAAGGCAGACCAACGTGGCAGCACCGCAGAACTACCTGGCGGTCATCAAGGTTGTCGGAATCGGCGGCGGTGGCGTCAACGCGATCAACCGGATGATCGAGGTCGGCCTCCGTGGCGTCGAGTTCATCGCGATCAACACCGATGCGCAGGCCCTGCTGATGAGCGACGCCGACGTCAAGCTCGACATCGGTCGCGAGCTGACCCGGGGCTTGGGCGCGGGAGCCGACCCGGAGGTTGGCGCGCGCGCCGCCCAGGACCACGCCGAGGAGGTCGAGGAGGTGCTCAAGGGTGCCGACATGGTCTTCGTCACGGCGGGCGAAGGCGGGGGGACCGGCACCGGCGGGGCGCCGGTGGTGGCCCGGATCGCCCGCTCCCTCGGAGCGCTCACGATCGGCGTCGTCACCCGGCCATTCGCCTTTGAAGGCCGCCGTCGGGCCAACCAGGCCGAGGAGGGTATCGCCGGGCTGCGCGAGGAGGTGGACACCCTGATCGTCATCCCGAACGACCGGTTGCTGTCGATCTCTGACCGCAGTGTGTCGATCCTCGACGCCTTCAAGCAGGCCGACCAGGTGCTGCTGCAAGGGGTCTCCGGGATCACCGACCTGATCACCACCCCGGGGCTGATCAACCTGGACTTCGCAGACGTGAAGTCGGTGATGTCCAACGCCGGCTCCGCGCTGATGGGGATAGGCCGGGCGAACGGGGAGGACCGGGCGGTGGTGGCCGCGGAGATGGCGGTCTCGAGCCCGCTGCTCGAGGCGTCGATCGACGGCGCGCACGGTGTTCTGCTCTCGATCTCGGGGGGCTCCGACCTCGGGCTGTTCGAGATCAACGAGGCAGCGGCCCTGGTCTCCCAGGCGGCACACGCCGAGGCCAACATCATCTTCGGTGCCGTGATCGACGACGCTCTCGGTGACGAGGTCCGGGTGACGGTCATCGCGGCCGGATTCGACGGGGGCATGCCGAAGCGGCGGGACCAGAGTCAGCCCGCCCTGCGCCGCGACCCGC
Source organism: Propionibacteriales bacterium (assembly GCA_038254365.1). Taxonomy (GTDB): domain Bacteria; phylum Actinomycetota; class Actinomycetes; order Propionibacteriales; family Nocardioidaceae; genus JAWWPG01. The sequence continues at coordinate 27,460 of JBBSGI010000013.1, forward strand.
AGAACCTGGCCCAGAACCCGCCCGGAGCCGCCCCTCCCGCGAAGCCCGCCCAGCGGGCTCCAGCGGCCGGGGGTGAAGGCGCGGCGGACGGTCAGCAGCCCGCCGCGAGGAGCGGAACGCAGCCGCCGCGGCAACCGCGACCCATCGCGTTCGACGACAACGAGGACCTTGACGTCCCCGACTTCCTGAAGTAGCCGGTGTTCGCCAGGCGGGAGAGCCGCCGGGCCGTCGAGATCGCCTTCACCGACAGGTGGGGAGGTGTCAGCAGCGGGCCTTACGCGAGCCTCGACCTGACTCGCGCCCGGGCGGGCGCGAGTCAGGAGCTGGAGAGCAACTGGTCGCTGCTCGCTGCGGCGTTCGAGGTGCCGGGGTTCGTGTCCATGCGGCAGGTGCACGGTGCGCAGGTCGCGACGGTCACCAGCCTCGGCTCCCCACCGCTCACGTGTGACGCCCTCGTCACCGACCGGCCCGGGGTCGCGCTGTGCGTCCGCGTCGGCGACTGCGTCCCGCTCCTGCTGGCCGATGCACAAGCCGGCGTCGCCGGCGTCGCTCATGTCGGCCGGCCAGGCGTGACCGCCGGGGTCGTCGAGGCCACGACGCGGGCAATGCGTGCCCTCGGCGCGCAGGGCATCGAAGCCTGGGTCGGGCCGCATGTCTGCGGTGGCTGCTACGAGGTGCCGTCGGCAATGCGCGACGAGGTGTCCCGCGTGGAGCCGGCGGCCTTCTCGTGTACGACGTGGGGCACCCCTTCCGTCGACATCGGCGCCGCGGTCGTCGCGCAGCTGGCGCGCGCCGGGTGCGCGCAGGTGGACGAGATGTCCATCTGCACGCGCGAGTCCGAGGACTTCTTCTCCTACCGGCGCCAAGGCCCGTCGTCCGGCCGGCAGGCTGGGCTGGTGGTCCTCCGCGGCCCGGGGGCCGGCGAGGTGCCCGGCAGATGACGCCGCTCATGAGACGCGAGGAGATCGCCGTCGGGTTGCGCACGGTGCGCGGACAGATCGAGCTTGCCGCGTCCCACGCAGGACGCGACCCGGCGGAGGTCACGCTGGTCGTCGTGACCAAGACGTTCCCCGCCAGCGACATCCGGCTGCTCGTCGAGCTGGGGGTGCGCGACATCGCCGAGAACCGGCACCCCGAGGCCGTGGCGAAGGCGGCGGAGCTGACCGGGCTGGACGTGAGTTGGCACTTCGTCGGTCAGGTGCAGTCGAACAAGGCCGGGCGCATCGCCGCCTACGCCGACGTGGTGCACTCGGCGGACTCCTCGCGGGTGGTCCACCGGCTCGGCGCAGGGGCGGTGCAGCACGACCGGACCATCACCTGTCTGGTCCAGGTGAGTCTCGACCTTGCGGCCGAGACCATGGGTCGAGGTGGTGCGGCCCCCGACACCGTGTCGGGTCTGGCTCAGGTCGTCGCCGCGACGGAAGGGCTGCGGTTCGGCGGGGTGATGGCGGTCGCGCCTCGCGGCGGCGATGCTTCCCGCGCCTTCCGAAGGCTCGCCAGGATCGCGGCCGACCTGCGACACGAGCACCCCGCCGCAACGATGATCTCTGCCGGCATGAGCGGGGACTTTGCGGACGCTGTCCGGGCCGGAGCAACTCATGTGCGTGTCGGTAGCGCGGTGCTCGGCAGGCGAGCCGCCCTCCGGTAGTGTCGTTGCCGAGTGGCTGGGACACAGACATGGGAGGCGTCGACGTCATGGCGGGTGCAATGCGAAAGGTCGGGGTCTACCTCGGTCTGCTCGAGGACTCTGACCGTTACGATGACGACTACTACGCCGACGATGACCCGAGGCAGACGCAGGGAGCGGCCGCCGGGTCCAGACCGGCTCAGTCCTTCCGCGACGACCGACCGGCCCCGGTGGCCTCGCTGTCGGACCGACGCCGCCCGGCGCCGACCGCGGTGCAGTCCCGGGTCGCGGAGCTCTCCCGGATCACGACTCTGCACCCGCGCACCTACAACGAGGCCAGAACCATCGGCGAGCACTTCCGGGAGGGCATCCCGGTGATCATGAACCTGTCCGAGATGGACGACAGTGACGCCAAGCGCCTGGTGGACTTCTCGGCCGGCCTCGTCTTCGCGGTCCGAGGGACCATCGAGCGTGTCACGAGCAAGGTGTTCCTGCTCTCCCCGCCGAACGTTACGGTCGCTGCGGAGGATAAGCAGCTGATCGCCGAAGGCGGTTTCTTCAACCAGAGCTGACTTGGCCCTGCCGCTAGGCTTCGGGCGTGGTGGTCGTGGGCAGCATCATCGAGCTGTTCCTGTGGCTCTTCTTCGTGCTTCTACTGTCTCGACTCGTCACAGACTGGGTGCAGATGTTCGCCCACTCTTGGTCGCCGCGCGGAGCGATGCTAGTGGGCCTCGAGTTCGTCTATTCCTTGACCGATCCACCTGTAAAGCTGCTGCGCCGGATAATCCCGCCGCTGCGCATCGGCGGGATGGCCCTCGACCTATCCCTCCTGTTGGTGCTGTTGATCTGTTGGCTCTTGCGCCTTCTGAACCGCCGGTACCTCCTCAGGTGATCCCGGGAGGCGGACTGCCGATCGGCTGATCGGGGGGTCGGCCCGCCACGATAGCGTTGCCCTAGTCTGGACCGAGCACACCGACGTGCTGCCCGCAACTCGACCACCCGAGGTGACCCATGCCGTTGACGCCCGAGGACGTGCACAAGAAGACGTTCACGCCCGTCCGCCTTCGTGAGGGATACGACATGGGGGAGGTCGACCAGTTCCTCGACGAGGTCGAGACCGAGCTGATCCGGCTGCATCAGGAGAACGACGAGTTGCGTGCCAAGCTCGCGTCGGCATCGACGTCGACGCCCTCCACGGCAGCGCCGGTGGCGAGCAGCCAGCCCGAACCGCCATCGCCGGAGCCGCCCATCGCCGAGGTACCGCCGCTGCCGGCCGTCCGGACGGTGCCCGAGGCGTCCAGCGCAGCTGCCCGGCTGCTCGAGATCGCGACCAACAATGCTGACCAGCTCGTCGGCGAGGCCAAGGACGACGCCGACAAGATCATCGGCGAGGCGAGGACCAAGGCTGAGCGGCTCGAGAGCGAGTCGAAGGCCAAGGCGGAGCGGCTCGAGCTGGATGCCCGCACCCGCGCCGAGAAGCTCGACTCCGAGACCAGTGAGCGGCGGCACCAGCTGTTCGACGAGCTGGAGCGCGACAAGGAGACGATGACCCGCGAGCTCGAGGACCTGCGGGCGTTCGAGCGTGAGTACCGGACCCGGCTGAAGGGATACTTCGAGGCGCAGCTGCAGGCTCTGGAGGGCAATGGGGACGGCGACGTCGCGCTGACGCCGGCTCAGGACGGCGAGACGCCGCGTCGGCTCCGGGAGCTGCTCGGCGAGGACGGCTGAGCTGCCGGTCAGGCTTTGGCGATCTCGAAAACGACTCCGAGCTCGACGTCCCGGCTCCCTCCGTAGCCCGGGGCCCGTTCGGAGATCTCCACCGCCAGGACCTCGTTCGCAATCATGGCCGCCTGCTCGCGGAGGGCCGACGCGGTCTCGCCCTCGGCCGACCAACTGAGCCGGATCCGGTCGACGACCTCGAGTCCCGCTGCCTTTCGCGCCTCCTGCACGAGCCGCACGAACTCACGGGCGACTCCGGAGCGGACCAGGTCGGGGGTGAGGTGGAGGTCCAGCGCGACCGTCTCGCCATGCTCGTTCACGATCGACCATCCCGCCCGCGGTCGCTCCGACACCACCACGTCGTCGCCGGTGAGGTCCACCAGCCCCATCCCCGCGACCTCGACCGTCGTGCGTCCTTGGTCCGTCAGCTCGGCCGCCAGACGGGCCGGGTCAGCGTCGGCGATCGCCGCCGCGACCATCGGTGTCTGCTTGGCGAACCGCTTGCCAAGACTGCGGAAGCTGCCCTTGACCGCGTGGTCGACCAGGTCTCCGGCGGACGTGAACGAGTCGAGGGCCCCGACGTTGAGCTCGGCAGTGATCTCCGCGGTCAGCTCCTCGCTGATCGCCGAGCGCGCGGCACTCGACACGAGTGCGCGGCTCAGGGGCTGCCTGGTCTTCACCTTGGCCTCGGCTCTGGCCGCCCGTCCCAGCTCGACCAGCCGGCGGGCCAGGGTGGTGGACCGCTCCAGCTCGTCGTCGATCAGCGACTCGACGTACGACGGCCAGGAGGCCAGGTGGACGGAGGCCGGCGCGCCGGGGTCGGTGGCGCATCGCAGGTCCTGCCAGAGGCGTTCGGTGATGAACGGCGCCAGTGGCGCCATCAGCCGGGTCAGCACGTCGAGCGTCTCGTGCAGGGTCACGAGTGCGGCGGGGTCGCCGTCCCAGAAACGGCGGCGCGACCGCCGGACGTACCAGTTGGACAGGTCGTCGACGAACCCGCCGAGGAGCTGGCCGGCGCGGAGGGTGTCGAAGGTCTCCAGGGCGGCCGTGACGTCCCGGGTGACTCGCTGCGTCCGTGAGACGAGCCAGCGGTCCAGGACCTGGCGCTCGCCGACGGGGGGGCCACCATCGAGCGGTGACCAGTCGGCGGCCCGGGCGTAGAGGACGTGGAACGCGGCGGTGTTCCAGTACGTGAGGAGGACCTTCCGGACGATCTCCTGCATCGCGGAGTGACCGACCCGTCGCGCCGACCACGGCGATCCGGACGCGGCCATGAACCATCGCACGGCGTCGGCGCCATGCTCCTCCATGAGCGACATCGGCTCCAGGATGTTGCCGAGGTGCTTGGACATCTTGCGACCGTCCTCAGCGATCAACAGGCCGAGGCAGAGCACGTTCTGGTACGACGACATGTCGAACAGCAGCGTCGCGATGGCCATCAGGGAGTAGAACCAGCCGCGGGTCTGGTCGAGCCCCTCGCAGATGAACTGGGCGGGGAACGCGGCGTCGAACTTGTCGCGGGAGCCTTCGACGTACGGGTAACCCCACTGGGCGAACGGCATCGCCCCGGAGTCGTACCACGCGTCGATCACCTCGCCGACGCGTCGCGCCGGCCGCGCGCACCCCCGGCTCGACGAGGAGTCGGGGCAGGCGAAGACCACCTCGTCGACGAAGGGACGGTGGGGGTCAAGTTCGCTGAGGTCCGCTCCGGTGAGCGCGCCGAGCTCAGCCAGCGACCCGACGCAGGTGAGATGCCCGGACTCGCACCGCCAGATGGGCAACGGGGTTCCCCAGAACCTCGTCCGCGACAACGACCAGTCGACGTTGTTGCGCAGCCAGTCGCCGTACCGTCCCCACTTGATCGTCTCGGGATGCCACGTCGTCTCCTCGTTCGCCCGGAGCAGCGCCTCCTTCACGTCGGTGGTCTTGATGTACCAGGCGGGGGATGCGTAGTACAGCAGGGGGGTGTGGCACCGCCAGCAGTGCGGGTAGGAGTGCTCGAAGCTGAGATGCCGGAACATGAGTCCGCGACTCTGGAGATCGCGGACCAGGTCGTTGTCGGCATGCTTGAAGAACTGTCCGCCGACGAGGGGGACGTTTTCGTCGAAATGGCCATTCGCCAGCACCGGGTTGACGACCGGAAGTCCGTACGCGCGGCTCACCTCGAGGTCCTCGGCACCGAACGCCGGAGACTGGTGCACGAGACCGGTTCCGTCGTCGGTCGTGACGTAGTCGGCCAGCACGACATAGTGCGCCGGAGCCGGGAAGTCGACAAGCGCGAAGGGCCGGTCATAACTCCACCGCTCCAGCTCCGAACCGCGGTACGTCGACTCGACCTGCCAGCCCTCGCCCAGCACCCGCTGGAAGAGCGGCTGGGCGACTACCAGCGACTCGGTGCCGTCGGTTGCCACCACGTACGTGACGTCTGGACGCACCGCGACCGCGGTGTTGGACACGAGCGTCCACGGCGTGGTCGTCCAGACCAGCAGCGACGCCTGACCGGCGAGGGGGCCGGACGTGAGGGGCATCCGCACGAACACCGACGGGTCGGTCACCGTCTCGTAGCCCTGGGCCAGCTCGTGGTCGGACAGGGTGGTCTCGCACCGCGGGCAGTACGGCGAGACGCGCTGCGCCTCGTACAGCCGGCCCGCGTCGAAGATCTGCTTGAGTGACCACCAGACGCTCTGGATGTAGGACGAGTCCATGGTCCGGTAGGGGTTTGTGACATCAAGCCAGTAGCCCATGCGCTCGGTCATCGCCTCGAGGTCACCGACGTAGCGGACCACCGACTCGCGGCAGCGCATGTTGAACTCGGCGATCCCGTAGGCCTCGATGTCCTTCTTCCCGGACAGCCCGAGCTGCTTCTCCACGCCCACCTCGACGTGGAGCCCCTGGCAGTCCCAGCCACCCTTGCGGTCGACGCGGAAGCCCTGCATGGTCTTGAACCGCAAGAAGACGTCCTTGAACGTCCGCGCCTCGACGTGATGGGTGCCGGGAGCCCCGTTGGCGGTCATCGGCCCTTCGTAGAAGACCCAGCGGGGCCGATCAGCCGACTGCGCGAGCGATGCCTCGAAGGTCTTGTTACCGCGCCAGAACGCGATGACCTCGTGCTCGAGTGCGGGCAGATCGACCCGGCCGGGCACCGGCCGGTACAGGTGGTGGCTCATCGCGGTGTCACCTCGTCCTCGTCGTCCATCGACGAAGGGACGACGCCGGCGGGCTGCCGGGACCGCGGTACCACCCTCCTTGGCCCGTCGTCGTCGCTACGGCGTCCGGACCCACTTCCTTGCCTTGCCTTGCCGCGGCCGGTTCTAGTGAGCGGTCTGGTCGACGCAGGTCGCCAGAGCGCCGTTCTTCCGGCGGCTCCGAGGTGATGGCCCCATCCCCGCCTTGCGGCGGCCTCAAGTGTAGGCGAACCTGCCCGGCTCGGTCACCGGTTAACCGCGCGGCTCGGCGTCGCGCGGGGGCGGTCGTTGAAGCACGGCTTGGCACGCTCTATCCTCACGGCACTGCTTAGGCAGACTGCAAGCCCCGAACCGGGCCACTTCGGCGAGAAAGGCCGTCTCGACATGGCTGCAAAGAGGACCTCGGCCGCCACGGCCGAGACGTTGGCTGCGACCAAGGCCGCGGCGTCGGCCGGAGCCGGCAAGACAGCGACCAAGCGGGCGCCCGCCAAGCAGGCGCCCGCCAAGAAGACAGCGACCGAGAAGACGGCCGCCAAGAAGGCAGCGACCAAGAAGACAGCCGCCAAGAAGACCGCGACCACGAAGACGGCCGCCACGAAGACGGCCGCCACGAAGACGGCCGCCAAGAAGACGGCCGCCAAGAAGACCGCGACCAAGAAGACGGCCGCCAAGAAGACCGCGGCGAAGGCCGCGCCGGCCCTCGCGGTCCGCGAGGGGGAGCGCCCCTGGACCGCGCGCGAGATCGCCGAGGTACGCGCGACCTTGGAGAGCGACCGGGAGCGGCTGGAGGCCGAGATCGCCGCGGTCGAGGAGGAGATCGGACACCTGCTCCGCGAGGGCGGTGAAGGCGCCGGCCACGACCAGGCAGACGTCGGTTCGAACACCTTCGAACGCGACCACGAGATGTCGATGGCCAAGAACGCGCGGGACAACCTGGTGCTGGTCAAGGAGGCGATCACCCGGCTCGAGGATGGCACCTATGGCGTCTGCGAGTCCTGCGGCCACCCGATCGGCAAGATGCGGCTGCGGGCTTTTCCGCGTGCGACACTGTGCATGGAATGCAAGCAACGACAGGAACGCCGCTGAACGAGGCGGACCCGACCCCCGGAGCCACCGACCGCCGCCGTCGCCACGGCCTCTTCAGGCTTTGGGTGAGCGTCGCGTTGGTCGCCTACCTGCTCGACCAGGTCACGAAGTGGTGGGCGCAGCACAGCCTCACCGTGGGCGCTCCTCGGCCGCTGGTGGACGACCTGGTCCGGCTCAACCTCACGCACAATGCAGGCGCAGCGTTCAGCGTGGGAACCGGCTACACGATCTTCTTGACCGCCGTCGCGCTTGGGGTCGTCGTCGCCTGTCTTCGTTTCGCCGGCCGCCTCGGCAGCAGAGGCTGGTCCGTGGCACTGGGACTGCTGCTCGGCGGGGCCCTCGGCAACGTCACCGACCGGGTGTTCCGGTCACCGGCGCCCCTCTCTGGTCACGTGGTCGACTTCCTGCAGCTCCCGCACTGGCCGGTCTTCAACCTCGCCGACACGGCGATCTGCCTCGCGGCGGTGATCGTGATGGTGCTCAGCGTTCGCGGCATCCGCTTCGACGGCTCACGTGACGGGCGCAGCGTGCGATGACCACTCCCACCGACGCTCGTCTCGTGACCGTGCCGAGCGGGCTGTGCGGGGAGCGGGTGGACGTCGCGATCGCGCGCATGTTCGGAGTGTCACGCACCGTGGCCGCGGAGCTCCTCGCGGACGGACACGTGCTCCTCGACGGCGCCCGACCACCGAAGTCGGAGCGGGTCGTGGAGGGCGGCCGGCTCGAGGTCACTTTGCCGGGACCGGACCAGCCGTTGGCGGTGGTGCCCGTCGCCGCGCCGGGCCTCCAGGTCCGGTACGACGACCATGACCTCGTGGTCGTCGACAAGCCGGTCGGGGTGGCCGCGCATCCCAGCGTCGGGTGGACCGGGCCCACCGTGCTCGGACACCTGGCCGCCGCCGGTTTCCGCCTCTCGACCAGCGGGGTGCCGGAGCGCCAAGGCATCGTCTCGCGGCTTGACGTCGGTACCAGTGGTCTCATGGTGGTGGCCAAGTCTGAGGTGGCCTACACGCGCCTCAAGGACGCCTTCCGCCAGCGCGCCGTCGACAAGACCTACCACGCACTGGTGCAGGGACATCTCGACCCGCTCGCCGGTACCGTCGATGCCCCGATCTACCGCCACCCCAAGCACGACTACAAGTTCGCGGTCGGCGAGGGCGGACGGCACAGCATCACGCACTACGACACCCTGGAGGCCCACCGGTTCGCCTCCCTGCTCGAGATCAAGCTCGAGACCGGTCGCACGCACCAGATCAGGGTGCACATGAGCGCCCTCCACCATCCGTGTGTCGGGGACCTCACCTACGGCGCAGACCCGATTCTCGCCAACCGGGTGGGGCTCACTCGCCAGTGGCTGCATGCGGTCGGCCTCGCCTTCGAGCATCCGTCGTCTGGGGAGTGGGTCACGTTTGCCTCGCCGTACCCCGACGACCTCGAGCAGGCGCTCGAGGTAGTCCGTGCCGCCGTCTGACCGGACCGGCCCGACCGACCTACCCTCAGGCGTTGTCATCCGACGAGCGCGAACCGCCGAGGCCGCCAGGTTGACCGACGTGTTCATCTCGGTACGTCGGGAGAACCTGGGCGCGATCCCGGCGCTGGTGCACGACGCAGACTCGGTTCGAAACTGGGTAGCGACGGTGCTGTTGGCGCACCAGGACGTCTGGGTTGTCGAGCAGGACGCGACAGTTGTCGGCCTGCTGGCCCTGCAGCCTCCGGACCGGCTCGAGCACCTGTATCTTATGCGGTCGGCGACCGGCCAGGGCATCGGCAGCGCCCTCCTCGAGGTAGCCCGGCGAGAGCTCGGCGGTGCCGTCCAGCTGTGGACGTTCCAGAGCAACAGTGGTGCCCGCCGCTTCTACGAACGGCACGGTTTCCGGGTGGTCGAGATGACCGACGGCGACAACGAGGAAGGCGCGCCGGACGTGCGGTATCTGTGGGATCCAACTGCGGTCTGAGTGACTGGTGAGGTTCGCCTTGACGCTCCGAAAGCCGCGCAACTATCACCCCGGTCACCCGTCCACTCGAGAGTGTCGGCGGTCGGCGGCAGGGTGGGCCGTCGTAGGCTGAGCAGGCTTCCCCAGAGCCGAGCCGGACGCTGGCCTTTGCCAGGTTCGGACGTTTCGTGACGAGGAGACCAGGTCGATGCAGCGCCCGGGACGGCACCGCCGGTGAGCAGCGCCTCCTTCGTGCACCTGCACTGTCACACCGAGTTCTCGATGCTCGACGGAGCGGCGCGGGTCGGCGAGCTGTTCGATGAGGCGGCCCGGCTGAAGATGCCGGCCCTCGCGGTCACCGATCACGGGAACATGTTCGGCGCCTACGACTTCTACCGGCATGCACGCGCCCGGGGAATCCGGCCGATCATCGGCACCGAGGCCTACCTCACGCCGGGCACCAGCAGGTTCGAGCGCCGGCGGGTCAGGTGGGGCAAAGGCGGCCCAGACGATGTGTCCGGTGGCGGAGCCTACACCCACATCACGTTGCTGGCCGAGACGACCGAGGGCATGCACAACCTGTTCCGGCTGTCCTCGCTCGCGTCCATGGAGGGCCAGTTCTACAAGCCCCGCATGGACCGGGAGCTCCTCGAGCGTTACCACGACGGCATCCTGGCCACCACCGGCTGCCCTTCGGGCGAGGTGCAGACCCTGCTCCGACTGGGCAAGTACGACGAGGCGCTGGACTCGGCGGCCTACTACCGTGAGGTGTTCGGCGGCAAGAGCTACTTCGTTGAGCTGATGGACCACGGTCTGGAGATCGAGCGCCGGGTGCGCACCGACCTGCTGCGGATCGCGAAGGAGCTCTCGCTGCCGCTGGTCGCCACCAACGACCTGCACTACACGCGCCAGCAGGACGCCGCCGGACACGAGGCCCTGCTGTGCGTCCAGACCGGCTCGACCATGAACGACGCCGACCGGTTCTCACTGGAGGGCGACGGCTACTACCTGAAGACCGCAGCGCAGATGCGCGAGGCCTTCCGCGAGCTGCCGGAGGCCTGCGACAACACGCTGCTGATCGCCGAGCGGTGCGACGTGACGTTCGCCGAGGGCCGCGACCTGATGCCGAGGTTCCCGGTGCCGGAAGGGGAGACCGAGGACACCCTTTTCCTCAAGCAGGTCGAGGACGGCCTGCGGCGACGCTACCCGCACGGCGTGTCACCGCAGGCTCGCGAGCGCGCCGACCTCGAGACCTCGATGATCCTGCAGATGGGCTTCCCAGGGTACTTCCTGGTGACCGCCGACCTGATCAACTGGGCGAAGACCAACGGGATCCGGGTCGGTCCGGGCCGCGGCTCCGCCACCGGCGCGATCGTGGCCTACGCGATGGGCATCACCGAGCTCGACCCGCTCGAGCACGGGCTCCTGTTCGAGCGCTTCCTCAACCCCGAGCGGGTGTCGCCGCCCGACATCGACATCGACTTCGACGAGCGCGGCCGCGGCGAGGTGCTCCGTTACGTCACCGAGAAGTACGGCGAGGACCGCGTCTCCCAGGTGGTCACGTACGGCACGATCAAGGCCAAGCAGGCACTCAAGGACGCCTCCCGGGTGCTCGGCTACCCCTACGCCATGGGGGAGCGGATCACCAAGGCGATGCCCCCCTCGGTGATGGGCAAGGACATCCCGCTCGGTGCGGTGTTCGACAAGAGCCAGCGGCGGTACGGCGATGCGAGCGAGCTGCGCAGCCTCTACGAGAGCGACGCAGACGTCCGCAAGATCCTCGACACGGCGCGTCAGCTGGAGAACCTCAAGCGCCAGTGGGGTGTCCACGCCTGCGCGGTGATCCTGTCGCGGGAGCCGCTGATCGACGTGCTCCCTTTGATCAGGCGGGAGCAGGACGGCGCGATCATCACCCAGTTCGATTACCCGACCTGCGAGACGCTCGGGCTGCTGAAGATGGACTTCCTCGGCCTCCGCAACCTCACGGTGATCGACGAGTGTGTCCGCAACATCGAGAAGAACCGCAACCACGGCCTGGTCATCGAAGACCTGACGTTCGACGACGCCAGGACCTACGAGCTGCTGGCACGAGGAGACACCCTGGGGGTCTTCCAGCTCGACGGCGGCCCGATGCGGGCGCTGCTCCGGGCGATGCGTCCGGACAAGTTCGAAGACATCTCCGCCGTACTCGCGCTCTATCGTCCCGGTCCGATGGCGGCGAACGCTCACCTCGACTACGCCGACCGCAAGAACGGCCGCAAGCCGGTCACGGCGATCCACCGGGAGCTGGATGAGCCGCTCGCCGAGATCCTCGACGAGACCTACGGGCTGGTGGTCTACCAGGAGCAGGTGCAGGCGATTGCCCGGAAGGTGGCGGGCTACTCGCTCGGTCAGGCCGACCTGCTGCGCCGAGCGATGGGCAAGAAGAAGAAGGCGGAGCTGGACGCACAACTCTCGAACTTCACCGCCGGCATGCAGGCCAACGGGTTCAGCGCTTCCGCGATCTCGGCCCTGTGGAACACTCTGCTGCCCTTCTGCGACTACGGGTTCAACAAATCCCACACTGCCGGTTACGGGCTGGTGTCCTACTGGACCGCCCATCTGAAAGCGAACTACCCCGCCGAGTACATGGCTGCCCTGCTCACCAGCGTGCGCGACGACAAGGACAAGTCGGCGGTTTACCTCAACGAGTGCAGGCGGATGGGCATCCAGGTTCTGCCGCCCGACGTCAACGAGTCCGAGGCCAACTTCACCCCGATCGGCGCGGACATCCGTTTCGGGCTGACCGCGATCCGCAACGTAGGCGCCAACGTGGTGAGTGGGCTGGTGGACGCCCGAGCGGCCGAAGGCAAGTTCATCGACTTTGGTGACTTCATGAACAAGGTGCCAGTCACGGTGTGCAACAAGCGAGTGCTCGAGTCGCTGTGCAAGGCCGGAGCCTTCGACTCGCTCGGTTACCCCCGGCGGGCTCTGGTGGCAGTCCACACCGACGCTGTCGACCAGTATCTGGACCTGAAGCGCAACGAGGCCATTGGCCAGGACTCGCTGTTCGGCGGGCTCGACGAGGCCTTCTCGGCGGTCACGGTCACGGTGCCTGCGCTCGAAGAATGGGACAAGCGGACCCTGCTCGCCTTCGAGCGGGAGATGCTCGGACTCTACGTCTCCGACCATCCACTGACGGGGCTGGAGAACGTGCTGTCCCGGGCGGGCGACGTGTCGATCGGCCAGTTGGTCACCGACGAGGGGCGTGCGGAGGAGTCCACCGTCGCCGTCGCCGGGCTCATCACCTCCGTCACCCGCAAGAACACCAAGAAGGGCGATCTCTACGCGGTCGTCACCCTCGAGGACCTCGAGGGAGCGGTCAGCGTGATGGTGTTCCCTCGCGACTACCAGCAGTCGTCGACGCTGCTCGTCGAGGACTCCATCGTCCGCGTCACCGGGCGCGTCAAGCGCAGTCGCGACGACGTCCTCGAGCTGGTCGCGACCGCGGTCAGCGCGCTCGACCTCGGTCGAGGCGCCAGTGACCAGCCGGTGGTCATCGCGCTGCCCGCGGTTCGGGTGACTCCGCCGGTGGTCGAGCAGCTCAAGGACGTCCTGACCACCCATCCCGGAGTGGCCGAGGTGCACCTCAGGCTGCATTCGGCCGGACGAGTCACCATGATGCGGCTGGACGAAGGTTTGCGGGTCGCGCCGACCCCCGCCTTGATGGCCGACCTGAAGGCGTTGCTGGGGCCCGGCTGCCTGAGTGGGTGAGAGCGCTCCGTCGCGGGCCGACCGATCCGGCGCGGCTAGGATCAACCGGGTGACCAGCCATGACATGACGGGGCGTCGCCGTGTGCCGGCCCTGTTCGGCTGGTGTCTGCTGGCGGGTCTCGCGCTGTCACCGGTGGCGGCCTGGGTGTGGGTGGCCCTGGCCGACCCGCCCACGGTGCCGGTGGCCTCCGACGGCGGGGTGTATCTGGGTGAGCAGGCCTTGAACCAGCAGTCCGGGGTGACGCTGTGGTTCCTGGTGGTCGGTGCCGCGTTCGGGGTCGTCGCGGGGCTGGCCGTCGGCTGGCTCGGCCGCCGCTACGGCTGGCCAGCGGTGCTCGGCGTGCTCATGCTCTGTGTGGTGGGTGCGGTCGGGAGCCGCTATCTTGGCGTCCACGTGCTCGGTCCCGACGCCAGGGCCGAGGCAGCGCAGGCCAGAGTCGGCACGCCCATCCAGGTTGGCGTGGGACTGGATACCTGGGTGGCCTACCTCGGGTGGCCGATCGGTGGGATGGCAGGGGTGCTTGCCGCGATCTCCGGTTGGAGTCACATCGAAAGTCCGCCCCAGACGACCCCGCCATCGCCTACCCTCTACTCACCTTCCTAGTTTCGACGAATCGGGGACACTCATGGCCGACTCCACACCCCCACCTCCGCCCACAGACCAACTGCTGAGCGCCCCGCAGCCACCGTCCGAGGGCGGAACGACCGCCACCAGAGGCCTGAAGGTCCTGGTGCTCACCGTTGTGCTCACCCTCTTCGTCGGGGGTGGCGCGTTTGCGTTCTTCACGTTGGACCCGTTCCATCTGTTCCGCTCCGGGCCGCAGGCGTCTGAGGCGCTTCCGGCGAACGCGATCTTCTACGCCGGTGTCGACCTCGACCCGATGGCCTCGCAGAAGGTCGACGCGCTGCGGTTCTTCAACCACTTCCCGGCGTTCCGGGAGAACGCGGGGCTGCCCGACGCGCAAGCCGATGTCGCCGACTCGCTCGTGGGCAAGGCGATCGACAAGCTCGACTGCCCCGGCGTGAGCTACGCCGACGACGTGCAGCCATGGCTCGGTGACCGGTTCGGCCTGGCCGTGATGCCCTCGACCGGGCAGTCCGGCGTACCGGTGGTGTTCGCCGTCCAGGTGAGCGACGAGTCCGCCGCGAGGGACGGCATCGCGGCTCTCAACGCGTGTGACGCTGCCACCTCCGCCTCTCCGACGGGGAACGCCATCGGAATCTCGTACAACAACGGCTACCTGCTGATCGCGGAGACCCAGGCCCAGGCAGACGCCTACGCCCGGTCCGCCGCGGACCACGCGCTCGCGGACGAACCCGCCTTCAAGGCCGACATGGACTCGCTGGGCGGTCTCGGTGTCGCGACCATGTGGGTTGATGTGGCCGGCGCCGTCAACAGCTACGCTGACCTGTTGCCCGCGACCGCGCCTCTCGACGGGCTGACGTCGACCGTCGGGCGGGTTGCTGCGACGTTCCGGTTCGCCAGCGACCACATCGAGGTGGCGTCGACGGTCTTCGGCGACACCGCCCCGATAGACCATGACGCCAATCCGGTCGTGGACCTGCCCGACTCCACGGTGTTTGCGCTGTCTGAGTCCGGCGGCGGCCAACGCGTCGCCGCGGCGTGGCAGAAGGGCCTGGACCAGCTGCGCAACGGCGACCCGTCCGTCGACGACCAGATCGCCCAGTTCGAGACGCAGACCGGACTGTCCGTGCCTGCTGACCTGGAGACTCTGTTCGGCCACAACCTGATGTTCGCGCTGGACGCCCGGGGGCTGACCGCGGACGGGCTGAGCGCCGGTGACATCTCGAGGCTCGACTTCGGCGCCAGGTTTACCAACGACCCCGCCAAGCTCGACGCGCTGTACACCAAGGTCAGCACTCTGATCGGGGCTGCGACCGGCACGGACGTCCCGTTGGTCAAGAAGGACTTCGACGACGGGATCGCGGTTGCGAGCAACGAGGCGTACGCGGACCAGCTCGGCCAGCTCGACGGAACCCTCGGTGACTCCGACGCGTTCACCTCGGTTGTCGAAGACGGGGCCGCTCAGGAGCTGGTGATCTTCTTCAACTTCGAGGCGATCAAGGACCAGGTCCTGCAGGCCATGGTCGACGACGGCGCGCCCCAGCAGGCGATCGACAACGTCCGGCCGCTGAAGGCGTTCGGCATCACGACGAACGTCGAGGGGGACTACCAGCACCTGACCATGAGGCTGTCCGTGGACGAATGACCCTGCCCGGTGGCGTCAGTTCGGGCACCACTGGGTGCGCGCGATCGACGTCGCGGGAAGGGACGCGATCGCGCGGATCGCGCGTAGCTCGGCGCGCAGGAGCGACGTACCCAGTCGCAGCCGGCTGGCGACGTCGGCGCACTCGAGGAGGCGCTGCCGGTCGGAGAGCGTCAGCACCATCGCGGCCGCGAGGGTGTAGGAGAGGTCGACCGGGTCGCGGGGGGTCGCCCCATCCAGCACGTCGTCGCCTCGGAGGTCGACCATGACCTGGCGGTAGGTTTCGAACAGCAGCCACGCGGTCGCCGAGTCCGCCGCGAGGTCGGCCGGGGTACCTCCTCCTCGCTCGATGAGCCACTCCACGTCGGCTTGGAGGTAGTCGTGGCTCGGGTCGAGATCCTCCACGTGGAACCTGCGGCGTCCGACCACGATGATCTCGTAGGTGCCGTCGTCGTTCGCGGTCACCTGGGTCACCAGGGCTGCACAGCCCACCCGCTGGATCGTGTGCACGCCACGCTCACCGACCTCGTAGCCGAGCTTGATCGCCACCACGCCGAACTCGCGGTCGCGGGTCGGGGGAAGGGTGATCAGGTCTCTCACCAGCGACCGGTAGCGGTCCTCGAAGATGTGCAGCGGCATGACCACGCCCGGGAAGAGCACGGTGTTCAGCGGGAACAGCGGCAGCGGGTCGCTCACCTGGCGAACCTAACACCGCCGCCGGACCGCGGTCCCGCCGTCTGGGAGCCCGTCGGGGGTTTCATACGTCCAACCGACATGACCACGATGCCCTGCACGAACACGAAGCACGGCATCGCGCTCGCCGCCTTTACTCTGCTGGCAACCCTCGCGGCCTGTGGCTCTACCGACCCCTCGACCCACCCGCCGGACACCACGCGGGAGCACTCGGTGGGGTCGGCCACCTCGCCGCACGACTTCGCCGCCGCGCGACAGGTCACCGTGGTGCAGTCCGGTGGGCTCGGAGTGGTCAGGCACCGGTTCGTGTTCGCGATGGATCAGCCGCCGCCGGACGGCTTCACCCGGGCAGACGTGGCCGCCGTGCTCGCGGCGGCCGCCAACCCGACGTTGAAGCTTGCCCAGCCCGACCCCGGCAACTCGTGCTGCGACCGTTACGTCTACCGAGTCTCGATCGTGTACCGCGATGGGACCACGACCAGCTTCACGACCGTGGACGGTGGGCCGACGACGCCGGCCGCGGCTCACCTGCTCGACCTGGCGATCTGAGACCCCCGGTGACCGTGCCGGAGGCCTTCTTGCACTCCTGAGCAATTGATGTAATCGTCGGGCCATGTCCCGTGGAGGCCGAGGGCATCGTGGTGGCCAGACTGGACCGACTGACCCCCCCATCGACGACCTCGGCCGGCGTCTGTACGGCGCGGTCCTGGTCTTGGGACTGCTCGGTGCCCTCGGGGTGACGGTGGGCGTCGCTAGGCCGTGGATCACGGCGACCAGCACGCTCCGCGGTTTGCCGACCATCCACGCATCGGCCTCCGGGGCCGACCTGGCACCGGTCGCGGGTGCCCTGGGCGTCGCCGTCCTGGCTGCCCTCGGCGCCGTGGTCGCCACCCGCGGCATGGTGCGGCGGGTCCTCGGCGCCGCGATCCTGGTCGCCTCCGTGGTGGTCCTCGTGTCGGTCGTCGCCCCCAGCGGCTCGGGCGAGGTCTTGAGGTCGGGCCTGTCGTCGAAGGGTTGGCCCGGCGGTGACTACCAGACCACGACCGAGCCGTGGCGTTGGCTGGTGCTCGCTGCCGCCGCTGCCGCGGCACTGGCCGGCGCGGCGACGGTGCGGTTCGGCGGCCAGTGGGCCGTGATGGGCTCGCGCTACGATGCACCCCGCGCCGCAGGCCGCGTCGACCCCGTGCCTGCCGACCAGCTCACCGAGAACGATGTGTGGCAGGCCATCGACTCCGGACGCGACCCGACGCAAGAGCCCTGACCCGGCCGGGTCACAATGGGAGCCCACGAGAGGAGCAGGCGACCATGGGCGAGGCGCATCACGGAAACACCCCTGCCGCGTGGACCGCCGTCTGCGTCGCGCTGGTCGCCTTCCTCGTCGGCGCCGTTGGCCTCGTGGTCGGGAGCTACCTCGTGTTCTGGATCGGGGTGGGGATGCTTGTGGTCGCAGCCCTCGTGGGTAAGGTCATGCAGGCGATGGGGATGGGTGACGGCTGACCATGACGGTCCTGGACGAGCTCCTCGCGGGAGTCCGCGTAGACCTTGCCGAGCGTCAGGCCGCAGTTGGGCTTGACGAGCTCAAGCAGCTCGCCCGTCGGCAAGATCCCGCGCTGGATCCCATGCCGCGGTTCCGGGCCGACGGCATCTCGGTGATCGCGGAGGTCAAGCGGTCGAGCCCGAGCCGGGGGATGCTCGCCGAGATCAGCGACCCGGCCGCGCTGGCCGCGGACTACGAGGCCGGTGGCGCGGCGACGATCAGCGTGCTGACCGAGCGGCGAAGGTTCGGCGGCAGTCTGGCCGACCTGCGCGCTGTCCGGAACGCCGTCTCGGTGCCGGTGCTCCGCAAGGATTTCATCATCAGCTCCTACCAGCTGTGGGAGACCCGGGCCGCCGGGGCCGACGTCGCCCTACTGGTCGTGGCGGCGCTCACCGACAACGAGCTGGTTGGGCTGGTCGACCGGGCTCGCTCGATAGGCCTGACCCCGCTGGTCGAGGTGCACGACGCCGAGCAGCTGACCCGGGCGGTCGGTGCCGGGGCCGAGCTGATCGGGGTCAATGCCCGCGACCTCACCACGCTAGAGGTCGACCGGGACACCTTCGCCCGGTTGGCTCCCGAGATTCCCGACGGCATCGTCCGCGTCGCCGAGTCGGGCGTCCGCGGCCCGCACGACGTCCTGGAGTACGCGCGAAACGGCGCCGACGTGGTGCTCGTCGGGGAGACGCTGGTGACCGGCAAGGACCCCCGCACGGCGGTGTCCGACATGGTCGCCGCGGGCGCCCACCCGGCGCTCAGGCAGCGGCATTGACCACCGACGCACGGCCGGACGCCACCGGCCACTTCGGACGCTTCGGGGGACGGTTCATGCCCGAGGCACTGGTCGCGCCCCTGGACGAGCTCGCCGCCGCCTGGCAGCACGCGGTGGCCGACACGTCCTTCGGCGCCGGGTTCGACCGGCTGCTGCGCGAGTATGCGGGCCTGCCCAGCCTGCTCTACGACGCCGAGCGCTTCTCCGAGGTCGTCGGCGCGCGTGTCCTGCTCAAACGTGAGGACCTCAACCACACGGGGGCCCACAAGATCCGCAACGTGCTCGGTCAGGCGCTGCTCACGACCCGGATGGGCAAGCGCCGGGTGATCGCGGAGACCGGAGCCGGTCAGCACGGGGTGGCTACCGCGACCGCGTGCGCCTACTTCGGCCTGGAGTGCGTCGTCTACATGGGTGAGGTCGACACCGTCCGCCAGGCCCTCAATGTGGCCCGGATGCGGATGCTCGGCGCCACCGTGGTGCCGGTCTCGACCGGCAGCCGAACCCTCAAGGACGCCATCAACGAGGCTCTCCGCGACTGGGTGGCCAACGTCGACTCCACCCACTACCTGCTGGGTACCGCCGCCGGGCCACACCCATTCCCTTCGCTGGTCCGCGACTTCACCCGGGGGATCGGCGACGAGGCGCGGGCCCAGTGCCTGCGGCTCCTCGGCCGACCTCCCGACGCCGCCCTCGCGTGTGTGGGCGGCGGATCCAACGCGATCGGGCTGTTCACCGCATTCGTCGACGACGACGTCCGGCTCTACGGCTTCGAGGCGGGAGGCGACGGTTTCGACACCGGACGTCACGCCGCCACGATCACCGCCGGCCAAATCGGCGTCCTGCACGGCACCCGTTCCTACCTGCTGCAGGACGAGGACGGTCAGACGGTCGAGTCCCACTCGATCTCGGCCGGACTCGACTACCCAGGGGTGGGTCCGGAGCACGCCTACCTGCACGAGACCGGACGGGCGTCGTACCGGCCGGTCACGGACGCCGAGGCGATGGACGCCATGGCGCTGCTGACCAAGACCGAAGGGATCATCCCGGCGATCGAGAGCGCACACGCCCTGGCCGGTGCCCGGCAGGTGGCTCGCGAGCTCGGTCCGGAGGCCGTCCTGGTGGTGTGCCTGTCCGGGCGTGGTGACAAGGACATGGACACGGCGGCGGAGTGGTTCCGGCTGCTTCGCGAGGAGGAACGGCGGTGACCTCGGTCGAGGCGACGATCCGGGCGGCCCGCGCCGAGGGTCGGGCGGCCCTGGTCGGCTACCTGCCGGCCGGGTTCCCCACGGTAGCCGGCTCCGTCGAGGTCGTCCGGGTCCTCGTCGACTCCGGGGTCGACGTCGTCGAGATCGGGCTGCCGTACTCCGATCCCGTGATGGACGGTCCGACGATCCAAGCAGCGGCGGAGGTCGCGCTCGCGGCCGGCACCCGAACGAGCGACGTCCTCGACGTCGTGGCCAGGGTCGCCGGGCTGGCCCCCACCCTGGTCATGACCTACTGGAACCCGGTCGAGCGGTACGGCGTCGAGCGGTTCGCCGACGCCCTGGCCGCAGCCGGTGGCACCGGGCTGATCACTCCCGACCTGATCCCAGACGAGGCACGGGAGTGGACGGCCGCCGCCGACCGGCATGGCCTCGACAAGGTATTCCTGGTCGCACCCTCGTCCAGCACCGAGCGGCTGCGCGCCACGGCGGCGGCCTGTCGTGGCTTCGTGTATGCCACCGCGGTCATGGGGGTGACCGGAGCGCGTGAGGTCACCAGCAACGCCGGCGCGACGCTGGTGTCGCGGGTCCGCGACGTGACCGACCTCCCGGTCGGGGTCGGCCTCGGCGTCTCGACCGGGAGTCAGGCCGCCGAGGTGGCGTCGTACGCGGACGCTGTCATCGTCGGCAGCGCAATCGTGGCGAGGGTCCAGCAGGCCGACTCCGAGGGGGCGGCCCTCAAGACGGTCGCGGAGCTGGCCGGTGAGCTGGCTCGCGGTGTCCGCGGGGAACTTTGACGTCGGCCGGCGAGTTGTGCCTGGCGTGGTGACGCGGACAGTGCTGGGAGCCGCCGTCGCCGGTCTCGTCGGCGCGCTGGCCGCCTGCTCGGGCGGTGGGGCGGAGACGGGCGTGCCCGCCAACCCCGGCGGCGCGCTGATCTCCGGGATCCACCGCGACTCCGTGTTCCGCGGTGCCGAGCTGGCGGAGCCGTACCGGATGCCCGACATCACCCTGACCGCTGACAACGGAGCGCCGTTCAACCTGGTCACCGACACCGCCTACCCGGTGACCCTGGTGTTCTACGGCTACTCCAATTGCCCCGACGTCTGCCCGCTCGTGCTCAGCGAGCTCGCGTCCGCCTACGCGCAGCTCCCCGGTCCGGTCCGGGCCAACACCCAGGTGCTCTTCATCACGACCGACCCCGCCCGCGACACCGGGGACGTCCTGCGGGGGTACCTGTCCCGGTACAACCCTTCGTTCGTGGGTCTTACCGGAAAGCTGGCCTCGATCAGGGCGGCGGCGAGCGACATGGGAGTACCGATCAAGGGCGTCAAGCGGCTGCCGAGCGGAGGGTACGACGTCGGTCACGGCGCCGAGGTCATCGCGTTCAGGGACAACCTGGCCCCGGTGATCTGGACCGAGGGCACCCCGGTGTCGGACATGGTCTCCGATATCGAGGAGCTCGCGCGGTAGCGTGACGGCGATGACCCTCGCTTCCTTCCCCAGCCCCGAGCACGGCGTGTGGGACCTCGGACCGCTGCCGGTCCGGGCCTACGCGCTCGCCATCCTGCTCGGGGTCGTCGTCGCGATCTGGCTGGGCGAGCGGCGTTGGGTCAGCCGGGGCGGCACGGCCGGTACCGTCGGCGACCTCGCCGTCTGGGCGGTCCCGTTCGGCCTGGTCGGGGCCCGGCTCTACCACGTGGTCACCGACCCCGAGCTCTACTTCTCCGCCGGCAAGAACCCCTGGGCCGCATTCTACGTCTGGCAGGGGGGGCTGGGGATCTGGGGCGCCATCGCCCTCGGCTGCCTCGGTGGGTACATCGCCTGCCGCCGTAAGGGGATCTCGTTCCTGGCGATGGCCGACGCGGTGGCTCCGGGCATCGTCATCGCGCAGGCCATCGGCCGGTGGGGCAACTACTTCAACCAGGAGCTGTACGGCCGGCCCAGCACGCTGCCTTGGGCGGTCGAGATCGACCCGGCGCACCGGGAGGCCGGGATGCAGCAGTACGCCACCTACCAGCCGACGTTCCTCTACGAGTCGATCTGGGACCTCGGGGTGGCCGGTCTGGTGATCTGGGCGGAGCGACGTTTTAGGCTCGGCTTCGGCCGTGCCTTCGCGCTCTACGTGATGGCGTACACCGTCGGGCGTGGCTGGATCGAGTATCTGCGGGTGGACACCGCGAATCACTTCCTGGGGGTGCGGATCAACGTCTTCACCTCGGCGGTGGTCTTCCTCCTCGCGCTGGCGTTCTTCCTCGTCTCGGCGAAGCGACACCCGGGGCGGCGGGTCGTGGGAGCGCCGGACGAGGTCCCAGCGGCGACGACGACCGGGGTCGACGAGCCCGCAGACCGGGCGGAAGGTGCCGGGAAGTGACGGACGAGACGACGAAAAACCAGCCCACCGAGGAGATCGGGCACGAGCACGGCGACGTGATGGGCGGCTGGCTGCGGCCGGCGGTCTTCGGGGCGATGGACGGGCTGGTCTCGAACTTCGCGCTGATCGCCGGCATCGTCGGCGGCACCCACGGTGACCGTAGTCACGAGGTCGTCCTCGCCGGACTCGCCGGACTGGCCGCCGGGGCCTTCTCGATGGCTGCCGGCGAGTACACGTCGGTGGCCAGCCAGTCCGAGTACACCGAGGCCGAGATCGAGATCGAGCGTCGGGAGATCGAGCTGCATCCGAAGGCCGAGCAGGCCGAGCTCGCCCAGATGTACGTCGAGCGGGGCATCGACCGCGAGCTCGCCGAAGCGATCGCCACCCAGGTGCACCTGGACCCGGAGACGGCTGTCGCTGTGCACGCTCGGGAGGAGTTCGGCGCCGACCCGGGGAACCTGCCGAGCCCGTTGCTCGCGGCCGGGTCGTCGTTCGTGTCGTTCGCGATCGGGGCCGCGCTGCCGCTCCTGCCCTTCCTGCTCGGCGCCGGCTCGCTGCTTCCGGCGATGGTGATCAGCCTGCTCGCGCTCTTCGCCTGCGGCGCCTTGGTGTCCCGGGTGACCGTGCGCAGCTGGTGGTACGGCGGGCTGCGACAGCTGGTCCTGGGCGGCGCGGCGGCGGGACTGACGTACCTGATCGGCAGTGCCGTCGGGTCCGCCGTGGGCTGAGGCGTCCACATGGTGGCGCCGCCTGGCTGACGGCCGTGAGCTCACAGGATCGACTCAGCTACCGACGGTAGGGTTCGACCCGTGCGGAGAGCAAAGATCGTGTGCACCCTGGGCCCGGCCACATCGACCCCCGAGAAGATCCGTGAGCTGGTCGACGTCGGGATGAACGTGGCGCGGCTGAACCTGAGCCACGGCAGCTACGCCGACCATGAGGCCATCTACCAGATGATCCGCACCGCCTCCGACGAGTCCGGGCATGCGGTCGGCGTCCTGGTGGACCTGCAGGGGCCCAAGATCCGGCTCGCCCGGTTCGCCGACGGCGCGGTGTCCGTTGCCCTCGGTGACGAGTTCACCATCACGACGCGCGACGTCGAGGGAAGCCGGCAGATCTGCGGGACGACGTACGACGGACTGTGCGCCGATGTGCGCGTCGGCGACACGATCCTGATCGACGACGGCCGGGTCGCCCTGTCCGCGGTCGACGTGACCAGCACCGATGTGGTGACCCGGGTCGTCGTAGGCGGCGTGTTGAGCAACAACAAGGGGATCAACCTCCCCGGCGTGACGGTGAGCGTCCCGGCGATGAGCGAGAAGGACATCCAGGACCTACGGTGGGCGCTCCACCTCCGGGCGGACCTGGTCGCGCTGTCGTTCGTCCGCTCCGCCGCCGACGTGCAGGCGGTGCGGGCCGTGATGGACGAGGAGAACGAGCGTGTCCCGGTGATCGCGAAGATCGAGAAGCCGCAAGCCATCGAGCACATCGACGAGATCGTCGAGGCGTTCGACGCCATCATGGTGGCCCGCGGTGACCTCGGTGTCGAGATGCCGCTCGAAGACGTTCCCGTTCTGCAGAAGCAGCTGACCGAGGCAGCCCGGCGCAACGCCAAACCGGTGGTGGTGGCCACCCAGATGCTCGAGTCCATGATCTCGGCCCCGAGACCTACCCGCGCCGAGGCGTCCGACGTCGCCAACGCGGTGCTCGACGGCGCCGACGCCGTGATGCTCTCGGGCGAGACGAGCGTCGGCGCGTACCCGGTCGAGTCGGTGCGGACGATGGCCAGGATCATCGAGTCGACCGAGGACCACGGGCTCGCCCGCATGACCGCCATCAGCTGGCGCCCGGTGAGTCGCGGTGGGGTGATTGCCAAGGCGGCGGCGGATGTCGCCGAGCGGATCGGCGCAAAGTTCCTGGTGGCCTTCAGCCAGTCCGGTGACACGGTGCGCCGGTTGTCGCGTTACCGCTCGGTCGTGTCGGTGCTCGCCTTCACGCCGGAACCGGCGGTCAGGTCCCAGCTGGCGCTCACCTGGGGGGTGGAGACGTTCCTGGTCGAGAGCGTGCAGCACACTGATGAGATGGTGATGCAGGTGGATCGAGCACTGCTGGACATCGGCCGATGTGTCGAGGGTGACGTGGTCGTGATCGTCGCCGGGAGCCCTCCGGGCATCCCGGGGTCGACGAACGCTCTGCGCATCCACCGGATGGGCGACGCGATCAACGGCGTGGCCCCGGCCTACCGGTCGCAACCCGAGGCCGGATGACTGCCGCGCGGATGGGCTCCCGGGCGGCCGCGTCGGCCGCGGCCTTCGTTCTCGTGCTGGGGTTGGGCGTGGGTGCGGGCACGCTGGACGGGGCTGTTGCCAGCGTCCGTCCCGACGGCGGGGAGGCGACCGCGCCGCAGACTCCGGACCCGCTGTGGGTGCGGATCCACAACATGTCGCTGATCGACAAGGTGCGCCAGCTGGTCGTGCCGTCGTTCTCCGGTACGCAGGCTCCCGCCAAGCTGATTCAGACGGTGCATCCCGGCGGGCTGATCTACTTCTCCGACAACCTCACGTCGCAGGCTCAGACCAGGTCCTTGTCCAGCGCGATCCAGCGCGCGGCTATCGGCCGGGCGCTACCGCTCCTGCTGATGACCGACCAGGAGGGTGGCATCGTCACCCGGATCCCGGGCACCGAGGGTACGCCGGGCGGAGCCGACTTCCACGGTGACGGCGGTTGGGCGCACGCCACCGCCGTACGCACCGGTCGGCTGATGGCCAGCCTTGGCGTTGAGACAGACCTGGCGCCGGTCGCAGACGTCAACACCGCCGGCGCGGGCGGCGTGATCGGCAGCCGCTCGTTCGGGTCCACGCCAGGCGTGGTGTCCAGACTCACCACGGCCCAGGTCTGCGGGTACCACGCCGGCGGGGTGGCGACCACGGTCAAGCACTTCCCCGGCCACGGGTCGACCTCCACCGACAGCCATCTGCACACGGCCGTGATCCATGAGTCCGTGGCAAAGTGGGCCGCCACGGACCTGCCCCCGTTCCGCGCGGCGGTCGCGCACGGTGTCGACATGATCCTGGTCGGACATCTGGCCTTTCCCGCGATGGACCCCACCGGCCGCCCGGCGACGATCTCGCGGCGGCTCAACTTCGGGCTGCTCCGCGGCCGGCTCGGCTTTACCGGGGTCGTGGTCACCGATGCCCTCAACATGGGGGGGATCACGTCCTGGGGAACTCCCGGTGAGATCGCTGTCGAGACGATCAAGGCGGGGTCGGACCTGCTGCTGATGCCACCGCAGCCGACCGTCGCGATCCACGCGATCGTCGCAGCGGTGCAGCGCGGCGACATCGTCGGCGGACGGCTCGACATGTCCGTCTACCGGGTCCTTGCGCTCAAGCAGAGGCTGGGGCTGCTCCGGCCGGACAAGGCGCTGGCGCAGTGTGGCGGATGACTGGCCGTCAGGCGTACCTAGTCCGACCGGGCGTCGTTCATCTGGTTGCGTAGCTGCCGGTTCTCGAGCTGGAGCTCTAGCACCTGGCGTACGCCCTCAAGGTTGAGGCCCGTGGCCATCAGCGCGCCGACCTGGCTCAACCGGTCGATGTCGTCCCGGCTGTAGCGCCGCGTCCCACCCTCGCTGCGGCTCGGCCGCACCAGCCCCTCGCGCTCGTAGATCCGGATGGTCTGAGGGTGCAGCCCGGTGAGCTCAGCGGCGACGGAGATCGCGAACAAACCCTGGCTGCGATCATCCGCCCGCGCCCGCAATGCTGGCTCCTTCCGTCACGGCCCTCCCGAGAGTAGCAGAAATCTATGCCAGTCTTGTCAACTTCGTTGACAAGACACAGAGAGATACCGGCGGGGGGGGGGGGGCCGCGGCCCCGCCCCCCCCCCCCGGGCGCGCCCCTTTGGAGGGAGGCGGGTGCAGAGTGCCCCCCCCGCGGG